>NZ_MIKA01000001.1 GCF_001730295.1 Enterococcus plantarum
ATAGGACATCTTGATTTCCCCTTTTGATTGGTTTTCGTCGACTTAATTCTAAAGGATATCAGGGTGTCTTTTCTAGTATTTTGCATTAAAAAAGATGCCGGTGATTGTTCACCAACATCAGAAAGTATAGAGCCATTTTAAATTGTAACAGAAGAAGGAGGGAGCATAATCGCGACCTCCTTGTTTTGTATCATGTACACTTCTCACTATAGAGTTAAAACAACAGACTAGTTTTTTTCTTTCTGATAATACATCGAAAGAATCAACCCAACCCCAATAAAATTAGCCAAATAAGCTGTACCACCTTGACTAATAAAGGGTAAAGGAATCCCAGTCAAAGGAAGTAAACCAATATTAGAGCCAATATTTTCTAATATGTGAAATAAGAAATACATAATCACACCAGTCGTAATATACGCATAAAACTCTCGTTTTGCATTGAGCGTACAGATCAGCATTTGATAAATGAGATAAAAGAACAGCAAAATCAAGGTACAAGTTCCTATAAAACCATAGGCTTCACCAATCACAGTGAAAATCATATCGGACTCTCTAACAGGAACATAAATTTGTAGATCGGTCAGTCCTTTTCCCAACATCTCTCCAGATCCGATAGCTGTTAACCCACGAGCTTGTTGAAATGAAATGGAGTCTGCATATTCGAAAGGATTCAGCCAAGCATGGATTCGATTAAACTGATAGGGCTGAAAATGAAGATAGGAAAGGATAGCTTGGCCTCGTTCCGTTAAAACCAACAAAATACCGCTAACACCAATCACACCTAAAATCCCAAATCCAACCGTTAAAATTTTCCAAGAACAACCAGAAACAAGCACCACACCAAGAAATATCGAAATAAATACTAAACTTGTACCAAAATCTTTTTGATAAAACATCAAAGCAAAAACAGGTAGACTGACAAGGGATAATTCCCCTAATAATCGGAAATCTTCTTTCAAAGTAGAAGGATTTGAGGCCTTCTGCCGTCTTCTTGTCACGACATAGGCCAACATCAAAATATAGCCAAGTTTCATGAATTCTGATGGCTGAAATGAGAGTGGTCCTAGTCGAATCCAACGTTTGGTACCAGTTGCGGCGGCCATAACTGGGTCGTGAAATTTTATCAGCAAACTCATTAGTAACAGCGATAAACCATAAAGTGTAGGAGTAAATTTCCACAAATATTTAATTGGAATAAACATCGTGATAAACATTGCCACAATGCCTAAGATAGTCCATAGAAGTTGTTTTATCATCAAAGGAGTAATTGATTCAACAGACGGATCTGCATAAAATGCGCCATACTGGGCAATAAAGCCGACAACTATCAAAAGAAAAACAGGTAAAAGAAGCGCATAATTCACAGGTTCACTATTTGGATTTACGTTTTGTCTCATGCCAGTTCTCCTTTTTGCTTCCCTATTTCTCTCATTTCCGTCGCACGGGCATTCAATGCAATACCAAGTGTAATGCTCAATATCAGCAAACTAGATCCACCATAACTGATGAAAGGGAATGTCAATCCTGTCATAGGGATAAACCCTAACAAGCTCCCTACGTTTACGGATACTTGAAGTAAAAGTAACATCCCACAACCAATATAAAGATAGGAGTAATAAAGGATTTTTGATCTTATCGCAAGTAAAAATAAACGAGCAACCATAAAGAATACTAAAAATAAAATCCCTAAAGAAGCAATCAATCCCAGCTCTTCGATACAAATGGCAAAAATAAAATCTGTATCAGCAGCTGGCAGGAACCCCTTTTTTTGAATACTATTGCCTAAACCTAAGCCCCAAAAACCACCATTATGCATGGCATAATAAGCATTTGACGTTTGAAACCCTTTGCCAGTCGGATCAATGAAAGGATTTTGCATCACTTCGAAACGGGTTACTAAATACCCGAATTTTTCAGGCATCCAATTTGTTGGAATCGACAATAAAAGAACGGTTCCTAAACGTTTTATCGCAATGAAACCAATTAAAGCTATCGACATAAATAAAGGAGATAGTCCGCTGGATAAAAACAAGACTAAAACAAGGATAAAAATCATTGACGCTCCAGCAATATTTGGTTGTAAAGCTACAAAAAACATAAAGAACATAGCCACAAATAAAGAACGTTTATGATCTTTGAACCTAAAAGGAACGAGCGTGTCTGTTTTAGCCAAGTTTGCAGCTAAATAAAGAACGAGTACTAAAGGAACTAACTCAGATGGTTGAAACAAAAGTACGCCTAGATTGATCCAGCGCTTAGCACCACCAACACTTGTTCCAATAAAGGGCAAAGCAACAATAGATAAGAACGTCATCGCCAAAATAACATACATCATTTTAGGTTTACGAAGAACGGACAAGTTAATCCGATAAACAAAACTCATACACACGATACTAAAAAGAAAATACATCGTTTGTTTGATTGCTTTACTCGACGTTCCAAGGTCACTATCTAATAATTGATAGGAACTTGAACTATAGACCATTAAAATACCTATGATTGACAAAATAAAATAAGGGATCAAAACATAAAAATCTAAATAGTGCATCTTAGAGAATCTCTTGGATTGTTTCATTTCGCTGCCCCATCATCCAAAAAGCTATGAATAGCTTCTTCATTTTGTTTCTCGTCTATTTCTAAGACACTGCCAGCATCAGTATAATCGTTAAATGACCAGCTCCCTTTAACTGGTACAGATAAAGTTTCAAGCGTTTTGACATTGCCTGATAGAAAATCTTTTGCTAAATCTATAAGAAAATCAGTGGGGATATTCGTATCTAAGTAACCGACCGCTTCGCCCGCTATTTTCGGAAGTTGTAAGAAGGAGACAGCATCTTTAGATTGTTTTGCCAGTGCGTCCATAACTTGTTGTTGTCTTCTTACTCGACCAAAATCGCCCTCTTCATCCATTCGAAAACGAGCATACTGTAATAACGTGTTACCATCCATGAGTTGTTTGCCTTTTTTGATGTCGACATTGTCTAGGTTGATATCTTTTTCTGCATCGATTTCAATCCCTTTTGGATAAAGTTCATTGATTAATTGAACAAAATGAGTAAAATCTGCCGAAATATAATAATTGGTTGGCAAACCAAATGAGTCATTGAGGACCTTTCGTGTTAATTCGGCTCCGCCGTAAGCGTAAGCAGCATTGATTTTCTCTAATCCATGTCCAGGTATTGACACATAAGAATCTCTCATGATTGATATTAATTTTGGTTGTTTTGTTTCACTGTTGTAGTGGGCGACCATTAATGTATCAGCACGTCCGCCATCTTCATCATCTTCACGACCGTCATCACCAATTAACATAATCGTGATCTCTTTCAGATTTGTCTGTTGATCACCAGAGAAGTTAGTATTCTTGCTCTTATTCACTTGGGATTGAGCCATTTTTTTTCCATTATGAAAATTTATTGCGGTGTAACTCCCAATTCCTGTAAAAATCAAGAGAACAAAAAGAATTATACAAATTAACCATTTTATTCCAGTTTTCATAGTTTATTCCTCGCTAATCATTTTAATTGATCATCAAATAAAGTTTGGCATTAGGAATTGATTTAGATGGGGGACAAAAAGATCTTTATACTAAAATAATGAATCACAGTAAGTCAAAATTAAAAGAAGTATCTCTAAACCATTAAATCACAATGAAGAGATGTTTTCTCCTTCGATTTGTATATCCACCTCCTGGAAGTAAAATTCTGTCAACATTATCTATCAAAACAAAAAACCTTCGCTTAGAATAACTCAGCGAAGGTGGATTGATTTCAGCACAAAAAGAGCTTTTCATCATTCTCATCGTTGAGTTTTAGCACTATGAAACGTAAAAAGCAGAGCTTTTAGCTACTTTGTGAAAAGCCTTAATTCGACAATTCCTGTCCTACCCATTCCTGTCTTTCGACATTTTTGAGCAGTAGCCTGTGTTTCCATAGGAGCCTCACCTAACAAGTTATTCAGATCGCCCTAAATATAGTGAATATCTTCGTTAAAGTCAATAAAGTAAATATTAATTTTTTTATAATATGTCGATCTGAAACGGATATACTTGTTATTTAAAGTAGAAAATTCCGTTTTCTAGAGGGGTATAGCGGTCGAGTTGAAAAGAGTGGAAAATGACTACGTACTATTTTCTTTACTCTTTCTTAAACATAGCCTCAAATAATTGCTATCTAATGATTTAGAAAGAATATCGGAAAGCATGAACCTTTATGTTTCGATGTTCTCTTATTTTTTGGGATCAAATGATTAAACAAATAATAGGCAACATGCTATAATTGAAATTGATACAGGTTTTGTAACTGTACTATAAAATACGGTTTTCCTTAATGTAGATTCTTTATATTCTTTTTTGTATAAGGGAATTGGTTTAATGAAACATGATTTCAGAAAGGGTGTAACACGTAATGGATAAAAGCAGAAATGGTGCCGAAGTGATTGTTGAGAGCTTGAAAAATCATCAAGTCGATTATGTCTTTGGAATTCCAGGAGCAAAGATTGATGGTCTGTTTAATGCGTTAGTCGATGATGGCCCAGAATTGATCGTAACGCGTCATGAACAAAATGCAGCCTTTATGGCAGCTGCCGTTGGTCGCTTGACTGGAAATCCAGGTGTAGTTGTTGCAACGAGTGGTCCAGGTGCGAGTAATCTCGCTACAGGGTTAGTAACGGCTACAGCAGAAGGCGATCCTGTACTGGCGATCGGTGGTCAAGTAAAACGAAGAGACTTATTAAAATTAACCCACCAAAGTATGAACAATGCTGCTTTATTCGAGCCAATCACGAAGTACAGTGCAGAAATTCAAGATCCAGAGACCATTTCTGAAGTCTTAGCAAATGCTTATCGATTGGCAAAGTCGTCAAAAAAAGGAGCTAGTTTTATCAGTATTCCGCAAGATGTAGTTGATGCTCCAGTAGAATCTGTCGGCATAAAACCATTGAGTGATCCGAAAATCGGCTCTGCTTCATCAAAAGATATCGACTACCTTTCACAACGGATTCAAGCGGCTGAGCTGCCTGTGTTATTGGTCGGGATGCGTGCCTCTACAGATAAAGAAGCAAAGGCAATTCGCGAAATCGTTGAGAAAACGAACATTCCAGTCGTTGAAACGTTCCAAGCTGCAGGAGTGATTTCTCGAAAATTAGAAGACCACTTCTTCGGACGAATCGGTTTGTTTCGTAATCAACCAGGTGATATGCTATTAAAACGCAGTGATTTGGTGATTGCGGTCGGCTATGATCCAATAGAATATGAGGCTAGAAATTGGAATGCAGAAGGAGATTCGGCGATTATAGTAATTGATGATACACCGGCTGAAATCGACCAATATTTCCAACCGGAACGAGAACTGATCGGCGACATTGCTGAGACATTAACCGTTCTTTTACCAAGTATTGAAGCGAAAGGATTATCTGATAAAGCGATAGGATATTTGGATTCATTGCATGAAAAACTGGTTAAACGAGACGATGTGAAAGAGGGGACAACAAAAGGATTGATTCACCCTCTAGAAGTGATCGAAACATTGCAAAATATAGTAACAGACGATATGACAGTCACTGTTGATGTAGGGAGTCATTATATTTGGATGGCTCGTCATTTTAGAAGTTATGAGCCAAGACATTTACTTTTTAGTAATGGGATGCAGACATTAGGTGTTGCTCTTCCTTGGGCGATTTCAGCAGCATTGGTTCGACCAAACACGCAAATACTATCAATTTCAGGGGATGGTGGCTTTTTGTTTTCTGCTCAGGATCTTGAGACGGCAGTCCGAAAAAAATTAAATATCATTCATTTGATTTGGAATGACGGACGTTATAACATGGTTGAATTTCAAGAGCAACTTAAATATCATCGAATTTCTGGTGTGGACTTTGGACCCGTCGATTTTGTGAAATATGCTGAGGCTTTTGGAGCCAAAGGATTACGCGCTGAGAATGTCCAAGAATTAAAAGCAGCAATTTTAAAAGGAATTGAAACAGAAGGACCTGTTGTGATCGATATTCCAATTGATTACCAAGATAACGAAAAACTTGGCGAAACGATTTTACCAGATCAATTTTATTAGAAAGGTGATAACAATGACAAAAGAAACAGTCTTATATCAGCACGGAACTTTAGGAGCTTTAATGGCAGGCTTGATGGATGGGACTGAAACAATCACTAATATTTTAAAAAAAGGTGATTTTGGGATCGGTACTTTATCCGGTTTAGATGGGGAGTTAATCATTTTAGAGGGGAAAGCTTTTCAAGGAAGGGAAGATGGGGCCTTGGTTGCACTAGATGGCAAACAAGAAACACCTTATGCAGCTGTGACTACATTTAAACCAACAATCACTTTTCCAGTGGCTGGTCCTATAGATTATTCAAAAACAAATAAATTAATCAGCGAACATTTAAAGAGCGAAAACCTTTTTCATGCAATCAAAATTCATGGGAAATTTAAAACAGTCCATATTCGAGTGATGCCCAAACAGCAAAAACCTTATAAACGATTGGTTGAAGTATCCAAAGAACAGCCTGAGTTTGAAAAAGAAATGGTTACTGGCACTATACTTGGCTTCTTCACACCGGAACTATTTCAAGGTGTTGCAGCAGCAGAGTTTCATTTGCATTTTATAGACGACAAGCAAACGTTTGGCGGACACCTGATAGATTTTGAATTGGAATCAGGGGTGATTGAGATTGAACCCATGGACTCATTATTTCAACATTTTCCCAAAAATGATGAAACATTTATTCATACAGCCATTGATTATGCTGATTTAGATAAAGAAATTCAAGAAGCGGAATAGAAAGGGTGTGGGACAAAAGTAAAAATCACTTTTGTTTCACACCCTAGTTGCGAATAAAAGGCGAGAGCAGAAGCAATCCCTTGGGAAATAAGCTTCTGTCTCAGGCTCTTTCATTTTGAAGCAATTTTTTCGCTTTTTCTGTATTTGCAAAATGAAGTTTCACATATTTACTTAGTAATGTCATCCCACCTTTAGCCAACACTTTCGCTGCAACTTTATCAGAAACAGCGCCCGCACCAGAAGGAACTTTCATTCCTAATTCTTTGGATTCTTTATCTAGTTCTTCTAAAAAAGCCGCTCGGCTAATGATTGAAGCCGCTGCTACTGCTACATGATATTGCTCACCTTTTGTAATGAAGAATAATTTTTCATTGACTTGATTTTGTTCACTTCGTACATACTTTTTATAATTGGCTTCAGGTGTAAATTGATCGATCAAAATACCGTCTGGTTTCGTTGGTGCGATGTCGTTCAATAATAAATGGATTGCTTGATTATGTAATGCGACTTTCATATGAACCGCATTATATTTTGGCTGGATCTGATTGTATTTTTCTGGCTCAACAATCAATAGTCTATAAGGAACCAGTTCTTTGATGACTGCTGAAAGTTGTACTATTTGCGGATCAGTCAGTTCCTTGGAATCTCGTACGCCAAGTGCTTTTAGTTTTGCCACCATCGTTTTGTCGACGTAAGCAGCGCAAACTGTTACGGGGCCAAAATAACTACCATTGCCAACTTCATCACTACCTAAGACTGAAAGTTGACTGAAATTAGCAGGTAACGCTGTTGCTTTTTTTGATGTCGATCGACTTGTTCCTTTACTTTCAAGTGAACTGCCCCATTTTGCTGCTATCTTTTCGGCATCCCCCCCTTGAAATACGACTTTACCAGAGGTATAAGCTGTAATCGTTGTATTTCCAACTCTGGCAACGAAATCTGTGTAAGGCACAGTTTTATTTAAACGATTTTTCTCATAATAGACATGCATTTTTTTCATTGTATCTTTGTTTACTTTGATTACTTGTGTTTGTGACATAGGGAGCTCCTTTCAAATCTTCTTATTCATAGTAAAACAAAAGAATGGAAAAGTGAAGTATGTTTCTTTGAGTGAAACACAAAAATAAAGCAAAGATAATAGCGGTGTAATAACGTAGATTTGAGTTTTCAGAAAATCTATGGTAGAATAGCTTATAAGTAATGATACTAGTTTGAGTGAGCGGATTTCTGCTCACTCTTTTTAATGGAATAACATAGAAAGAAAGTATGATAAAACGTCGATTTGCTTGACTTTTGTTGTCTGGTTGTATCAATCGACACTTTCTATGATTTAGCTATACGAATCAGGCTTGCTAAAAATCTAGTACGTTACATAAATCTCGAAGGAGGCGAAAATTTTGAGTAGTGTTGTGGAAACTGTTACCGAGTTAGTCACACCAATCTTAGAAAAACAAAATTTTGAACTTGTAGAAGTAGAGTTTGTCAAGGAAGGAAGAGACTGGTTTCTCCGCGTCTTTATTGATAAAGAAGGCGGTATTGATATCTTAGACTGTGCACTTGTGAGTGAGCAGCTAGATGAAAAGCTTGATGCTATGGATCCTGATCCGATTCCCCAAGCGTACTTCCTGGAAGTGTCCTCACCGGGAGCTGAACGTCCGTTGAAGAAAGAAAGCGACTATGAAAAAGCAGTTGGAGAATACATTCATGTTTCACTCTATCAAACAATCGATGGTGAAAAACAGTTTGAAGGTATTTTAAAAACAATAGACAAAGATCAGTTGACCTTGACAGTCAAAATCAAAACAAGAGTCAAAGACTATACATTTGAACGAAAAAACATTGCAAAAGCTCGTTTAGCAATTCAGTTTTAATTGAGTAAAACACGAAGCAGAACGTTCCAGTTTTGACTTATCACGAGATGCAATAAGCGACTTGATAAAAGTCGAGCAGCTCCGTTCGCCTTTCATTTAGACAGTAGGAGGAAATGATAAAAAAATGAGCAAAGAAATGTTAAATGCACTAGATGCATTAGAAGCTGAAAAAGGTATTTCTAAAGAGATTGTGATTGATGCATTGGAAGCAGCATTAGTTTCCGCATACAAAAGACATTATGGACAAGCCCAAAACGTTGAAGTTGAATTTGACGGTAAAAAAGGGAATATCCATGTTTATGCTGTTAAAGAAGTAACGGAAGAAGTCTTTGATTCACAACTAGAAGTTTCATTAAAAGAAGCGATGGAAGTGAATAAAGCATACGAAATGGGTGATAAAATCCGTTTTGAAGTAACTCCAAAAGATTTCGGTCGTATTGCAGCTCAAACAGCAAAACAAGTTATTTTGCAACGTGTTCGAGAAGCAGAACGAAACATTATCTATAACGAATTCAGTGCGTATGAAAATGACATTATGCAAGGAATCGTTGAAAGACAAGACCGCCGCTACATCTATGTGAACTTAGGAAAGATTGAAGCTGTTTTATCAAAGCAAGATCAAATGCCAAACGAGTTTTATCAGCCTCATGATCGTATTAAAGTATACGTTTCGAGAGTTGAAAATACCTCAAAAGGCCCGCAAGTTTTCGTAAGCCGTAGCCATCCAGATTTATTGAAGCGATTATTTGAACAAGAAATCCCAGAAGTGTATGATGGAATAGTAGAGATTGTCAGCATTGCTCGTGAAGCAGGAGATCGTTCAAAAGTTTCTGTTCGTTCAACTGATTCGAATATCGATCCTGTTGGGACATGTGTAGGACCAAAAGGCCAACGTGTTCAAGCCATCGTTAACGAATTAAAAGGGGAGAATATGGATATCGTTGAATGGAGTGAAGACCCAGCAGTTTTCATCAGCAACGCATTGAATCCAGCCCAAGTAGTAGATGTTATTTTCGACCCGAATAACAATAAAGCTTGTACTGTAGTCGTTCCAGATTATCAATTATCACTGGCTATCGGTAAAAGAGGACAAAATGCACGTTTAGCTGCAAAATTGACTGGCTTTAAAATTGATATCAAACCTGAATCTGAAATGGAGAGTTACTATGCAGAACATGCAGAAAACGAAGAAACTCCTGAAGAAGAAGTACATGATGAGGCGATTGTCGCATCTGATTTAACAGCTGATGAGTACGAAAATATCGAGTTTGAAGAAAAAACAGCCGAAGACGAAGAACAAGTTTAACGATTTGGAGGGAAACAAATGAAAAAAAGAAAAATCCCGATGCGTAAATCTGTTGTTTCAGGCGAAATGAAACCGAAAAAAGAATTGGTTCGAATCACGCGTTCGAAAGATGGCGAAGTCGCAATCGACCCTACAGGGAAATTGCCAGGACGAGGGGCTTACGTTTCACTTGAGCCTAAAGAAGTCCAAGAAGCTTGGGACAAGCACATTTTAGACCGTGTCTTGGAAACGAAGTTGACAGATGATTTCTACCAAGAATTATTGGATTATGTTGAACACCAAAAAGCACGTAATGAGTTGTTCGGCAATGGCTAAAGAAAAGGTACTGAATTTATTAGGTTTGGCTATGAGAGCTGGAAAACTAGTGACCGGTGAAGAGTTAACAATCGGTGATATCCGCAGTAATAAAGCGAAATTCGTTTTTGTTGCTGGCGATGCTAGTGAGAATACAAGAAAAAAAATCAAGGACAAATGTTCTTATTATAACGTTCCTTGCAGTGAGTCGTTTTTACATTCAGAATTAAGTCACGCAATCGGTAGAACGCGCATGGTGATTGGAATCAATGATCAGGGCTTTGCGACGAAATTCAAGGAACTAATCAAAGGTTAGGAAGGTGATTGCATGGGGAAAAAAAGAATTTATGAACTAGCAAAAGAGATGAATCAATCGAGTAAAGATGTTGTCGAAAAAGCACATGCTCTAGGTATGGATGTGAAAAACCATATGGGCGCAATTTCTTCTGAGGACGAATCAAAGCTTCGCAACTCATTTGGAGGAAATAAACCTGCAAATACACAACAAAAACCCGCTGCGAAACCACAAGCGCAAAGTGGTCAAGGGCAAACAAAACCAGCAAATCAAAAGCCAGCTAACCAAAATGGAAATAGACCAAACCAAAATCAAACTAGACCGCAACAACCAAATGGACAACAAAATCGTCCACAGCAAAATAACCAAAATCGTCCAGCACAACAAGGACAACAAAATAATCAAAACCGTAACAACCAAAATCGAAACATGCAAGGAAGCAGCCAAAATATGACTCAAAACCGTACGAATCAAGGACAGCAAAATCGTCCAGCACAATCAGGACAACAAAACAACCAAAATCGTAACAATACACAAAACCGCAGCACGCAAGGAAATACTCAAAACACAAACCAAAACCGTCCTGCTGCAACACAATCAGGACAACAAAATCGTCCACAACAAGGACAAAATAACAGCAACACGCAAGGAAATCAAAACCGAAACAATACGAACACTGGAAACCGCAACAATAGTTTCGGTGGAGGCGGCGGTCAAAACCGTAACCGTAATGGCTACAATAACCAAAACCGTAATAGATTCAATAAAAAAGGCAAAAAAGGCAAATACCAAGAATCAACAAAACCAGCAGTTCCAGCACGTAAATTCCGTGAATTGCCTGATGTACTAGAATACACAGAAGGAATGAACGTAGCAGATATCGCGAAGAAAATTCACCGTGAGCCAGCTGAGATCATCAAAAAACTATTTATGATGGGTGTCATGGTCAATCAAAACCAATCCCTAGATAAAGAAACGATTGAATTGTTGGCAGTAGATTACGGAATGGAACCACAAGAAAAAGTTCAAGTTGATGTCGCAGATATCGATAAATTCTTCGAACCAGAAGCACTAGTTGAAGAAAATCTTGTGACACGTCCTCCGGTTGTAACAATCATGGGACACGTTGACCATGGTAAAACAACATTGCTTGATACGTTACGTAATTCGCGTGTAACCTCAGGTGAAGCGGGCGGTATCACTCAACACATCGGTGCCTACCAAATCGATATTGATGGAAAACCAATTACATTCTTAGATACACCAGGACATGCTGCCTTTACGAGTATGCGTGCGCGTGGAGCAGGTATAACAGATATTACAATCTTGGTCGTTGCAGCAGATGACGGTGTAATGCCGCAAACAGTCGAAGCAATCAACCATGCGAAAGCGGCAGAAGTGCCAATTATCGTAGCTGTAAACAAAGTTGATAAACCAGGTGCTAATCCTGATCACGTAAAACAAGAATTGAGCGAACATGGTTTGATTCCAGAAGAATGGGGCGGAGAAACAATCTTCGTAAACATTTCAGCAAAATTCAATCAAAATATTGATGAATTACTTGAAAACATTCTTTTGATCGCTGAAGTAGAAGATTTAAAAGCAGACCCAACACAACGCGCAATCGGTACAGTAATCGAAGCACGTTTGGATAAAGGGAAAGGTCCAGTTGCGACACTGCTTGTTCAGCAAGGTTCATTACGCGTTGGGGACCCAATCGTTGTTGGGAATACATTTGGACGCGTTCGTGTTATGACGAATGATCTTGGACGTCGTGACAAAGCTGTAGGTCCAGCAACACCAGTTGAAATTACTGGATTAAATGATGTACCACAAGCAGGCGATCGTTTCGTGGTCTTTGAAGATGAAAAAACAGCGCGTCAAGCAGGTGAAGAACGTGGCAAACGTGCACAACTTGAGCAACGTTCATCTACTAATCGTGTAACCTTAGATAATTTGTTTGAAAGTCTAAAAGAAGGCGAATTAAAAGATGTTAACGTCATTATCAAAGCAGATGTACAAGGGACCGCGGAAGCTCTTGCAGCAAGCTTACAAAAAATCGAAGTTGCGGGTGTCCGCGTGAAAATCGTTCACTCGGCTGTTGGAGCAATCAACGAAAGTGATGTAACACTTGCCGCAGCAAGTAATGCGCTTATCATTGGGTTTAACGTTCGCCCAACACCACAAGCAAAACAACAATCAGATCAAGAAGAAGTAGATATCCGTTTACACCGTATCATCTACAAAGCAATTGAAGAAATCGAAACAGCAATGAAAGGGATGCTAGATCCAGAATTTGAAGAAAAAATTACGGGTCAAATGACGGTTCGTGAACTTTACAAAGTATCTAAAGTTGGAACGATTGCTGGTTGTTACGTAACAGAAGGCTCTATCCGTCGTGATAGTGGTGTTCGTGTGATTCGTGACGGAATCGTTATCTTTGAAGGCAAACTTTCTAGCTTGAAACGCTTCAAAGATGATGCCAAAGAAGTGAAACTTGGCTTTGAATGTGGTGCGATGGTTGAAAACTTCAATGATCTTAAAGTTGACGATGTAATTGAAGGCTTTGTTATGGAAGAAATCAAACAATAACACCAAATAAAGTAAGAAAGAAGGAGAAACAGTATGGCAAATTATCGTGACCGCCGAGTAGGTCAAGAAATCATGCGTGAAATCAATGATATATTGAGAAAACGTGTCAGAGACCCACGTGTGCAAGATATTACAATTACCGATGTTCGAGTAACTGGCGATCTGCAACAAGCGACGATTTATTACAGTTTGTTATCTGATCTAGCTTCTGATCACCAAAAAGCGCAACAAGGATTAGATAAAGCAAAAGGATTGATCCGTAAAGAATTAGGACAACGGTTGACATTATACAAAACGCCGGAACTGATTTTTGAAAAAGATGAATCGGTTCAATATGGGAATCACATCGATGAGTTGATTCGTAAATTGAATCAAGGGAACTAGAAAAATAATGTAAAAAAGCCGAAAGGAAGTAATCCTTTTCGGTTTTTTTTTACATTAAATTTGTCACAGAACTGCTTTTTGTAACTATATTGAAAAGAACTGTAATATTTTTATCGATTAAATTAACAAGATTTATGCTATTATTTATAGTGTAAGTTTTAGTGAAGATATGGTTAAAGAAAATGGAGGGTTAATAGTGAAGAAAAAGAATTTGTCATTATTAATAGTTAGTATGGTTACAGTTGCAGGGACAATCTTACCGATTAGTTCGTTAGCAGAGACAACTGATAAAAAAATAGAGCAACAAGACAAAGAAATTTCAGCATTAAAAGAAAAGCAAAAAGATGTAGTTGCGCAAATTGCCTCTTTAGAAGATGAAATTTCTTCAATTTTTGATGAAGGAATAACTTTAAACAAACAAAAAACAGCATTAATCAAAGAATCTGAACAATTAAAAAAAGATATTGCTGCATTAGACGTGCGAATCAACAAACGAACTGAAGCGATTCAAAAACAAGGAAGAAATGTTCAAGTTAACGGACAAGGAACTCAAATTCTTGATATAATTTTAAATTCAGAATCAATCACAGATGCAGTCGGACGAGTTCAAGCAATTTCTTCCATTATGACAGCAAACAATGATTTAATTAAACAACAAAAAGAAGATAAAGCACTGGTTGAAAGTAAAAAATCAGATATCCAAACGAACTTAGCTAATTTAGAAAAAGCAAAGACTCAGCTTGAAAAAGAAAAACAAAATCTTGTTGCAAAACAAGCAGACTTGAATGTTTTAAAAGCAGAAGTAGATTCTGAAACATCGGGTGCGGAAAGCTCAAAAAGTAAATTATTAAAAGAGCAACAAGAAGCGTTAAAAACGCAACTCGCAAATGAAGCGAAAAAGAAAGACGTAAAAAAAGCCGAGACACCTAAAAAAACAGATAAACCATCTACTCAAAGCGAAAGCACTACTGAAACAGCTACTGCTCCAGCAGAGACAGCAGAATCTAACGGGGAAAATTCAAGTAAGCCTGAGGAGAATAACAACGAAAATAATTCAAATAACCAAGGGAATGTTGAATTACCTGAAACTCCTGAAAAACCAGTAACACCGCCAGCAACTTCAGCTGACGCAACATTTCAAGCTTTAAATGCATTACGTACGGCGAACGGGCTGAATCCAGTGAGTTGGGATGCTGGTCTTGCAGCATCAGCTAGTGGAAGAGCAGCAACGATGCAGAATTTTCAAGTCCCATCTGACCATTGGAATCGAGGAGACGAAGTGATTGCATTCATGTTTGCTCCTGGTAACTCCGTAATCATGGCTTGGTATAATGAGACAAACATGCAATCACCATCTGGAACAGGACACAGAGATTGGGAAATGAACCCTAATATGACACGCGTTGGATTTGGTTATGCCGGCGATGTGATTGTAGGACACTCTGCTTAACGTTAATACAATAAACTCTTGAGCGTAAAACAAAACTAGCTAAGCGTTTTGTTTTACGCTTTTTTTTAAGATTGTATAGAGGCTAAAGCGTTTCACAGTACTATATAATCTTGAAACGGGCGCAACGATTTAAGTGAGAATCAGGTGTTTTATGAAAACCCCATTTTTTTTAAATGAATTTCTATTCTCTTCTATGCTATAATAAATCAGTTGATACTTAAATTTTGGAGGAACGATTAAATGGATGGTATTTTACCTTTATGGAAAGAAACTGGCATGACAAGTCATGACTGTGTTTTTAAACTAAGGAAAATTTTACATACGAAAAAAATCGGTCACGGTGGTACTTTAGATCCTGATGTATCTGGGGTTTTGCCGATTTGCATCGGAAAAGGGACAAAAGTTATTGAATATATGGTTGATTCTGGTAAGACATATGAAGGAGAAATTACTCTTGGTTTTTCTACGACAACAGAAGATGCAAGCGGAGAGATTGTTGAAAAAACAACATTATCACACCCTTTTTCAAACGATGAAATCGATGGCGCTATGGAGCAAATGACAGGTGTTATCACTCAAATTCCGCCGATGTTTTCAGCAGTAAAAGTTAATGGCAAACGCCTTTACGAATATGCTCGAAATGGCGAACAGGTGGAACGTCCGGTTAGAAAAGCGATGATTTATTCTTTTGATCGAATAAGTGAGCCTACATTTGATCAAGTACAAGGCACACAAAGTTGGCGTTATAGGGTAGTGTGCGGCAAAGGAACTTATGTTAGGACATTATCAGTTGATACAGGTCTTGCTTTAGGCGTTCCAGCGCACATGTCCGATTTAACACGTACGGCAAGCGGTGGCTTAAAGGCTAAGCAATGTTTGACTCTAGCACAAGTAGCGGAAAAAATGACACAAAATCAACTGAATGACATGCTATTACCGATTGAAACGGCTGTTGAACGATTTCAACGAATCGATTTATCTGATGAACTTTATCAGAAAGTCAAAAACGGAATGCGATTAAGCCCAGCTGAATTGACTTTAAGCGAAATACCTCAAGACTTAGTGGCTTTATTTTATCAAGGTCAAGTCGTGAGTTTATATATGGCTCATCCAACGAAACCCAATGTATTGAAACCTAGTAAAGTATTACGAAATAATTAATAGAAAGAAGTTTTATCATGCAAATTATTCCAATTCGTCATCCTTATAATCCAGAACAAATCCCATCAGATGATGTTGCGATGGTCTTAGGTTTTTTTGATGGTGTTCATCGAGGACATCAGAAAGTAATCGAAACAGGTAAAGCATTTGCGGAAGAAAAAGGCTTAAAATTAGCAGTAATGACATTTAATCAACACCCTTCTATTGTGTTTCAAAAAGTTTTACCTGAAAATATGAAATATTTGAATACCCTAGAACAAAAAGAACAATTGATGGAAAAGCTGGGGGTAGATATTTTGTATGTCATCGAGTTTACTTCAGCGTTTGCTTGTTTAACCCCGCAGGAATTTGTGGACCAATATATTGTCGGATTACATGCTAAAGCGGCGGTTTCAGGGTTTGATTACACATATGGACCTAAAGATATAGCGGATGTTGTGCACTTACCAGGATATGCTAAGGAGCGATTTGAGGTTGTTACAGTAAGCAAGGAAGAATTAGATGGAGCGAAAATTAGCTCTACAAGGATTCGCGAATTGATGGAACAAGGGCGAATGGAAGACGTTACTGTATTGCTCGGTTATGTATATGAAACAGATGGAACGGTTGTTCACGGGGATGCCCGAGGACGCTTGTTAGGCTTCCCTACGGCCAATATCAAAGTAAAAAGTACGGTTCGTTTACCTAGAATCGGTGTTTATGCTGTGAAAATCAAGGTCGGAAATAAATGGTACATCGGTATGGGCTCTATAGGTCATAATGATACTTTTGGTGATGGTCGTGACTTGACAGTGGAAGTTTATATTTTAGATTTCCATCAAGATATATATGGTGAACAAGTAACAGTACGTTGGAATCATTATTTGCGCGATCAAGTCAAGTTTGACGGGGCAGAAAATTTAATCGTGCAACTAAAACAAGATGAACAAGATACAGCAGATTATTTTTTAGAAATGAATCACTAATACTCGCTTTAGAAGAATGCTCATTAGTAACGAATCAGTAAACTGCATAACAGCATCTGTTTAAGAGTCTGTTCATGCAGTTTATTCTTTTAACAAGATATAAAAATAAAATACAAAGTTTATACAAAAAAATGAATTATTCCAACATCAGGTAAAAATAAATTGGTATAATAGAAGTACACTATCTAAATGAAAAGTAATGTTATTTCAAGGGGAAATATATGAAGAAAAAAGAAAAAGATGTAAAAAAAAGTAGAATTTTTAGTCTTCTGACTTTATTTATAGCTCTTATATCAGGAGGAGCCGCTGTTTTCATTTGGTTTTATATCACTATTGATTATCAAGATAACTCTAATCCCTCTTATGATGGTTATCGCGTTTCACCAGTAAGCTTCGACATGACCGCTACTAAATTTTTTAAAGAGGGTAGCCTCCAGAAAGACAATCATGTAAATCCTGAATTTGAAGACTTAGAGATCAACGCTAAAATAAAAAACGATGGAGTGAAATACCCGGCAACAAGGCCTATTTTTCGGCTAGTGAATATGGATAATAAACAGACTGTATATCGAGTAAAAGCTGATTTATCAAGTGTGAAGCATATAGCAAAAGTTGAATTTCCAGCATTTGGGGAGTTAAACGGATCGAATGATTTACAAGTATACCAAGGGGTTTATTATCCTAAAAGTAGCACATGGGAATCGGATATTTTAGTAAAAAAACACCAAGAAGCTGGACGTTATCAGATAAAAATCCTAATAACCAAAGAAAATGGAAAAACGGAACTAGCTGATTTTGGTGAATTTAACGTTGATCAACCAACAATAGAAGCTGAAGTAGATAATGCTCAAATTGGGAAAGGTCAGTTCGATGTAAAGGTGAGAACGAAAAGCATCGCTGATATCGAAAAAATAAACGTTCCAGTTTGGTCAAAAGAAGATCAAAGTGATAAAAAAATATACGAAGGAATCCGACAAGCTGATAATTCTTATAAAGTTCACGTTGATTATGAAGACTTTGATTATAGGAATGGACTTTATCACGCAAATGCAGAACTAATTGCTAAGAATGGTTTAAAAGCTAAATGTGACGCAGGTACAGTAGAAATTGCGCTTAGACGTCCTGTTCGAATTCGGCTTATGCAAGAAACATCTCTTTTTAAAGATAGAAATTTATCAAAAAATGTCCGACTGTTGCCAGCGAATAGCATGGCCTACGTCAAAGGAATCGTCTTTAACTCTGACAAAAAAGTGTATCGAACGACTGAAGGATACATTTCTGCTGAGAATATAGAAATTAGTGAAATGATGGATGATATTCGTTATGTCGCACATCGTGGCAATCACAAGGTGGCACCTGAAAATTCAATCCCTTCTTTTCAGCAATCGGATAGTTGGGGGATCGAGACAGATATTTGGCTTACTAAAGATAAAAAATGGGTCATCATGCATGACAAGACAGTTGACCGCATGACAAATGGAAAAGGAAAAATAAGTGATTTAACATTAGATCAAATAAGGGCTTTGCGCATCGATCAAGGATCCAATAAAGAAAAATATTCTCAAGAACAATTAATTATTCCAACATTGGAAGAGTTTCTTACAATTATGAGTAGTAAAAAAAGTATTCCGTTTATCGAAATGAAAGCAAAAAATCTTGAACCAAGTGATTACGATGATTTAGCCAATATAATTAGTTCATTTGGTATAACGAATAAGGCTATAATCATTTCATTTGATTTTACGAATTTGGTCGAAATGAAAAAGCGTCTTCCTGAAACGCAGGTTCAGTTTCTAGCGAAAACTTTAGATGAACAAATGATTGATCAGGTTAGCAATCTTGGTGGGAATGCTGGGTTAGCTATTAAGTATGAAAGTGTTTTAGGTCGAGCAGACTTGATTGCTAAAGCTCAAAGTAAAGGTTTAACCGTTAATTTATGGGGGGTTCCTCAAAGTGAGTTTAAGAAGATGGAAGCATTAGGCATTAATAATCTAACTACTGACTATGATTAAGCTGTTTTTTTGAAAGGAATAATGTTATCAATGATTTAGAATGGTGCATACTCTTTATTCTGTCATATAGGATATGGGAAAAATACGGAAATGAATAAAAGTAAATTTGAAGGATGCTCTTTCTCTCAAGTCGAAAGAAGGAGTACTTCTTCAAATTTGCTTCTAGTAAACGTTATTAAAAAATGTGAATTGGCAAGTACAAAGAGCATTTATAGGTTAAAAGTAGAAATAAAACATAAACAAGTTCGGAGAGAAAATTTCTTGGACTTGTTTTTATTTCTAAACAGGATAATTCCCGATTCTCATTTTATTCAGAGTTTTATTTACAGCGAGAAAGAGTTTTTTACTAGCTCGTAGTTAAGCAAGAAAGCGATATGATTTAGTCTGTTCAACCATTCGTTAGTTGGTCATTATAGAAGCTTAAAAATATTCAAGAGAGTAAACTAGACAATTTTAGTAGGGGATATGTTAAGATAAGAGACGTGTCCCAAATGAATTACAAGTTTTGGAACAAATAAGTTGATACAATGAAATCTTAAAATAGAAGTGAAATACTTTGGTAAGCTTCCTATAATAAAATCTGTAGCAACTTCGTTTAAACTGGAGGAAGAAAATTGAAAAACGATAAAACATCAGCCTATATACATATCCCTTTTTGTGAGCACATTTGTTACTACTGCGACTTTAATAAAGTCTTTTTAGAAGGGCAGCCAGTAGATGAATATATCCAAAGTCTTTTGACAGAAATTCGTTTGACAAAAGAGCAGTATCCAAGCAAAGATACAGAGACAATATATATCGGAGGGGGCACGCCTACTTCGCTTTCAGCCAAGCAATTAGCTGTTCTGTTAAAAGGGGTACGCGAGTTATTGCCGTTTGATGATAAAAACGAATTTACAGTAGAAGCGAATCCAGGCGATCTAACGCAAGAGAAACTACAAGTAATGAAAGAATATGGTGTAAATCGCTTATCTATGGGTGTTCAGACATTCGACAACCAATTATTAAAAAAAATTGGACGCAAACATACGGCAGAAGATGTCTATGAAACGATGAAATTCTTAGAAAAAGAAGATTTCCTAAATGTTAGTATCGATTTGATTTATGCTTTGCCTGGTCAAACGATGGAGGGGTTTAGAGATACACTGAAACGTGCGATTGAACTTGATTTACCGCATTACTCTTTATATTCGTTGATTTTAGAAAACAAAACAATGTTTATGAACTGGGTACGTCAAGGTCGATTACAATTGCCAGATCAAGAAGTTGAAGCGTTAATGTTTGAGGAAACAATTAGTGCAATGGAAAAGGCTGGACGTCACCAATATGAGGTTAGTAACTTCGCGCTAAAAGGGCAAGAAAGTCAACATAATTTGGTTTATTGGAACAACGATCACTATTATGGATTTGGCGCCGGTGCGAGTGGTTATTTAGGACATACTCGATATCGAAATCATGGTCCGATTCAACATTATCTAAACCCTTTAAGAGATAACCAATTACCAACTGTTGAAACAGAGATTTTGACCGTCAATAATCAAATGGAAGAAGAACTCTTTCTTGGGTTAAGGAAGATGGGTGGTGTTTCGAAAAAACGATTCGAAGAGAAGTTCAATTTACCGTTAAATCAGGTATACAGAGAAACAATCCCGAACTTGATTCAAAAAGGATTGATAAGCGAAAATGAAACACATATCCAACTTACTGAACAAGGTCTTTTTGTTGGGAATGATGTTTTTGAAGCATTTCTTATTGACCAAGAATAAACGTGCACAGTACAACAATAAGAGTGAGATTGGGAAAGAAGTGTTCAATTCCCACCGTTCACTAGGATTCCGTTAGGCTAAGATATGGCTCTTGGGGCTATGTCTTAGCCTTTTTTTGTACATTTTAGCACTCTGATGCAATGAGTGCTAAAAAAGTGAGTTTTTCTCTTGACAATTCAAGAAGAACTTGCTATATTAATAATTGTATTAGCACTTGAATGTCATGAGTGCTAATGAAGGGTGGTAATTATGATAACGGAAAGACAAAAGAATATTTTGCGACTTATCATCCAAGAATATACGAATACAGGTAACCCTGTAGGATCAAAGAAATTAATGGAAGAAGGAATTAAGTCAAGTTCTGCAACGATTCGTAATGATATGAAGGCTCTAGAAGAGAACGGACTATTATTGAAGACACATTCGTCTTCTGGCAGGATTCCTTCAATGGATGGTTATCGCTATTATGTGGATCATTTATTGAGTCCAGCTGAAATCGAACGTGATGAATTAGAAACGATTCGTCATTCATTTGGGAAAGAATTTCATGAGATCAATGATATTATTGAACAATCAGCTGAAATCCTTTCTGATTTAACAAGCTATACTGCTTTTTCGTTAGGTCCAGAAGTGAAAGAAAGACGATTGACTGGTTTTCGAATTGTTCCATTAAATGAACGTCAGATCATAGCGATCATAGTGACGGATAAAGGCAATGTGGAAAGCCAAGTATTTGCGATTCCAGCATCTGTTTCAAGCCAAGACTTGGAAAAGATGACGCAAATCATCAATGATAAATTGGTCGGACAACCATTGCTGACGGTCTATCATCGTTTACGCACCGAAATTCCGATGATTTTACATCGCTATTTCCAAACACCTGACGGCATGATGAACCTATTTGATGCGATGCTGGGACACGCTTTTGAAGAAAAAGTGTTTGTCAGTGGGCGCATGAACCTATTAGATTTTGGTGTACAAGAAGATATCAATCAACTAAAATCTGTGTATTCCTTTATGAAAAATACAGACGCAATCACCCACTTGTTGACGTCTGATGAAGAGACAGATACGCAAATAGCGATCCGTATCGGTTCAGAAATAGGAAACGATTTACTTGATAATATGAGCATGATCACTGCGACTTATGAAGTTTCTGGTCACGGTAAGGGAACCA
The DNA here is from genome assembly GCF_001730295.1 of Enterococcus plantarum. Classification (GTDB taxonomy): domain Bacteria; phylum Bacillota; class Bacilli; order Lactobacillales; family Enterococcaceae; genus Enterococcus_L; species Enterococcus_L plantarum. Next base: position 22,069 of record NZ_MIKA01000001.1, read on the forward strand.
TTGCGTTATTAGGCCCTACAAGCATGCCCTATTCAAAAATGTTTGGTCTGGTAGATGTATTTCGCCATGAATTAGCTTCAAAACTCGGTGCTTACTACCGTTTTCTTGATGAGTAAGTGATGAGTTGAAAATATAGAATTCTAATAATTCTACGTAAATGAGAAGGGAAGTTGCCAGAGTGAGTAATAAAGAAGAAACGAATGAAGAATTACAAGAGGAACACATGGATGCTATCGATGAAACTGGTGTTTCAGAAGAAGAAACAGAAATGACAGAACTTGAAAGTACCAATGCTGAATTATCAGAAATGGAAGACAAGTTTTTAAGAGCTCGTGCTGAAATTGCCAATATGAGCAATCGTTTCAAAAATGAGCGTGAATTGCTTGTTCGTTATCGTTCACAAGATTTAGGAAAAAAATTGCTACCTTCGATCGATAATTTGGAACGTGCGATGGCAATCGAAGTCGATGATGAACAAGGTGCTAGCTTGAAAAAAGGGATCTCAATGGTTCTTGAAGGGTTACAAGCGGCATTAAAAGATGAAGGTATCGAAGAAATCCCGACAATGGGTGAAGTGTTTGATCCTAATTTACATCAAGCAGTTCAAACGATTCCAGCAAGTGACGAAGTCCCTGCTGATACAATCGTCGAAGTGTTACAAAAAGGGTACAAGTTACATGACCGCGTTTTACGAGCAAGCATGGTTGTTGTTGCACAATAACAGCAAGCAATGGTTGTATAATATAAATTGAAAAAAATTAAAATAGAAGATAGGAGATCATTAATTATGAGTAAAATTATTGGTATTGACTTAGGAACAACAAACTCAGCAGTGGCAGTATTAGAAGGCGGAGAAGCAAAAATCATTGCGAATCCAGAAGGTAACCGTACAACGCCTTCAGTGGTATCATTTAAAAATGGAGAAATCCAAGTCGGTGAAGTTGCAAAACGTCAAGCAGTAACAAACCCACACACAATTTCATCAATCAAACGTCATATGGGCGAAGCTGGCTATAAAGTAGAAGCTGATGGCAAATCTTATACACCACAAGAAATTTCTGCAATGATCTTACAATATTTAAAAGGTTTCGCAGAAGATTATCTTGGTGAAAAAGTAGACAAAGCAGTTATCACTGTTCCTGCTTACTTCAACGATGCACAACGTCAAGCAACAAAAGACGCTGGTAAAATCGCTGGTCTAGAAGTAGAACGTATCGTTAACGAACCAACAGCTGCTGCATTAGCATATGGTTTAGACAAAACAGATAAAGACGAAAAAGTATTAGTATTTGACCTTGGTGGTGGTACATTTGACGTATCTATCCTTGAATTAGGAGATGGCGTATTCGATGTATTGTCAACTGCTGGCGATAACGAATTAGGTGGAGATGACTTTGATAACAAAATCATCGATTACATGGTAGCAGAATTCAAGAAAGAAAACGGTGTTGATTTATCTAAAGATAAAATGGCTGTTCAACGTTTGAAAGACGCTGCTGAAAAAGCGAAAAAAGATTTATCAGGTGTAACATCAACACAAATCAGCTTACCATTTATCACAGCAGGAGACGCTGGTCCATTGCACTTAGAAATGAACTTAACTCGTGCGAAATTCGATGAATTAACAAGTGATTTAGTAGAACGTACAAAAACTCCAGTACGCCAAGCGTTGAAAGATGCTGGTTTAAATCCATCAGAAATCGATGAAGTTATTTTAGTTGGTGGATCTACACGTATTCCAGCTGTTGTTGAAGCTGTACGTAAAGAAACGAACAAAGAACCAAACAAATCAGTTAACCCAGATGAAGTAGTAGCTATGGGAGCTGCGATTCAAGGTGGCGTTATCACTGGTGATGTGAAAGATGTCGTATTATTAGACGTAACACCATTGTCATTAGGTATCGAAACTATGGGTGGCGTATTTACTAAATTGATCGATCGTAATACAACGATCCCAACAAGTAAATCACAAGTGTTCTCAACAGCAGCAGACAATCAACCAGCTGTAGACATTCACGTGTTACAAGGTGAACGTCCAATGGCTGCTGACAATAAAACATTAGGACGTTTCCAATTAACAGATATTCCAGCGGCTCCTCGTGGTGTGCCTCAAATCGAAGTAAGTTTTGATATCGATAAAAATGGTATCGTAAACGTACGTGCAAAAGATTTAGGAACGCAAAAAGAGCAAACAATCACAATCAAATCTTCTTCAGGTTTATCAGACGATGAAATCGAACGTATGGTTAAAGATGCTGAATCAAATGCTGAAGCTGATAAAGCCCGTAAAGAAGAAGTTGATTTACGTAACGACGTTGACGCTTTATTGTTCACTGTTGACAAAACATTGAAAGAATTAGAAGGCAAAGTTGATGCTGATGAAGTGAAAAAAGCAGAAGATGCTCGTGATGAGTTGAAAGCAGCTGTTGAAGCGAATGATATCGAACAAATGAAAGAAAAACGCGATTCATTAAACGAAATCGTTCAAAACTTAACAGTAAAACTTTACGAACAAGCAGCGCAACAACAAGCAGCAGAAAATCCTGAAGCTGCACAAGGTGGAGCAGATGATGTTGTAGATGCTGACTTTGAAGAAGTAGAAGGCGACGACAAATAATCCTTGATCGTTAACAAGCTGGCAAAGACCAAAGTCATCGCTTTGGTCTTTGCCTATCTTTATTTATAGGGAAAATTAAGTGAAGCGGTTTTTCTTTTACTTAATATGTGGTATGATTACAACGATGTTTTTATACAAATAAGTTGGCGTCGATCCTTTTTTTAATAAATGGAATAATAGTTGGAGGGGAACTAATGGCTACGAAAAGAGATTATTATGAAGTCCTAGGTTTAGCAAAAGGCGCTTCAGATGATGAAATAAAAAAAGCTTACCGTAAGCTTTCCAAGCAATACCATCCGGATATCAATAAAGAAGCGGATGCAGAAGATAAATTCAAAGAAGTTTCTGAAGCATATGAAGTATTGAGCGATCCTCAAAAGAAAGCGGCTTATGATCAATATGGTCACGCAGGGACAGATCCAAATTACGGCGGAGGTGCTGGTGGTTTTGGCGGCTTTGGCGGTGGAGGATTCTCTAGCAGCGGTTTTGGTGGATTTGAAGATATTTTCGATTCATTCTTTGGTGGCGGATCTCGTAGTGTAGATCCAACTGCGCCAAGACAAGGTGCTGATTTGCAATATACGGTGAATTTGAAGTTTGAAGAAGCTATTTTCGGCGTGGAAAAGGAAATCAAGTACAATCGTGAAGACAATTGTGCCACTTGTGGTGGAAATGGTGCCAAACCAGGGACACATCCTGAAACGTGTCATAAATGTCATGGATCAGGTTCCATTAATGTGGAACGTCAAACACCACTTGGCCGTGTAATGAGTCGTCAAACGTGTGATGTTTGTCATGGAACAGGGAAAGAAATCAAAGAACCGTGTCCAACTTGTCATGGAACAGGACATGAGAAAAAAGCGCACAAAGTGAAAGTCAACGTTCCTGCTGGAGTGGAAGACGGACAACAAATGCGTTTAGCGAATCAAGGGGAAGCTGGCATGAACGGTGGACCATATGGTGATTTGTATGTAGTATTTAGCGTAGAAGAAAGCGATATTTTTGACCGAGAAGGCTCAGAAATCTATTATGATTTGCCATTAAGCTTTGTTCAAGCGGCACTTGGTGATGAAATCAAAGTACCAACTGTTCATGGGGATGTAAAATTAAAAATCCCTGCAGGTACTCAAACTGAAACGAATTTCCGTTTACGAGGCAAGGGCGCACCACGTTTACGTGGCGGAGCTAATGGTGATCAGCACGTGAAAGTTAAACTCATCACACCTAAAAACTTAAACGAAGAACAAAAAGAAGCCTTACGCACTTTTGCTAAAGCTGGCGGTCAAACCGTCAGTGAACAGCAAGAAGAAGGGTTCTTTGATAAGATGAAGGACGCTTTTGGCGGTAAGAAAAAGAAATAAAAATAGTAAAGCTACTCAACCTGTACTGAAATCGGTACAAGTTGAGTAGTTTTTTTGCTAGTCTGATTAGTGGTAAAGTTCGAGTACTGTTCGATACTTTTTTTAATTCGGCTCTAACATGAGATAGATAAAGGCATGCACATTGATCTCCAAAGTCTAATCTAAAATCCAACCAAATGAAGCTTACTTAGCATCTGAATTGGTGATAAGTGCGCCAAGAAATAGTACTGCTGATACAGGGATGGACGTTCTAACACGTGCGCTTGAAGCCTATGTTTCGACTAAAACCAACGTGTTTTCTGATACTTTATGTGAGAGAGTTGTTGTTCTTGTATGGCAGGCATGGCTTTTAATTTAACCTCTCTTGGTCTCAATCATGGTCTCGCTCATGCTACGGGAGCAAAATTAAACGTTCCTCATGGACGATTGAATGTACTACTATTGAGTGAAGTAATTCAATATAATACAGGATGAGATCATTTCAATCACTCTTATAATGAGCAAACTACAGAGAAGTATGCTATTTAGCTAAATTACTTGGCTATGAGAAAGCAACGACAAAATTAGGGATTAAGCATTTGATTCGAGCAATAGAGCAGTTGAAAAAACAACTAGCAATACCAAATAGCCTGAAGTAAGCTCGGAGGTTTTTGAACAATTCAAACGAGAAATTACCGAAGTCTCTTTGCTTGATGGATGTACCCAAACGAATCCTAGGGTCCCTACAAAAAAGCAGAAATCGAACAAATTTTGGACAATGTTAAATAAATTGAGTTTAATCAATCATATAATGTGACATGTAGATCAGAGAAGAAAAAGAGGTGAGCATATTGACTGAAAAACAACGGATGATTTAAGAATATGTTCCTGGAAAACAAATAACATTAGCGCATATTATTGCAAATCCTAATCTAGAAATTTATGAAAAATTAGGATTGATGGATGTGGAAACCAATGCAATTTGTATCTGAACAATTACGCTTAATGGTGGCTACTTTAGCCAATAGTATTCCAATGTTTCAAATGATGAAAGACAGAGATCCGCGCGGTATTTTGTCTATTAAGCTACCTTTGTGAAATGTGTCAGAAGAAGATTGTTTAGATACAGGAAATCCAGAGCACAAAGTATACTGTAAAGACCTAGTGACTTTAAAAGAAAGTCCACGTTTAGGCTGTGGTTTGATGGTAATGGACGATACGACCTTTGAATGGCTATTAGAATATGAAGAAGTGGATTATATTATTCAAGGTCGCTTAGATGTGATTATCGAGGGACGCAGAATTACAGCAGGTAAAGGAAGTCCAATCACGTTCTCCGTTTCTGGACATGCTCGCTTTATTTATGTGACATATCCTGCAGATTGGCAAAAGTAATCAGTCAATGAATAAAAATGGTTTTTAAAGTTAGAGGACAGCTGATTTTTTGAACTATTTTTTTGCATTAAAAAAATCCCGCTTTAAGAAAGGAAGTCCTTTAATGGTGATTGACTTTAAAGGGATAACTTTATATAATAAGAGTGGTTAAACAACAATGAAGTTGTTTAAAACGAGAGATGATTATGTCAATGAAGATATAGCAAAAATAAAAAATAGAAAGTGTCTGGAAGGCTCATGAATCTATGTGCGTATATCCTTACTTTTTATAAAGACATCTTGTATACAAAGGATGTTTGCTGTTCTGACATAATAACATTTCGTTATACTAGTTAATTCAGACAGCACACTTATACAAAAGTGACGGCTGTTTTTTTATTGTTCCAACAAGGAAGAGGAGTTTGAGATGAATCCACATTTTTTTAGGCAAAGACATCCGTTAGTCATTTCCAGCTATTATCTACTGATGTTATTGATTGCTATGAGTACTACAAATCCCTTAATCATTGGTAGCTGTTTTTTTGGAAGTCTATCTTTTCGATTAGTACATTTAAAAAAGGGGAAAAAGCATTCAATTATCTTTCCGTTGATTTTTTTGATTTTGATCACGATCACAAATCCTTTGTTTGTACATAGAGGCGGTACGATTTTATTCTTTTTTCTAGATAAACCGATGACACTTGAGGCATTTGTCTATGGCTTTTTTATGGGAATGATGATTGCTTCCGTCATTTATTTATTTCAAAATTTTCAAACGTCAGTGGATTCTGAAAAATTCTTTTATCTTTTTGGGAAACGATTTCCTAAGTCTGCCTTACTAGTGACGATGGTTTTTCGTTTTATTCCTTTATTTAAAACGTATTACCAAGAGTTGAATCAGGTACAAAAAACGATTCAGCGAACGCAAAAAAGAAGTTTTAGAGAAAAAACTTCCTATGGACTGGACTTGTTTGGCAACTTATTTTCTTGGGCACTGGAAAACGCAATGGATACAGCGAATTCGATGAAAGCAAGAGGATACGGCGTGACGACTAGAAGCAGTCGGACGGTCTATCATTGGAGGATTTTGGATTCATTTTCTTTAGTTATAATAATCAGTTTGGGTAGTCTGTTCATTATGTTGGTTATGCAGGGAAACTATCAATTCAATTTTTATCCATATCAAGAAAATCTGTTATTACTGTTAAAACAACGTTGGTTGGATTATCTAGTGATTTTAGTATTCGCTTTGATACCAACCTTGAATCGAATACGGGAGGTGATCGTATGGACTATCTTGAAATCCAAAATCTGAGTTTTAGTTATGCTGGTAGTGAAAAATTAGTGTTGAATAATGTGTCGCTCTCTATAGAAGAAGGCGACTTTGTGTTGATATGTGGTGCTTCTGGAAGTGGTAAATCGACATTGCTAAAAATGCTAAAACCACAACTGACACCTGCTGGGAAGCAGGTGGGAGACATTTATTTAAACAATGAAAAAGTCACAGTCATTCCAGCTGTTTTTTCAACGAGTAAAATTGGTTATGTGATGCAAAATCCGGAAAACCAAATCGTCACAGATAGCGCTTGGCATGAATTAGCTTTTGGTTTAGAAAATATCGGACTGGAACCTTCTGAAATAAAAAGCCGTGTTGCAGAAATGGTCAACTTTTTAGGGATTCAAGATCTAGTAGACTATCAAACGAAAGATTTATCTGGTGGACAAAAACAACTACTAAATTTAGCGTCTGTTTTAGTGATGAGACCTGATATTTTGATTTTGGATGAGCCTACCACTCAGCTTGATCCAATTGCTTCTCAGAATTTTATTGATGTTTTGATTCGATTAAATAGAGAAATGGGTTTAACTATAGTGTTAGCTGAACATGGCTTGGAATCGGTTTTCTCACTAGCGGATAAAGTGGTGCTTTTGGATAAAGGGGAATTGATTTTTTCTGATGTACCAGCGAACATAGTCGGAAAAATTAAACGTAATCAACGTGAGCTTAGTCGTTTTATAGTTAGTTTGCCAAGTGCAGTTCAACTTTTCCATGCAAGTGGTTTGACAGGACCGAGTCCAATCACTGTGATTGAAGGAAAGCGGTTCTTAGCACAACAATTTCCTAAAAGACCTGTTATAGAAGAGAAAAGAGTGCCAGATCAAAACAAAACGCAAGAAAAAGTGATTCTTCAATTAAAAAATTGCTGGTTTCGTTATGAGAAAAATAGTCGAGATATTTTAGCAGGTGTCGACCTTGATTTAGTTGAAGGAGAAATTTTCTCTCTAGTTGGGGGCAATGGTACAGGGAAAACAACCTTACTTAAAGTCATTGCGGGTATTCAGGAGTGTTATCGTGGCAAAATCACGCTTTTCAATCAACCCCTCAAAAAAAATCAACAGGTAGTGGGGTATTTGCCACAAGAACCACAAATGATGTTTAGTAGAGATTCAGTACTAGATGATTATAACAATTATCTAGAGAGCAAAAAAATGAGTGAACAGGAAAAGCGCAAGCGAATCGATTCGATTGTCAATTTACTTGATTTAAGCGAAATCTTGTTACAGCATCCATTGGATTTAAGTGGTGGCGAGTGTCAGCGTGCAGCCCTTGGAAAGCTTCTTTTGACAGATCCTAAAGTAATACTGTTGGATGAGCCGACAAAAGGGATCGACAATTATGGGAAAAAACAATTGATCGACTTATTGAAACAATTGTCTATGAAAGGCAAAACGATTTTAGTGGTGACACATGATTTGGATTTTGCGGCAGAATTATCGGATCGTTGCGGACTGTTTTTCCAAAATGATTTATTGACAACGGCTAAACCTGCTCAATTTTTTAGCCAACATACTTTTTATACAACAGCTGCTAGCCGAATTTCGCGTGAATTTTTTTCAAATTTAATCACAACTGATGAAGTGATTGCGGCTTATGTTGCCGCTAAAGGAGTGACGAATGAATAAGAAGATAAATCCAATGGTGATCAGAAGTGTTCTTGCGGGGATCTTGATCTTTATAGGAATTGCACTTTTTCAAGCAAGTCAGTATCAAGTTATTTCGATGCTGCTTGTCATAGTTGCGTGTATTCCTATTTATTATCGCTATGAGAAAAAGCAGTTAAATATCAAAGAACTAGTAATGATTGCAGTGGTAACGGCAATCGCTGTTTTAGGTCGATTCTTATTTTATATGGTTCCAGCGATTACTCCTATGACGGCGATCATTATTATTTGTGGGATTTGTTTGGGTTCGGAAGTTGGCTTTTTGGTTGGCTCGCTTTCAGCGATTACATCTAATATGCTGTTTGGGCAAGGGCCATGGACTCCTTTTCAAATGTTCTCTTGGGGGATGATCGGTTTTCTTGCTGGGTTACCGTGGATGCAAAAAGTTCTAGGGAAAAATTATTGGCTTTTAGCGTTATATGGTATTTTTGCGGGTCTGTTTTTTTCCTTTTTTATGGATGTCTGGACTGTCTTTTCAATTGACCGGACATTTTCTTGGCAGAGGTATTTAGCCTTATTACTGACAGCTGTTCCTTATACAGTTTCATATTGTTTTGCAAATGCATTCTTTTCGTGTTTGCTGTTTAGAGTAATCCAGACAAAGCTTCAACGTATTTTAACGAAATACGATATAAAATAAATTAGAGATAAAGGCGGAATGAACGATGAAAAAATTTGTAAAAGTAGCAATGGCTTTAACAGTGATCTTTTTATTAGGTGCATGTGGGAAAACAAATGATGACAAAAAAGAGCAAGATGCCGGAATGAAGGTAACGATCATCTTAAAGGAAGAGGATAAACAATTTGATAAAAAAGAAGTCAAGGTCAAAAAAGATGAATCGCTTCAAACCGTCATGGAAACAAATTTTAAAGTTGAGATGGACAAAGATTTTATCAGCGGTATCGATGGGCATCTCCAAGATGCAAAAGCAAGTAAATATTGGCTATATGATGTGAATGGCAAACAACCAGAAGTAGGTGCAGTTGAGTACTTCTTAAAAGATGGCGATACAGTGACTTGGACGTTGAATAAACTATAGGAGTGACTAGAGGACAAAGCGATTGACAATAACGGTATTGTTTATGGCAGTATCTGTCATTGAATAAAAATTAACTGGTCGATTGTTTTTGATTCACTCCCGGTTTTTGTAGGACAGTCATTTTTAATCCAATTTTAGGGTTTAGTGTGGCCAGTTTTAAGTATTTAGGTGTTATACGAGTCTTGGATCATTATTTTAATCGCGATTCAACTGTCAGGTTTTGTTTGTTAGACTGAACTTGTCAGTCAGACGAAAGAACATAACGGAGGCAAGAATTTAGGAAAACAACTGAAGCGTATGAGTGAACAGACAGAAATTGCGTTAGCTACAAGTGTTTAAGGAGTACCAAATGTTAGGATCGTCAGTTTTTTTATGATGAAGCTAAAAATGTCTATTCTTTTCCATGTTCCAAGGAAATGAAAAATGACTGAATTTCAAAAGAATCCCAAAGTTGCGTTTACAACGATTCCATCTATTACTACACATCATGTTCGGGTGCACTATGCGGATATAAAAAAAGTGAGTTAACAGTTTATGATGTAGCAGAGCAATAGATTCGAAAAATTCCTAGTTATGAACAAAATATTAAGAAAGCTGGTTCTATGCTGGAATTAGTCGAGATTCATTTTAACCACGCAATTGTGATTTTAGGGATGGACAATAGAGAAACAATCAATCTATAAAAATGAAGGAGAGTGGATATAACTTGAATTCGTGGATTGGCGTTGCCTCTAAAAATCATATAGAAATTGGGGTTGCAGGTGGTTTTTGTCAATTATGTCATGGGAAATCAGCGCCATTAAATCGAATGAAGTCTGGGGATTGGTTGATTTATTATACACCAAAACATCATTTTAAAACCAAAGAACCCTGTCAGGATTTCATTGCCATTGGGCAGATTTTACTTGGAAAAGCTTATTCATTCGAAATGGCTCCTGGTTTTATTCCAGTTAGAAGAGATATTGATTTAAAAAAATACTCAATCCGTTCCGTTACAAGCAATTGCTGATTTTCATTTGTGGCAGGAGTATCGATCACGCCTGAGATTTGGCCAATTTCAAATTCCAGAGGAGTTGTTCAACTTGATTGCATCTGGAATGAAAAAAGAAGAATAAAAAAATCAGGACAGAGAAATCACTCTAGTCCTGATTTTATTTTTGAAGTATGAAACATTTTATTCGTAACGTAATGCTTCGATTGGATCAAGCTTCGCTGCTTTTCTAGCAGGATAAACACCAAAGAATATTCCGATAGCGCTTGAAAATAAGAGTACAGCTATAATTGAACCTAGTGTAAACTGCGCAGTGATGTCTAAGACACTTGCTATAGTGACAGCCAAGATCGCACCTAACGTTAATCCAATCAGTCCACCAATTAAGCATAGAATAACGGATTCTGTTAGAAATTGAAATAAGATATTACGATCTGTTGCACCCAGAGCTTTTCTTGTTCCGATTTCTCTAGTTCGTTCAGTGACTGAAACAAGCATGATATTCATCACACCAATGCCGCCAACGAGCAAAGCAATTGCAGCAACAGCCGCAATGAAGTTGATAAACAAACCTAAGACGTTATTCACCTGATCAAGTGCTTGCAAGAAATTTGTTGCAGTATAGACTTTTTCACCAACTGTATTGTGACGCACAGAGAGAATATTTACGATTTGTTTAGAGACTGAATCAATATCATCTTTGGATTTAGCAATAACGGTCAAACTGGTGATTTTAGTTGCATCAGGATTCAAATTATCTGCTGTAGTCAGTGGGATTGAAATATAACCCATCATTTCTTCCTCGTCAAATGCCCCAACCATTTTTTCAACGGTACTTTTGGTTACTCCGATGATTCGAGCACTTATCTGTCCTTTTTGCCCGTGTAAATTGATTTTTTCGCCAACGACATTTTCACGTCCATTGAAAAAATACCGAGCCGTATCAGCGCTAATCACCGCTACTTTGCTGCCTTCAGAGTATTCAGTTGTATTGAAATAGCGTCCGTAGACGATGTCTTTATCCATTGTTTGGTTTGTATATTGTAAATCAGGTGTTCCCGCCATGACCAATGTTGCTTTTGATTTTTCATTTGCTGCACCAACAACTTGGATCGACACAACAGGGGAGAGATGGTCAATTTGCGGGATGCCATCTTTTAATGCTTTGATATCTTTACTGGTAATTTTTTCATTGTCAGTTGCGTCACGGCTAGTAGAAACAGAAATCGTAGAAGCACCTAAATCACTAAAAGTACCAGTTATTTGAGTCGTTGCACCATTTCCAACCGCAAGTATGGCGATGACTGCTGCAATGCCGATAATAATTCCAAGCATTGTCAAAAATGAACGCATTTTGTTCGCTAAAATACTATCGATCGCCATTTTGAAACTCTCAATAATTCCCATGAAAATGACTCCTTTCTATAGCGTTCTTCGTTCCAATACAGATTGGTCATCAATGATTTCTCCATCTCGAAAAGAAACGATTCGCTTTGTATACTGAGCTACATCGGGCTCATGTGTGACCATGACCACAGTTGTACCAGCATCATTTAAATCTTGGAAAATTTTCATGATTTCCAGTGTTGTTTTTGAGTCCAAATTTCCTGTAGGTTCATCAGCCATTAAAACTGCTGGATCATTTACGATAGCACGAGCTATTGCGACACGTTGTTTTTGTCCACCAGAAATCGCATTTGGTCTATGGGCGACACGGTCAGCTAAACCTACTTTTCTCAATGCTTCTAGTGCGCGTTCTTTTCGTTCCTTTGTTGGAATACCAGAATAAACCATAGGTAGGGCAACGTTATCTAGTAAAGACATTCTCGGCATTAAATTAAAGGATTGAAAAACAAAACCAATTTCCTTATTTCTGACATGAGCACTTTCATTACTACTCAAATTAGTAACATCTTGTCCATTTAAGTGATAAGAACCTTCGTCAAATCGATCCAATAAACCAAGAATATTCATCATCGTTGATTTACCCGAACCGCTAGGACCCATGATTGAAGTGAATTCTCCTTCTGCGATATGTAAGGAAACGTGTTTTAATGCTTCTAATTCTTCTCCTCCGGTCCGATAAATTTTTACGACATCTTTTAAATCAATCAATCATTTCACCTTCTATTCTTTGGTTACTTCAGCATTGTTTTTAATATCAGAACTTGGAGAAAGAATAACCGTTTCTCCTTCTTTTAGCCCTTTTTTGACTTCAATCAATTTATCTGATTGAATGCCGATCTCGATTTTTTTCTCTTTAGCAAGACCATCTTTCACGATATAGGTAATGGGTTCGTTTTTATCGTTATAGGTTAAGGCTTCAATTGGTAGGGCAAGCACATTTTCAACGGTGTCCGTAGTGATCGTTACATCAACATCAAAACCAGAAAAGAGTTTTTCTGATGCATGATCAAACGTTACGACAGCACCAAGGCTCGCACTGTTACCGGTTGCGGATTGAGTGCTTTGAGCAGTCGGATCTTTTTCAGAGACTTTTCCTGAAAATGTTTGGTTTCCACTCGTTATTTCTACTTTCTGATCAACAGCTACTGAAGAGGCTTCAGAGTTAGATAAAGCTAATTGAACGTTTAACGTAGAAAGATCATCTAACTGAATCGATGGTTTTCCTTGCTGAGCATTTGTGTCGGCTTGGTTATTCTTGATATTGACTTGCGTGATTGTTCCATCAAAGCCAGCAATTAATTGAAGTCCATTATCATATGTTGCTAAAACGTTCTCTTTTGTTACCTTATCGCCAGTTTTGACAAGCACATCCACAACATTGCCAGTACCAATAAGTGCTTGTGTTTGATTTGGGATCAAGGTTCCAGTTGTGGAAAGTGTTTCAACGATTGTTTCTTTTTTTACTTCTCCAGTTCTAACAGTAACAGCGTTTGATTTTCCTGAATTTCCTTGAACAACTAAGAAAATAATCAAGGCGACAACCAAAACGGCAAGAATACCGAAAATAGTTTTTTTCTTCATAAATTTCAGCTCTTTCCTACTAATTTTATGACATAGTGTCACTTACGCAATTTTACTCTTTTTTTCATGAAAAGTCTAAAATTAATTTCAATTTTTAAATTATTTCTAAATAAAAAATAATCGTGACTTATTTGATCAATAATCTGAAGTACCAGGTGTTTCTTGCGTTATACTAGAGAAAATGAATGGTGAGAAGGAGCTGAAATAATGAAAAAATTTATTTATGCCATCAGTGATATCCATGGCGAATATGAGTTGTTCAATGAGTTGATTCAATACTTTGATCCGAAGATACATCAACTAGTATTAATTGGTGATTTGAATGATCGCGGGCCAAAGACTAAAGAGAGTTTTTTACTTGGAAAAGAGTTAGTCGAGAAATATGGAGCGGTTTATCTTAGAGGAAATCATGAAGAGTACTTTCTTCAGTTTTTAAACAAACCAGAAGATTGGTTTACTAGTTATGTTCGAAATGGTGGCAAAGAGACGATGGAAAGCTTGCTGCACAAAGGCGCGACAGAAGAATATTCTCCAACAGAGATCAGTATGTTGATTCGTAGCCGATATAAAGAGTTAATTGAATTTTTAATGGAACGACCACTGTATTTTGAGTGGGAAGAGTATCTATTTGTTCATGCCGGTGTCGATTTAACGAAAAAAGATTGGCATGAAACAAGTCCTCATGATTTTATCTGGATAAGAGAAGCATTTCATCAAGGCAAAAATCATACTGAGAAAAAAATCGTTTTTGGTCATACCATCACACCTATGCTCCACGGGGATATGGAAACGACTGATTTATGGCAATCGGACAATAAGATCGGGATTGATGGAGGAGGAGTCTTTGGTGGTTCTGTTCATGGTGTGATTTTCGATAAAAATGGAATCGTACAAGATATTGAATATCAAAATTTAAACGGCCCTTGGCAACCTGATTTTTAAACAATTGTATTTTTACAGAACGAGTAAAGACTAGCTAAGCTTTGGACTCGTCCTATATTTCAGCAAGAAAATATGCTAAAATTAAACAGTATGTTAATGAAGAGAGGTATGTAAATATGGCAGAAGCTTATAACCAAGAAGTAGTTGATTTACTTCAGAAAGAATTGTCGGAGTATCGTCCAAAACAAATAAAAACAGTGTTGACTCTATTAAGTGAAGGAAACACTGTTCCTTTTATCGCTCGTTATCGTAAAGAGATGACAGATAGTTTAGATGAAGTGCAAATTCGTGAAATCGAAGAACGTTATATTTATTTAGGTAATTTAGAAAAGCGCAAAGAAGAGGTTCTTCGTTTAATCGACGAACAAGGAAAACTGACGGATGAGTTGGCTAAATCAATTCAAAAAGCGGCAAAAATGCAGCAAGTTGAAGATTTATATCGCCCATACAAACAAAAACGCCGGACTAAAGCAACAATCGCCAAAGAAAAAGGACTAGAACCTTTAGCAGACTGGTTAATGAGTTTTCCAATTCAAGCGGATGTTGTAGCTGAGACAGAAAAATATATTGATGCTGAAAAAGAAATAGATACAGCAGAAAAAGCATTGCAAGGAGCACATGAGATCATTGCTGAAAGAGTATCTGATGAGCCTAAATTCCGTACATGGATTCGTGATTTTACCTTTAAACATGGTCAATATGTTAGCACCGTGAAAGACGAGGAAAAAGATGAAAAAGCGGTTTACGAAATGTACTATGATTTTTCTGAACCTGTTAGCAAAATTGTTTCTCACAGAGTCTTAGCTACAAACCGTGGCGAAAAAGAGGATATCTTAAAAGTTGCTCTTTTAGTAGAAGAAGAAAAAATTAATTCATACTTAGAACGTCAGTTGATTGGCATTAACAAACAATCTCCAACTGCCGTATATGTTGAAACAGCTTATTTAGATAGCTACAAACGATTTATTGGTCCAGCGATCGAGCGTGAAATTCGTAATGAGTTAACGGAAAAAGCAGATGAGCAAGCAATCAAGATTTTTGGTGAGAACCTACGTAATCTCTTATTGCAACCACCTTTGAAAGGCAAAGTTGTACTAGGCTTTGACCCGGCCTACAGAACGGGATGCAAACTGGCGATTGTAGATGCAACGGGTAAAGTGTTAGCTATTCAAGTTATTTATCCACACAAACCCGCTTCAGGTGAAAAACGCGCAGCAGCAGGACCAGCGTTTACCAAGTTGATAGAAGAATACGAAGTTGAAATGGTAGCAATTGGTAATGGAACTGCCAGTCGTGAGTCAGAGTTATTTGTTGCAGAACAATTAAAACAAATCAAACGAGATGTTTTCTATGTGATTGTGAATGAAGCGGGGGCATCTGTCTATTCAGCAAGTGACGTGGCTAGAGCCGAATTTCCTGATTTGCAAGTAGAAGAAAGAAGTGCGGTCAGCATTGCTAGACGGTTACAAGATCCCTTAGCTGAACTTGTAAAAATCGATCCTAAGGCGGTTGGTGTCGGTCAATATCAACATGATGTTTCACAAAAACGTTTAGCAGAACAATTGGATTTTGTTGTAGAAACAGCTGTTAACCAAGTTGGGGTTGATGTAAATACTGCCAGTCCGCAACTGTTACAACATATTTCTGGTTTAAATAAAACAACTGCTCAAAACTTAATGGCTTATCGTGACGAAAATGGTGCATTTACTGCTCGTAATCAAGTCAAAAAAGTGCCTCGATTAGGACCAAAAGCTTACGAACAAGCCATTGGATTCTTACGGATTCCAAATGGAAAAAATATTTTGGATAACACAGGGATTCATCCGGAAAGCTATGACGTTGCCAAAGCAATTTTAGAAAAAGCCAAGGTTCAATTAGGAGAGCTTGGTTCGGGGCAAGCGGCTCAACAGATCAAGGGATTGTCATTGGAACAATTAGAAACGGAATTATCTGTTGGGAGTGAAACCCTAAAAGATATCGTTGCAGCATTAGTTCAACCAGGAAGAGATATGCGTGATGAAATGCCAGCGCCTCTTTTAAGAAAAGATGTCTTATCGATGGAAGACTTAAAACCTGGTATGGAGCTTCAAGGTACAGTCCGAAATGTGATTGATTTTGGTGCTTTCGTTGATATCGGTGTGAAACAAGATGGTTTAGTGCATATTTCGAAACTTAGTACAAAATTTGTTAAACACCCAACAGATATTATTGCTGTAGGAGATGTTGTGACTGTGTGGGTGGAAGCAGTCGACATGAAGAAAGGGCGCATCAGTTTAACGATGTTACCGCAAGCTGAAAGGAAAGAATAACGTTGAAACCTTTTCCTAAAGAAGGAAAACCAACAAAACAAGAGTTATCAGATACCCAACTGCAAGCAATGGTGGAATCAATTTCTTTAGCATTTTTTGACAAAAAGTTTCAGCATCACGCTTTTTTTAACCGACGTCTGAGAACAACAGGTGGTCGATATCATTTAAACTCGCATAACATTGATTTTAATCCAAAAGTTTTCGAGATTTACGGGGAAACAGAGTTGATCAATGTGATCAAACACGAGTTATGCCATTATCATCTGCATTTAGAAGGTAAAGGGTATCAACATAAAGATGCTGAATTTAAATTGTTACTAAAACAAACTGGAGGAAGTCGCTATGTAAGTCCTCTAGTGGATCAAAAACCACAGTCATACCACCAGTATGAGTGTGAAAAATGTCAAACATTGATTTTACGAAAACGGAGAATCAACCTTCAACGCTATGTTTGCGGAAAATGCCATGGTAGGCTAGTAGAAATCAATTCGAGCATATAAAAAGGATATGATGCCGCTTTTTCTTTTTAATAGAAAAGGCGGTATTGTGTTAAATCAAGTAAAAGAATAGAGGAGCATGATGATCGAACATTGGAATACAGTCATTGATTACTTAGCTGCACAAGAACAAATAACAGAAAAGTATGACCTTGCTATCTTAGCTGGCAACAGTTTTCCTTATTTGGCAGATGCGTTTATTCAATTGTATGAACAAGGAACAGCCTCTGAATTCATGATTGTTGGCGGTATTGGGCATGCGACGCTCTTTTTACAGAAAAATCTTAAAAATATCGGTATCAAGGTTAGTGAGGTAAGTGAAACTGACATGTACCTAGAGTATTTTAAACAAAAGTATCACTTCGGTAAGGAACTCTTTTTAACGGAGACGACCTCAACTAATTCTGGTGAAAATGCTCGCTTTTCACTAAATAAGATGAAAAAGGAAGGGCTGAGGCCGAAGTCTGTGTTATTATTGGAAGACCCCATTTTACAAAGAAGAATTAAAGCGACTTTTGAAAAGGAATGGCAAGAGACAAAAGCTAGTTTCACCAATTATGTTCCAGTTATTCCTTATATAAAGTCCATTGAGGACAAGATTATTTTTGAAGAAAACCAACTTAATGGATTGTGGACGAAAGACTATTTTCTTTCATTAGTTCTAGGTGAAATTCCCCGACTTAGAAATGACGATAATGGATATGGACCAAAAGGAATGAATTATATTGGATCAGTTGAAATTCCTAAAAAAGTGAGCAAATCATATGATAAGCTTTGTCAGGTATACGAGTATAGGTACAAACGATGATCATCCATTTGTGGAAAAGTAAAATTTTGAACGATTGACAAAAGCTAAAGCATATTTTATCATATACTTAGTTATGATATAAATGCGGTCATGGCGGAATGGCAGACGCGCCAGCTTGAGGGGCTGGTGGGGGCAACCCCGTGGAAGTTCGAGTCTTCTTGGCCGCATAGTTCAACCCTAAACCTTGTTATATATAGGTTTAGGGTTCTTTTTATCCACCTATTCCTATGACAAAGCATTTATTCTGTAAGGATCCACTTATTTTCATATAAAATAGATAACAGTAGAGAAGAGGGATCGTAGAAAATTTCAAAATAAAAGAAGACTAATATGATGGATTCTCAAGAAGTTTATAGTACTGGTTGTCTTTTAAAAATATGAATAATCTAAGTAAAGTACTAGGTTCTAAAAATAGTTTCTATTTAAATTTAATTTGGTAAGATAAGTTTGTACAAAGCTATTACTATTCTATGCCAAAAGAAGAAAAAAATCAGAGATGACAATCAAACGTGTATGGTGGAAAGTAGCAGTTGGTTATCAAATCTATCTAGCAAGTTTCATGGATACAAGTAACGACGTGATTGTGGACTTAAATGGAATCCGCTCAAAATTGGATTATCTCAAAGAATTAAGTATTGGATTTATCTGGGTCACGTCAATAAAATGGACAGCAGAAGAATATGCTGATTTTTAAAGAGAAAACCCTGGATGGTTATCGTCAATTTTTCAAAGAATTCCCTTTAGCAGACTTACCAAAAACGTTCAGATAGAGGAGGGACTCACAGTTGTATAGTTTGAATATCACATCATTCACCAACACACGATTTTTCTTCCTTATGAAGCAAGGGTATTCAAACATATATAAGTGGCTGTTTTTTATTTTAGTAAGAAGGTTAGTAGGAAGTTTTTCCAGACAAATAAAAATACGTCTATCGGATAGTGAGACTCTTTTTTTGAAAATTTGCAATTTTCCATTGCTTTTTTTTTCTAGGTGGCGTAACTTTAAGTATATAAATTTTGAAAATGAGGGATACAGTATGAGAAATTTTGAAAAATCTAACAAACTTGATGGAGTCAGTTATGATGTACGTGGTCCAGTTTTAGAAGAAGCGGACAGAATGCATGAAGAAGGCATTCGTATTTTGAAACTTAATACTGGTAATCCCGCCCCATTTGGTTTTGATGCTCCGAATGAAGTGGTTCGCGATATGATTATGAATGTTCGTAATTCAGAAGGCTATTCTGATTCAAAAGGAATCTTTTCAGCACGAAAAGCAATTGAACAATATTGCCAAGTGAAGGGTTTCCCAAATGTAACGATCAATGATATTTACACAGGTAATGGTGTTAGTGAATTGATTTCGATGTGTATGCAAGGACTTTTGAATAATGGAGATGAGGTTTTAGTTCCAATGCCTGATTATCCTCTATGGACAGCGTCAATTTCTTTAGCTGGTGGTAATCCTGTTCATTATATTTGTGATGAGCAAGCGGAATGGTATCCAGATATCGATGACATCAAATCAAAAGTGACGACGAATACAAAAGCAATTGTGTTGATCAATCCCAATAATCCAACCGGGGCTTTATATCCTAAGGAAATCCTAGAACAAATCGTTGAGATTGCGAGACAAAATGATTTGATCATTTTTTCAGATGAAATCTATGATCGTTTAGTGATGGATGGATTAACACATATTCCAATTGCAACATTAGCACCAGATTTATTTGTAGTTACTTTAAATGGACTTTCTAAATCACATAGAGTTGCAGGGTTCCGTTGTGGTTGGATGGTACTTAGTGGAAACAAAAACCACGTTAAGGGCTATATAGAAGGATTGAATATGTTAGCTTCGATGCGTTTATGTTCAAATGTACTATCTCAACAAATTATCCAAACTGCCTTAGGTGGCTATCAAAGTGTTGATGATTTGTTGTTGCCAGGAGGTAGAATTTATGAGCAACGGGAATATATTTACAATGCAATCAATGATATTCCAGGTCTATCTGCTGTAAAACCTAAAGCTGCTTTTTATATATTTCCTAAAATCGATACTGCCAGTTTTAATATTTATGATGATGAGAAATTCGTTCTTGATTTTCTTCATGAACATCATATTTTGCTTGTTCATGGTGGTGGTTTCAATTGGACTCAACCAGATCATTTTAGAATTGTTTATCTACCGAAGATGGAAGACTTAAAATTTACAACTGAAAAAATGCGTGCTTTTTTAAGTACTTACAAACAAAAATAACAGGTTGATTTTTGAAACTAAAAAAAGTGACTCAAAACTTTATCAGTTTTGAGTCACTCTCGTTTTAAGAATGTGTTTTGCAAAGAGACGAATAGAAACGATCGTTACTCTGCAGTTTGACAATCTTTTTTACTTATTACCATACGATTTGTGTATTTTTCCTCCATATCCGGACTTGGATCCGAAACAACAACCAAATAAGCATTCTCATATTCTTTCTCGACATAGCCATTATAACTACTTTTGTCCCAACTGAAGTTAATTCTTTTCTCTTGTGTCATAAATAACACCCCTTATTTGCAAAGCAAAATTATTTTAAATCGTCTCCATTTACTGCTAGGTAATGTTCTTGCAGTATATTATGCATTAAAGTACAATAAATGCATAATGCGAATTCGCATATTTTGAACTTTTTTTGATTAACACGATTTTTTTCAAGAAATAGCTCAATTTTAACGTAGCTTAGGAGTGAAAAAATGGATTCTTTTGGAGCAGTTATTAAAGAAATTCGTAAAAATAGAAAACTAACGCAAAAAATGTTATCAGAAGATATTTGTTCGCAAAGTGTATTAAGTAGAATCGAAAATAATGAAGAATTACCGAATGTCGTAGTAATGCAGCAAATTTGTCAACGCTTAGGCGTAACGATGGATCAAATTATGCAATTCAAATCGGATGAAGTTCGTTTGATCACACAAATATTTGAAAAAATAGCTGATTATTTTCGACACAAAGAATATGGAAAAATAATGACATATATGAATGATACTAAAATTGAAGAAAGACTTCATTTGGATACGGATTGGCAACGTTACTATTATTATCTAGGTAGTTGTAAATTTTATCTTTGTAATGATTATGAACAAGCAATACATGATTTAAAAAAAGGATTATCTTACACTTATCAAGCGAATAAAGTAAATTTGTCCGATTTTGAAATTCAAGTAATTAGCTGCATTGGCAGTACGTATAGCAGCATAGGAAAGATCGACGATGCTGAAAAATATTTAAAGTTAAGTATTCATTATTTTCATAAATTACCAAATGAACGAGTAACCGCAGAACTAACAAAGATATTTTATAATTATTCTAAGTTTTTAACAGATCAAAACCGTCTTGAAGAAGCGCAAATATATATCGACCAAGGAATTGTTTGGTCGAGACATAAAAATAGTTACTATTACTTGAGTGAATTGTTTCAGTTGAAAAGTCAATTGCTTGCATTAAAAGGAGAGCCAGATAAAGCAGACGAATATAGGATTTTGTCAGAACAAATCCTACGTATCGAAACAATTAAAATCTAAAGAAAGTTAAGTAAATTTTTCTAGAAAAGGTCTACACCATTCTTGACTTTAACTGATTTTAAGAGTACGTTTAGAGTAGAAAATTAAAGAAAGAAGGATGAAGATGAGAACGTTTATCTTTGCTGAAAAGTTCTTTTTAAAAAGTGATGTAAAAGGACCTGGATATTTAGAAATCACTGATGGTCTATTTGGAAACTTTTATAAAGAAGTTCCTGAAAGTGATGCAAAAATAATCAAAGAAGAAGGCAAATGGATTGCACCAGGGTTAGTGGATACTCATATTCACGGATTTATGAATCATGATGTAATGGATAGTGATACAGAAGGCTTGAAAGTGATGTCTGAAGGGTTATTGTCATGTGGGGTTACTTCATTTTTACCAACAACCTTAACTTCAAGTAAGGAACGCTTAAAAGATGTTGCTAAAACAATCGGAGAAGTACATCAAGAAGTCCCAGGGGCAAAAATACAAGGAATCTATTTTGAAGGTCCATTCTTTACTGAAGAACACAAAGGAGCTCAAAATCCAAGTTATTTTGGTGACCCAGATATAGAAATATTTAATGAATGGCAAGAAGCTTCAGGTGGTTTAATCAAGAAAATCGCTTTGGCACCAGAACGTAAAGGTGTTAAAGAATTTGTCAAAGCTGTAACAGATGAAGGTGTCGTAGTGGCTTTAGGTCATAGTGATGCAACATTGGAGCAAGCAACCGAGGCTGTTGAATCTGGCGCTAGTGTTTTTGTACATGCATATAATGGTATGCGTGGATTGAATCATCGTGAACCTGGAATGGTTGGTGCATTAATGTCATTGAAACATGTTTTTTCTGAATTAATTTGTGACGGACACCATGTTCATCCCAATGCAGCTGATATTTTAATGGAAAAAGCTGGACATGATCATGTCGCTCTGATTACAGATTGTATGATGGCCGGTGGTATGCCAGATGGCAATTATAATCTAGGAGAATTCCCAGTTGTCGTTAAAGAAGGGACAGCTCGTTTAGAATCTGGAAACTTAGCGGGTAGTATCTTGAAATTAAAAGAAGCAATCAAAAATGTTGTTGATTGGGAAATTGCTACACCAGAACAAGCCATTATGATGGCATCTTTAGTGCCAGCAGTGAGTTGCAAAATCGATGAAAAATGCGGTATGATCGCCAGAGGACGCGATGCTGACTTTATCGTATTGAATCCAAATATGGAATTAGATGCAACTTATTTAGACGGGGTAGAACGTTACCGCGCATAATCAAAGAGACAAAAATAGTTCGTTGATTTTAAGAGTGCTACAAAACGGTTGCTACGTTTTGTAGCACTCCTTTTTGTTCGGATTTCAGTTACAAAAAAATACTAATATTAAAAAATTCTTCACACCAAAAATCTGTATGATATAATCACTTGGAAGGGAAGTTGACGAATGAAAAATGTAGAGAAGAAAAACGCATCATTTTCAGTGACAGATGTGAAACAGTCTCCTATGACAATTTTTAAAAAGGCAAAAGAAACAAACAAAGGTGTTTATATTTACAATAGAAACAAAGTTGCTGGTGTGATGTTGACTGTTGAACAATATGAAGCGTTGATCAAGAAAAAAACAATCGAGCAAGATCAAGAGATGAAAGTAACACGATTAAATCAGGAAATTCGTCAAAAAATTGCATTTGGTTCGTTGATATCAACAAAAAATCTAGACGATCATTTAGTATCATTAGGCTTTATAACTAGAAAAAATGAATCTGATGATTATATTGAAATGATGAATGAATTAAATGAAACTGGAAAAATTGACTATTGTTTACAGAAAAAAGAAGACCGTACAACTATTTTTGCGGAAGTGATTGGTGAACAAAGTAATCAATCTCATTTGTCAGATAAATTGATAGTGAAAAAAATCCATCTTAGAGTAGACTGAAATCGTGCTTCGAATTCGAGAGGATGTATACAGAACTTGAGAAAGTTTGTATACATTCTCTTTTTTTGTCGAAATTACCAATCAATTTAGTTGAAATCAATCATATTGCCCCGATACCGCATAGGCAAATGAGAAAGTTGAGTTCGCTCATTATGTCGCTCTTGGATCGTAACAGCTTTGAGAAAGGTACGCCAATTTTCTTGGATCATTTGTTCAGATTCTTGACTGTCAACTGTTGGAGGCTCGCTATTCTCAATAAAATGTATGTGTCCCTGTTCTATAATTCCGAGTAATCGATGTGTTTCATCGTAAATCATGATCTTTTCTTGCGGATATCTTTGTGCGAAATGAGGACATAAGTAGGGCAATGAAAAATGTTTCGGTGTGATGGTACTATACAGTAATGTTCCTACTGATTCAAAACGAATAAAACCCGTAAATAAGTGAACTTCTCTAAATAAAGATTTTAAAGATTTTTCTAAGGCTAAAATTGAAGGATGACCTAAATGATTGGTCAGTAAATCTTTGGATTCCAATGCGATTTGAATTGCATCTAACAAATATCGTTCTTTTTCTTTTAACGAACAATTGAAACCATCAATGATAAACTGAACATTTTCTTTTCTTAAACGTTTGTTTAGACGTTCATACATTTTTTTCGCCAGCGGTTCATCTGTATCTATCCAACGACTGAGAAACAAGTTTTCTACAGCAATATCTTGAGTTAAGATAATGTCAGGAAACTGTTTTTTAATGAAGGCTTGGTAAACTATCGTCAGAAATCCATAAAAACTACCATCATATTCCCAAATTTCGTTGGTTTCTTCAATGTGCATAACGAGATTCCTTTCGCTTTACTGATTCAAAACGTTCGACATCAAATAAAGATAACTGTTCTTGTTTTGATTGGCTGTTTACCTTTTTTAACGTCTCATATTGACGAGATGAAATTAAAGAAGTAATGACCCATTCTGGATCATGGATCAATCCAGGCTGAATCGCACCGTTACAACTAACGAAATATTGAGCTCGTTTGATCACTACGCCTAATTTTTTTAAATCAGAGAGGTGTAATTGATAATAGTTTCTAGCCTTCAGAATATTAAGTGCGCTTTTAGGGCCGATTCCTGGAATTCGTAATAACTGTTCATAAGAAGCAGTCTGAACATCAATTGGAAATTGATCATAATTTTGAACAGCCCAATTGGCTTTGGGGTCTAGATACAAATTAAAATTCGGTTTATCCTCGGATAAAATTTCATCTGCGGAAAAACGGTAAAATCGCATTAGCCAATCTGCTTGATACAACCGATGTTCTCTTAGTAGAGGAGGATCCGTTGTGATTGCGGGTAATAAGGAATCTTGATTTACAGGAATGTAAGCAGAGTAATAAACTCTCTTTAATTCATATTTTTTATAAAGGTTTTCAGCAATTTTTACGATTGCATGATCATTTTCAGGAGAAGCACCGATAATCATTTGTGTCGATTGACCAGCTGGAACAAAGGGTGCAGGGTTTCGTAAAGCAGGAACTTGAGACATTTCATTTTTCATATGTGTGATTTGTTTCATGGGTTTGTATAAAGCAAATGGATCTTTATCAGGAGCTAAGATTTTTAAGCTTTCTCTTGAAGGCAATTCTACATTAACACTCATTCGGTCAGCTAAAAATCCTAATTCTTCAATCAATTTTTCGTCTGCTCCAGGAATTGCTTTTACATGGATATAGCCTTTGAAGCCTTTTTCATGTCGTAAAATTTTTAATGTTTTAATTAATAGTTCACTAGTGTAATCAACGTTTTTTATGATAGCTGAGCTTAGAAAAAGTCCCTCAATGTAATTTCGCATATAAAAATCCATTGTTAAATCTGCGACTTCCTGTGGTGTAAAGGTGGCTCGTGGAATTGAGTTTGATTTTCTGTTGATGCAATAATGACAATCAAAGATACAGGCATTCGTAAATAATAGCTTTAATAGGGACACACATCTGCCATCACTTGTGAAGGAATGGCAGATTCCGGCAGTTGATGTGCTGCCTACTGTGCCTTTTCTTGTGTTATTCGTCACACCACTGCTAGAACAAGAAACATCATATTTTGCTGATTCAGTAAGAATTTCAATCTTTCTTGATAATTCCATGTTTAATCCCTCATTTCTAAATAAGAACAGAACGTATGTTCTTATTTTAGCAAGAGCTTTTGTTTTTGTCAAAGGGGAAAAAATAAAATGACCGGAACACAGAGCGTACGCCTCGTTCCAGTCATTCTCTTTTATTGATTGTTTAAATCTAAATATCGCTCTAAATAATCGGCTAAACCATCTTCATCATTGGTTTTTTCAGTAATATCATTTGCTACGGATTTTATCTTATCTGTTGCATTTTTCATTGCAACGCCCCAACCAACGTAGTCTAGCATTTCTTCATCATTATGTTCATCACCGAACGCAATGATGTCTGATCGCTTCACATCCAGATAATTCGCGACTTGTTCTACACCTTTTGCTTTTTGAATACCCTTAGAAACGATTTCTAAAATAGGTGTAGGCCCACCCCAAGTTCTAACATCAACATAATCTCCATATTGCTTTATTAGCGAATCAGAAACAGATGCTGCTTGGTCTTTGGACGTTCGAACCATCATAGAAGTTGGATCTGTAATCAAATTTTTAGCAGTTAAAAGATTGCTTGGAGTAGCTTCTGAAGCAAAGAATGCTGAATCGAAGTAATCCAAACTATCAATGTAAAATGTTTCTTTATTTTCAGCAGCGACAAAATCAAGATTCAACGCCTTTTTTTGAGCCAAAATATCAAAAACTAAGTCTCTTTGGATTCCCGTTTCTTTTTCATCTGCCCATTTTTTTTCAGGCATATGAACTAGGGCTCCGTTAAAATTGACCATCGGTGTTGTCAAGCCTAATTGGCGATAAAATTGACCGCTCATTCGATAAGGACGACCAGTGACGATACTGACATAGTGACCATGCTTCATCGCTTTTTTTAACGCTTTTTCAGTTGTAGGACTGATCAATGACTGTGCATTTAAAGTAGTACCATCTAAGTCGATTGCAATTAATTTTTTCAAAATCGTTCCTCCCGGAAAACTTTCTTTAACCTAGTCTAGCATAAAAAAAAAGAATGACAAGTTTTCAAGAAAATTTTAGAAAAAAATTATTTTATGATACACTAAATGGAAAAAGGAGTGTGAGGAGTTTGACTCAAACGTATCGCTGGCCGTTACGAATAGCGACAATCATCTATTGTGTCTACATGTTGTTTTTTTCAAATATGTATCATTTTATGGCACTGAATGTCTTGTTGGCTTATATTCCACTGGAGATAAGTTTTCATTTTAAACAGGTCAGTAATCGTCTTTTTATCTTACTAGGGATGTTATGGTTATTGTTTTATCCTAATGCGCCTTATTTGTTCACCGATTTTTTTCATCTCGAAAAGTTATCGCTTTATCGGGGGATGAACCAAGTTTTTATTCTAAATCTGTCTGATTGGTTTTCTTTTAGTCTATTGACTATAGGAATTTGTGTCTATGGTCTTTTTGGGATGGCAACAATCTTTACAACATTAAATGAATGTATTCGAAGAAATAGTTTGCACAAAAAATGGCAAGAATTTTTCTTCTTGTTCCTTGTTACTATACTATCTAGTGTAGCAATTTTTGTTGGACGATTTGACCGATTACATAGTATCCATCTATTTACGAAACCAGTGCAAACGTTAAAGATTATTTTTTTTAATTGGTCTTTTGATAAGTTACTGTTTATCTTTTTATTCACTGGGCTTCAACTAATTTTATTGGCCACCATAGTAGGAATAAACAAAATGAAAACGATAGATACGTTGTAAACGCTATGTTGACAGCGTGTGAGAAAATTGTTACTCTTTAGCTAAGTGTGTTTGGAAATAACTAAAAAGGAGCTATAAAGATGAAAAAGTGGCAAATCACTTTGTTCACTATTTTAAGTACTATCGGGGGAATCAGTACTGTTTTGGAGACTAGCACGATTGCTGGTGCACAAACAGCTAATGAAATAGAGCAAAGTAGTCGAGTGGTTGCAAAAGATTCACAAGCTGAAAAAATTCCTTTTCAAATTTTGGGAATCAATGATTTTCATGGGGCGCTTAATACGACGGGCTCATTCTTTGATGATGCAAACAATAAAGTAGCAAATACAGGAACAGCTCCACTGTTGGCAGGTTATTTGAATCGTGCACAGGAGCAGTTTGAAACTGTTCATCACGGTGGTCAAACAATACGTGTACAGGCTGGAGATATGGTTGGAGCAAGTCCGGCAAGTTCAGGTCTTCTTCAAGATGAACCGACAGTCAACGTATTGAATCAAATGAATTTTTCTGTAGGGACTATAGGGAATCATGAGTTTGATGAAGGACTTCAAGAGTTTAACCGGATTATGATAGGCGAAAATCCCAAAGATGATCCTTACGGTATTTTAATGGCTTATCCAAGAGCCGCTTCAAAAACTGAGATTGTGATCGGAAATGTTGTAAAAAAGGGGACCCAAGAGATTCCTTTCGATTGGAAGCCCTATACAATCAAAGAAGTAGGAACCGCAAAAAATAAAGTAAAAGTCGGATTTATTGGTGTGGTCACTACCGAAATTCCTAATTTGGTTCTAAAGGAACATTATGAATCGTATGATTTTTTAGATGAAGCAGAAACAATTGCTTACTATTCCAGTATACTGAAAGAACAAGGCGTGAATGCGATAATCGTTTTGGGTCATATCCCTGCCACAAGTAAAGCGAATAAAGTGAATGGGGACGCTGCGGTAATTCTAGAAAAAGTTGATAAAATTTATCCCGAGCATAGTGTAGATGCCTTTTTTGCAGCACATAATCATCAATATACAAATGGTGTAGTCAACAAAACAAGAGTTGTTCAGTCTACTGCACAAGGAAAAGGTTATGTGGACCTACAAGGAACCCTTGATCCTCGAACCAATGATTTTGTCACAACCCCTGAAGCGAAGGTCATGCCAGTTGATCCAGCTGCAAAAGACGCGCCTAAAATTGACAAAAAAGTTGAGGCAATCGTAAAGGATGCCGAAGAACGTGTAGCAGAGGTCACGAACAAGAAGATTGGAACAGCTAAAGAAAATGGCGCAATCACTCGTGAACTCAATGCATCAAAAGAATCACCGCTAGGGAATTTAATTACAGATGGTCAAGTTGAGATGGCTAAAGCTCAAGGAATCAATGCAGATTTTGCTATGACAAACAACGGTGGTATTCGTGCTGACTTAGTAGTGAATGAAAATCGTGATATTACATGGGGGGCAGCACAGGCAGTACAGCCCTTTGGGAACATCATGCAAGTGGTCGAAATGACGGGAGCCCAAGTTGAGCAAGTACTGAATGAACAGTATGATGAAGAAGAACGTTATTTCCTACAAATTTCTGGTTTGTCTTATACTTATATAGCATCAGAGAATAAAGACCACCCATTTAAAGTTCAAGATATACTTAAAAAAGATGGTACTCCGATTCAAGCAGATCAAACGTATCTTGTTGTAATCAATGACTTTTTATATGGTGGTGGTGATGGGTTCAAAGGATTTACTGAGGCCAACTTAGTCAATGCTATTAAGCCAGATACAGAAACATTTATTGACTATATCGAAAGTAAAGAAGCTGCTGGAGAACTCATTTTAGCATCAGTTGAAAATCGTAAAAAATTAGCAGAACCAGAAAATCAAATTTCAAATGAATCGGAAGACAAAATCAAAAAAGCAACCATTTTTGATCCATTATATGAAGATGACGAACTTTTGAGAGGTGTAACATTGCCAAATGCGACGATTTTACTCTACGATGGTGAATTTCCCCAAGCGAAAACGAGGACAGCAGAGCTTCCAAAAGCCGATTTAACAGGGCAAGCTGATCCAGAAGGTCGAATTAAAATTAACGTTTCTTCATTAAAACTCCTAGGCAAAAAGAAATTGACTGCGCTAGTATTGGATGAGGCTAAAAATCAAGTAACCTTTCCAATCGAAATTTTACCTAAGAGAGAAATCTTTTTAGAAACGACTAATACTACGGACATTTTTGAAACGAAAACTAAAAAAGAATTACCTAAAACGGGTGAAAAACAAACAATCTTACCATTTTTATTTGGAACACTGACAATAAGTGCGGGTGTTATTATGATGTTAAAAAGGAAAAAACGATAGAATGAAAAAGCCTTACAGTCGCAATACATAATCTGCTACTGCAAGGTTTTTTATACGCTATCAACAATAATGCGGAGAAACACGAACGATTAATACGAAATTCCGAATAAAAGTTAATAATTTGTTGAAATCAATCACACTCTACCTTATACTTTAAAAGTATTCATCAGGGAATCGAAAAATGCACTTATTCATTACAATTAGTTGGCTCAGTAAATAATTTGTTCAATGAGCGAACCGAATCATCCTGATAAAATTTTGTCTAAAGGGAGAGAGTTAATTTCATGGAAAAGTTTTTCAAATTAAAGGAAAACAACACAACTGTTTCAACTGAAATGGTAGCAGGGGTAACGACATTTTTTGCGATGAGCTATATTTTATTTGTAAATCCATCAATCTTATCCCAAACAGGAATGCCATTTCAAGCGGTATTTTTAGCAACAATTATTGCTTCAATTATTGGAACTTTGATCATGGGTCTGTTTGCAAACGTTCCGTATGCTCAGGCACCCGGTATGGGGTTAAACGCTTTTTTTACGTTTACAGTCGTTTTTGGTTTAGGCTATACGTGGCAGCAAGCATTAGCAATGGTTTTTATTTGCGGATTAATCAATGTCCTGATCACCGTAACTAAAATCCGTAAAATGATCATCAAGGCGATACCGGAAAGTATGCAACATGCAATCGGTGGAGGTATTGGAATTTTTGTAGCGTATGTGGGAATTAAAAATGCAAAATTATTAGACTTTACAATTCAAGCAGAACCTACAAAGGGAATGGTTAATGGCAATAGTATTGTTCCAGCTTTGGGTAACTTTAATAATCCAGAAATTATATTAGCAATTATCGGTTTAGTTTTAACTACGGTCTTAGTTGTGTTAAATGTTCGTGGCGCCATTTTGGTTGGTATTGTAGCTACAACAATCATTGCAATCCCGCTAGGAGTTGTTGATTTGTCAGCAATTGATTGGCAAGCAAATTCTTTAGGGAATTCTATCAGGGAATTAGGAACGACTTTTGGTGCAGCATTTGGTGCTGATGGAATGCAGTCATTGTTCAATGATGCTTCGAAAATTCCTCAAGTTTTGATGACGGTTATTGCG
This sequence comes from Enterococcus plantarum, assembly GCF_001730295.1. Classification (GTDB taxonomy): domain Bacteria; phylum Bacillota; class Bacilli; order Lactobacillales; family Enterococcaceae; genus Enterococcus_L; species Enterococcus_L plantarum. Next base: position 52,762 of record NZ_MIKA01000001.1, read on the forward strand.
TTTAGTTTGTCAGATACATTTGATACGATCGGTACTTTTATTGGAACAGGTCGTCGTACAGGAATATTTTCTAAAGAAGACGAGTTGGCATTGGAAGACAGTAAAGGTTTTTCTACAAAAATGGATAAAGCCTTATTTGCAGATGCGATTGCAACATCGATCGGTGCAGTTTTTGGAACATCTAATACTACGACTTATGTAGAAAGTGCGGCAGGGATCGGTGCTGGCGGGCGGACTGGTTTAACTTCTGTTGTAGTTGCGGCGATGTTCGCTTTAAGCAGTTTGCTTTCACCACTGATTGCGATTGTGCCAGCACAAGCAACTGCTCCAGCTTTGATTTTAGTGGGTGTAATGATGCTTGCTTCATTTAAAGACATCGAATGGACCGATTTAGAAGAAGCAATTCCAGCGTTTTTTGCCTCTATTTTTATGGGACTATGTTATAGCATTTCTTATGGTATTGCTGCAGGATTTATTTTTTATGCAATCGTGAAGGTTGCAAAAGGAAAATTCAGAGAAATTTCACCGATTCTTTGGGTAGTTAATGCCTTATTTATCTTGAACTTCATTATTTTGGCAATTTTATAAGCTACTTTTACTTGATAAAGCCCAACTGTTTTTTTAGACAGTTGGGCTTTTTTTAATGACTTGCGTAAAATTTTTTGAGTGATTAGAATATTTGGAGTATAGTTAATAGTGAAGAACTTGTGAGGTGTGCATTAAGATGAAAATTGATTGGAAAAAGAATTTGATGGTTGCTTGGCTAGGGTGCTTTTTTACTGGGGCAAGTATTAGTTTAGTCATGCCTTTTATTCCTGTTTATGTCGAACAATTAGGAACGCCTAAGAATCAGGTCGAGCTATTTTCTGGACTTGCTATTTCGGTTACTGCATTTGCCGCAGCGATTGTGGCACCTATTTGGGGGAATTTAGCAGATAGAAAAGGTCGGAAGCTGATGATGATTCGAGCAGCAGCTGGTATGACGATCACGATGGGATCTCTAGCATTTGTACCAAATGTTTATTGGCTTTTGATTATGCGCTTTTTTAATGGTATTCTATCTGGATATATTCCAAACGCAACTGCAATGATTGCATCACAAGCACCAAAAGAAAAAAGTGGTTGGGCTTTAGGAACCTTATCAACAGGAGCTATTGCTGGAAATTTGATTGGGCCTTCGATTGGTGGGGCACTCGCTCAATGGTTTGGGATGGAAAATGTGTTTATCATTACTGGAGTAGTGTTGTTGATTACGACCTTACTAACGATTTTTATGGTAAAAGAAGACTTCCAACCAATTGAGAAGAAAGACTTGTTAAGTACAAAAGAGATTTTTGCAAAGATGGACCATGTTTCTATTTTGATTGGTTTATTCATTACAACATTGATTTTACAAATTGGTGTTACGAGTATTAGTCCGATTTTAACGTTATACATTCGTTCTTTGAGTCACGATACTAGCAATATCTTATTCATTAGTGGTTTAATTGTTTCAGTTGCTGGTGTTTCAGCTGTGATTTCTTCGCCAGTTTTAGGGAAATTAGGGGATAAGATCGGTAATCATAAGGTTTTATTAGCTGGTTTGGTTTTATCAATGATCTGTTATCTTCCTATGGCGTTTGTTAAAACTCCCTTTCAATTAGGATTATTACGCTTCTTCTTAGGATTTTCAACGGGAGCATTAATGCCATCTATCAACACGCTGATCAGCAAAATTACGCCATCTGAAGGAGTTAGTCGTGTTTACAGTTATAACCAAATGTTTAGTAATTTCGGACAAGTTTTGGGTCCAATGATTGGGTCCACCGTGGCTCATGGTATGGGGTATAGCGCAGTGTTTATTGTAACAGCTTGTTTTGTACTGGGGAATATTTGTCTATCATTGTTCAATTTCCGAAAAATTTTAAATAAAAGTCTATAAACAGTTGAAAACATAAAAAAACCAGTTACAATGTTTGTAGTAACTGGTTTTTTTATAATCATGATGTTAAGTTATAGACAGTGAGCTAAAAGCGAATAAAAAATTAGCTTAAGTCAGTAGTCTGAGAGTTATTGAGCACTTTTAGTGGTTTCTTTTTTTGGTAATGCAAATTGACCAATTAATAAGATAATCACACCGGTAATCAATGACATAATTGTTGTCAGCATAAAATCATAACTTCCGCCGTTTAAGGCACCGCCGATATAGCCGACCACTTGTCCTAGTAAAAAGGACCACAACAATACAAGAATGTAACGCATGGATTGCACCTCTTTTCTAGCTATAGTTTAGCACAATTTTTATAAATGTAAAGAAATTGAAAGATTCATTTTTATTTTAAAACCATCACACGTAAAAGGAGATGTCCTATGCCCTTTCCACAATTATATACAATCACTTCCTATTCATTACTTTCCAGTACCATTCGTATTCAAGAATTAGTGAAACAAGCAAAAAAACTAGGGTATACAGCTTTAGGAATTACGGATATCAATGTACTTCATGGGGCAATCGAATTTTTTGAAGCCTGTAAAAAGGAAGCTATTAAACCAATTATTGGATTGACGTTAGAATATACCCCACAAAAGTCTGAACAGCTAGCACAGATTGTACTGTATGCAAAAGATTTAGTTGGCTATCAACATTTAATGCGAATCTCAACTGCAAAGATGAATAGCGAAAGAATGTTCTATTTAGATGAAATCAAAGAATATTTCACTCATTTATTTGCTGTGATACCCTCCGATAAAAGCGAAGTGGCTTTTGCCCTAAAAAGAAGTGAAACAGAAGCGGCTGAAAGTTTAGATCAGCTAATCCAATTATTTGAGCCAGACTCTTTTTTTGCGGGGGCCTCATTTACCTGTAATCCGGAAACTGATCCAGCACTTTTTAAGTTTTATGAAGCAAAAAAACAATCACTACTTGCTTTGCAAGAAACACGTTATTTAAATCGAGAAGATGGATTTGCCTTAAACGTATTAGCACACATTAATCAAGGACAACAAATGGCATTAAATGCTGAAGAAACTGAAATTGAAGGACCATTTTATCTAAGAAATCAGGCAGATGTTGCCGAACAATTACATTTGAAAATTAATGAACAAGCCCTTCATAACGCCGAAAAACTTGTTGATTCTTGTAATGTGGAGATTCCGTTGCATCAACGTTTACTACCACATTATCCGATTCCAGAAGGAAGACAAGCAGGAGAATTTTTAAAAGAGTTATGCTTGAAGAAACTGCCTGAACGAATTTCGGATGTTACGGTTGAATATGAAGATCGATTAGCAAAAGAGCTTGATATTATCCATACAATGGGATTTGATGATTATTTCTTGATCGTTTGGGACGTAATGGCATTTGCTCATGACAAAAAAATTGTGACAGGGGCTGGGCGGGGTTCTGCGGCAGGATCTTTAGTATCCTATGTATTATCAATCACAGATGTTGATCCCATTAAATACGACTTACTATTTGAACGGTTCTTAAATCCAGAACGACATTCAATGCCCGATATAGATTTAGATATTCCAGATAATCGTCGTGAAGAAGTGTTGCAATATGTTCGTGAAAAATATGGACACTATCATATGGCACAAATTGCTACGTTTGGTACGATGGCGGCAAAAATGGTTTTAAGAGATGTTGCCAGAGTTTTTGGCCTATCTCAAAGTGAATCAAATCGTTGGTCCAACGCGGTGCCAAGTGCATTGAAAATGACCTTGAAAACAGCGTATGCAGAGTCAAAAAATCTTGTTGAGTTAGTGAATTCTTCGGAGACAAATCGTTTGTTATATGATACGGCTATTCGTTTAGAAGGGTTGCCACGACATGTTTCAACCCATGCAGCTGGAGTGGTGATCAGTGATATAGACCTCTTAGATATCGTCCCGTTACAACCGGGTTCAAATGACATTTTTCTAACACAATTTACTATGAATGACGTTGAGAAAATTGGTCTATTAAAAATGGACTTCTTAGGATTGAGAAATTTATCGATCATAGATAACACAATCAAGTCAATCAAGCGTGTCTATAAAAAAGAAGTGATTTTAAATCAAATTCCTTTAGATGATGAAAAGACGTTATCTTTATTTAGACGAGGAGAAACAAGTGGCGTTTTTCAATTTGAATCAGCTGGTATCAGAAATGTTCTCCGCAAACTCGGTCCAACAAGTATTGAAGATATTGCGGCTGTCAACGCCTTGTATCGTCCTGGTCCGATGCAAAATATCGATTTGTTTATCCGTCGAAAAAAAGGTCAAGAACCAATTGATTATCCCGATGCTGTTTTAGAGCCGATTTTAAAGAATACGTACGGTATTATTGTGTATCAGGAGCAAATTATTCAAGTTGCTTCTACAATGGCAGGCTTTAGTTTAGGACAAGCAGATATTTTACGCCGTGCCGTTAGTAAAAAGAAAAAAGATGTCTTGGATGAAGAACGAAAACATTTCGTTGAAGGGGCGATGAATCAAGGACACAGCAAGGAAATTGCAATGACGATCTACGATTATATTGAGCGATTTGCTAACTACGGTTTTAATCGATCCCATGCGTTTGCTTATTCTTTTATTGGATTCCAAATGGCCTACTTAAAAGTCCATTTTCCAGGGGCTTTTTATGCTGCGATTCTTCATTCAGTAAGGCATAACCCCACTAAAATCAAAGAATATATTGGAGAAGCACGGAAAAACAAAATGGTGATTGTACAACCGTCTATCAATTCTAGTCAATACAGCTTTTACTTAAATAATGATGACCAAATCATGTTTGGTTTTAGCTCATTAAAAGGAATACGGAGAGATTTTATCCAAAATATTATAGATGAGCGTAAAGAACGTGGTCCATTTAAATCGTTTGAGCAATTTTTACTACGTATTGATCGGAAGTGGCTGAAAGCTGATAATATTCAACCGCTCATTGCAATTGGGGCCTTTGATGGACTACAAGCAAATCGTCGTCAGTTAGCGGTTAGTTTAGACAGTGAAATTCAAAACATCATTTATAGTGGTGGCAGTATGAATCTTTTAGAAGATACGCTGAAACTGAAAGAAGTAGAAGTTGCTGATTATACGTTGGAAGAGAAACTGGAGCAGGAAGAACAATATTTAGGTGTTTATTTATCAGGACATCCTACAGAGGAATTTAAGAAGACACGTTTAGCTAAGCAAGTGATGTTAGTTAGCGATGTCGTGGAAAATCAAACGGCACGTTTATTGATTTATGTAAAAGATAGCCGAGTGATCCGTACAAAAAAAGGCGAACAAATGGCGTTTGTGGAAGGTGATGATCTAACTGGATCACTCTCTTTAACACTTTTCCCGACAGTATTCAGAACACTTCGTCAAACTGTTGAAAAAAATCAAGTCTATTTTGTAGAAGGCAAAGTAGAAAAAAGTAATTACAATCAAGAACTTCAATTGTTGGTAAATCAAATTGAAAAAGCTAGTGCTATTGAAAACAGTATTAGTGCAACAACTTGTTATTTAAAAATTGTTGCGGCGAAAGATCAGAAAGAAGTGTTGCAAAGTGTCCACGAGGTCATTCAACAAAATAAAGGCAATACGCCAGTAATTATTTACTTTGAAGAAAATGGTAAAAAAGTAGTCTTAGGAGAAGAGAATTGGGTAGCGGATACGCTAAGTGTAAAAAAACAATTAGAGGCGATTTTAGGGAACCAAAATGTTGTTTTCAAATAATTTACGGTAAAAAATACTAATTGTTTTCATCTTTTTTCAATTATTTCTTCTTAAATCAAGACATTTTGCACTATTAATGGTAAAATGAGTGACGTAATATTTTTGAGTAATGAATAACTGTGACTAAATTTGTTACAGCTTAAAAGTATAATATATGAGGTGAAAGAACGAATGAAACGTATCGGTATTTTAACCAGTGGGGGAGACGCCCCAGGAATGAACGCTGCAATTCGTGCAGTGGTACGTAAAGGGATTTTTGACGGAATCGAGGTTTATGGAATAAACTATGGTTTTGCAGGTTTGGTGGCAGGTGACATTCGCCGTTTAGACATTGCTGATGTTGGTGACAAAATTCAACGTGGAGGAACATTCTTATATTCTGCCCGTTATCCAGAGTTTGCAACAGAAGAGGGGCAATTAAAAGGAATCGAACAATTGAAAAAATTTGGGATTGAAGGTTTAGTTGTTATTGGTGGAGATGGTTCTTACCATGGCGCGATGGCACTAACAAAACGCGGTTTCCCAGCTGTAGGTATTCCAGGAACGATTGATAATGATATTCCAGGAACCGACTTTACGATTGGATTTGATACAGCAATTAATACAGTGTTAGAATCAATCGACCGTATCCGTGACACAGCAACATCACATGTGCGTACTTTCGTTATTGAAGTAATGGGACGTGGTGCAGGTGATATCGCCCTTTGGTCAGGTGTTGCCGGTGGAGCTGACGAAATTATCATTCCAGAACATGACTTTGATATGGTCAATGTTGCTAAACGCATCAGAGAAGGACGCGATCGCGGCAAGAAACATTGCTTGATCATCCTAGCAGAAGGCGTAATGGGTGGTAATGAATTTGCTGATAAACTTTCTGAACATGGCGATTTCCACACACGTGTCTCTATTTTAGGACATGTTGTCCGTGGCGGTTCACCAAGTGCTCGCGACCGCGTATTAGCAAGTAAATTCGGTTCGTATGCAGTTGAATTGTTAAAAGCAGGAATTGGCGGACAATGTATCGGGATGCTGGATAACCAAGTTGTCTCAGCAGATATCGTTGAGACATTGGAAAATCACAAACATAAACCTGACTTATCACTTTATGATTTAAATCAAGAGATTTCTTTCTAAAGATATGCTGAGCAATTTCAGCTATCTTAGGTATCCCTTGAGGAAAATAGATAATCTTTATGACGTATAAACAAAAATGGAATAGGAGCGTTTGGTAATGAAAAAAACGAAAATCGTATGTACGATCGGACCAGCTAGTGAAACTGTTGACATGCTAGTAAACTTAATGAATGCAGGAATGAATGTTTGCCGTTTGAACTTCTCTCACGGTGATTTTGAAGAGCATGGTAACCGCATTAAAAATATTCGTAAGGCTGCAAAAATCACAGGAAAACGCGTAGCAATCTTGCTTGATACAAAAGGACCTGAAATTCGTACAAACGAAATGGAAAATGGGGCAATCACATTAAGAACTGGTGATTCAGTGCGCCTTTCTATGACAGAAGTTTTAGGAACAAACGAAAAGTTTTCAATCACTTATCCAGAATTAATCAACGATGTAAATGTTGGCTCTCATATTCTTTTAGATGATGGACTGATTGACTTAGAAGTAACAGATATCGACCGTACAGCTAACGAAATCGTTACGCTCGTTAAAAACGAAGGCGTTCTAAAAAATAAAAAAGGTGTTAACGTACCTGGCGTTTCTGTAAACCTTCCTGGTATCACAGATAAAGATGCTGCTGATATCCGTTTTGGTATCGAACAAGGCGTTGACTTTATCGCGGCAAGTTTCGTTCGTCGTGCAACTGATGTTTTAGAAATTACGAAAATTTTGGAAGAAGAAAATGCAACACACATCCAAATTATTCCTAAAATCGAAAACCAAGAAGGTATCGATAACATTGATGAAATCCTAAAAGTTTCTGATGGTTTAATGGTTGCTCGAGGCGACATGGGTGTTGAAATTCCAACAGAAGACGTTCCAGTTGTTCAAAAAGACTTGATTAAAAAATGTAATGCTTTAGGTAAACCAGTTATCACAGCTACTCAAATGCTAGATTCTATGCAACGTAACCCGCGCCCAACACGTGCGGAAGCAAATGACGTTGCGAATGCAATCTATGACGGAACAGATGCAGTAATGCTTTCTGGGGAAACAGCTGCTGGGGATTACCCATTAGAGGCTGTTCAAACAATGGCTCGTATCGCAGTCCGTACTGAAGAAGCATTGATCAACCAAGATTCATTTGCATTAAAACTTTACAGCAAAACGGATATGGCTGAAGCGATTGGTCAATCAGTTGGACATACTGCACGTAACTTGGGTATCCAAACAATCGTAGCAGCAACTGAATCAGGTCACACTGCTCGTATGATTTCTAAATATCGTCCAAAATCTCATATCGTTGCGATTACTTTCTCAGAACAAAAAGCTCGTAGCTTATCATTATCTTGGGGTGTTTATGCAACCGTTGCTGACAAACCATCAAGCACTGATGAAATGTTCAACTTAGCAACACGCACTTCTCAAGAAGAAGGATTTGCAAGTGAAGGTGATTTAATCATTATCACAGCAGGCGTTCCAGTAGGTGAGAAAGGGACAACAAACTTAATGAAGATCCAAATGATCGGATCAAAATTAGTTCAAGGTCAAGGAATCGGTGAATCATCAGTTATTGCTAAAGCAGTTGTAGCAAATACAGCAGAAGAAGCAGTTGCTAATGCAGTAGAAGGTTCTATTCTAGTTGTTAAAACAACTGACAAAGATTATATGCCTGCAATCGACAAAGCAATTGCGTTGGTTGTTGAAGAAGGTGGATTAACTTCCCATGCAGCAGTTGTTGCAATTGCGAAAGATATTCCAGTAATCGTTGGGGCGGCGGATGCAACAAACTTAATTGCTAATGATGAATTGATCACTGTTGATCCTCGTCGTGGTATTGTATACCGTGGAGCAACAACAGCAATCTAAATTTTTTAATTATAACTTATACAAGAACCGGAATGAATCAGGAAAAGTGATTCATTTCGGTTCTTTTTTATGTGTGTTAAACGAATTTTTATTATTTGTGAAATTCTTCTCAAAAAGACTTTTAAAACGATTTCATACATGGTACAATATAATTGTTACCATATATTAAAAAACACAGGAGTGATAGAATGAAAGCAGCTGTTGTAACGAAAGAAAATAATGGAAAAGTAGAGATCAAGGAATTAGATATCAGACCGCTTGAAACTGGTGAAGCTTTAGTGGATGTTGAATATTGTGGTGTTTGTCATACTGACCTGCATGTCGCTCACGGAGATTTTGGTGAAGTTCCAGGGCGAGTGATTGGTCATGAAGGAATCGGGATCGTTAAAGAAATTGCTCCAGGTGTCGAGAGTTTAAAAGTAGGAGACCGCGTAAGTATCGCTTGGTTCTTTGAAGGATGTGGCACTTGCGAATATTGTATCACAGGCCGTGAAACGTTCTGCCGCCAAGTAAAAAATGCTGGATTTTCAGTGGATGGTGCAATGGCTGAACAATGTATTGTTAAAGCAGACTACGCTGTTAAGGTACCAGAAGGCCTAGATCCAGCTCAAGCCAGCAGTATTTCATGTGCAGGGGTTACGTGTTACAAAGCAATCAAAGTTTCTGATGTAAAACCAGGACAATGGGTTGCTATCTACGGTATTGGTGGCTTAGGAAATTTAGCGATTCAATATGCTAAAAATGTGTTTAATGCTAAAGTCATTGCTGTTGACATCAATGATGATAAATTAGAATTCGCCAAAGAATTAGGTGCTGATTTAGTTTGCAATCCATTAACAGATGGTGATGCTGGAGCGTGGATTCAAGAGAAAGTCGGCGGAGCACATGCAGCAGTTGTTACGGCTGTTTCGAAAGTTGCGTTTAATCAAGCAGTAGATTCTGTAAGAGCTGCTGGTAAAGTAGTTGCAGTTGGATTACCGCCAGAAACGATGGATCTAGCAATTGTTAAGACTGTTTTAGATGGAATTCAAATCGTAGGATCATTAGTTGGAACACGCAAAGATCTTGAAGAAGCATTCCAATTTGGAGCAGAAGGTAAAGTTGTACCCGTTGTGGAAACTCGTTGTTTACATGAAGTCAATGACATCTTTGAAGAAATGGAACAAGGAAAAATCAAGGGTAGAATGGTTGTAGATTTAAAAAAATAACACAATTATAAATTAAATAAATAAACAGAATAGCAAAGACCCTAAAAGAAAGAGCTGAAATTCTAACTTTGTAGGGTCTTTTTTTATAACAAGCAAGTGAATAGTAGCCTTTTCTAGATACTTTGATAGCTTCTTAAAATAGATTCTGTTACTATTGATAGTAGAATTTATTGGAAATTTATCAAGGATAAAATAGTTGAATGAACGGGTTCGATTCCCTAATCAAATCTATGTCATTTATTTTTATGGAATTTTAGGAGGAACAAAGATGAAGGAAAGTGCAAAAGCAGGTATTTCATTTGGAGGTGCATGAGCATTAGTCATTTCGTATGTAAATTGGCATAGTATTCTATGGGCAATGTTTCACGGGGTGTTGAGTTGGTTTTATGTAATCTATTACGTAATTGTATATGGCGTAAATTGATAGCGAGCAGTTAGAGCTGACTAGTATAAAAGAGTTGATTTTTGGATCAATTTTGAAATAGACTGTCATAACAATGAGATTTCCATTTATTTCTGTTTGCTAAACATAAAAAAATTTTTTAAACGAGTGATTTTCAGAAAATTTCTGTTAATCAAGGGACAAATTATGCTATAATTACATAATTAAGATGGGAGGTTTAGTGCAAATGGAATCCATTTCAAAAGATTTTGCCGTTCAGCTGTTAAACGATGATGCACAAAGGATTATGATGTTGATTCGTAATCAAAAAAATAGCCTATGCATTTCCCAGTGTAAGGCGTTTGAAGAAGTCGTAGACACGCAAATGTATGGTTTTTCTCGTCAAGTGACTTATGCCATTCGACTAGGTATTTTAAGTTCAAAACAAGGACATCAAATGCTAAGTGATTTAGAAAAAGAACTTAATCAATTATATAGTGACGTTTATGAGGAAACACAAGAAAAAAAAGAGATTGGCAAGGAGGTTTAAGCTTTGCCGAACAAGATAAAAAAAAGGCATCTGTTAGATTATAGTATTTTGATTCCCTATTTGGTTCTTAGTGCAGTGGGATTAATCATGGTTTACAGTTCTACTTCTTCTCTGTTAGTGTCACAAGGCAAGCCACCGACCGGAATGGTTATCACCCAACTGCAATTTTGGCTTTTAAGTTTAGTAGCAATGTTTTTTATTTACAAGATGAAAACAAGCGTCTTTCAAGTCAAAGGCTTTATTATGTTTGCAATTGTGGTTATTTCGGTTCTTCTCTTAGCCGTTCGATTTACGACATTAGGTTCAGAAATCAATGGTGCTAAAGGTTGGATTCAAATTGGTTCGTTCTCAATGCAACCGGCTGAATATCTAAAAATAATGGTGATTTGGTATCTTGCCTATATTTTAGGCCGAAGACAGAAATATATCGATAAAGAATTTAAAAAAGCAGTGTTTAGACCGATGCTTTTGGTGGGCTGTTTAATCTTCCTTGTTGCGATCCAACCGGATTTCGGAAACGCAGCCATTTTGACCTTATTGGTTATTATTATGATACTCTCTAGTGGCGTAAATTATATGTATACATATATAGTGGGCGGCGCTGGGATTTTGGGTAGTATTGCTGTTATTCAAACGTTACTTTTAACTGGAGGAAAGATTATTCCAGAAAGATATCGATATGTGTATCCGCGCTTTGCCATTTTCTTAAATCCATTTAAAGATGAACGGAATGCGGGGCATCAATTGGCAAATTCTTATTACGCGATCAATAATGGTAGCTGGTTTGGAAAAGGTTTAGGAAATAGCATTCAGAAAAAAGGATTTTTACCAGAAGCACATTCAGATTTTATTTTTGCTATAACGATTGAAGAATTGGGCTTATTTGTATCACTAATCATACTAGCAATTTTAATGTTTATGATTGCGCGAATCATTTTAGTTGGCGTACGCTCAAAAAAACCGTTCAATTCACTAATGTGTATTGGTATTGGTACAATGTTGTTGTTGCAGGTTTTTATCAATTTGGGCGGAATTACTGGAGTGATTCCTTTAACAGGTGTAACATTTCCTTTCCTAAGCCAAGGAGGGAACAGTGTATTGATTATTTCAATTGCAGTTGCATTCGTATTGAATATCAGTGCAGATGAAAAAAAACAAAAAATGGACCAAGAATACCAATTACTTGGTAATTAATAATTGAAGGTCAAATAAACAGGTAGGAGTGAAAGAATGAAAAAAGTTTTAGTCGCAAATCGTGGAGAAATCGCAATTCGTATTTTTAGAGCCTGTACAGAGATGCACATCGGGACAGTGGCAATCTATGCAGCAGAAGACGAATATTCAGTTCATCGTTTTAAAGCTGATGAAGCCTATTTAGTTGGTAAGGGAAAAAAACCAATAGAAGCCTACCTTGACGTGGAAGACATAATCAGAATTGCAAAACAATCTGGTGCTGATGCTATACATCCGGGTTATGGTTTTCTTTCTGAGAATTTGGAGTTTGCCCGTCGTTGTAGAGAAGAAGGCCTTATTTTTGTAGGGCCATCACTGCATCATCTAGACATTTTTGGCGATAAAATCAAAGCGAAAGAAGCCGCTGTGGCTGCTGGGATTTCTTCGATACCGGGTTCAGATGGTCCTGTCGATACAGTAGAAGGTGTCTTGGACTTTGGTCGGACACATGGTTTTCCGATTATGATCAAAGCGGCACTTGGTGGTGGCGGTCGTGGCATGCGCGTAGCTCATGACGAAAAAGAAGCAAGAGAAGGGTATGATCGAGCGAAAAGTGAAGCTAAGGCAGCTTTTGGTTCTGATGAAGTCTATGTTGAAAAATATATTTCCAATCCAAAACATATTGAAGTTCAAATTTTAGGTGATAGTCATGGGAATGTGATTCATTTATTTGAACGTGATTGCTCTGTTCAACGCCGTCATCAAAAAGTTGTGGAAGTAGCTCCATGTGTTTCAATGAGTGAAGAAAAACGCAAAGAAATTTGTGGTGCTGCGGTTCAATTAATGAAGCACGTTCAATATATAAATGCTGGGACAGTTGAATTTCTAGTTGAGGGCGATCAATTTTATTTTATCGAAGTGAACCCACGTGTTCAAGTAGAGCATACCATCACTGAAATGGTCACAGATATAGACATTGTAGTTTCACAATTACAGATTGCTCAAGGTCTTGATCTTCATAAAGATATGAAAATTCCACAACAAGAAAATATTACGCTAAATGGCGCTGCAATCCAATGCAGAATTACAACGGAAGATCCATTGAATCATTTCATGCCTGATACTGGTAAGATTGATACTTATCGTTCACCAGGTGGTTTTGGCGTCCGTCTAGATGTTGGAAATGCCTATTCAGGTGCGGTTGTTACGCCCTATTTTGATTCATTGTTGGTTAAAGTTTGTACTCATGGTTTTACGTTTGAAAAAGCGATTCAAAAGATGGAACGTAGTTTGAGAGAATTTAGAATTCGTGGTGTTAAGACGAATATTCCATTTTTACACAAAGTAATTGGCCATCCAGAATTTCAATCAGGGGAAGCAAAAACTACCTTTATCGACAATACACCGCAATTATTCGAATTTCCTAAATTAAGAGATCGCGGGAATAAAACAATGAAATTTATTGGTGAAGTTACAGTCAATGGATTTCCTGGTATTGAAAAATCAACGAAGAAATATTTTGATGCACCGCGTATACCAACTGATTTAGAGTTACGTAATGATTATGTAACGGCAAAAAATGTTTTAGATACAGATGGAGCGCAAGGCGTAATCGAATGGGTCAAAAAACAAGAAAATGTTTTATTAACAGATACAACTTTCCGCGATGCACATCAAAGTTTATTAGCTACTCGAGTAAGAACACAGGATTTCAAAGAAATCGCACGTTTAACTGGCGAAGGGTTGCCTGAGCTATTTTCGAGTGAAATGTGGGGCGGTGCAACTTTTGATGTTGCATATCGTTTCTTAAATGAAGATCCATGGCAAAGACTACGCAAAATTCGTAAGTTAATGCCGAACACATTATTACAAATGTTGTTTAGAGGGTCAAATGCGGTTGGCTATCAAAATTATCCAGACAATGTAATCGAAGAATTTATTAAAGAGTCAGCAAGACAAGGAATTGATGTTTTCCGTATTTTTGATAGTTTGAATTGGTTACCGCAGATGGAAAAAAGTATTCAAACCGTTAGAGATACCGGGAAGATTGCAGAAGCTGCTATTTGTTATACAGGGGATATCAATGACCCTTCAAGAGCAAAATACAATGTTGAGTACTACAAAAATATGGCCAAAGAACTTGAAAAGATGGGTGCTCATATTATTGCAATCAAAGATATGGCAGGTTTATTAAAGCCACAAGCAGCGTATCGTTTGATTAGTGAGTTAAAAGATACGACTGATTTACCGATACATTTGCATACACATGATACAAGCGGTAATGGTATAATCACCTATTCAGCTGCGACTAAAGCTGGAGTGGATATCGTAGATGTGGCTACAAGTGCAATGAGCGGGGCAACAAGTCAGCCTAGCATGAGCAGTTTATATTATGCGTTAGTGAATGGTGATCGTACCCCCGATGTTAACATCGATAATACGCAAAAAATCAACCATTACTGGGAAGATGTTCGTATGTATTACCAATCATTCGAAAATGGCCTAAATGCACCGCAAACAGAAGTTTATATGCATGAAATGCCAGGTGGACAATATTCTAATTTACAACAACAAGCTAAGGCTGTCGGCTTGGGTCACCAATGGGATGAAATCAAAAAAATGTATCATACTGTCAACTTAATGTTTGGCGATATTGTTAAAGTGACGCCATCTTCAAAAGTCGTAGGGGATATGGCATTATTCATGGTTCAAAATAATCTAACAGAAGAGGAAATCTATGCCAATGGAGAAGACTTGAGTTTTCCAGAGTCAGTCGTTACCTTCTTCCAAGGGGACTTAGGTCAACCAGTAGGTGGGTTTCCTAAAGAGTTACAGAGAATTATTCTAAAAGGACGTCCAGCCTTCACAGAAAGGCCTGGAAGTTTGGCAGCGCCTGTAAAATTTGATAAGGTAAAAGCAGAATTAACTGAAAAAATTGGTTATGAACCAAAACTAGAAGAGGTATTGAGTTATTTAATGTATCCTCAGGTATTCTTGGACTATCGTACTTCTTATCAAAATTTTGGTGATGTGACGTTATTAGATACGCCAACCTTCTTCCAAGGAATTCGGCAAGGTGAATCAGTAGAAGTTCAAATCGAAAAGGGTAAGACGTTGATTATTCGTTTAGATGAAATCGGTGACCCTGATATTGAAGGAAACCGGGTATTATTCTTTAATTTAAACGGTCAACGACGTGAAGTAGTTATTAAAGATACCTCTATCAAATCCTCTGTCCAAGCAAAACGCAAAGCAGAACCAACAAATAAAGAGCAAATCGGTGCTACAATGTCAGGCTCTGTTCTCCAAGTTTTAGTTCAAAAAGGGGACAAGGTTAAAAAAGGAGATGCTTTGTTGGTAACAGAAGCGATGAAGATGGAAACCACTATTGAAGCTCGTTTTGATGGGATTGTTGAACATATTTATGTATTTGAAGAAGAACCGATCAGTTCAGGCGATCTGTTGATAGAAGTAAAAGAAAATTAACCGAAAAGTGGGGGAAAAGATGAAACGATTTTTAGCTTTTTTAGGCGTTTTCTTGATAGTCATTGTAGGTGGCTATTTGCAGCCAGTCTTTTTCCCTGCTGAAAAAATGCAGCAAGAAGCAGATCATGGGAGACAAGTTGCCTCCCATACTGCTTTACCTTATGAAGAAATACCAACTTCGGGTTATGCTACGTACATAGGAAAAAAAGCAACTGATTTCGTTACTGAGTTTGGTGAACCGCTTGAAAAAAAAATGACAGTTATGGGATATGAGTTATGGATATATGGTGTGAAAGATTCAGATTATCTAGAAGTGAATGTTCAAAACGAAAAAATCTCTTCAATCAAAGCATTGAATGACTCAAAAGAAACGTTACCATTTTCTATTGGTATGAAGTTGTCTGATGTTTCAGAATTGATGACCATTTATTCGAATTTTGCCTTTACATACAAAGAAACCAACTACAATGTGGAGTTAATGGAAGAAGATATGAATTATCGTCCTCTGATTGCATTTGATAATAAAACATTCGCTATTTTATTTTTCAATCATGGCACAGGTAAGCTTTCAGCAGTTACTTATTTAGATAAAAAAACATTATTAACCTTAATGCCATACCAATTAGTAGAAGGTGAACTTGTGCCTTTTCCGGTAAAAGAACAGCCTCCTGGATTTGATGCTGTCACAAGTAATCAAGTGCTCAGAACAATCAATTTGTTGAAACTTGCAGAAGGATTACCAGCATATCGTGTGAATACTGAAAGTCAAAAAAATGCTCAAAAGCTTTTTGATACATTAAATAAAAATTCTAAAAATGTTCTTTCAACAGAACGAGTAGAAAATTGGCAATATAGCAAAGAACAAATGACTTCTGAGACCATGTTTACACTGACCAATGATGAATACCAAAAATTATTAAAAGCGGGTCAATTAGACAAGAAAAAAGCAACAGGGATGTATACAGAACCCGTTTATGATCCAACCTTCACTGTGCTCTCATGGTTTTCTGATTCATTATATCATTCTCGATTTGCTCATCAAGAAAATGAACACATTGGCGTTGCTTTCTCTAAAGCAAGTATGTTAGTCTTATTACAAGAGACTGAAAAAGAAATAACTCAAACAGAGGAAAGTGAATAAGTATGATAGTGACAGAAAAACTTTTTGAAATAGAAGATCAGACAGAAAAACTTGTTCAAGCCATTTTAGCAAGTGAGACCATTGAATCTTATAAAATAAATCGTCAAGCAATGTATGGATCTAAGGACGTCCGAGAGAAGCAAAAAGCATTTTTAGAGGCAAAAGATTCCTTCGAGCGCATCGAAGCTTATGGAAACCATGCGCCGGATTTCCGCACTAAACAACGAGCAGTTCGCCAAGCGAAGCGTGCGTTAGATCTGAGTGAAGAAGTTGCTGAGTTTCGATTCTCTGAAACTGGTGTTCAAACGATATTAGATTTAGTGGGTATGGCAGTAGCGAAAACAATTTCAGCTGATATCAAAGTAGACGCTGGAAATCCATTTTTTGAAAAGGGAAAACATTCGGGGTGTGGAGGTAATTGTCATGCAAGTTAAGGAAGAAAAAGAATTTACCATTCAAAAACGTCGTTGTTTAGTTGTTTTTGTATACAGTTTAAAGCAATTAAAGACATTGAAACGCTATGGATTGATTCATTATGTCTCACGTCGGATGAAATATGTTGTGCTTTATATGAATGAAGAAGATATTGAAAGCTCAGAAGCTAAAATAAATGGTTTGCATTTTGTACGGAAAGTAGAACGGTCTTATCGTCCAGATGTGGAAATGAATTTTGCTGAAAAAATCGGAACAAAAGCGGCGTATCAGTACGAGAAAGAAGAAGGCTTTGAGGTCGAAGAATTAAGTACTCAAATTCGTTTAGCTGAAAATGTGTAAAAATTGAGATGAAAAATGTGTACGAACTTCAAACATTTTTCATCTTTTTTCTGTATAGTTGATATACTATTAAAGTACATTAAGTGATAAGGAGCGTTTAAAGAATGCGGGTTATATCTGGAGAATATGGTGGACGACGTTTAAAAGCATTAGTTGGTGATAATACACGCCCTACAACGGATAAGGTAAAAGAATCGATTTTTAATATGATAGGACCGTATTTTGATGGTGGAACGGTGTTAGATTTATATGCAGGAAGCGGCGGTTTAGCGATCGAAGCTGTGTCCAGAGGAATGGATCTAGGGATTTGTATTGAAAAAAACTTTTCTGCTATTAAAATTATTAAGGAAAATATTGAAGTAACAAAAGAACCAAACAAGTTTATCGTAAAAAAAATGGATGCTAATAAAGCATTATTATTTTTAAAAGAAGAAGAAATAACGGTCGATTTGGTGTTACTTGATCCGCCGTATGCCAAACAGGAAATCGAAGAGCAAATAGAACAAATGCTTGCTCAAGATTTACTAAGTGAAGTGGGTATCATTGTTTGTGAGACGGATAAATCTGTGAAGCTTCCAGAAATCATTGGTACATGTGTAAAATCTCGTGAAACAACCTACGGTATCACTCAAATAACGATTTATAAACAGGAGGTAAGCGATGAGTAAAATTGCTCTTTTTCCTGGAAGTTTTGACCCATTGACGAATGGCCATTTAAATATGATTGAACGTAGTACACTGTTGTTCGACAAAGTCATTATAGGCGTTTTTGTCAATACAAATAAAACAGCTCTTTTTTCCTTAGAAGAAAAGCTTATCTTCATTAAGGAAGCTGTTGCCCATTTAGAAAATGTGGAAGTTATCGTTCAAGAAAAGAAACTCACTGTTGAAAGTGCTGAAGAATTAGGTGCTAACTTTTTAATTCGTGGAATCAGAAATATCAAAGACTATGAGTATGAAAAAGACATAGCGAGAATGAATCATCATTTAGCACCTCATTTAGAAACTGTTTTTCTATTAGCTGACGAAACCTATGGTCACATCAGTTCAAGTTTACTAAAGGAAATGCTGGAATTTGGCGGGGATGTCTCTGAATATCTTCCTCAATCTGTCAATCGAGCACTAAATCAAAAGAATCGTGAGATGAAACGAAATGAAGAATGAACATGAAGAAAAATTATCAATCAAGTCGACGCTCCCTTTTATTATCGTTATAGTGTTGATTATTATAATGATCTTTCCAATTCCTTTTTACATTGAAGGGCCTGGTACAACGGAGAATTTAAAAGATTTTGTGACTGTGAATAATAAAAAAGATACGGAACCAGGTGCGTTTTATTTAACAACTGTTGGCGTTCGTAAAGCAACAGTAGGTTCTGCTTTAAAAGCAAAATTTTCAACTTTTGAAGAACTAGTAAGCAAAGAAGAATTGATGGGATCAAGTACAAGTAGTGAATATGATCGAATTCAGCAATATTATATGAATTCGTCGAAAAATGCTGCAATTGAGCAGGCGTTAAAACTCGCTGATGTACCCTACAAAATGAATTTCAAAGGTGTATATGTTTTAGCAATAGAAGATAATTCAAGTTTTAAAGGAAAAATTTCTGTTGGAGATACTGTTACAGGAATCGATGGACATACATTTAAAAGCAGTGAAGAATTTGTAGACTATGTAAAAAAACAAAAAATTGGGCAAAAAGTGACTGTAAGCTACTTACAAGATGGTAAGGCTAAGAAAGCAGAAGGTAAATTGATTGAATTACCAACCGATAAAAAGGCAGGTATTGGCATCGGATTGACTGATCATACTGAAATTGAGTCTACGGTTCCGGTTGAAATAGATGCAGGTGATATCGGTGGTCCATCAGCAGGCTTAATGTTTACCTTAGAGACATATGAGCAACTAATACAAAAAGGGATTCGTAAAGGACATAAGATTGCTGGTACAGGAACAATCAATACTCAAGGAGTCGTTGGGCGAATAGGTGGTATTGACAAAAAAGTTGTTACTGCTAGTAACAATGGAACAGAAATTTTCTTTGCACCGGATGACGAAATCACGAAAGAAATGAAAAAAGCTGAACCAGAAATTAAAACAAACTACGAAGAGGCAAAAGCAGCCGCTGAAAAAATAGGAACAAAAATGAAAATTGTACCTGTAAAAAATGTACAAGATGCTTTAAATTATCTTGAAACATTGAATGAAAAATAAAAAAATGGACAACGAGGTGTTAACTTCGTTGTTCATTTTTTGTTTTATTGCAAAAGCCTAATAAATATCGGGAAATCAAAGAATTTTTTTATTTTTAATCATGAAAATAAAAAAGTAATGCGTATCTTTATTTAGAAGGGGGGGAAATCATGGATTATCGTAAATTAATACAACAATACAAACAGTATATTATCAGCGGTATTATTTTGTTTAGTATTACTTGCAGTGTTATTGTCATCGTTCTTGTTAACTCTCGTCAAGATACGTTACCAGAAGACGAATTGGTTCCAAATTCGGTGAGTTCACTTCAATCGAGCGATCAAGAATCAACTATAGCACAAATATACGTGGATATAAAGGGCGCTGTAGAAAAACCAGGATTGTATGAAGGAACTCTGAATATGCGCGTCTGGGACGCTGTGATGCTTGCTGGTGGGGTGAAGGATATTGCGGATACGAAAAGAGTCAATTTTTCTGAGCGAATTGCCGATCAGATGGTCATTTACATACCAGAGATAGGTGAAGAAGCCCAAAGCGCCGAAAATAATAGTCAGTCAGAGGAGAGTCAAAGTGAAGACGTAAATAAAATCAATCTAAATCAAGCCAGTGAAGCTGAATTACAAACGTTGCCTGGTGTTGGTCAAAAGAAAGCTCAAGAGATCATTCGTTATAGGGAAGAAAATGATGGATTTAAAACAATAGAAGAGATAAAGAATATCTCAGGTTTTGGTGAAAAAACATTTGAAAAATTAAAAGATGCTATTACTTCATAGAATTGACGAGAGTTAATCGATATAAGATGCAACAATTTTATAAATATCATGTGTCGGTTCTTGACGAGACTTTTTCTATAATTTACTATTTGTATATCCTATTACTAATTCAAAAGAATCAGCAAAAATAAATTGGACAATAACTACATAAAAAAGGAGAATAAAATGACATTAGAACGAATTCCTTGGGATCAATATTTTATGGCACAAAGCGTGTTATTATCATTAAGAAGTACTTGTACACGTTTGGAAGTTGGGGCAACAGTTGTGAGAGATAAACGAATTATCGCAGGGGGATACAATGGGTCGGTTAGTGGAGACGTACATTGTATTGATGATGGCTGTTATATGGTTGACGGACACTGTATTCGCACGATTCATGCTGAAATGAATGCTATTTTACAGTGTGCCAAATTTGGTATCCCGACAGATGGAGCTGAAATTTATGTGACTCATTTTCCTTGTTTGCAATGCACGAAAATGATTCTACAAGCAGGAATCAAAAAAATTCATTATTTAAAAGATTATCGGAATGACCAATATGCAATGGCCTTGATTGAGCAAGTTGGCGCAACGGTAGATCAAGTAACGTTATCCAAAAAATACTTTGCTGAATTACAATTAGGAGAAGAAGAGACTGCTTCACTGGAAGAAGCTTCTCAAACAGATCAATAACTACTGGATTTTTCCAGTACTTGTAGGTATAGGAACAGTTTTTTTAATTTTAGAACCTAGCTTTTTAAATGGTATTATTTGGTTTTATTTTATTAGTCGAATTCTTGGCACAAGAAATAAGGCGATTATCAGCGTCAGTATTTTGTGCCTGTTTATTCTAGCTATTTCTTGCTGGTTGACCTTAAACGTGGAGCACCAAAAAAAGTTTCCAGAAGCAGTCGAAGTGGGTGGCCATCTATCTGTGTTGCCTGATAAATATACAATAGATGGTGATAGTCTTCAAATGGAAGGAAGCTTCTATATATCTAAAAAAGAAAAGCGTAAAGTGGTCGCTTTTTATCGATTTCGTTCAGAACGGGAAAAACAAAGTTGGCAAAAAATAAATATGCCTATTGATATTACTCTTTTGGGGGAATTTGAAGTACCGTTAGCTCAAACAAACCTTAATGGATTTAATTATCGAAAGTATTTAAAAGAGAAGGGCATCTATCAAACCTTATCGATTAGAGACATTTACAAAATCGAAACTGGAAATCCAAAGATGTATGATGTTTTTGCTTGGTTAAGTTGTTTTAGAAAAAAAGCGATTGATCATTGTGATAATCTGTTTTTGAAAGAAACCTCGTTACATCTTAAAACACTGATTTTTGGGTTTAAATCTAGTGAATTTTCTCAAAAAGAAGACATGTTAGCTAACTTGGGAATACTTCATTTGTTTAGTTTGTCTGGAATGCATGTGACATTTTTTATTGGAAGTTTCAGGTCTTTCTTCTTACGATGTGGGATCACGATTGAAAGGTTATTTTGGTTACAATTGTTGTTCTCAATTATTTATGCAGGATTAACTGGCTTCTCTATAAGTGTTGTTCGAGCATTGATCCAAAGTATGATTTCACTTGGAAATCGTGAATTTAAATGGCGCTTATCTGGGTTGGATTGTTGGAGTTTGTCATTAGTCGTTAACTTGGTTTTTCAACCTTATGTATTATTTTCAACTGGCGGTCAGTTGAGTTATGGCCTATCTTTTTTCATTTTATATGTTCATCCTATTGTAGAACGGGTTAACAAGCGATTTATTCGGATGTATTGTTTTTCACTTCTATTAACAGTTACGATGATTCCGTTAGTCGGACGAACATTTTTTGAATGGCAGTTAACAAGTAGCCTGTTTACGTTTTTGTTACTACCCATTTTTGAGCGAGCTATCTTACCCTTGTTAACGATTAGCTTTTTAGGATCATTCATTTATAAAATAAAACTAGTGATCGATAGTCTAGAACTATATTTCGTCATGCAACAATCCATTTTTGAGTGGTTAAGTCGATACAGCACCTTTACAATTGTTACGGGCGTTTTTACACCAGTTCTTTTTTTGTTGATTGTTATAGTCCTTTTTTTAATGCTACACTTGATGTATCAACGTTCAAAAAAAGTTTATTTGTTAGGTGCAGGGTTACTATTGTTGATGAATAATAAGTATTTTTCTTTCATTGGTACGATTGCTTTTATCGATGTTGGACAGGGAGATAGTATTTTTATCCAAACGCCGTTTCATCAAGAGAATATTTTGATTGATACGGGTGGGAGAATAGCGTTTGACAAAGAAAAATGGGCAATTAAAACCAACCAAACAATAAATGCTGATTATTCCGTCATCCCATATTTGAAAAGCAAAGGAGTAAAGTATCTTGACAAAGTATTGATTACTCATGGTCATATGGACCACTTCGGTGATTTACTTAAGATCAACGAAAAAATACCGATTCGTTCATTATACTTCCCGGAAGGAACAGAAAATAAATCTGCTTTTCAGCAAACGCTAAATCGTTTAAAGGCTAAAGGGATAAAATGTTATCCAGTTTTAGCAGGAGCATCTATTCGCCATTCGATTTCCTTAGAGATACTGGCTCCAACTACTGCAGGAACGGGTGAAAATAAAGATTCTATGGTTGTTTACACAAAGGTTTCTGGTCAACGCTTCTTATTTACAGGCGATTTAGAAAAAGAAGGGGAGCGACAATTGATACAGCGTTTTCCAACTTTGCGGGCAGATATATTAAAAGTAGGGCATCATGGGAGTAAGACGTCATCTGATTCTTTATTCATCAAGAAGATTAAACCCAGAGAAGGAATTATTTCTTGTGGACGCAATAATCGATTTAATCATCCTCATGAAGAAACGATTGTCACATTTGAGCAAGAGCAGATCGTTCAATTTCAAACAGATAAAAACGGAATGATCTATTATGAATGGACACCATTTTCAAAAATGTCATCAGTTAAAACAATCATGGAAGAAGACTAGCATTTCTTATAGTGCCATGATAGGATGGAAAAGAGAAATGAGGGAATTTATGAACTTACAAGAGGCATTAAAACAAGTCAGACAACAGCAGTTTGCTTCTGTTTATTTAATCCAAGGAACAGAAGGATATTTAAATGAGTTATTTAAAACAGAATTGATGGAGCAATTAATTAAAACAGAGGATGATCAATTTAATTATTCTTCCTTCGATATGGAAGAAGTACCGTTATCTGTAGCAATGGAAGAAGCTGAAACTATTCCTTTTTTTGGTGACTATCGGTTAGTTTTTATCGAAAATCCTTATTTTTTAACTGCTGAAAGAAAAATGAATGGATTAGACCATGATATTGATAGCTTACTCAACTATTTAGAACAACCATCTCCCACAACAATTTTAGTATTTAGTGCACAAGTTGAAAAATTAGATGAACGAAAAAAAGTAACGAAATCACTAAAAAAACAGGCTGAAGTTATTGATGTTAATCCAATGGGAGAACGAGAAGTAAGGCAATATTTAGATCAGACGATTCAAGGTGAAGGCTATGAGATTAGACCAGAGGCTTTTGATTTACTGCTGCAGTTGACGGATTTGAATTTATCCAAAGTCATGGGAGAACTACAGAAATTGTTTTTGTATTCCTCTGACAGCAAAATTATTTCGTTAAATGGCGTCAAGGAACTTGTACCTAAATCCTTAGAACATAATGTATTTGATTTGACCAATGATGTTTTAACTGGAAATGGTGAAAAAGCAATTCAATTGTATGAAGATTTATTACTGCAAGGTGAAGAAACTATTAAATTAAATGCGATTTTATTAAATCAAATCCGTTTATTTTTACAAACAAAAATTTTAGCAAAAGTAGGATATCAACAAGCGAATATCGCTGAAACACTTAAAATTCACCCTTATCGTGTTAAATTAGCTCTACAGCAAGTTCGTCGATTTGAACTAGATCGTTTGGAGGCCATCTACGATGAGCTAGTTGAGAATGATTATAAAATGAAAACAGGAAAAATGGATAAAGAGCTGCTATTTGAATTATTTATTCTTAAATTGTCTGGGCAAGTGAACAGATAACAGGAATGCGAATAAACCAATCGTCTATATCTCTAGCGCTGTTTATATAAAAAAAGAAATTAAAACCAAAAAAAGAAGTACGTGATCAAATCTGTTAGAGTTGATTACGTACTTTTTACACTAAAAAAGAAGCTAACACGAAGTTAGCTTCTAAAAATCCTTATTTTGCTAATTTTTTGCTTAGACGTGATTTATCACGGCCTGCTTTGTTTTTATGGATTAATCCTTTTGTTTCAGCCATATCAACAGCTTTAATAGCTTCTGTATATAACGCATCAACATTGTCAGCGCCAGCAGCTACAGCATCTTCAAATTTCTTGATAGCTGTACGCATTGCATTTTTTTGAGATGAATTTTGAGCATTCTTATTAGCATTAGTACGTACACGTTTAATTGCAGATTCAATATTTGGCATTTCTTTCACCTCCGATAAATTAAGGTCTTACACAGGAAAATCCATATGTAATTCAACACTAATCATTATACCTAATCCAAACAGGCATTGCAATAAAAGATGACAAGTTTTTTTCCTTAACAGTAAAAATATTGATTTTATCGCATGGAAATCGTTTTGAATTTACGGTTGATAGGAAATTTAGATACTTTTTTTTAAAAATATGCTATCATAACAGGGTAAAATGAAATGGTGGTGTCAATGTGAATATTGCTCTAATTGTAACGATTACCCTTGTGATGGGCGTTATTTTCGTCAATGGTTGGACTGATGCGCCTAATGCAATTGCAACCGCTGTCTCAACTCGCGTTTTAAAGCCGAATGTTGCGATTTGGATGGCTGTCGTAATGAACTTTTTTGGTGCGTTGGTGATGACATATTTTAATGCACAGGTGGCAGAAACGATCAGTAACATTGTTAGTTTTGATGCACAAGGGAATGCTTCACAAGTGGCTTTAGCAGCATCTTTATTTTCAATCGTGGTCTGGTCAGTAGCAGCATGGTATTTTGGTATTCCAACTAGTGAGAGTCACGCGTTGATTGCTGGCTTAACAGGTTCTGCAATGGCTTTAGGAGGAATCGGAGCAGTTAATGGTTCTGAATGGTCGAAAGTACTTGTTGGACTAGTCGTCTCAACAGTCATGGGCTTTGGTGGAGGTTATCTTGTCACAAAGCTAATTGTAATCCTTTTCAGAGGTGTAGCTAGAAGAACAGCAAATAAAGTTTTCACCTACGGACAAGCATTTGGTGCTGCTGCAAATGCCTTTTTCCATGGTGCGCAAGATGGTCAAAAATTCATGGGCGTATTCATGTTAGGACTTTATTATAATAATTTGGCAGAAAAGTCTGGTTCAGGATTTATCATTCCAATTTGGGTCATGATTCTTTGCTCTGTCACAATGGGGTTTGGCACATCTGTAGGTGGTATGAGAATTATCAAATCAGTTGGGATGGACATGGTAAAATTAGAACGGTATCAAGGATTTGCAGCTGATTTAAGTACAGCTGTGTGTTTATTTGCGGCTTCAATCTTTGGTATTCCTGTTTCTACTACACACACTAAAACAACTGCAATCATGGGTGTGGGTGCTTCCAAACGAGTATCAAGTGTTGATTGGCGTATTGTAAAAGAAATGCTGATTGCTTGGATCTTGACATTTCCAGGTTGCGGGATTATTGCCTTTATTATGGCAAAATTATTTATAGCACTATTTTAAGGAGAGAATAAAATGGCTAGAAAAAAGCAATTTGATTATTTTGGTGAATTAGAGCATTTAGCAAAAAATGCGCATCAAGCAGCAGAATTATTAGAAATGATTACGCTTAATTATTCACTTGAAACATTGGAGAATGAAGCAGAGAAAATTCATTTATTAGAACGTGAAGGGGATCAAATCGTTCAAAAAATCATGAATGAATTATATATTTCGTTTATTACTCCTATTGATCGTGAAGATATCGTAGAAATTACACAATGTCTAGATGACGTACTTGATACTATCAACAGTATTACTTACTTACTTAGCAGCTTAGTTGTGAAAGAGCTAAATGATAATGCCATGGTCTTTATTACATATGGAGTAAAAGCTACGGCAGGTGTATTAACTGCAACTAAAGAGTTTGCAAAATTTAAAAACTCAAAAACATTGCATACAATGATCAATGAAGTAAGTGAAATTGAGGGGAAAGCTGATAAATTATACAGTGAAGCGTTAAAAGATTTGTTTACGAATGAGCAAAATCCCATTGAAGTTATTCGCTGGAAAAATGTCTATGATCAATTAGAAGAATTTTTAAATGCCAGTGAATCAGTTGTAGATGTAATTGGTGGCTTAGTCATAAAAAATAGTTAATAACGATAATAGGTTGAGGTAAATCAAAATTTATCTCAGCCTAATACTCTACATTTAGTCGGAGGAATTGAATGGATAATAAATACATTGATGAAATTAGACGTTTTAGCCTGTCAAAAATGGAAAAAGATCAAACAGGTCATGGTCTGGATCATATAAATAGAGTTGTTCGCTTAGCAGATAAAATCGCTGGAACTGAAACGTGTAATCATTTTATCGTTACAGCTGCAGCCTATCTTCATGATACTGTGGATGATAAATTAGTGCCTGATTCGCACCAAGCATTTCAACAGATGGAAGAATTTTTACAAGATATTAACGTTCCCAATGATCAAATTCAGCAAATAACTCATATAATCATGAACCTTTCTTTTAGTCAAGAGATTAACGGAACAGCAGAAAAACTAACGATTGAAGGACAAATCGTGCAGGATGCTGACCGCTTAGATGCTATGGGCGCAATTGGAATTATGCGGACGATTTATTATGGCGCACGCAGAGGAAATCCAATTTATAATCCTGAAATCAAACCAAGAACCCTTCAGTCAAAAGCCGAATATCGAGAAGAAAGCACGATCATCAATCATTTTTATGAAAAAATTCTTTTACTTAATAAAAGCTTGAATACAGAATATGCGAAAGTATTAGGCCAAAAACGCCAAGAATTTTTAGAAGTTTTTTTAACTGAATTTTTTGAAGAATGGAATTAAAAGAAGCAACTGAAAATAACGCTATCAGTTATCCAGTTGCCCTTTTTTACGCTTATACAAATTTCGTTTTTTGTGTGTGGTATTTTTTAGAGACGTGACGTTCATTTGGGATCGTTTTTAACATTCTTAATCCATTTAAAATAACAAGAATTGTGCTTCCTTCATGCCCTATAACGCCTAGTGGCAAATTAATCATTTGAAAAAAATTAGATAGAATCAACAATACGATGACTCCAGATGAAAAAACAATATTTTGAGTGACGATTCTTTTTAATTTTTTTGAAAGAAGGTGACTCATTTGAAGCTTCTCTAAGTCATTTTTCATTAACACCATATCTGCTACATCCATCGCTATATCAGTTCCTTGCCCCATGGCAACACCAATTGCAGCATTGGCTAAGGCAGGTGCATCATTTATGCCATCTCCGACCATTGCGTTGATTCCATAACGCTCTTTTTGTTTCTTGATTATAATGGTTTTATCTTCAGGCAAGCAATTTGCATGGATTTCATCTATCTCAAGTTCAGTTGCCACAGCGGCTGCTGTTTTATCGTGATCTCCTGTAATCATTGTAGTATGGATACCCAATTGTTTAAAATAACTGATTACTTTTTTTGCTTCTGGTTTTGGAACATCTAAAAGACCAAAATAGGCAATGATTTCTTGATTTTTAAATAAACAAATCACCGTTTTACCTTCAATTTGCAGTTGTTCAATTTCTTGTTGTATTTCTTCATTTATTCTTGTTTGATCATCGAATTCACTTTTTCCAATTCGCCAAACGGTTGAATCAATCGTTGTCTCCATCCCGAAACCGATAATATTTTTTACATCGATTTGACCATAGACTTCTGTATTATCATGATCAAAACGGGTAATAAGCGCTTGTGCTAATGGATGAGTTGATTGTCTTTCCATCGCTAAAAGTATATCTAAGCCTTCTTGCTTATTTTTTAAAAATACGGCATCTGTCACTACAGGAATGCCACGAGTTAACGTTCCAGTTTTGTCAAAAGCGATTGCTTTTAGAGAAGCTAAATTTTCTAAATAAACGCCACCTTTAAACAGCACACCATTTCTTGCACCATTAGAGATAGCAGCTAATGTTGCAGGCGTGGCTGAAGCGACTAAGGCGCAAGGGGATGCAACGACTAATAAAACCATGCCTCGATAAAAACTTTCATTCCATGACCAGCCTAAAAATAAATAAGGAATCAAAATCATTAATGGGATTGCAATCAAGACGATTTTCACATAGCGATTTTCCAGTTTTTCAATAAAGCTAGCTGTTTGTGAAGGTGTATTTTGAGCCTCATTTACGAGTCTGATAATTTTAGCAAATAAAGTATCTTCACTATTTTTACTAACGGTCATCGTAATTGCCTCACCTAGATTGATTGTCCCACCAAACAACTCGTCATTGCGTTGTTTTTCAACTGGAACAGATTCTCCAGTGATTGCCGCTTCGTCAATAGTGGAAGTCCCTTTACTTAAAACGCCGTCGATTGGAATACTTGCACCTTTAGGGACTAGTAAATGATCACCAATCTTTAATTGAGTAACAGCAACCTCAGTTGTTTTACCTAAATCATTTAGTAAGTAGGCTGTTTCTGGCTGTAGATTCATTAAACTGGCTATTTCTTTTTTACTTTTAGTTGTCGTATATTCTTCTAGCGCACCACTAAGGCAGAAAATGAAAGTCAGCATAGCGCCTTCGAACCAATTACCAATAATACACGCTCCAATTGCTGCTAAAGCCATAAGTAAATCGACATTTAGATGTTTATGTTCAAGCGTATCAACTACCCCTTCTTTTGTTTGTTTATATCCACCAAATATGATTGCGAAAATGAAACTAATCGGATAAAATGCTGTTCCTGATTTTTCTAAAATAAATCCTACGATCATAAATACTAAACATAAAATAGTGGATAGTAATGCTTTTTTTTCTTCTGAATACTTCATGATTATCACTCCTCACAAAAAAGAATAGCATAAAATAAATCTAATTGATAATCATAATACCTAAATGAGAATGATAGTGATTATCATTTAGTTTAAATGCTTATTTAAAAGTGTTTTAATATATTTTTGAAGAATATTTATTCTAATTAATATTGATAATCATTATCAACAAAAATAGAAAGTATGTATCAATTTCTAAATAAAAAAAGGGTGTGGGACATGACTCTAAAAGTCACACCCCACACCCCTAAGGAATCAGGATAAACGATGGTAGAAGAAGCAACTACTACGCTTTGCTTCAATCTCAATTGTTATTATGAAAATAGCCAATAACTGATGAGTAATACACCAAGTACAATTCGATACCAACCAAAAGCAGTAAAGTCGTTTCGTTTTAGATAGTTCAATAAGAACTTGATCACAATAATTGAAACAACAAAAGCTACAATCGAACCAGTCAGTAGAATAAGAATTTCACTAAATCCAAATGTATTTCCTTTCATGACGAACTTTACAATTTTTAGGAAGCTTGCGCCGAACATAACAGGAATACCAAGGAAAAATGAAAATTCTGTTGCGACAAATCGTGATGCACCGATAATGATAGCGCCAAGAATTGTTGCACCTGAACGAGAGGTACCTGGAATCAATGATAAGACTTGAAAAAAGCCGACAATTGCGGCAGCTTTATAGGTAAAGTCTCTCAAATCAGTACATTTTGGTTTACGATCTCGATTTCTTTTTTCAATCACTACAAAAGCAACCCCATAAATAATCAGCATCAATGCTACGGTAAAGAAGTTATGGAATTTTGCTTCTAGCCAGTCATCTAACGGAATCCCAATGATAGCAGCTGGGGCACAGGCAACAACAACTTTTGACCAGAGAATCCATGTATCTTTCTTTTCTGTTTCATTTTTTTGCGGTGAGAAGGGGTTTAACTTGTGGAAATAAAGAACGACGACAGCCATAATCGCACCAAGCTGAATCACGACATTAAACATTTCCATAAAGTCTTTGCTGAGGTTCATTTTAATGAATTCATCGACTAAGATCAAATGTCCTGTACTACTGATCGGAAGCCATTCAGTTACGCCCTCGATAATACCTAGAATAATTGCTTTCCATAAATTTGATAAAAGCATAGGTTCAATCCTTTCCAGCATAAAATAGTAAATCACTAATAGTATACCTTTTAGTATCAGAAAAACCAACTAACTTTTAATGCGTGCAAAAAAAATTAGAAACAAGCTACTTCAGTGTTGTAATTATTCTGAGAATTTTTTATACTAGTACTATTCATAAAAATTGGAGGAAAAATAAATGTTTGGATTTTTGAAAAAGAAAGAACCAGTTCAATTAAATGAAACGCTATATGCAGTAGCAACGGGAAATTTGATCCCAATTAGTGAAGTCAATGATCCTGTTTTTTCACAAAAAATGATGGGGGATGGCTTTGCGATTATTCCGGAAACAGGGGAAATTTATTCGCCAATTGAAGGAGTTGTCTTAAGTGTTTTTCAAACAAAGCATGCTGTGGGCATGAAAATGGCAAATGGGCTTGAAATTTTACTTCATATGGGTATCGATACAGTTGAGCTTAATGGAGAGCCTTTTAATATAAAAGTAAGTGAAGGGTCTAAAATATCACAAGGAACGTTAATTGCTGAAGTTGATTTACAAGGCATCATATCTGCTGAAAAAGCAATCGATATGGTGGTTGTGATTACGAATATGGATGCAGTAAAAAGCTTCGATCTTAATAAGACAGGACAAGTCAATGCAGGTGAAGAAATAGGAACTGCTAAAGCATAAGCAAGTAGTTAGGATGACTCAAAAGGGCAGAAAAACATTAAACCGTTTTTCTGCTCTTATTTAGTTTTTATTGAAAATAAATGTTGAAATAAATATAAAAATACACTTAAGTTGAACTATAATTTTATAAAAACTATGGATGAAAGCAGATTAGAAAAGAGTGGATACGATGTATGGAATGTCGAATTCCTTAAGTGAAGAGAGGACTTTTGAAATGCGTATGTATTCAAAAAATGAGCGAAATCAGTTTTAAAGGAATATTTACTTCCTTACATATCCCAAAAGATGATGCATTAGTATTTGTGGGACGGTTGAAAGAACTTGATCAAATTGCTAAAAATACAGAGATGAAATTGAAAGTTTGAAACCTTAGCATAAATATTATACGTGATCTGAAATAGTTATTTTTCAGATAGTGGCTTTTTTTCTGGGAAACAAATAGTAAAGAGGACCAATAAAAGACAGGTTGCCTACTCTTGAAAAATCGCTATGATAATCCATTTTCAGCGCCTTTAGATTTAAGTGAGAATTATCTGGTCGATGATGTTTATCTGGGCGAACACAAAAATTGTATAGACGAAGTCCTTGATGTGATTCGCATTGAGGATACACGTTTCAAAAAGATAAAAATAATCCAGCCAGAATTATTACTAAAGCGAAAAATCGATAGCGTAACAATTGATAATTTTTTTATGGAAGGGATCTGGGCGGAATTCAAATAAAAAAATCAATGTCGTTGCACAACTTGTATTAGAGGACTGTTCATTATTGCGGTTAATAAAAGTAAACAGATTCACAATGGATCATCATTTGTTTGCATCTGCAATTGGCACAAATAAACGAAAGGAATTTTTATTGGAATCTCACATTCAGGTACAAATCAGGAAATAAATGCTTTGGCGGATCTTGCTATTGAGAAAGGCTTGGCGGTAATTGGTTTGACCGCTAACTCTAATTCAGCGTTAGCACGAAAAAGTTCGATTCTGTTGCTGACACCTATTGGAGAAGAAGCCTAATTTGTCTACAATCTTTACCCATTTGTTTACATTTAAATCAGCTGGAATACCGTATCGGCGAGCTAGAGTCACATACCCAACTTCACCCCTCTGATACGCTTGAACTACTGATTTTTTAAAGTCATAATCATATTTAACCATTATAAAAAGCCCCCCCAATTTAGATTTTCTGGTCTAACTTAAGGGGCTCACTTCACTTGTTTTTTCTCGCACTCTTATTTTTGATAGTTTAGGTAGTAGAGAAAATCGCATGTCCTTTGTCGATATAGTGGGTATCATTGACTGTATCAATTGTAAATTTACCATTTTCATAGATTAATTTAGTCACACTGCCATTTTCAAGAGCAATCTGCATAGGTAAACGATTATCGATCAATGACATTAAGAATGAAATCGTCAATCCATGAGAAACAATCATGACATTACCACCACCATGTTTCTCTCGATGGTAGGCAATATCTTTAAATCCGCTCCAAACTCGGTCACGGATTTTATCGTAAGGTTCTGCCCAGTTTGCCGTGTCAGCAGTGATGATAGCGTCAGCCAATTCTTTATAGCTGATGCTATTTGTCATCATATCCTCATAGTTTTTATATGCTAAGATTCTAGGAACAACACCCCAAAGTTCGCCATCATACCCTCCATCCAGAGAGCCAAAACACCATTCACGAATGCGGCTATCGGTATTGTAAGGAATGTTTGCGCCATTTTGATGTTCTTGTAAAATGATACGCGCAGTTTGCATTGCGCGTCCGCTGTCACTAGAGTATGCCTCTTTAAAATCGATCTCTCGTAAACCAAGACCTAAATAGAGAATCGTCTTTTCTCCCTCTCTAGTCAAGGGGGTATCTGACCAGCCTTGAGTTCGACCTATTGTATTGAACATCGTCTTACCGTGACGGATGATGTAGAGTGTTGTTGGTTCATTCATATCCTAGTTCCTCCTTTAGTAGCTCGATAACGATTGATCCTTTTTAGTTAAAAAATGGATTGGTTTTCTTTTCGTGTTCGATAGTCGTTGCGTCTCCGTGTCCAGAATAGGCTGGAAATTCATCAGGTAACGTGAAAAGATAGGTTTTGATACTGTGAAGTAATTGCTGCATGTCACCAGTGTGTAAATCAGTTCTACCAATGCTTCCTTTAAATAACGCATCACCTGTAACAACAAAGTCATCAAACACGAAACTTACACTCCCAATTGAATGGCCAGGTGTTGGTACTACAGTAAACGACATACCACCTAAATTGTAATCAGTCATTTCAAATTCTACTTCAGCAGGTTGTACAATAATATCAGCAATGTCATTGTGGCGGCCCAAGCCAGATAAGTTAAGGACCGGGTTAGATAACCATTCTTGTTCTAATGGGCTAACATAAACAGGAATAGTGTATTGGTGGCGGAGTTCCTCAACTGCACCGATGTGATCATAATGAGTATGTGTTAGTAAAATAGCAATCGGTTTTTTACCTGTCTTTTCAATTAATGCAGCTATTTTTTCTGCTTCAGCACCTGGATCAATGATTAATAAATTCGTTTCATTATAAATTAAGTAACAATTTTCTTGGATAACACCCGTTTGGATTCGTTCGATTTTAAGCATAGTTATTTGCCTCCTAATAAATATGATTTCTACTTCAGTATAACTCAATTATCGCCAGAATCAAAAAACATCGCTATCCTTATTAGCATATTATGAAAACTTAGATGAGAAATATAGAGCCAATGGATGAAGTATCAATAATGTACATTTATTTTCCAATCAATCATAATAGAGAAAGAGTAAAAAGGAGTCGATTGAAAATGAAAAAAGTTAATGCGTTTTTAAAACAAATTCCAGCTCTATTATCCAGTAAAGTCTCTATATTTATTTACCTATTTCTTTTTTTCTATCTCGTTGTTTTCGCTGTTCTAACAATGTGGATTCCTATATTGAAAAATGTACAACCTTCTGCTAATGTTCAATTGATTTTAGGGAATTACACCAATGTCTTGAGTGCTTTAGGTGCTTCTTTGGCCGCAGGAAGTGGTACTCTTATCCATCACAGCTTATCAACACTGCATAAGAAACACGATAAAATGCATGATGAGCTGCAAAAAACGATTGCCGAACTGCATGATAAAATCGATCATTTAGAGGCTGAGAAAAAACAACTAAAATAATGGATGATAGTTTGCTTTGTAAAACAAAACGTTGTAAGTTTTGTTTTACTTTTTTTGCTTCGAACAGGATGAAAGTTCGTGTTTTGGATATTTTTAGCAAATTTTCAACACGGGATTAAGAAAAAATGTGGAATAAATACGAATTATTCTATATAATGATGTTTGTATTGTTATGAGAGGAGCAATTATCTTGTTTAAATTTATTGTAAAAGGAACTGGATTTTCAAGTATTGACTCAAAAAATGTAAAAGCATTCAAGAACTGTCTGTTTTGTATCTCAGAAGAAGGTACGGTAGGTGCCATTATCTCTCCAGAAGAAAAGGAATATCAAGCACTTATTAAAGAGTATTCCGAAAAAAATAAATTTCAAGAATTAACTCAGGGACAGTTTATTCTCCCTGGTTTTATCGATCTTCATATCCACGCACCTCAATGGGCGCAAGCTGGAACTGCGTTGGATCTTCCTTTATATGACTGGCTGAATACGTATACTTTTCCGCTAGAAGCCAAATTTTCTGATAGGCACTTTGCAGAGACTGTTTATTCAGATTTAGTTTCCCAATTAATAAAAAATGGCACTACAACAGCCTTGTATTTTGCGACAGTGCATCGTCAGTCTAGTTTGCGTTTAGCAGAAATTTGTAGCGAAAAAGGGCAGAGAGGTTTAGTTGGTAAAGTTGTTATGGACGATCCAGAACAGAACCCTGAATATTATCGAGATGCGACAGCGAATGAAGCGTTAGCGGAAACAGAGCTATTCATTCAAGAGGTACTAGAATTAAATAAGCGAACACCTCAAGGAGTCTATCCAGTTGTAACGCCTCGTTTTATTCCAAGCTGTACAGATGATTCTTTAAAAGGTTTGGGTGCTTTGGCGGCTAAATATGATGTTCATATTCAATCTCATTGTAGTGAAAGTGACTGGGCACATTCATTTGTTCAAGAGCGTTTTGGTAAAAATGATGCATTTGCATTAAATGATTTTGGATTACTAACAGAAAAAGCTATTATGGCACATTGTGGTTTTCTGTCAGACGATGATATGGCATTATTTGCCGATAAAGGAACGGCAGTTGCGCATTGTCCGATTTCCAATGCATATTTTGGTAATGCCGTTACACCAATTGCTAAACTATTAAACAATTATAAAATAGAAACAGGATTAGGTAGTGATATTTCCGGTGGGTTTTCACC
This sequence comes from Enterococcus plantarum, assembly GCF_001730295.1. Lineage (GTDB taxonomy): Bacteria > Bacillota > Bacilli > Lactobacillales > Enterococcaceae > Enterococcus_L > Enterococcus_L plantarum. Next base: position 88,365 of record NZ_MIKA01000001.1, read on the forward strand.
AAGTTTGTTTGATAATATTAGACAAGCAGTAATATCTTCTCGAATGCTAGAAGACGGGGTCGATAAAGAATGTTGCAGTGAAAAGCGTGGTGTTGCAGGTTCTAGTATTTCTTTAAACGAAGCTTTTTATCTAGCAACCGCAGGCGGTGGGGAATCATTGAGCTTACCAATAGGAAAGTTAGCGGTTGATTATGCTTGGGATGTTCAAATTGTGGATAGTAAAACATTACCTATCTTTTCTGACGAAGAACCGTTATTGTCTATTTTCCAAAAGATTCTTTACTTATCGCGCCCTGAACATATCCATGAGGTTTGGATTCAGGGAAAAAAAGTTCATGATAGAAATAGGATGGAAGTAGAGGTGCAAGCATAAAATGGGTGAAACAAAAACAAAACCATCAAAACTAACGGTTGGTCCGAATGATGATTTATCAATTGGGCAATCAGTCCTTTTAGGCATTCAGCATGTTTTAGCAATGGATGTTTATGTCGTACCGTTTATTATTGCGTCAATTATTGGTTTGACAACAAAAGAGTCTTCGGCGTTGATTCAATCAACCTTTATAGCTGCAGGGCTTGCTACGATTATTCAATCGTATTTTTGTATGAAACTACCTGTGGCACAAGGTCCATCATTTATCCCGATTGGATCCGTTGCAGGTATTTATTTTGCCAATAGTCAAAATGGCAATGGATGGGGAACTGTTTTAGGTGCAAGCTTGATTGGAGCAATTTTAGTTATTATTTTAGGTGTAACAGGTATTTTTAATCGTTTGATCAAAGCTTTTGTACCACCGATTGTTGGAGGGACAATCATCTTTATTGTTGGTTTGTCGTTGATGCCAGTTGCGTTAAATGACAATGTTTTTAATGCTTCAGGAGATTTAGGTCAAAACATTTTACTTGCAATCATTGCGGCAGTATCACTCATTTTCTTCGCGATGATCGGATCGCGTTTTACTGGAAAAGGTCGGATTTTTAGAATTTCTTCAGTTATTTTGGCATTAATTATTGGGAGTTTTGCAGCTCAATTTATGGGGATTCTTGACGTATCTCAAGTTGGAAATGCACCATTAATAAGTGTTCCGCAATTACCTTTTGTTGATTTTCATTTTTCATTTGATGTTTCATCTATTTTAACAATGGCTATTATTTACATTGTGCTGATGGCTGAAACGACAGGAACTTGGTTTGCAGTAAGCAATGTCTGCGAAGAGCCATTGACTGATGAAAATATCAATAGAGGAGTTGTAGGAGAAGGATTGGGCTGTTTGATTTCATCATTACTAGGGACAACCCCAGTTACAGGATACTCAACCAATGCAGGAATCATTTCGATCACAGGCGTTGCTAGTAAAAAAGTATTCGTAGCAGCAGGTGCCTGGTTTGTCGTTTTTGGTTTATCGGGTAAACTGTCAACGCTGATATCTTCAATACCTGCGCCAGTGATTGGCGGTGTTTTTGTCATTGTTTGTGGCATTATTTCAATAAGCGGACTCAAAGTAATGAAAGAAGTTGATATCAATGAGAAACAAATGTACGTAATTGCGATACCAATGATCTTAACACTTGCATTAACGTTGATCCCTAAAGAATTTATTCAATCATTACCACAATTTTTGCAATATCTTTTCAGCTCATCTGTCGCCACTGCTTCGATTGCTGCTATACTTTTAAATTGCTTATTGCCTAACGAAAAGATTGAGGAATCAATAACTGAACATGAAGGTGAAAAAGCCATATAAAATAGCAGAAAAATAAATTTTCGATCAAAACACGAATAATGTTCTTCATATTATTACATTTTTCGTTATTTACCTTTGACTTTTGCAGATGAATAGTGTAAATTAGCATAGGTGTTCGAAAATGCGAACTTTTATCAAGTTAATGTTCGTGTTTTTGCGTGTTTTATTAGAATTTATTAGGAGGCAATACAGTATGAAAGTTTTTGATTACGAAGATGTCCAATTAATTCCCAATAAGTGTATTGTGAACAGTCGTTCTGAATGTGATACAGTCGTGAAACTAGGGAAACATACCTTTAAAATGCCTGTCGTACCTGCGAACATGCAGACGATTATTGATGAAGATATTGCGGAGTTTCTAGCAAAAAATGATTATTTTTATATCATGCATCGCTTTGATGAAAATGCTCGAATTCCTTTTATTGAAAAAATGAATGCGAAAGGCTTGATTACATCTATAAGCGTAGGTGTAAAAGAAGCTGAATACGGTTTTGTAGAAGAATTAGCGGAGCGGAATTTAGTTCCTGATTATGTAACGATTGATATTGCCCATGGGCATTCCAATGCAGTGATCAATATGATTCAACATCTGAAAAAACATTTACCAGATACGTTCGTTATTGCTGGAAATGTTGGGACACCTGAAGCTGTGCGCGAATTAGAAAATGCCGGAGCGGATGCAACGAAAGTCGGTATTGGGCCGGGGAAAGTTTGTATCACGAAAATCAAAACAGGTTTTGGCACTGGCGGGTGGCAGTTAGCTGCACTACGTTGGTGTGCTAAAGCTGCAAGAAAACCGATTATTGCAGATGGTGGGATTCGTACACCAGGAGATGTGGCAAAATCAGTTCGTTTTGGTGCAACTATGGTCATGATTGGGTCATTATTTGCTGGTCATGAAGAATCACCAGGTGAGACCAAAGTAGAAAATGGTGTAGTCTATAAAGAATATTTCGGTAGTGCTTCGGAATTTCAAAAAGGTGAAAAGAAAAATGTTGAAGGTAAGAAAATTTGGATTCAACATAAGGGCAGCTTAGCAGATACGCTAACAGAAATGCAACAAGATTTACAATCTTCCATCTCTTATGCTGGCGGACGTGATCTTGAAGCAATTCGTAAAGTCGATTATGTTATTGTAAAAAATTCGATTTTTAATGGTGATACAATTTAACAAAAATAAAGAGGTTAGACTATTGCGCATAGAGCAATAGTCTAACCTCTTTATTTTTACTTTACCTGTCGTAGTAATTGTGCTATTATTATTACAACGACAGACGTAGTACGACAGATAGAGTAATTGGAGGTGATTTAATGATCGGCAGTGATGCAATCAGAGGGTATAACGATACATTTATTTTATCTGTATTGCAGGAAGGAGATTCATATGGTTACGCAATCTCCAAAAGAATTACTGAAATTTCAGAAGATAATTATTCAATTAAAGAGACAACATTGTATTCTGCCTTTAACCGTTTGGAAAAAAATGGTTTTATCGATTCTTTTCCGGGTCAAATCACACACGGTAAAAAAAGAACTTATTATAAAATCACATCATCTGGAAAAGAATATTTAGAAGAAAAAATCGCAGAATGGGTATTAACTAAAAAAGTCGTTGAACGTTTTATCAAGGAGGAAAAATAATGAACACTATTAAGGATTATATCGACAGTTTATTTTTAGGAATAACCGAAACTAGTCAAACCAAACAATTAAAAGAAGATTTATTAGCAAGTGCAGAAGATCGGTATGAAGATTTAAAAAAACAAGGCAAATCTGAAAATGAAGCAATTGGTAACGTCATTTCAGAGTTTGGATCAATTGATGAATTAGTCGAAGAAATGAATATAAAACAAGAGTTTATCGATGACAAAGGATTCGAGTTAGATGGAATTACTTTAGACGAGTCTATTCGTTTTTTTAATATTCGACGTAAAGGCGCTACATTCATTGGTTTGGGTGTGATGACAATTATGATAGGTGCAGCAGCTTTCTTCACATCTGTGGGGGTGTCAGGCGGGACGTATGGTACAGGTTTTGGGTTGCTATTTTTCTTTCTCGGTGCGGCCGTGGGTGTTCCTTTATTTATTATCGCCGGAACAAGCATGGGTAACTCAACTAGAAAGCTAGACGATCGTTTTATTCCCACTCAAGTAAAAACAGAAGCTAAGAAAAGAAAAGAGGACTTTCAACGATCGTTTGTCTTTTGTATGGTAGCTGGAGTAGTATTGTGCATTTTGTCAGTGATACCTGTAGTCTTATTCTCTTTAGTGGATCCAACAGTTGGGAACGAATTATTTGGCGTTGGTTGCATGTTTCTGTTAGCATCTTTAGGTGTATTCTTCTTTATTTTTGGTGGTGTCATCATGGGAAGTTTTAGTAAAATCCTTGAACAGACCTATTTTATTTCAGTTGAAGGAGAATTAGGGCCAAAAGCGAAAGCTGAACGAGATGGTCAAAAACCTAGTTGGTTCCAGACGCTTGAAAAAATTTATTGGCCAATTATAGTTGCTGTCTTTTTGTGCCAAGGTTTCTTCTTAGGAAATTGGGGAACAAATTGGATTATTTTTCCAATAGGTGGGATTGCTTTTGGAATACTGGAAAATATTTTTAGTAAAAATGAATAAAAAGGCGAGGCAAAACTAATGATCTGTTTTGTCTCGTCTTTTTTTTAAAACTAACTAAAATGATTGTCTCGTGAAGATGATTGTCATTGCCTTTTTTAACGGGAAATAGACAAGTGATACAATAACGATGGTCGTTGCGACATTAATAAAAGTAGCCGGTAGTTTTGACAAGGCACTTATAAAAGAGATGCTAAAGTCTGCGCCTGCAAGTAGTCCCATTGCCGTATTCTTTAATTGAGTCATAATGATCTTGACAATACCAGTTACAGCAGCTACGACAATAACTTTCCATACGGTATCAATATTTTTCTGGAAAAATAAAATGGTTAGAGCTGCTGCACCGCCAACGATAAAGCTTTCTAAAATAAAATAAGGAGCTTCAGCAGCAAAACCATTTAAAATATCAAAAATAGCAAAACCTAAACCACCAGCAAGAGCTCCTTTTTTGTAGCCGATCAAAAGAACGGCTAATAATAAAACTGAATTACCCAAGTGAGCAAAAGCACCAGTAGGCATAGGAATTTTAATCATTGTACCTAAAACCGTCAAAGCCGCAAATAGGCCGACTAAAACAATTGAAGTTGTTGAACTTTTCTGATTCATTAAATCACTCCTCTTTTTTGCCCATTCGATCTTCGGCGTGATTGTAAGCACCATGCCAAACATGACCGAGAAAAGGATTGATTTTTTGACCATTTTTAATAGCGGCGGATACAAATTTTTTAGCAAGAGCAACAGCATCAATGACTGGATAGCCTTTAGCAAGACCAGCAGTTACAGCTGCTGCGAAAGTACAACCTGCTCCATGATTATAGTCAGTAGAAAATAACTCATCCTCAAAAACAGTAAACGTACTTCCATCATAAAACAGATCGACTGCCCTATCTGTTTTTAAGCGGTGACCACCTTTAATTACAACATTTTTAGGTCCCAGCTCAATGATCTTTTTTGCTGCATCTTTCATTTGTTCAACAGAAGTCAGTTCACCTATTCCAGATAAAATCCCGGCTTCTACTAAATTGGGTGTTGTTATCGTCGCTGTAGGCAATAACAAGCGAGTCATTGCGGCGACATTTTCAGGTTGTAGTAGTTCATTTGTACCTTTACAAGCCATTACAGGATCAATTACGATATTGCTCATTTTGTAGTTATCAATATAACCTCGTGTTATTTCAATTGCTTCAATAGTTCCAAGCATTCCTGTTTTCATCGCATCGAGTGGACCACCAGCAAAAATAGTTTTTAACTGTTTTTCCACTAATGCAGGTTCAATCGGTGTAACAGTATGACTCCAACCCTCGTCCGGGTCCATAGTCACAATGCTAGTTAAAGCTGAAAAACCAAATGTTCCATATTCTTCAAACGTTTTTAAATCAGCTTGAATCCCTGCGCCACCACTAGAATCCGAACCAGCAACTGTTAATACTTTTTTTATCATCGTCTAACCCCTATTCGAAAATATTTTAATATATGTATTGTAAAACAAACATAAGTTGACAAAAACAGCCAATTGGGTTATTTTCAGGTCATCCAATTGCTGCGAATCACGAAGAACGAAGAGATTCGATGATGAGCAGTACAAGACGAGCAAAGCGAGAGTTGCTCCTTCGTTATGAATCACGAAGAACGAAGAGATTCGATGATGAGCAGTACAAGACGAGCAAAGCGAGAGTTGAACCTTGAATATGAATCAAGCATAATTAGTAAAAAATATGTAAACAACTAAACCTTATAAGAACGTATCTTGCTATAATAGTTCTCTTAATTTAATGATTCGACTAAAGGATATGATTCTCTACTTCAAAAAAATGGGAGGTAAAATAAATGTGGTCATTAAAAAAAGAAAAAGGTGTTCCAGTGTATGTAAGTATCATCGAATTGATTCTCTCCTACATAAAAAATGGTGATCTTTTACCTGGTGAACATTTACCTTCAGAAAGAAAATTAGCAACTTACTTTCAAGTCAATCGTTCCACTGTTGTGCATGCGTTAGATGAGCTTGTTTCTTTAGGCTGGATCATTAGAAAACAAGGGAGTGGAACATTCGTCAACGAAGGGAAGTGGGGAATCAGTACAACGCCAAGAACAGATTGGCGTCTTTACCTAGAACAAAATGCTTTCGCTAAGGTTGATCCGTTCACAGAACAAATTGAAAGGCTGATCAAGCAATCAGATACAAACGTTTTGGATTTGTATACGGGAGAATTGCCAATGGACTTGATTCCAAGTTTTTCGTTTCCACCTTTGACATGGAAACATTTTTTGGAAGAAGAGCAACAAAATGACTTAGGTTATCTGCCATTAAGGCAATCAATCAGTCGTCAAACGGAAAAAGATTATGGGTTCTCACTTCCTTCAGAGAGTTTATTGATTACGTCAGGCGCACAGCAAGCGTTATTTTTAATTTTACAAGTGTTGTTACAATCCGGTGATAGTGTAGCAATCGAAGATCCTTCTTTTCTTTATGCACTTCCTATTTTTCAAGCAGCAGGTATTCGTCTTTATGGCGTGAAAATGGATCAAGAAGGAATCAATCTTGAAGCGCTTGAAAAAATGATTCGTCAACATCGAGTCAAAATGGTCATGGTCAATCCATCATTTCAAAACCCGACAGGGAAAACAATGTCAATGGAACGAAGACAAGCATTGGTTAAACTGTGTCAAAATTATCAAGTTCCAATTTTAGAGGATGATGTTTTTGCTAACCTTAATTTTGTTCCGTCAGATCAAATCCTGCCTTTAAAAAAATTGGACCCTGAAAATGTCCTATATATCGGTTCTCTTTCAAAAATCTTGGGATCGACAACTAAAATAGGATGGCTGAGTGCACCGACTTCAGTAAATCAGCAATTAGCAGAAGCAAGAAAGATGATGGATTTTTCGTTAAGTATTTTCCCACAATTATTGGCGAATTTAGCCTTAACAGATAAAGAGTTTTCAAGTAAAATCACTCACTTGAAACAGACTGTAGAGCAACGAGGCAAATCAGTATTCGATGTGTTAGACAAAATGGTCGAGTGGGATGTAACTATGCCTAAGGGAGGGTTTTATATTTGGGCAACTTGGAAACAAGGAAAACTTCGGCCAAAAGATTGGACGATATTTTTACAAGAAGGATTGTTGATTGCACCAAGTTTTTTCTTTAGTGAAAATCAAGATAGTATACGAATTAATTTTACCAGAGTTGATGAAAACAATTTGCTGATATTGAAAGAAAAATTACGAGCAGTCACACAAAAAATTGCTATGGATTCCTAAACACTATGATAAAATAAGGATAAATGGAGGGAATCTACATGAATAAAACGATTGAAATTTTGAAAAATCGACGCAGTTATCGTGATTTTGACGAGAATCATGCTATTTCTAAAGAAGAATTACAAGCAATACTAGATGCGGCTCGACAGGCACCGAGCTGGATGAATGGCCAATTTTACAGTATTATCGTTCTTCAACAAAAGGAACTACGTGAACAATTAGTTCAGTGGAATCCAGGCAATCCGCATATAGCAAAAAGCTCAGTATTTTTGGTCTTTATAGGAGATCTTCATCGTACAAAGATGGTCAGTACAGCTCACGAAACTTTATATCCTATTGACGAAAGCATTGAACCGATTCTTTTAGCTACGACTGATGCTGCTTTGGCGCTTGAAAATGCAGTGATAGCTGTTGAAAGTTTAGGATTAGGCTCAGTTGTTGTAGGAAGTATCCGTAAACATGGAAAGGAAATCAGCCAATTGTTAAACTTACCAGAGTATACTTTTCCATTATTTGGTTTGAGTATTGGGAAACCGACAGTTGAGATGGAAATCAAACCACGCTTGCCTGAACCAACAGTTATTCACTATGATCGATATCAATCCTATGCATACACCTTGATCGAACAATATAATCAAATAATGGAAGCCTTTGGTGAAGCGAGAGAAACGAAACCCTGGAGTCAAAAATTTGCGGATTATTTCGGAACAAAGCCAACGATGATGACAGACCAATTATTACAATGTCAACGGCTATTAAAGTAATACTCCTAGTTGCTTGACAAGTTAAGCTGTTTTTACGTGACTTCACTTTCTTCTCAAGCTCCGGAATGATATACTTAAACTGGGAAAGAATATAAATGATTAAAAGAGGTGTTAAACATGTCTTGGGAACAAGTCTATGAACAGTGGATGAATGAAGAAAATATACCAGAAAATTTAAAAAAAGAATTGCAAGATTTAAAAGAGGATCCTGAAAAATGTGAAGATGCTTTTTATGCACCTTTAGAGTTTGGGACTGCTGGTATGCGCGGTATTTTAGGTGCTGGTGTCAATCGAATGAATATTTTTACGATTCGTCAAGCAACCGAAGGATTAGCTCGATTTATGGATGCTGAAGGAGCAGAGACAAAAAGACGCGGAGTCGCAATTGCCTATGATTCTCGTCATATGTCACCGGAATTTGCAATGGAAGCGGCAAAAACATTAGCACAACACGGTATTCCAGCATTCGTTTTTGAAAGTTTACGACCAACACCTGAATTGTCTTTTGCAGTTCGTTACTTAAATGCCTTTTCAGGGATCATGATCACAGCTTCTCACAATCCTGCAGCTTACAATGGTTATAAAGTCTATGGGGCAGATGGCGGACAAATGCCACCAGCTGATGCTGATGCTTTAACGAAATACGTTCGCGAAGTTGAAAACCCATTAAAAGTAGAAGTGTTATCAGAGGATCAAGCAAAACAAAGTGATTTGATTACGATTATTGGTGAAGAAGTTGATACTGCTTACTTGAAAGAAGTAAAGACAGTGACAATCAATCAAGAGTTGATCAATGATATGGGCAAAGAATTAAAACTAGTTTATACGCCATTGCATGGTACTGGGAAAATGCTAGGTGAAAAAGCGTTGAAACAAGCTGGATTTGAAAAATTTGTACTTGTTCCAGAACAGGCAATTGCAGATCCAGATTTTACAACGGTTAAATCACCAAATCCAGAAGAACACTCTGCTTTTGAATATGCTATCCGTCTAGGTGAAAAAGAAGATGCGGATCTATTGATTGCAACTGATCCAGATGCTGATCGTTTGGGTGCAGCAGTTCGTTTACCAAATGGAAGCTATCAGGTTCTAACAGGGAATCAATTGGGATCGATCATGATTCAATATATTTTAGAAGCACATAAACAAGCAGGAACTTTACCAGAAAATGCAGTTGTTTTGAAATCAATTGTTTCCAGTGAATTAGCCACAGCGATCACAGCGAAGTACAATACAAAAATGGTAGATGTCTTAACAGGATTTAAGTTTATTGCTGAGAAAATCGAACAGTATGAGGAAGACCATTCTCAATCATTTATGTTTGGTTTTGAAGAGAGTTATGGTTATTTAGTAAAATCATTTGTTCGTGATAAAGATGCAATCCAAGCTCTTGTCTTATTAGCCGAAGTTGCAGCATTCTACAAGAAACAAGGAAAAACCCTTTATGATGGGCTACAAGATATCTTTGAAGAGTATGGTTATTTTGAAGAAAAAACAATTTCAGTCACTTTAAGCGGAATTGAAGGCAGTGAAAAAATCAAGGCACTAATGAAAAAATTCCGTGAAGAAGCACCAACCTCATTTGCTAATATCAAGGTAACACAAACAGAGGATTTTAAAGAATTAACGAGAACATTCACTGATGGAAAAGTCGAAGCATTATCAACGCCACCTTCAGATGTATTAAAATATTTCTTGGAAGATGGTAGCTGGATTGCGATACGCCCGTCTGGAACTGAACCCAAGATCAAATTTTATTTGGCTACAAAAGCTGCTTCGCAAACAGAAGCTGATCAAAAAATAAATAATTTCGAACAAGCTGTTAATGCATTAACAGAATAAAAAGAACGAGATTTAGAGGTTGAGATAAAAAGCATTAAGCTTCGATAAATAAGAAGAAATTCACGGGAATTGTACGTCGATTTTTTGTGAATTTCAGCTTATTTAATCAGAAGATGCTTTCTTCTCGCCGCTTATTTGGGTTGATAGGAAATTACTAATTCATGATGAGAAACATATAAGGAGTGGTAGAAATGAATATTGGCTTTATCGGTGCTGGTCACATGGGTAGCGCAATGATTGAAGGTCTTTTAAAAGCTAAAACTGTAGTGCAAGAAAATTTATTTGTAAAAGGCGGTTCAAGCGGTACAGCTGAAGTGTTACAAAAAAAACTTGGGTTCAAATTAATCAAAGATTATGATGCTTTAAAAGACTGCCAAGTGATTTTTATCGCTACAGGAGCAAAAATCGTCCTAGATATTTTAAAACAAGCAGCGCCAAGTCTGAGCAAAGGGACGATTCTTATTTCAGTTGCAACTGGACATACGGTAGAAGAAGCCCAAGCCATTTTAGGTGATGAAATTTATGTTGTTCATGCTATTCCTAACACGCCAGTCAGTGTCAATGCAGGAATGATCGGTACTGTTTTTTCAGATGAGATGCCTGCAGAATCAAAAACTGAGGCAACTCGTGTCTTGGAAACGTTAGGAAAAGTCGAAGAAGTTAGTGAGAGTATTCTAGGCACCTTTGGTACTGTTGCTGGATGTAGTCCAGCATTTGTTGATATCTTTATGGAAGCATTGGCTGATGGTGCTGTATTGGAAGGCATGCCTCGTGCTCTTTCTTATGAAATCATTGCACAAATGATGTTGGGCTCTGCCAAACTTGCGATTGAAACTAAAAAACATCCTGGAGAGTTAAAAGATGGTGTAACATCTCCAGGAGGAAGTACAATCAAAGGCGTTACAGCGTTAGAAAAAAATGGATTCAGATATGCTGTGATTGATGCAGTCAAACAAGCGAATAGTTAACATGAATAAAGTTGAAAGACAATTTGGGATCAGTTCGCTATCCTATATTGTCTTTTTTTAAACTATGTGAAAGAAAAATTCTATCCTCTTTTAAAAAAAGTTTGCTATAATAAGCAAGAGAACAAACGAAAGGAAGCTCAGCGATGAAAGAAATAGATGAGATTCAAAAAGTTAGTCAGCTATACAAAGTGTTGAGTGATCCAACTAGGTTAAGAATTTTACTACTATTAAAAAAGGGAGAGCTTAATGTAACAGCAATCAGTGCTCAGCTGACAATGGAACAGTCAGCAGTTTCCCATCAATTAAAATTATTAAGAGACAGCCATGTAGTGAAATCAAGACGTGAAGGAAAAACAATCTATTATACACTGGATGATCATCACGTTATTGATATTCTTAATCAAACATTCGAACATATCAAACACCAATAACTCGCCTTTTCTGTAGGTTTACTAAGGTAAATTCAAAGAAAAGGGTAGTTTTTTTTACGTCAGTTAGGTATACTAGAAACATGTTTTATTAGAAAAAAATGAAATGTTTCTAATTAATAGTTGGAGGAAGAAGAATGAAGGAAAAACTAAAAATTGGTTTACTTGGATTAGGTACAGTCGGATCAGGTGTACCAACAATTTTACAAGAACATCAAGAAAAAATTTCGCAAGTGACGGGTATGGAAGTCTCAATTTCAAAAGCCTTAGTTCGTGATGAAGAAGAAAAACGACGTTTAGCTGAGAAATTTGATATTCAACTCACAACAACTATTGAGGATATTATCAATGATGATGAAATCAAGATTATTGTAGAATTAATAGGCAAAGTAGAACCAGCAAAAACCTTCATTACTAAAGCACTTCAAAATGGTAAACATATCGTGACGGCGAACAAAGATCTTTTAGCGCAACATGGGAGCGAACTAGTAGCCATAGCACAAAAAAATCATTGTGATTTATATTATGAAGCAAGTGTTGCTGGTGGAATTCCTATTTTGCGGACGATTGCCAATAGTTTAGCTGCAGATAATATCCAAAAGGTGTTAGGAATTGTCAATGGAACAACTAACTATATGTTGACGCAGATGGTTTCAGAAAAGAAAACATATGATCAAGCACTAAAAGAAGCGCAAGAATTAGGGTTTGCTGAATCTGATCCAACAAATGATGTAGATGGTATTGATGCCGCCTATAAAATGGTTATTTTAACTCAATTTGCTTTTGGGATGGACATTCAGTTGGACCAAATTGAGACACGTGGCATTCGTGGTCTATCCTTAGATGATGTTGAAATGGCTGCTCAATTAGGCTATGAAGTGAAATTGATTGGTTCTTCGGAGAACAAAGAAGGCAGTATTGCAGTAGAAGTTGGGCCGATGCTGGTGGCAAAATCACATCCGATTGCTTCTGTCCGTAATGAATTTAATGCTGTTTTTATTGAAAGCTCAGGCGTTGGTGAATCAATGTATTATGGACCCGGTGCAGGTGCGAAGCCGACTGCAACAAGTGTCGTTAGCGATATTATCACGATTGCTAAGAATATCCGTCTAGGAACAACAGGACAGATGTTTAATTCTTATCAACATGATAAAAAACTGGCAAAAGATGAGACAGTCTCTGGAAAATATTATTTCTCAATTGAAGTGCCGGATCAACATGGTCAAATCTTAAAGTTAACTCAGATAATGACGGAAGCAAATGTTAGCTTTGACCAGTTAGTTCAGCAAAAGTCTGACGGTACTAGAGCTAGAATCGTTGCAATCACACATACAATTTCAAAAAAACAAATGAAACAAGTAACAGAAGAAATCGGATCAACTGATGGATTCGAACTATTAAATACATTTAAGGTATTGGGGGATTAATCAATGTACGAAGGATTATTAAAACAATATAAGGAATATTTACCGATCACAGACAAAACACCCATGATTTCATTGGCTGAAGGAAATACACCTTTGATTCCATTACACAGCTTATCAAAAGAATTAGGAATCAATTTATATGGAAAATATGAAGGACTAAACCCAACTGGTTCATTCAAAGACCGTGGAATGGTAATGGCTGTAGCGAAAGCGGTTGAAGAAGGAGCAAAAGCAATTGTTTGTGCCTCAACTGGAAATACAAGCGCAGCCGCAGCCGCCTATGCTACTAGAGCAGGTGTCAAAGCGTATGTTGTTATTCCAGATGGTAAGATTGCAATGGGCAAATTAGCACAAGCGATTATATATGGTGCAGATATCATCTCAATTCCCGGTAATTTTGACGAAGCATTAAAAACAGTTCGTAATATTGCTGAAACTGAAGCAGTTGCATTAGTGAATTCGGTGAATCCGTATCGTTTAGAAGGGCAAAAAACTGCAGCTTTCGAAGTGTGTGAGCAACTAGGAAAAGCGCCTGATGTGTTGGCTATTCCAGTTGGAAATGCAGGAAATATCTCTGCTTATTGGAAAGGATTCAAAGAATGGCATGATATAAAAGGCACATTATTGCCAAGAATGCATGGCTTTGAAGCAGAGGGGGCTGCGGCTATCGTGAAAGGTGAAGTGATCGAACAACCTGAAACAATTGCAACAGCGATCCGTATCGGGAATCCAGCTAGCTGGAAGTTAGCTGAAGCGGCTCGTGATGAATCAAAAGGGCATATCGATTCTGTTACAGATGAGGAAATCCTGAATGCTTATCGCAAAGTAGCGGCCCAAGATGGTGTATTTGTTGAACCAGGCTCTGCTGCCTCTTTAGCAGGTGTTATTCAACACGTGAAAAACGGGAAAATCAAACCAGGTGAAACGGTTGTAACGGTTTTTACTGGTAATGGATTGAAAGATCCAGATACAGCAATCAATGCAACGGATGTAAAAATCTCTAAAATGAGTGATTTAGAAGAAATGCGTCTACATTTACGCAACGGAGTGTCTGAACTATGAAAATAAGAATTCCCGCAACCAGCGCAAATCTAGGTCCGGGTTTTGACTCATGTGGTATTGCTGTATCGCAATATCTTCATATCGAAGTGTTGGAAAATACGAAGGAATGGAAAATTCTCCATTCTTTAGGAACAGACATCCCAACCGATGAAACAAATCTACTGATTCAAACGGCATTAAAATTAGCTCCCGAACTTTCACCTAAAGTATTAAAAATGACGTCAGATATTCCTTTGGCTAGAGGTCTAGGTAGTAGTTCGAGCGTAATTGTAGGAGGGATCGAGCTAGCCAATCGTCTAGGGAATTTGAACTTATCTCAAAAGGATAAATTACAAATTGCAACGGAGATTGAAGGTCATCCAGATAATGTTGCTCCAGCAATATACGGTGATTTTGTTGTGGCAAGTTATATTGATGGCGAAGTACATTCTGTAAAGCATCATTTTCCAATGTGTGACGTGATTGCATATATTCCAGATGTTCAACTATTGACAGCTGAAAGTCGTAGTGTACTTCCTTCTTCTATTCCGTATAAAGAAGCGGTTCAAGCAAGCTCTATTGCCAACGTAATGATTGCTGCAATCTTGAACGGCAATTTACCATTAGCTGGTATAATGATGGAAAAAGATCGCTGGCACGAATCTTATCGTAAAAATCTTGTTCCACATTTAGATGAAATACGAGCTCTAGGTCATAAAGTTGGGGCGTATGGTGCATTTTTAAGCGGGGCTGGTCCGACGGTATTGATTTTGTCTCCAGAAGAAAAAACAGATCAAATGGTTCAAGAACTAGAAAAATTACCTCTTTTAGCTACCATCAATGTGCTATCGGTAGATAAAGAAGGTATTCAAGTCTTTTAAAAAAATAAGAGCAGTGAGATGTTTATTGACCTCAATGCTCTTATTTTTTATTTTACTAATTTAAACCTCAGGCGATTCCGTTGCATAATAACTATGATCTTCTAAATTCAACGCATTTAAAATCATTGAAGCCGTCTCTTCAATTGATAAAGAAGCAACATTGATTACCACACAACCTAATTTTTCGTATAAATCATTCGCAAACGTTAACTCTTTTCTGATCTTTTCAATATCTGAATAAGAAGTATTGGCTGGCAGCCCATAAGTTCTCATTCGTTCTTTACGGATACCGTTCAAGATATCTGGATCATTTGTCAATCCAACAATTTTTTTAGGATTCGTTTCCCACAATTGTTTTGGTAAATGCGCTTCAGGAATCAACGGTAAATTTGCTACTTTTAAATTTTTATTGGCCAAAAATAGACTAAGCGGTGTCTTAGATGTTCTAGAAACGCCTAATAAGAGTACATCCGCTTCTAAAAACCCTCTCGGATCTTTACCATCGTCGTATTTTACAGCAAATTCCATTGCCTCGATTCGTTTAAAGTAATTTTCATTTAAATGATGCAAAGCCCCTGGTTCTCTGGTAGGTGCTACACCGGTCAATCTTTCGATTTCAGCTACTGGTGGTGTTAAGATATCAAAGTGATATAAATCATGTTCTTCAAAAAAATCATTCGCAATCTTTACTAAACGATCATTTACAATCGTATGTAAAACCATGGCATTTTCACGTTTGGCATCCTCAAGTGCTTTTCTTAGTTTATCTTCTTCTTTGGCAAAGGTTCGTCTAAATAGCGAAAAGTCTACAGTAGGGTATTGTGCCATAGAAGCGGCTGCCAGTTTTGAAGCTGTTTCTCCTGCTGAATCAGAAATGACGAAGATCGTCACACATTTTTTTTGTTCATTTGTTGTCATAGTATGATTCCTCTCTTGCTTTTTTTATAGATTTATTATACCATACCTTCATGAATCTTATTCGTAATGATTTTGATTTAAGAATTGGAGGTTACCATGATGACACAGTCAAATTCAAAAGTAGAGCAGTCATTAGCAGTGATGAAAAAAAATGGCTTAAAATACACAAAAAAAAGAGAAGCAATGATCACGTATCTAATTAGAAGGAATCGTTATATTTCTGCTAGAGAAGTTTATGAATTTATGAATCAAGAATATAAAGGTGTAAGTTATGATACTATTTACCGAAATTTACACGATTTCGAAACGTTTGATCTGTTAGAAACAACTGACTTGAATGGAGAAAAAAAATTTCGTTTTCATTGTTGTCAGGAAGTTGGGCATCATCACCATTTTATCTGCACAGTTTGCGGAAAAACAAAGGAAATTCACATGTGCCCGATGGATTTTTTTAAAGAACAATTAAGTGGTTGTGAAATTGAAGGACATCGATTTGAAATTTTTGGTCGATGTGAAGAGTGCCAGTGAGTATTTTTTTCAGAAAAAATCATGAATATAGCATATGTGTGTATAACTTTACTCATTTTGAAACTTTTTTGTGCATTTTTTCAATACAAAGGTTGACGTTAAAATAACCATTCGATATAATAAGGAAAGAACGGTAATTTATTTATGGTAAACAATTCATAAATATAAAAAACGGTTACTTTTTAAGCTCGGAGGGAGGGAATTAACATGTCAAAAACTGTCGTTCGTAAAAACGAATCTCTTGACGATGCTCTTCGTCGCTTCAAACGTTCCGTTTCAAAAGCGGGTACTTTACAAGAATCTCGTAAACGTGAATTCTACGAAAAACCAAGTGTAAAGCGTAAGAAAAAATCTGAAGCAGCTAGAAAACGTAAAAAATTCTAGTTTTCGATGAATTGGAGTTGGTTGTATGTCATTACTAACAATATTGAATGACGATATCAAGGCAGCAATGAAGTCAAAGGATAAAGAAACATTATCCGTACTTCGTATGCTGAAAGCAGCCATTCAAAATGAGCAGATTAAAACTGGCCGTGATTTGAACGGAGAAGAAGAGTTAACAGTTTTGTCTCGTGAGATGAAACAACGCAGAGATTCTTTATCAGAGTTTGAAAATGCGGAGCGTGACGATCTTGCTGACAAAGTAAAAATCGAAATCGCAATTGTTGAAAAATATATGCCAAAACAACTATCTGACGAAGAAATTCGTCAGATAGTTCAGACGGCAATTGATCAGACCGAAGCGTCTTCATCAAAGGAATTTGGTAAAGTTATGAGTGCTGTAATGCCTAAAGTCAAAGGTAAAGCAGACGGCAATCAGGTCAATGCAATTGTAAAAGAATTACTACAAGAGAATTAGTCAAAATGAAAAAACCAACGGATTTCCGTTGGTTTTTTTGTTCAAAAATTGCAGAACAAGAAGTGGGCGGTATGGATGCTTCTGTGAAAAAAGAAAAACAAGTATCTAGTTTTAGCCCACTCTCTTTTTAATAAATAAATAATATGGTATGATTATAAAGAATGAAAAATAAAGGAGATGGGCATTTTTTGACAGAAAATCAGTCAATATCTTTGGAATTGAAATTAAACGATTCTGATGATGTGAGTATGCTTTTAGGAACCCATGACAAACATATAAAATATTTAGAAGAAAATGCACTAGTTACAATCAACACACGAGGTGAGATGATTCAATTAATTGGAGAAGAATCAGAAGTTCAATTGATTGCATCTGTTTTACGTACACTTTTAGTACTGATTAAGCGTGGCATTAAAATCAGTACGGCAGATGTTGTTTCTGCTTTGAAAATGGCAAGAAGTGGCGATTTGGATACGTTTGTGACAATGTACGAAGAAGAAATCCTAAAAGATCACCATGGTAGAGCGATTCGCATAAAAAATGTTGGCCAAAAAAAATATATCGATGCCGTACGAAAACGTGATATTATTTTTGGAATCGGTCCAGCAGGAACGGGTAAGACCTTTTTAGCTGTGGTTATGGCTGTGTCAGCATTAAAAAAAGGAGAAGTCCAAAAAATTATTCTGACCCGCCCAGCTGTTGAAGCAGGAGAAAGTCTAGGTTTTTTACCAGGCGATTTAAAAGAAAAAGTAGATCCTTATCTACGACCTGTTTATGATGCGTTATATCAAGTTTTTGGTATGGAACATACGAACCGTTTGATGGAGCGTGGCGTTATTGAAATTGCACCATTGGCTTATATGAGAGGGCGAACGTTGGATGATGCTTTTGTAATTCTTGACGAAGCTCAAAATACGACCGTTGCTCAAATGAAGATGTTTTTGACAAGGTTAGGGTTTAATTCAAGAATGATCGTCAATGGAGATACCAGTCAGATCGACTTGCCTAAGGGTGTAGCGAGCGGGCTGATTCATGCAGAAAAAACATTACAATCTATCGATAAAATAGCGTTCGTTCATTTTGATGCCGGAGATGTTGTAAGACATCCAGTTGTTGCTCAAATTATTCGAGCCTATGAAAAAGAAAATCAAAAATAGGTTAAAAACTGCGGAAAGGAGTGAAAATTCCGTTGAAATACTGGTTACTAAAATTACGCGATAAATTAGGGAAGGCTTATATCCCTATACTTTTACTCGTTTTTTCAAGTTTTTTATTCATCATTATGTTTGGTAGTGTGTATCAGAAAAGAGTGGAAATAAAAGAAGGTCAGCTTGCTGAGAATACCATTCGAGCGAATAAAAATATTGAAAACACTTATGAAACGGCACAAAAGAAAAAGTTAGCAGCTGAAGCTGTTACTCCTGAGTACATTTATCAGGAAGAAACAGCAGATGTTCAGCACAAACGAATCGAAAAGCTATTTAAGCTTATTGTGAATGCAAATGAAAAGACAGAAAAAGAATATGAAGAAAAAAAAGCGAAAGCTAAAAAAGATGAAACGATTCCGAGACCAACAATTGAAGAAAGAATCGCAAATTTAAAGTCTCAATTTGAATCGTTAGATCAAGACGAAGTCGCTTTTTATCAAAAATTTCCGAATGTATTTTATCAAAACATTTTTTCATTGACTGAAAGTCAGATTCAGCAAGTAAAAAATGAAAGTTTGAAGATTGTTGATGAAAAGATGAAGGATCATGTTCGAGAAGCTGATTTGGATTCTATTCGGCAAAGTGCAATTGAAAAAATCCAATTTCTTGATGTTACTAGTACGATGCAACAAGAAATTCGTTATATTGTCAATCAAGGAATTGTAGCGAATGATTTTGCAAACGATAAAAAGACAAAAGAAATGCGTCAAAATGCTATGGATGCCGTACCGCCAGCGATGATCTATCAAGGTGAAATTATCGTTCGTGAGGGAACGCAGATTGACAGCAAAGCAATGGAAAAATTGGAAATATTAGGTATGACAAATCAAAGTACCTCGTTATTTCCGATGGTAGCATTAGCATTAGCGATTGTATTACAAGTATTCGTTCTGATTTTCTTTACGAAACAAGTGACAGAAGAAGGTAGACGTAGACATTTTATTTTATTCTATGTAGGGGCAATGTCTTTAAGTGTCATATTGATGAAGTTTTTCCAAATTTTCCAAACAGAACAAATGATGTATATTTCATTGTTCTTTCCGGCAGCATTTACGCCACTTGTATTAAATTATTTTGTAAGTAGAAGAGCGGGCGTCTTGGCAGCTGTTTTCCAAGTCATTTTTTCACTATTTATATTTTATAATTCTATTGGAACCAACTCATTGACTATTATTTTAGTCAGTTATATGTTTTCTGGTCTGTTGGCAACAGTGGTCAAACGGACACGGATCGCTGAACAAGGATTGGTTGCAGTTTTTTGGGTCATTATTTTCCCAATATGTGTTGATTTTATTTTAATGGTTTACCAGGGGATGAGCTTTTTTGACAGTAAATCATGGACAATGATGATTTGTGCCTTAGCCGGTACCGTCTTGTCCTTCTTAGCGACGATGGGCCTTCATCCTTATATTGAGTTACTTGTAACTGATGACAGTGTGATTGTCTTAAATGAGCTAAGTAACCCAAATCACCCTCTGTTAAAACAACTACTTGAAGAAGCGCCAGGAACGTATCATCATAGTATGATGGTAGCAAGTTTAAGTGCGAATGCAGTTGCTGAAATCGGTGGGCGTTCATTATTGACTCGAGTTGCTTGTTATTATCATGATATCGGCAAGATTAAACATGCTAATTTCTTCGTTGAAAACTTACCGGCTGGAGCCGAAAATCCACATAATTTCTTGTTGCCAGAAGATAGCAAACAAATTATATTTGGACATGTTATCGATGGAGCAAAAATATTAGAAGAGTATCGTATGCCTGAAATGGTCATCGACATTTGTCGTCAACATCATGGAACAACGTTAATGAAGTTTTTCTATGTAAAAGCAAAAGAGCGAAATTCTGAGATATCTGAAGCAGATTTCAGATATCCAGGTCCAAAACCTCAAACAAGAGAAGCGGGAATCGTTAGTATTGCAGATACATGCGAGGCTGCAGTTCGCGCCATGGATCATCCAACAAACGACAAAATCCAAGCGTTTGTTCATAACGTTATTCAGGATCGAATTTCGGATGGGCAATTGGATGATTGTGGCTTAACGATGAAAGAAATTCGAATCATCGAGAAATCTTTAGTCAATGGGTTATGTAGTACGTTCCATTCTAGAATCAAGTACCCAAAGATGAAATCTGAAGCAGAAGAAATGAAAGTTGAACAAGAAAAGAGAGATGACTAATGGATATTTCATTTATTGATGAAACAACTAGTTTATCAAAAGAAAATTTAGAAGAAGTTGAAAATCTGCTGCAATTCGCAGCTGATTTTCTGAAAATATCTGAAGATACAGAAATGTCCGTATCCTTTATGGATAATGCAGGGATTCAGGTAATCAATAGAGAGTATCGCGGAAAAGATGTTCCCACTGATGTGATCAGTTTTGCGTTAGAAGAAGAAGGCGAAGATGAATTGCCGATTATTTTTGAAGATTCTGCAGAAGCTTTTCCAAGAAATCTTGGCGATATCATGATATCGACTGAGCGAGCGACCGAACAAGCAGAAGAATACGGTCATTCTTTTGAACGTGAATTAGGCTTTTTGGCTGTGCATGGTTTTTTACATTTAAATGGTTACGATCATATGGAACCTGAGGATGAGAAAGAAATGTTTGGTTTACAGAAAGAGATCTTAGATGCCTATGGACTCAAAAGATAAGCGGACGCAGAAGAATAAACATTTTATAGCCTCATTGGAGTTTGCTCTTCAAGGAATCAAAACAGTATTCAAGGAAGAACGGAACATGCGGACCCATACTGTAATGGGGATTGTAGCAATTGTTATTGGTATTGTCTTTCGATTGACGACACCAGAATGGTTGTGGTTGTTACTTGCAATCTTTCTAGTATTAGTGATGGAGATTATTAATACAGTATTTGAAAATGTCGTAGATATGGTGACGGATTTCCATTTTCATCCAATTGGTAAAAAAATAAAAGATATGGCTGCAGGCGCAGTTCTTTTAACGACAGGATTTGCTGTAGTTGTTGGAATACTGTTGTTTGTTCCGAAAATTTGGCAGATAATACAAGATTTTTTATAGAGGAGAGAAACAATGACTGAAACACATAAATCCGGATTTGTAGCGATCGTAGGAAGACCAAATGTTGGGAAATCTACTTTGTTGAATCGTATTGTCGGACAAAAAATTGCAATTATGAGTGATAAAGCTCAAACGACCAGAAATAAAATACAAGGAATTTATACAGTTCCAGAAGCACAAATCGTTTTTATTGATACGCCCGGTATTCACAAGCCGAAACATCGTTTAGGTGATTTTATGGTTGAGACAGCTTATAGCGCATTACGAGAAGTAGATGCAACCTTATTTATGATCAGTGCAGACCAAAAAAGAGGTAAAGGCGATGATTTTATCATTGAACGCCTTAAAACGATGACGAGCCCTGTTTATTTAGTAATCAACAAAATCGATACAGTTCATCCAGATCAGCTTTTAGGCATCATAGAAGACTACTCAAGTCAAATGGAATTTGCAGAAGTTGTACCGATTTCAGCTACTGAAGGAAATAATGTGGATCGTTTGATGGCTGTTTTAGTTGATCAGATGCCGGAAGGCCCACAGTATTTTCCAGATGACCAAATAACAGATCATCCTGAGTACTTTATTGTTTCGGAATTAGTACGTGAGAAAGTATTGTTGCTTACTAGAGATGAAATTCCTCATTCTGTTGCTGTCGTAGTTGATTCGATGAAACGCGATGAGAATGATAAGGTACGTATTCAAGCAACGATTATCGTTGAACGAGATAGCCAAAAAGGAATTATCATCGGTAAGGGCGGTAAGATGCTTAAACAAATCGGAACAAAAGCCAGACAAGATATTGAACATTTACTTGACGATAAAGTTTACTTAGAGCTTTGGGTAAAAGTACAAAAGGATTGGCGTGATAAAAAAGTACATTTACAAGACTTTGGTTATCGCAAAGACGATTATTAGGAAGAACGAGTGAACAATTCTGTATTATTACGGAATTGTTCTTTTGCGTCTATCTCTGCTAAAATAGACTAGAGCGTATAGGAGGCGAAAACATGACTTTAGGGGAAACGAAAGGGATTATTTTATTTACCAAAGACTACAAAGAAAAAGATAAATTAGTCAAAATTTTTACGGAATCTTTTGGTAAATTGATGTTTTTTGTCAAAGGAGCACATCGCAAAAATAATCCGATTGGTCCTGCTATTTTGCCTTTTACAGAAGCCATATATATTGGGGACTTTAGATTAGATGGATTGTCATTTTTGAATGGAAGCAAAGAAGTCCAAGCATTTCGAATGATCCAGAGTGACATTTTTATAAACGCTTATGCAACCTATATTTTAAATTTAGTGGATGCGGCAATCGATGATCGGACTTACGATCCCAACTTGTATCATTTTGTTCAGCAGGCATTGCGTTTGTTAAACGAGGATAAAGATGCGGAGATTATCACAAACATCTTTGAAATCCAGTTATTAAGTCGTTTTGGTATTACGCCTGAATGGACACATTGTGCAGTCTGTGAAGAAACGCGGGGGAAATTTGACTATTCTTCGAAGTATAGCGGGGTTCTTTGTGAGCGACATTGGCATCTTGATAACCATCGTTACCATGCCGATCCAAGAGCAATTCATTTCATTCGTCTTTTTTCTGCGATTTCATATGATAAGGTTCAGGATATCAATGTTAAGTCAGAAACAAAGGCAGCAATCAGGCAAACGATTGATGAACTATATGATGAGTATGTTGGGATCAATCTAAAGAGTAAGAAATTTATCGATCAAATGAAAAGTTGGGAAGATACTTTGAAACTACCAAGACGAAAAATAAAGGACGAAGAATGAGACAAGACTGTATCTTAACTTTAAATCGTTAAGCAGTAGTATGTATAGTTGATTTTTATCGAGATCCTTATAATATCATCAAGTAGACAAATATTCCGTTTAGTCACAATTTCTTTTGTTTCCAACTTCTCATTTGTATTAGAGTTTTTTTAAGTGGTAAACCTTTTAACTATTGCAGTTTTAGGTGTGGAGGATTCAGATTCACTTGATTTCGAAGATTGTTTTTCATTTTTTCTTTAGCCAGAACGATAGCGTGGTTGAAAGCAGAACGTTACACTTCTGGACTTATCATTAAAAGACAATACGAATGTTGTAGCATTATCGTTTTTTTCTGAAAGCTCAAGATACCTATCATGTACATAAGAGACAGAGAGAAAGCAATTTATGGCTTGTGTCTTATGATAATTCGAAAAATGATTTGACATCTAATCAATCAACGATTATTATAAAGAGTAATTAAATAAATACGTTGAAAAAGAAGAGTAAAAAGAACTGCTGTTAGAGCGAATCTGGGAAAGTGTAAGCCAGATACAAGCAACTTTTGAAGGGCGCTTTTGAGTATTATTAAACGAAGCTGCCGGTAGTTATATCGGAAGTAGGGTGGAACCGCGATTATTCGTCCCTATGTCTCATGGAGGCATAGGGACTTTTTTGTTTTCTCGCTAAACGGATGTTTTACTAAAAAAGGAGGGGCAGTATGGATTTCACTGTACGATTTTTACCTGCTGATTTTTCAGAGAATCGATTAAACGTGTTATCACTTGTTAAACTATCAGTACAAATCAAAGAAAGTGACGGTACAGTCATCGAAGAATTTGAAACGAATCCTAGCGAAAAGAGTTACAAAATTAATACGGAACTCACGCCAACAATGAAGGTTGAAGTATCTGTTGTGCCAAATGAAGTCATTGAGTTTTATCCAGTTGTCACAGCTTTATAAAGAAATCGGTTCGTTTTGAGTAGAAAAAAACTTCATAGCTTATTTTACTGAATTTTAGTCAAAGCGAGCTACGCTTTTTAGTATTTAAAATAGGAGGATCACAATGGAAAAAAAACTGACAGTTCAAGAAATGATTTTAACATTACAAAAATTTTGGTCATCAAATGGTTGTATGCTAATGCAAGCATATGACACAGAAAAAGGAGCAGGTACAATGAGTCCATATACTTTTTTACGAGCAATTGGACCAGAACCATGGAATGCTGCTTATGTAGAGCCTTCAAGAAGACCAGCAGATGGACGTTATGGCGAAAACCCTAACCGTTTGTATCAACATCATCAATTTCAAGTTGTGATGAAGCCTTCACCTGAAAACATTCAGGAGTTGTATTTAGAAAGTCTAGAGTTGCTAGGAATCGACCCATTAGCGCATGATATCCGTTTTGTCGAAGATAACTGGGAAAATCCTTCAATGGGGTGTGCTGGTCTAGGATGGGAAGTTTGGCTAGATGGTATGGAAATTACTCAGTTTACGTATTTCCAGCAAGTAGGCGGACTAGCTTGCCATCCCGTTACTTCAGAAATCACTTATGGAATCGAGCGACTAGCGTCTTATATTCAAGAAGTAGAAAGTGTTTACGATTTAGAATGGACACAAGGTGTTAAGTACGGAGAAATTTTCAATCAGCCAGAGTATGAACATTCCAAATATTCATTTGAAATTAGCAATCAAGATATGTTACTAGAAAACTTTGATAAATTTGAAAAAGAAGCGAAACGTTGTATTGATGAAAGTTTAGTTCATCCTGCGTATGATTATATTTTGAAATGTAGTCACACTTTTAATTTATTAGATGCTCGTGGCGCTGTTTCAGTGACAGAGCGTGCTGGATATTTAGCACGCATCAGAAATTTAGCAAAAGCTGTGGCAAAAATTTTCGTCGCTGAACGTGAAAAATTAGGATTCCCACTTTTAAACAAAGAAAATCAAACAACTAAGGAGGCAAAATAATATGGCGAAAGATTTATTACTTGAAATTGGTTTGGAAGAAATGCCAGCTCATATTGTCAGCCCAAGTCGTTTACAATTGGAAAACAAAATAGTAAAATTCTTAGACGAAAATAACTTAACGTATGAAACTGTTCAAAGTTTCTCGACGCCTCGTCGTTTAGCGATTCGTGTGACGAAATTACCTGAGCAACAAGAAGATACACAAGAAGAAGTAAAAGGTCCTGCTAGAAAAATTGCGCAAGATGCTGAAGGTCACTGGAGTAAAGCAGCTGAAGGATTCGTTAGAGGTCAAGGTTTGACGACGGATGCAATTACATTTAAAGAACTGAATGGTGTGGAATATGTTTATGTGACAAAGCATAATCAAGGTCAAAAAACGATTGATGTATTAACTGGTTTGAAAGATGTGATTACTAGTTTAACATTCCCTGTTACAATGCATTGGGCTGATTATGATTTTGAGTATATTCGCCCGATTCACTGGATCGTAGCTTTACTGGATGATGAAATTATTCCTTTTTCTGTACTCGATGTAACGACTGATAAAAGTTCTCGAGGACACCGTTTCTTAGGTGATGATGTAACGTTCAATCACTCAGCTGAATACGAAGAAAAAATGAAAGAACAATTTGTTATTGTAGATCCTAATGAAAGAAAAGCGCTGATTGTAAATCAAGCGAATGAGTTAGCGGATAAAAATAATTGGAAATTGGACTTAGATGAGAAATTGTTGGAAGAAGTCAATAATTTAGTTGAATACCCAACTGCTTTTGTAGGCGGATTCGATGAAAAATATCTATCAGTTCCAGATGAGGTATTGGTTACATCAATGAAAGAACACCAACGTTATTTTGACGTCCGGAACGAACAAGGATTATTATTGCCACATTTTATTTCTGTCAGAAATGGAAACAACGTCCATATTGAAAATGTAATCAAAGGAAACGAAAAAGTTTTGATTGCTCGTTTGGAAGATGCGGAATTTTTCTACAATGAAGATAAAAAATTATCGATCGACGAATGTGTTAATAAATTAAAAAATGTTACTTTCCACGAGAAAATCGGTACGATTTACGAAAAAATGCAGCGAGTAGGCATTATTGGACAGATTATCGGAAAGGAAGTTGGTTTATCAGATGCTGAGTTAACAGATTTGAAACGAGCTTCTGAAATTTATAAGTTTGATTTAGTCACGAATATGGTGGGTGAATTCCCAGAGTTACAAGGAATCATGGGTGAAAAATATGCTTTGCTTCATGGCGAAAAACCTGCTGTTGCTCAGGCTATTCGTGAACATTATTTACCAACGTCAAGTGATGGTGCATTACCTGTTTCTGCTATTGGATCTGTTTTGGCGATTGCTGATAAATTAGACAGCGTATTTTCATTCTTTGCAGTTGGGATGATTCCGAGCGGCTCTAATGATCCTTACGCTTTACGTCGCCAAACATACGGTGTGATTCGCATCGTTGAAAGCAAAGGCTGGCAATTCCCGCTAGTTCAATTGCAAGCGGATATTGATGCGGCTGTTAATGCGGATAGTCAAAAATATGGCATTCAATTAACAAGTGGACAAGAAGAAGTTATTGACTTTGTGAAAGCACGTTTGCGCCAGTTGCTAACCACGAAAGATATTCGGCATGATGTGATCGATGCAGTGATTTCGTCTGAGCAAAAAGACTTGGCAAAATTATTTTCATCAGCAGCGATTCTAAAAAATCATCTGTTGGATAAGGATTTCAAACCATCAATGGAGGCATTGACACGCGTAATCAACTTAGCTAAAAAAGGGCGCGAGTTATTAAATCAGGAAAGTCAAGTTGATGCGACTCTTTTTGAAAATGATGCTGAAAAAGCATTGCATCAGGCAGTGAATAAAGTAGAAGAGAATTTTAATGAAAATACAATGTCTGAAAATTACCAAGCATTAGTAAACTTACGACCACTGATTGAGCAGTATTTTGAAAAAACAATGGTTATGGTGGAAAATGAACAAGTGAAAGCGAATCGATTGAAAGAATTGAATCGAATTACTAAAATGGCTTTATCATTAGCAAGTCTTGACTTATTGATTGTTAAATAAGTATATAGTTTAAAAGGTGAGGATCATCGACTAAATGATCCTCGCCTTTTTTAAAGCAAAATTTTTTCATAAATGAATTTAACGTGGTACGATAAACTTATCGATTGATAAGGTCATCGTACCTATTTTTATTTTTGGAGGAGGAAGTTAAAGTGAAACATTATATGAAATAATTTTAGCGTTGCTGCTTTGGCATTTTTAGTACTGGATTTCATCTGGTTGCTTTTCATCGCTAAAAAAATTTATCAAGCCTATTTAGGGTATTTACACAGAAGCTCTACTCGGCGTGCTATGTTAGGGAACCTATGAATTATCCAATTTGGTGATAATCAAGGACTGGTTAATATTTGTCACAAAGATTGATTTAGTCTGGGAGGATTCGTTATTGCTGCGACATGCGGAATACCCGTTTTTGCAGCGCAGTATTTTAATTTGAGGGAAATAATGGAAAAAAAGGATTATAAAGGAGGAATTAAAATGAGTAAAAATCAATCTCTAGGAACAAAAGTGCTTGTAACTGTTATTTATATTGTCATGATTGCAACAAATGCTGCCGCGATTTTATTGCCTATGAATGGTATGACGACACAGGAAGTTTCGGATTCATATCCTAATTTGTTTGCACCAGCAGGTTTGACGTTTGCTATATGGTCCGTAATTTATTTGCTGTTAGCTGGTTTTGTAGTGTATCAGTGGCTTAAACCGGCAGCTCGGTCGATAATAGCTGACCAACAAATTAGTAAAAAAATAAGGGTGTTATTTGTAATTTCTTCTATATTTAATAGTGTATGGTTAGTGGCATGGCAATATCTGCAAATTAATTTATCTGTTGTTATCATGTTAGGGTTGCTTATTGTGCTGATATATACAAATTATCTTTTGGCAAATACCAATTTGACGAAGCTGGATTATATCTTTGTAAGATTACCGTTTAGCGTTTATTTTGGTTGGATCACTATTGCGACAATTGCTAATATCACAGCCTTCTTAGTTGATAAGAACATTGCTTTTCTACAAAACAATCAAGTGTTTTGGACGATTGCGATATTGATTGTTGGCTTGCTAATAATTAACGCAACAATTCTTTACAATCGTGATGTTGCTTATGGTTTAGCTACAATTTGGGCTTATTATGGCATTTTGAATAAACATCAATCGACAGATGGTTGGCACGGTGCCTATCCAGCAATCATTACAACAGTCATGATCTGTTTAGTTATTTTAGTTATCGTATGTATTTATGAACTCTTTTTACTCTTTAAAAGAAAAAAGAACGTCATCTAATCTAGGTTTCTCCGCCAGCTTCTGTTAAAATGATAATGAAATTTATTTTAGGTGGCTACGTAATGGAAAAAGAAACGAAAAATACACGAGTCAAAATTATTCAAGTCGCAACACGTTTATTTATGGACAACGGGTATCAGAGTACCTCTACAAGGCAAATTGCACAGTTGGCCGAGGTGACTCAACCAAATTTGTATCATCATTTTAAGAATAAAGAAGAAGTTTATGTAGGGGTTATCGAAAGCTTGTTAGGTGATGTAAACAAAGAATTAGTAAAAATTGTTGGAAATCCAAGTCTGGATACTATTAGTAAATTACAAAAGTTTGCTGAATGTCTGAAAACAAAGCATCCATTTGATTTTGATCTGATGATGCATGATTTCAGGACGAACTTAGCTGAAGAAACCCAGATGAAATTATTTTCGCTTTGGAACAGTTCCTATAAAGCACCGTTGTTGAATCTTTTCGAAGAAAGTGACTTTGCTATGCGAAACGGCCTATCGCCGGAGATTGCTACAACTCATTTTCTTAATACACTCTCTCCGTATATCAAAACAGAACAAAGTAACGCATCATTAAGTATAACTCGAGTTGTTGACCTTTTCGTTTTTGGCGTTTCAGCAACCAAATGATAAAAAATGAGGTTGGGGCAGAAGTGTTTAACTCCGAGAAATAAGAAGGAATTTACGAAAATTGCTCTTCAAATTTTTGTGAATTTCGGCTTATTTCCTAAGGAGTTGCTTCTGCGCCCACCGTTTATTCGGTTAATAAGAGCCTGAAACATAACCTTTTTAGTTATGTACCAGGCTCTTTTTTTTATTTTCTATTTTGTTTTCCAGCATTTCTACCATTTTTAGTAGTAGTTTTTGGAGCTGAAGGTTTTTGTTTATTTTTATCTTCTGTTGGTGTGACATCTTTACGAGGGACAATCACTTGTTTTGGTGGATTTTGTTTTAGTTCCTCTGCTACTTGAGCTTTGATTCTTGGTTTTAAAAATTGATTGGTAATCAATGTTTGAATACTACTGAAAATACCACCAACTACCCAATACAATGTTACACCCGCTGGAGAGCTGATTGACATGAATACAATCATTAGCGGAGACACGATCAACATTGATTTCATTGTTTTCTTTTGTTCTTCTGGAATACCAATAGTTGAAAGGTATCCTTGAAGTAAGTATGCTACACCAGCTAACACAACGAATACAATACTTGGTTGACCAAGGTTAACACCAAAGAATGATGCATCGCCAATTCCTTTTGTATATCGAGCCGCAAAGAATAAGGCAGAGAAGATTGGCATTTGAATCAATAGAGGTAGACACCCGATACCGCCCATCATACTCATGTTATTTTCCTTGTAAACTTGTTGCATTTCAGCTTGAGCTTGCATTTGTTCTTCACGAGTCGTGGCTTCTTTTACTTTTGCTTGCGCCGCATCGATTTGGGGCTTGATCGCTTGCATTTTTTCTGTTTGGATCATGCTTTTTTTGGATTGATTCAATCCTAATGGCATAATAATAAGACGAACAATGATCGTGATAAAGATGATTGCCCAACCGTAATTCCAATCGAAATTATCAACGAGGTATGTAATAGCACTACTCATTGGTTTTACAAGTAAATTATAGATGATGCCTTCACCAGTTGGCTGGCCGTCAGAACCTGTTTTTACACATCCAGATAAAAACAACACTAGAGAGAATAGACCGGAACTTAAGAGCCACTTATTTAATTTTCTCATTTTATTCTTTCCTTTTCTAAAAAATTTGCACAAGGTTAACTATACTTGAAAAAGCGTTTTTTTTCAATAAAAATTAGAAGAATCCGCCTCAAGACTGAGTAAGATTCTTCTGGACTGATTTAGTTTGTTACTTCAAAGGTGGTATGCTCTTCGATTAGTGGATCTTCCTGTATATCCATATAGGTCACACGTCCTGCCGGGCTGGGCGAATCTTTGATTTTTTGAATAAACTGATTCATTTTTTCGTCAGTGCCTACGGATTCGATTGAAACGGATCCATCCTCTTCATTTCGGACGGTACCGTGAATTCCTAGTTCATCAGCCACCATCTTAGTCATATAACGAAATCCCACACCTTGGACTCTACCTTGAACATTCATGCGTACTTTTCTCATTGTTGTACACCTCGCTTTTATTTAAATTCATGATAGCGACTTTTCAATCTTCTGGCAAGTAAAGTAGTGACTGTCTGATTAAAAAGAATCATGGTATAATGGTCGAGTGAGGTGTGAAAATGAAAGAAATTTTATCGACAAAAAATGCAATGATCAAGGAATTAAAAAAATTACATAAAAAAAAGTATCGAGAAGAAAAGCAACAATATATAATTGAAGGATTTCATTTGATTGAAGAAGCTGAGAAAGCAAACGCTCAAATTGATTGGGTACTTTTTAATCAGCGAGGACGTACGGAGTGGTCGGATTGGTTAGACGAACAGCCACAAGAAAGATTGATTCAGGTCTCTTATGAGGTGTTAGAATCTCTTTCAGAATTACCTACTCCTCAAGGCATGATC
This sequence comes from Enterococcus plantarum, assembly GCF_001730295.1. Classification (GTDB taxonomy): domain Bacteria; phylum Bacillota; class Bacilli; order Lactobacillales; family Enterococcaceae; genus Enterococcus_L; species Enterococcus_L plantarum. The sequence goes on from NZ_MIKA01000001.1 coordinate 119,557, forward strand.
GCAATCATTAGGATGCCTGAGCTTGAGAATACGATACAATTTTCAGGTGGCTGGCTTCTTTTAGACAATGTTCAAGATCCAGGAAATGTGGGAACGATGATTCGGACTGCCGATGCAGCTGGTCTTTCAGGTGTGATTTTAGGAGAAGGCTGTTCCGATATTTACAATACGAAGGTGTTAAGGGCTATGCAAGGAAGTAATTACCATTTACCTGTATTATTCAAGCCTTTGGATAATATAATTGATATGTTCAAAAAATTAAAGATACCTATTTACGGTACTGAACTAAATCCAGAGGCAATCATCTATCAAAAAATACCCAGGACTAAGAATTATGCTTTAATTATGGGGAATGAAGGACAGGGGATTTCACCTAGATTTTTGGAGGAGACTGATCAAAATATCTACATTCCAATTAAAGGTGCAGCGGAATCATTAAATGTAGCGATTGCAGCGGGGATTTTAATGTACCATTTTGAAAGTGATAACTAAATATACTCTTTATGAGACTGAAACGAAATACATGTGCGATGTCGTTTTCAGTCTTTTTTTTATTTTAAGAAAATTTTTCTACTAAATTTCTCTGAAATAAGATATAATAAATTAATTATAAAAAGATTTATATAAGTTACATCTGGAGTGGAGGACGAATTAATTTTTAAACTAAAGGTGAGCTTTCCCCAAATTCAAACAAAAAATTGAAAGAAGGATGAACGTATGAAAAAGAAACTGCTTATTTCAGTATTGCTTTCATTGCTAATACCCGTAACAGCTTGTACCCAAAAAAGACAGAGTGAGCCTGTAGAGAACGTTTTACACACGCAAGAAAGTTCTCAAAAAAAAGAAGCGAGTCACTTTGAATATGATGATCAAAAAAGTTGGAAACAAGTATCTGGCAAAATGCAATCACCAATTGACATTCCAAGTTCTTTAGTAGAAAAGATGACAGATGGCGGTGCAATCCAATTAGATTATAGTCGTAAAATAAGTGAGGCTAAGAATAATGGACATAGTATTCAAGTCACTGATTCAGGCACAGCGACAATCAATCACAGAAGATTCGCCTTAACGCAATTCCATTTCCACGCTCAAAGTGAACACACAATAGATGGGCAATATTATCCTCTAGAAGCTCATTTTGTCAATCAAGCCCAAGATGGACGTTTAGCTGTGATTGGTGTGTTTTTTACAGAAGGTGCTGAAAATAAAGGATTTCAAGAAGTACTTGAGGATGTGTCCGATGGCAAAAAAACAGAAATCATAGATATTGAATCAATGTTTCCAGAAAATAAGAGTTACTATCATTATTTAGGTTCGTTAACAACACCGCCGTTAACTGAAAATGTGGAATGGTATATTTTGAAAACACCAGTTGACGTCTCAAAAAAACAAATCGAAATGTTTGAAGAATATTATGAGCATAACAATAGAAATAGTCAATCGCTGAACGATCGAGTAATTCTTGAACATGATGAATAATCAAATTCGATTACTTTGTTAAGATAGAGATAAAAAAAGTATAAATAGTATGTTGAAATATTTTAAAGAATCATGTATACTAGATAACGGTGTTAAAACACTAAATCCACATCCAGATTCGATTTGTAAGGCGGTGCTACTTACTAGTAGTTCTTTATAAAGATGAGAACTGGAGAGGGAACAAATAAAAACCAAATTGGAGGAAACAAAAAATGGCAGTAATTTCTATGAAACAATTACTAGAAGCCGGCGTACACTTTGGACACCAAACTCGTCGCTGGAACCCAAAAATGAAGAAATATATCTTCACAGAAAGAAACGGAATCTACATTATTGACTTACAAAAAACAGTTAAATTAGTAGATGCTGCTTACGATTACATGAAAAATGTTGCTGAAGACGGCGGCGTTGCATTATTCGTAGGAACTAAAAAACAAGCACAAGAAGCGATCAAAGACGAAGCAATTCGTTCAGGTCAATACTTCGTAAACCACCGTTGGTTAGGTGGAACATTAACGAACTGGGATACAATCCAAAAACGTATCAAACGTTTGAAAGATATCAATAAAATGGAAGAAGACGGAACTTTTGAAGTTCTTCCTAAAAAAGAAGTTGTTGGTTTAAACAAACAACGTGAACGTCTTGAAAAATTCTTAGGTGGTATCGCTGATATGCCTAGAATTCCAGATGTAATGTACATTGTGGATCCTCGTAAAGAACGTATTGCTGTTCAAGAAGCACATAAATTGAACATCCCAATCGTTGCGATGGTTGATACAAACTGTGATCCAGATGAAATCGACGTAGTAATCCCATCTAATGATGATGCGATTCGTGCGGTTAAATTAATCACTGCTAAAATGGCTGATGCTTTCATCGAAGGAAACCAAGGTGAAGATCAAGCTGTAGAAGAAATCTTTACTGAAGAAGCACCAGAAGCTGCAACTTCAATCGAAGAAATCGTAGACGTTGTTGAAGGTAACAACGATTCAGCAGAATAATTAATAATAACGGAGCTGTCTCGAAGGCTAGGCGAAAAAAGCCTGATTCTCCTTTGAGATAGCTTTTTTAAAACGAATTTTATACTTAAATTATCTAGCTTCATGAGTCAGACTCTCAGAAAAAGAAGAAATCTGCCTGTGACCAAAAACATCACAATCATATTTCCATATTTTCAGTCGAGTCTAATCGATCTCATTCAGCTTTTAAACTATCTAGCTTCGTAGGCTAGTCTTTAGGAAAAAGACAGAACCTGATAGTGGCAAAAAGCACCACTCTCGTGTTTCCCTATTTTTCTGTCAAGGCTAAACGAGCCTACTACGCTTTTAAAACTTAGGAGGAACAAAAAATGGCAGATATTTCAGCAAAATTAGTTAAAGAATTACGCGACATGACTGGTGTCGGTATGATGGACGCGAAAAGAGCGTTAGTAGAAGTAGAAGGTAACATGGAAGCCGCTGTTGATTACTTACGTGAAAAAGGAATGGCCAAAGCCGCTAAGAAAAATGATCGTGTAGCAGCTGAAGGTTTAGCAAATGTTGCTTCAAACGGTAACTTTGCAGCAATCGTAGAAGTAAACTCTGAAACTGACTTCGTTTCTAAAAATGAAATGTTCCAAGACCTAGTTAAAAAAATCGCGACTGAAATTGCGACAAACAAACCTGCGAACATGGAAGAAGCTTTAGCACTTAAAACAGATAAAGGAACATTAGAAACTGAATTGATCGAAGCAACAACTGTTATTGGTGAAAAAATCAGCTTCCGTCGTTTTGAACTAGTAGAAAAAGATGACAATGCCGCATTCGGTGCTTATTTACACATGGGTGGACGTATTGCAGTATTGACTGTATTAGATGGAACAACTGATGAAGAAGTTGCTAAAGACGTAGCAATGCACGTGGCAGCTATCAACCCTCGTTATGTGAATGAATCTCAAATTCCGCAAGAAGAATTAGAGCATGAAAAAGCAATTCTTTCAGAACAAGCATTAAACGAAGGCAAACCAGCGAATATTGTTGACAAAATGGTTGTTGGACGCTTAAATAAATTTAAAGCTGAAATTTCATTAGTAGATCAACCATTCGTTAAAGATCCAGATATGACAGTTGAAAAATTTGTTGCTTCTAAGGGTGCAACGGTTAAATCATTTATCCGCTTTGAAGTTGGCGAAGGAATCGAAAAACGTGAAGATAACTTTGCAGACGAAGTAATGAGCCAAATCAAAAAATAAATCTGTTGCTTAGGTAACAGTTGGGAACGCATTGAGATGCGCTCCCTTTTTTTAGGCAAATCAAAAGAAATAAACTGGCAGAATACCTAGAGTATGTTAAAATGTTCTTAGACAAATGGTGGAGGGAAAACAAAAATGGTAAAACCTAAATATCAACGTGTTGTATTAAAGTTAAGTGGCGAAGCTTTGGCCGGAGAAGAAGGTTTTGGAATTAAACCTCCAACAATCAAAGAGATTGTAGAAGAAATCAAAGAAGTTCATGAATTAGGAATTGAAATGGCAATCGTTGTCGGTGGTGGAAACATCTGGCGTGGACAAATCGGTGCCCAAATGGGTATGGAACGTGCACAAGCAGATTACATGGGAATGTTAGCAACTGTAATGAACGCTTTGGCATTGCAAGATACGTTAGAAAATCTAGGTGTTCCTACTCGCGTTCAAACATCAATCGAGATGCGTCAAATTGCAGAACCATATATTCGTCGACGTGCAGAACGTCATTTAGAAAAAGGACGTATCGTTATTTTTGCAGGTGGTACAGGAAATCCATATTTTTCAACTGATACAACTGCAGCTTTACGTGCGGCAGAGATCGATGCAGATGTTATTTTAATGGCTAAGAATAATGTTGATGGTGTATATTCTGCCGATCCTAAATTGGATGCAACTGCAGTTAAATTTGAAGAATTAACACATTTAGATGTGATTTCAAAAGGATTGCAAGTAATGGACTCAACAGCAAGTTCACTAAGTATGGATAATGATATTCCATTGGTGGTGTTCAATTTAAACGAAACAGGCAATATTCGCCGTGCATGTCTAGGTGAAAATATTGGAACAACCGTAAGGGGGAAATAACAAATGAGTGGAACGGTATTAGAAACAGCAAAAGAAAAAATGAGTAAAGCAGAACAAAGTTTACAACGTGAATTGGGTCAAATCCGTGCAGGACGCGCTAATGCAAGTCTTTTGGACCGTATTCAAGTAGATTACTATGGTGCACTAACACCTGTGAATCAATTAGCTGGAATCAATATTCCAGAGGCCCGGGTATTGATGATCACACCTTTTGATAAAAATTCACTTGAAGATATTGAAAAAGCAATTCAAGCTAGTGATATTGGCATCAGCCCAACAAATGACGGTACAGTGATACGCTTAGTGATTCCACAATTAACGGAAGAGCGTCGTAAAGAATTAGCGAAAGATGTAAAAAAAGCTGCTGAAAATGCGAAAATCGCTGTTCGTAATATTCGTCGTGATGCTATTGATGAGTTAAAAAAACAACAAAAAAGTAATGATATCACTGAAGATGAGTTGCGCAATTTAGAAAAAGAAGCCCAAAAATTAACAGATGATAGTGTGAAAAATATTGATACGATCACTTCTGAAAAAGAAAAAGAACTGTTAGAAGTTTAATAAGTTATTTGAATATGAAAGAACAAGAAAATCCACTTGAATAGTGTATTTTCTTGTTCTTTTTATATAAAATGATGATTATAAAGATATAATCTATAGATTTTGTAAGGTCGAGCGAGTGCAAGAAAAAACATCTTGTTAAACCTCATGGGATATGGAATAATGATGTTAACTATATTTTCAAAAGGGAGCTGAAAAGGTGAATTTTATCAAACGTGCATTATGCAGTGTTACTAGAAAAAAGGGGAAATCACTCATTTTATTTGCAGTGATTTTTGTGTTGGGAAACGTTATTGCAGGAGCCATTGCGATTCAACAGTCTACACAGAACGTTGAAAAGAATGTCAAGAAGCAATTAGGTGGTACGGCTACGATTCAAATCGATTATGAGAATAATCAAGAAGAATTTGCAAAAGAAGACCTTAAAATTGAGCAACTTAAAATTGATTTAATGAAAAAAGTTGGGGAATCTCCATATGTAAAATATTATGATTATAACGCTTTAGCGATGGTTCAGACAAAGGAATTGAAAAGTGCTTCATTAGAATCAGAGCAATCTGGAGGCATGATGGAAGGATTTACCTTAAAAGGATCCAACTATCACAAAATTTTAGATGTTGAAGAAAAAAATATAAAAATAGTAGCAGGTAAAGTATTTACTCAAGAAGAGATTGACAATGGCAAAAATGTCGGCTTGATTTCTTCAAAAGTAGCAGAAGAAAATGGGCTTTCTGTAGGTGATCAGATGGTCATGGATACTAGAACGTATGATTATAACGAGAATGGCGATGAAAAAGAATTATTCAAGACGGATGTCCCTATCCAAATTATCGGAATTTTTGAACCTACAACAGTAGAAATGAAAGACAAAGAAAATAAAAAAAATGAAGAGCAAAATATGAATCAACAATATATGTCAATGCAACAACTCAACACAATTTATTTACCAAACAAAACAGTGTTAGAAATTAACAAAGACAATATTGAAAAGCTAAAAAAAGTTGATCCAGATAGTCCTTATCTGTCGGAAGAGAGTCTAGAAGAATATTATACACCTGTTTATGTTTTGAAAAGTCCAGATGAGGTGGAAGCCTTTAAACAAGAAACACAGCCGCTTTTACCTAAGCTGTATACTGTGAAAGCTTCAACGGATCAATATGAACAAATCGGTGGAAGTATGAAAAAAATGTCTCAAATTTCAGGTTATGTGGTTATGATTGCGGTCATTGCTACGTTACTGATAATTTCACTTGTCGTCTTATTGTTTATGCGTGATCGCAAACATGAATTAGGAATTTATCTCTCATTAGGTGATAAACGTAGCCACGTTATGGGACAAATTATTATTGAGATGTTGATCATAAGTGGAATTGCACTGATTCTTTCTTTGATTACAGGGAATTTCTTAGGGAAAATGGTTTCAGAATCTTTATTGAATAGCGACCTATTAAATAATTCAAATGACCAAATGAACATGTTTATGGGCTTTGATGGACTAGGTACAACAGAATTGACAACGGATGATATCATGAACGCTTATGAAGTGAAATTCTCATTAGGATATATCGTTACGTATTTAGTTGTTGGATTAGGTACAGTTCTAATGTCAGCAATTTTACCATTACTGTACATCGTTCGTTTAAATCCAAAGAAAATCATGATGTAGGAGGCAAGGAAAATGGCAATTTTAGAAACAAAAGATCTCAGTTATTTTTACCAAGATGGAGATCAACGTCGTTTTATATTAAAAAATACCAATGTTGCTTTTGAACAGGGGAAATTTTATACTATTTTGGGGCAATCTGGTTCAGGAAAAACAACATTCCTTTCTCTGATCAGTGCTTTGGATACGCCTAAAGAGGGGCAAGTTTTATTGAATGGAAAAGATATCAAAACAATCGGATATGAGAAATATCGTCGCGATGATATCAGTATTATTTTCCAGAGTTACAACTTAGTTCCTTATCTGACAGCATTGGAAAATGTGTTAGTTGCAATGTCGATCACAGACAATGAACTACCACCAAATCAAAAAGAAGTTGCGTATAATTTACTAGATTACATCGGGATCACAAGCGAAAAAGCGGATCGACTCGTAAATCAGCTTTCCGGTGGTGAACAACAACGTGTTGCGATTGCCAGAGCTTTAGCAACAAATGTAGACATTATTTTGGCGGATGAACCAACGGGGAATTTAGATGAAGGAATGGAGCAAGAGATTGTAGATATTTTTCAAAATCTAGCAAAAGTTCATAACAAATGTGTAATTGTTGTGACGCATTCTAATGATATTGCTGGGCAATCAGATGAGACTTATTACCTGAAAAAAGGTGTGTTAAAAAAATATGAGTGATTTTCTATCAAATTTCAGCGGAGATAATTATGAGAAAACCCGCCAGAAAAAAAATGAACAAAAAGAAAAATTAAGTAAAAATGAACCTGACAAGAAACCGAAGTCTGAAAAGGATTCAATAGGTAAAGAAGATTCGGCTGTCAAACAAGGAGAAAGTCACTCTGAAGTATCGTATGGACCACGAAACAATCCGGATAATGCTCCTACTGCTGCAAAAGAGAAAAAAATTGAATCAAGTGATACTGAGGGCTTGATATATTCTAAAAAAAGATCAAAAAAGAAAAAATACGAGTCGGTACAAGAACCAGTTAAAGAAACTGAACCAACTACTACAATACCAGTGAATCAGTCAAAGAATCCCGAAGAAGTGATTGAAACAGATCCAAACTATAAAAAAGAGAAAATCAAAAAATATCTTTATATTGGTCTAGGAAGTTTGGCAGCAGTTTTATTATTATATTTTGGCTATTACCAAATGACCCATGTAAAAGTCCCTAATTTTGAAGGAAAAGAATTGTCTGAAGTACGTGAATGGACAACTGAGAATGGCGTAAAACTTCAAGTAGAGCAAAAATACGATTTTGATAAAGAAGCAAACGTAATCATTCAACAAACAGTGAAAAACAAGAAAATCAAAAAAGGTAAAACTTTAGTAGTTGATGCTAGCATTGGAGCGGACCCAGAAGAAGCCATTTCACTACCAGACTTCAAATCAATGAAAACAGCAGATGCGAAAAAATGGATCAGCAAGCAAAAAGCAGATAATTTAGCTATCATTGAAGAATACAGTGATAAAGTAGCAGCAGGTGACTATCTAAAATTCGAAATAACAAACAAAGATGTAAAAGCCGAAAATTATAAACGTAAAGACAAAGCCAAAGTCTATTTTTCTAAAGGCAAAGAAGTTTTTGAAAAAGATATTCCGATGCCTGATTTTGCTGGAAAGCCAAAAGAAGAAGCAACTGAATGGGCTAAGAAAAATGAAATTACACTAACAGTCGAGGAAGCGGACTCTGATAAGGTAGAGACTGGGAAAATTATTTCTCAAAGCGTTGGGAAAGACACTAAGGTTGCCAAAAAAGAAGCAATGTCAATTACCGTTTCAACAGGTAAAGCGTTAATTGTCCCAGATTTTTCGCAATTTACAGTAGAAGAAGCAGAATCAAAAGCAAGTGGATTACAAGTTCAAGTGAAACAATTATTTAATGATGAGGTTCCATACGGACAATTTATCAGTCAATCCGTAGAGATAGGGAAAAAATATACAGAAAAAGATGAAAAACCTGTGATTCAAGTCGTTTATTCTTCAGGAAGACCCTATATTAAAGATTTGCGCGACAATACATTAGAAGGAGATCTTCAAAAGATTTTTTACGATGATTATCAGTCAAAAGGTGCGAATATCACCTATCAGGTTTATTATGTCGATTCAACTGTAACTAAAGGGACTGTGGTGAATATGAGTCAATATAATGAATTTATTCCGATCAATTCTGTTGTTCAAATCGGTGTCAGCAAAGGGAATCTAAAACCTGAAGAAAATAAACCTTCAGAAAAAGAAGAAAAGATGGATTAAAATGCATTTTTTTGGGAAGTGAAGCAAAACGATTTTAAGTTTTGTTTCCTTTCTTTTTTAATTTAATGGAAAATTTTATGAGTAAAAAGACGGCAGAACCCATTTTTAAGTGCAAGTTTAGCCTGAATTAAGCGGATTCCCTCATAAATTTATTAAATAATGTGGAAATCTTTCCATTTGCATAGGCATTTCTGAAAGATATTGCTATAATAGTCTAGACAGATTTTTGGAATGGAGGGAAAAATATGTTACGTTTTTTTCCGCAAAAGAATAAATACATACAAAAAGAGAGTACATTTACTTTTGATAGCGAAGGTCCGATCCCAGGACACGTAGCCGTTATTATGGACGGGAATGGTCGGTGGGCTCAAAATCGACGTTTGCCACGAATTGCTGGGCATAAAGAAGGCATGAACACAGTTAAAAAAATTACGAAACATGCTAGTAAATTAGGGATCAAAGTCCTAACGTTATATGCATTTTCAACTGAAAATTGGAAACGACCAACAGATGAAGTAAGTTTTCTAATGCAGTTACCAGTCGATTTTTTTGATACCTTTGTACCAGAGTTGATCAAAGAAAATGTAAAAGTTCAAGTAATGGGGTACAAAGAATTGTTACCAGCCCATACACAAGATGCAATAGAGCGAGCGATTGAACAAACAAAAAATAATACTGGTATGATTTTAAATTTTGCTTTAAACTATGGTTCAAGAGCTGAAATTCTGACAGCGGTAAAAGAAATAGCTGCAAAAGCCGCAAATAATCAACTATCGACTGACGAGATTACTGAGGCGACAATTGAGGATCATTTGATGACAAGCTTTTTATCCGAGGACTTAAGGGACCCAGAATTATTGATTCGTACAAGTGGCGAAGAAAGAATCAGTAATTTCTTGCTTTGGCAGATAGCGTACAGCGAATTGTTTTTTACAGATGCTTTGTGGCCTGATTTTAATGATAAACTATTAGAAAATGCGCTAGCATCGTTTCAAAATAGAAATCGCCGTTTTGGCGGCTTAAAGGAAACAGAGGAGGAAGATAAATGAGACAGCGCATTATTACTGCTGCCGTAGCATTAGTAGTATTTATACCGATCATTTGGTACGGGGGCTTTGCGATTGAACTTGCGGCAGCGATATTGGCAGTTGTAGGGGTTTATGAATTATTTAGAATGAAAGGACTAGAAATTGCTAGTTTTGAAGGTGTACTTTCAGCTTTAGGTGCAGTATTTTTAGTTTTGCCAAAAGATCGCTGGTTTTTCTTTTTACCAGAAAAAGCGGATAATTTTATTTTATTTTACCTAACAGTCATGATTTTATTAGGTGGTTTAGTTGCTTCCAAGAATATGTATACCATCTCTCAAGCTGGTTTTCCAGTTATCACAAGTTTGTATGTAGGTGTCGGCTTCCAAAACTTTGTGAGCGCTAGACATACTGGTTTTGTTGTATTGCTTTATGCATTATTTGTTGTATGGGCAACGGATATTGGGGCTTATTTTATTGGGAAACAGTTTGGGAAAAGAAAGTTATGGCCAGAAGTTTCACCTAACAAAACGATTGAAGGCTCATTAGGCGGAATTCTCTGCGCAGTCGTTGTGGCATTAGTGTTCTTGCTGTTGACACCAAATAAAGAATTGTTTGTTTATAACTTACCAACTATGCTAATTATCACTGTTGTCTTTTCGATTGTCGGACAATTCGGAGATTTAGTTGAATCATCCATCAAACGTCATTATGATGTAAAAGATTCCGGCACTATTTTACCAGGGCACGGCGGTATATTAGATCGTTTCGACAGCTTACTTTTTGTTTTTCCAATTATGCATTTATTCGGACTATTTTAATTTTCTAAACAAGAAGGGAAGGTGAAAAACTCTGAATGTTCAGGGTTTTTCTTTTTAATATGAAAAACATTGCATTATTAGGTGCTACAGGTTCTATTGGCATGAACACAGTGGCTGTTGTTACAGCGTATCCGGAGTTATTCCAAATCGAATCGTTGACCTTTCATTCAAATAGTGAAAAAGGCGCGGATTTAATTAAAATGTTAAAGCCGAAATATGTGGGTGTAGGCACAGAACAAATGAAAAAAGAGTTTACTACTCGTTTCCCTGAAATTGAATTTGGAGTAGGCGAAGAGGGGCTAATAAAAGCTGCAACGCTTGAATCAGTTGACGTCGTATTAACTGCGGTTACAGGCAGTGTGGGGTTGAATCCTACATTAGCTGCAATTAAAGCAAAGAAAGATATTGCTTTAGCAAACAAAGAAACGTTAGTTATGGCAGGGCAGTGGGTCATGGAAGAAGCAAGAAAAAATGAAGTGCGTATTTTACCCGTCGACAGTGAACATTCTGCAATTTTTCAATGTTTAGATGGACAAAAATCAGATAATTTAAAAGAGTTAGTAATCACAGCATCAGGTGGTAGCTTTAGAGATTTAACTCGTGAAGAGCTTAAAACTGTTACTTTGGAAGAGGCTTTGAACCATCCAAACTGGTCTATGGGTAGAAAGATTACGGTAGATTCATCAACGATGATGAATAAAGGCTTAGAAGTTATTGAAGCACATTGGTTATTTGGTACAGATTATGATAAAATAAAAGTTGTTTTACATAAAGAAAGTATAGTTCATTCGATGATTGTTTTAAAAGATGGTGCATACTTGGCTCAACTTGGACCAAGTGACATGCGTGAACCAATTCAATATGCATTGACGTATCCTAACCGTTTGCCGATTCAAGATGAAAAAGCATTCGATTTAACTGAGATTAGTCAATTAAATTTTAAGCCAATGGATTTTGAGCGTTTTCCCATGTTAGAACTTGCTTATATTGTTGGGGAAAAAGGTGGAGCATTTCCAACAGTCTATAATGCGGCGAACGAAATTGCGGCAAATGCATTTATTGATGGCAAAATTTCATATCTTCAAATTGAGGAATTTGTCCAAAAAGCAATTTGGAATTATACAGAAACAAAGGAAGTCACTTTGGAAGAAGTGATTGCGATCGATAAACAAACAAGAACTATCGTAGAAAGATGGATAAAGGAAGAAGGTCTGTTATGAAAACAATCATTACATTTATTATTGTCTTTGGAATTCTTGTCTTAGTACATGAATTTGGACATTTTTTCTTCGCAAAGCGTTCAGGAATATTGGTACGTGAATTTGCGATTGGTATGGGTCCGAAGATTTTTGCCCATCAAGGTAAAGATGGCACAACCTATACAATTCGTATTTTACCGATCGGTGGCTATGTTCGTATGGCTGGGATGGGTGAAGACGAGACGGAGTTAGCCCCCGGAATGACTCTTTCTGTTGAGTTGAATGAACAGGAAGAAGTCGTAAAAATCAATACAAGTAAGAAAGTTCAATTGACAAATAGTATTCCAATGGAAATGCTAGAGGCTGATTTGGAAAGAGAACTATTCATCAAAGGTTATGTCAATGGAGATGAATCAGAAGAGACTACGTATAAAGTGAATCACGATGCAACGATCATTGAACAAGATGGAACGGAAGTTAGAATTGCACCGATTGATGTACAGTTCCAATCCGCAAAACTTTGGCAACGGATGTTGACGAATTTCGCTGGACCGATGAACAATTTTATTCTCGCGTTAGTATTGTTTACAGTTTATGTCTTTATGCAAGGTGGTGTGACGTATACAAATACTAATCTAATCGGTGGTGTCCAACCAGATAGTCCAGCCGCAAAAGCTAGCTTAAAAGCAGATGATAAAATTGTATCAATCAATGGCACATCTGTTAGTGACTGGAATGATTTCACAAAAATAATTCAAGATAGTCCTGATAAAGAATTGAACCTAATGGTAGAATCTGATGGAAAAACTAGAGAAGTTGATGTAATACCTAAAAGTCAAAAATCTGGCAAACAAGAAATTGGTGTGATTGGAATCTTACCGCCGAAGAAAACGGGCTTAGCAGATAAACTGCTTGGCGGAGTAGAAACAACTTTAAGTAGTTCTATGCAAATATTCAAAGCTCTTAAATCATTATTTACTGGATTTAGTTTAGATAAATTGGGTGGTCCAGTAATGATGTTCCAAATGTCCGCAGAAGCATCCAAAGCTGGTTTAAACACTGTGATCTGGTTGATGGCCATGTTATCCGTCAACCTTGGGATCATCAACTTATTGCCAATTCCTGCTTTAGATGGTGGAAAAATCGTTTTAAATATTTTTGAAGGGCTTAGAGGAAAACCTTTAAGTCAGGAAAAAGAAGGCATACTAACACTGATAGGCTTTGGTTTCATCATGTTATTGATGGTGTTAGTTACTTGGAACGATATTCAACGTTTTTTCTTTTAAATAATTAATTGGATTTATAGAACGAATCACTTGAGGAGATTCAACAATTCGTTTAAACAAAGGAGAGTTCTAATGAAACAGTCAAAAATGCTAATTCCAACTTTACGTGAGGTACCAAATGATGCTGAAGTGTTAAGTCATCAAATGTTATTGAGAGCAGGTTATATTCGCCAAGTCTCAGCAGGAATATATTCATATTTACCACTAGCAAATCGAGTACTTGAGAAACTAAAAAAAATCATGCGAGAAGAATTCGACAAGATCGATGCTATTGAAATGTTGATGCCTGCATTGCTTCCAGCAGAATTGTGGAAAGAATCTGGTCGTTATGAAACGTATGGTCCAAATCTATATCGCTTAAAAGACCGTAATGATCGTGATTATATTCTTGGTCCAACACATGAAGAAACGTTTACAGAACTGATTCGTGATGAGGTGAACTCATATAAACGTTTGCCATTAAATCTTTACCAAATTCAAACAAAATATCGTGATGAAAAACGTCCGCGTTTCGGGTTATTACGAGGCAGAGAATTTATCATGAAAGATGGCTATTCGTTCCATGCTGATGAAGAAAGTTTGGATCAATCATACCGTGATTATGAAAAAGCTTATTCAGCTATTTTTGAACGTTGTGGGCTGAATTTTAGAGCAATCATTGGCGATGGCGGAGCAATGGGTGGAAAAGATTCTAAAGAATTCATGGCCATTTCTGATATCGGTGAAGATACGATTTGTTTCTCAACAGATGGTGATTATGCAGCAAACTTAGAGATGGCAACAAGCTTGTATACACCTAAGAAGTCACACGAAACTCAGCTAGACTTAGAAAAAGTAGCAACACCAAATGTTGGCTCAATCGAACAAGTTGCATCATTTTTTAACGTCGAAGCACAACGAATCATCAAATCAGTCCTATTTATGGCTGATGCAGAACCTGTGTTGATTTTAGTTCGTGGAGATCATGAAGTGAATGATGTTAAGCTGAAAAACTTCTTAGGCGTTGACTTTTTAGAAGAAGCAACAGAAGAAGACGCACGTAAGTATTTAGGTGCTGATTTTGGATCTGTTGGTCCTGTAGAGCTTTCTGAAGAAGTGAGATTATTTGCTGATTTACATGTCCAAGATTTAGCGAATGCAATCACAGGTGCTAATGAAACTGGTTTCCATTATAGCAATGTTAATCCAGGACGTGATTTTACTCCGATCAGCTATGAAGATTTACGTTTTGTACAAGAAGGAGATCCTTCTCCTGATGGGAATGGTGTTTTAGAATTTACTAAAGGAATCGAAATCGGTCATATCTTTAAACTTGGAACTCGTTATAGTGAAGCAATGGGTGCCACTGTTTTAGACGAAAACGGTAGAGAAAAACATGTGATCATGGGTTGTTACGGAATTGGCGTTAGCCGTTTACTATCTGCGATCGTTGAACAAAATATTGATGAAAATGGTATTAACTGGCCGACAGGCATTTCACCATTTGATTTGCATGTTGTTCAAATGAACATTAAAGACGAATATCAGACAAAACTTGCACAAGAAGTAGAAGAAGTAATGTCAGCGGCAGGATATGAAGTACTAGTTGATGATCGTAATGAGCGAGCAGGAGTGAAATTTGCTGATGCGGACTTAATTGGTTGTCCAATTCGTATCACAGTTGGTAAGAAAGCAGTAGATGGTATAGTTGAAGTGAAAATCAAACGAACTGGAGAGATGGTTGAGGTTCGCAAAGAGGAACTTGAAAGTACGTTATCTATCTTATTGAACGCAGATAAAGAATAAAGCTAAAAATGTTTACGGGATTAATCTTCAATCAGATTCCGTAAACATTTTTCGATACGATTAATTGGAGAATGGTAGTAAATCAGAACGCATAAGTTTTGTTTGCATTGAATTTCAACGGAAAAAATAGTATACTTAATCGTGGCGAGGCACTTGGCAGAAATGTCTAAGGGCCTCTTTCTTATCAAGTTGGTCAGCTAGGACTGACGGTTTCATTATAGTACGTTTTTGGGCTAATTTTTTTGTAAAAAGATCAGATGTGGGCAAGAAAACAGTGTTATTTTCTATCGATGATTTTTTAAACAGAAAGGACCCAGCCCATTTCGCTTTTATCTATCTAGCTGCGTGGGCTAGGTCTTCGGAAAAAAGATAAAAATAAAAAGAGGCAAGAAGCGCCTCCGTTAATTTTTGCTATTTTTCATTCAGACCTAAACGAGCCCATTTCGCTTTTAAAATAAGGAGGTTCATTAGTGGCAGACAAGGCACAAGAGTTATTTGCAAAGTTGATTGATCAGATTCAATTAAATGAACAAGAGCGGCAGCATCCGCTTATTCAACAAGGAAGAATTGACAAAGTTGTGGTTCATCAACAAAGCCGCTTATGGGAATTTCATTTAGGATTCACTGAAATATTACCAGTTATGCTATATCAATCATTTATGCAACAATTAGAGCTTGCGTTTCAGCAAATTGCAAGTGTATCTGTCAAAATTTCAGCAGATAAAAATGAATTTACAGAAGAACAATTGACGGATTATTGGCAACTAGCATTGTTGAATAGTCAATGTGATACGCCATTAGTTCAGCGTGTAATCAAATCGCAAACTCCTATTATTGAAGATAAAAAAATTATTTTGCCAGTTGATAATGATGCAGTTATCCCCTATTTGAAACAACAATATTTACCGATAATAGAAGAATTATTTAGTCATTACGGTTTTCAAAAGTTTCATATTGAACCTAAGATGGATGAACAACAAGCTAAGCGTGTGTTAGCATTATTTGAAGAACGCAAACAAGAACAAGACGCAGCATTCCAACAACAAGCAGCTGAATCATTGGTAAAACATGAACAAAAGAAAAAACAACAGCAGCAACAAGGGCCAGCCCTTGATGGACCGATTCGGCTTGGGCGAAATATCCCCAATGACGAACCTATCATGCCGATGGGCAATATCTTAGAAGAAGAACGCCGTGTGACAATCGAAGGTTTTGTCTTTGATGTAGAAGTTCGAGAGTTACGTTCTAAACGGAAAATTTTGATTTTAAAAATCACCGATTATACCTCATCCTTTATCGTTAAGAAATTCTCTAATGGTGAAAAAGACGAACAAATTTTTGATGCAATCCAAAAACATAGTTGGGTTCGAGTTCGAGGAAGTATTCAAGAAGATACTTTTATGAGAGATTTAGTGATGAATTGTCAAGATTTGATGGAAGTCAAACATGCGCCTCGTAAAGATTATGCACCAGAAGGCGATAAACGAGTTGAACTGCATTTACACAGCAATATGAGTACAATGGATGCCACAAACAATGTTGCTGACTACGTTGCCCAAGCAGGGAAATGGGGTCACAAAGCCATTGCGATTACCGATCACGGTGGAGCTCAAGGTTTTCCAGATGCTCATAGTGCTGGGAAGAAAGCGGGAGTCAAAATTTTATATGGTGTGGAAGCCAATGTAGTTGATGATGGTGTTCCAATTGCATATAACGAAGCACATATTGAACTAAGCGATGCAACCTATGTCGTATTTGACGTTGAAACGACTGGATTGTCAGCCGTCTACGATACAATCATTGAATTAGCTGCTGTCAAAATGCACAAAGGGAATATTATCGACACGTTTGAACAATTTATTGATCCTGGTCATCCATTATCTCAAACAACAATCAATTTAACTGGGATCACGGATGAGATGGTAAGAGGGTCAAAATCAGAAGAAGAAGTCCTTCGCTTGTTTAGAGAATTTTCAAAAGATACGATTCTTGTAGCCCACAATGCATCATTTGATATGGGATTCTTAAACACAAGTTATGGAAAATATGATATTCCGGAAGCGAAAAATCCAGTTATTGATACGTTGGAGTTATCTCGTTATTTACATCCTACATTCAAGAGTCATCGGTTGAATACGTTGTCTAAGAAGTTTGGCGTTAACTTAGAACAACACCATAGAGCGATCTATGATTCCGAATCAACGGGACATTTATGCTGGATTTTTTTGAAAGATGCCAAAGAAAATCATGGGATGAATTATCATGACGAATTGAATATGCATATTGGAGAAGGCGATTCATATAAACGTGCCAGACCATTTCATGCAACGATTTTAGCAACAACGCAAGCTGGTTTAAAAAATCTGTTTAAATTGATTTCAATGTCTAATATCAACTATTTTTTCAGAATTCCACGAATTCCGCGCTCTCAGTTAAGTAAATTACGAGAAGGATTGATCATTGGGTCCGCATGTTCCAATGGTGAAATCTTTGAAGCGATGATGCAAAAGGGTGTAGAAGAGGCGAAAAATCGAGCAAAATTTTATGATTATATAGAGGTTATGCCGAAAGCTGTTTACGCACCACTTCTTGAACAGGAATTGGTTAAAAGTGAAGCAGATTTGGAAGAGATCATAACGAACTTAGTAAAAATTGGAGATGAATTAGAAAAACCTGTTGTAGCAACTGGAAACGTTCATTATCTGAATGAAGAAGATAGCATTTATCGTAAAATTTTAGTAGGTTCTATGGGCGGGGCTAATCCATTGAATCGTCATAGTTTACCAGCTGTTCATTTTAGAACGACGGACGAGATGTTGACAGCCTTCCAATTTTTAGGCGAAGAGACAGCACATCGAATCGTTGTAGAAAATACTAATGCTATCGCTGATATGTGCGAAGAAATCACACCAGTTAAAGATGATTTATATACCCCAAAGATTCCAGGTTCAGAAGATGAAATCAGAAATTTAAGTTACACTCGTGCAAAAGAACTTTATGGTGATCCATTGCCGGATATCGTTGAAAAACGATTAAAAAAAGAATTAGATAGTATTATCGGAAATGGGTTTTCAGTTATCTATTTAATTTCACAAAAATTAGTGCATAAAAGTATGGAAGATGGTTACCTAGTAGGTTCTCGTGGATCCGTAGGGTCAAGTTTCGTTGCAACGATGACTGGGATTACAGAGGTCAATCCTCTAGCTCCACATTACCATTGTATCAACTGCAAGCATTCTGAATTTTTTGAAGACGGCTCATATGGTTCAGGGTTTGATATGCCAGAGAAAAACTGTCCAAACTGTGGGCAACGATTATTCAAAGATGGCCATGATATTCCGTTTGAAACCTTCTTAGGGTTCCATGGGGATAAAGTTCCCGATATCGATTTGAACTTTTCGGGAGATTATCAAGCAGAAGCGCACAACTACACGAAAGTATTGTTCGGTGAGGAGTATGTGTATCGTGCTGGAACAATTGGTACGGTTGCGGATAAGACCGCTTATGGATTTGTGAAAGGGTATGAACGCGACCATAATCTTCATTTTAGGGGAGCAGAAGTAGATCGCTTAGCAAAAGGTTCTACTGGTGTTAAACGGACGACTGGACAACATCCTGGGGGGATTATCGTTATCCCAGATTATATGGATGTTTACGATTTTACACCGATCCAATACCCTGCAGATGACCAAAATTCTGAATGGAAAACGACTCACTTTGATTTCCATTCAATCCATGATAATATTTTGAAACTTGATATTCTTGGCCATGATGATCCTACTGTTATTCGGATGCTGCAGGATTTATCAGGAATCGATCCTAAAACGATTCCGACGGATGATCCTGAAATGATGCGCATTTTTGCTGGACCCGAAGTATTAGGCGTGACGGCAGAGCAAATTTATTCTAAAACGGGTACTTTGGGAATACCTGAGTTTGGTACTCGTTTCGTACGAGGAATGTTAGAAGAGACGCATCCGTCAACTTTTGCAGAGTTACTCCAAATATCTGGCCTGTCTCACGGGACTGATGTTTGGTTAGGAAATGCTGAAGAATTGATTCGCCGAGGAGAAGCGAATCTCGCAGAGGTTATTGGTTGTCGTGATGATATCATGGTTTACTTGATTCATGCTGGACTAGACAGTGGTATGGCCTTTAAGATCATGGAGACGGTGCGTAAAGGGCTTTGGAATAAAATCCCTGATGAATTAAGAGAAGAGTATTTGACCGCAATGAAAGAAAACAATGTGCCAGACTGGTATATTGATTCTTGTTCCAAGATCAAGTATATGTTCCCAAAAGCCCATGCGGCCGCTTATGTTTTGATGGCGTTACGTGTGGCGTACTTTAAAGTGTATTTCCCGATTCTATACTATTGTGCTTATTTCTCTGTTCGTGCAGATGATTTCGATTTGGTTGCTATGTCGCAAGGCAAAGAAGCAGTGAAAGCGAGAATGAAAGAGATTCAAGATAAGGGATTGGAAGCTTCCACAAAAGAAAAAAATCTTTTAACGGTTTTAGAACTTGCTAATGAAATGATTGAACGCGGCTTTAAATTTGGTATGATTGATTTATATAAATCAGATGCTGAGAATTTTGTGATTGACGGAGATACCTTGATCGCACCTTTCAGAGCGGTACCTAGTTTGGGATTGAATGTGGCAAAATCAATTGTAGAAGCAAGAACAGAACCATTCTTATCTAAAGAAGATCTTGCAAGTCGAGGGAAAGTCTCAAAAACTTTGATTGAATACATGACAGAAAATGGCGTGTTAAAAGATTTACCGGATGAGAATCAATTATCGTTATTTGATATGTTATAAAAATTGGTGCGTCCAACGGATTAATTGAAACTTTAGATGAAAATAGCACTATTTATATTAAAAACAACAGAGTCTCGTAAGATTCTGTTGTTTTTTAGCAGTTGGAACAAAGCGAAGAGCGCTTTGTTCCAACTGCTTTTTTCTCATCGTTCTTTAATTTTAAAGGAATAGCTCAGAAAAAATCAAAAAAAATTTTTGGTGATTTTAAATTCAGTTTAATTCATTTAATGTTTTAAATTGTAAAAAAAAGAAATTATCATTGATGATCTCAATCTTGATTACCTAATAGTTTGTTTGACGTTATCCATTTTTAAAACAATTTTAAGAAGCGATACGAAAGCTTTGTTTGTTTTTTAATTCGTTTTTTATTTGGTTTATTTTATATTCAAATTTTTTAAAATAATGCTAATTTTAATTTTTATGTGTAATTTCGTTATCACTTAATAAGTTATTTTACGGATTGTTAAAATCTTGAAAATGTTGTATAGTTCTGTAGTTGTAAGGATTTTATTATTTTGTTTGAAATTTTATACGTTATTTATAAAGGATGGGTCGCTTTAATGATAAGGAATGAAGATGGTTTGACCCTGATAGAAGTTTTAGTAGCGGTAGTTATATTGGGGACGTCATTTATGTTACTAGCATCAATGTTGGTTCGAAATCAACAAATGATTGAATTGAACGAAAAGAAAAAAGAAGCACAAGCTATTCGTGATGAACTTCGTGAATGGATGGGGTATCGCGGGCAAACACAAGACTTAGCTGGTTTGAATCAGTATGTCTTTAGTGTCAAGAACAATGAGCATTTGACAACTAGTCAAAAGGTAAGAAGAAATTATCTCATTCTCGATAATTCAGGGATTCAGACGAACGGTGGAAATATCTCCATTTACGGTGAGCAAAAAGTTGATTTGACCGGAAGAGTGGAAACTACGAATAAACAACAAGAGCGGAAAATTGAATATAGCTACCCAGATAAAAGAACGTTACTTCCCAAGAAATGGAAAGATGCAGAAGAAGGAACGTTAGAAAAAGAAGAAAGCAATTACTTAGGCAGATACATTGGAACAGCAAATCAGCATAATTATTTAGTATTGTGTAAAGTGCATTTTAAAAATACTTCGAAAAAGTATGATCCTCGTAAGGATGGTATAGAAGTATTCTTAGAAATTTATGATGAAAGTACGGGTCGATTAATGACAGATACGTTATTTAATTGGGTAATCACTTATTAGCAGTAAATTGAAGGAGAAAACATGAGCAAGATTCTGAAAAATGAAGATGGATTAACATTAATAGAGATGATTGCAACTTTAGCCATTTTTTCAATCGTGATTCTATTTTTTGGAGCGGTTATCGGTAGTATTGGTAAAGCATTTTCAATCCAAGGAGAAAAAATCGAGTTTCAGCAAACTGCAAACGACATAGTCGTTCAAATAAACCAATTATCAAAAATAGAAGGTCTTTATGAAAAAGCCGGATATTTGGGAAAATTTCCTGCAACAACTTCTTCAGAAAATCCGTGGCAGACGAATCAGATCATTAGTGTTTTCGACTCTGAAGCGGCAAATCAAAAACCAATCGCTTTATCAGAGCAAGGGAAAAATAAAATCGGACTTACTGATATAGTAGATGCCACAAAAGATAGCGGGAAAAATTCAAATGCGCGCTTTTATCAATTAAAAAATCAAGACTATAAAATCAAAATTTTTCAGCAAAAAAATAAAAATGAATCCTTAAAAACACAATTTAGGACACCAAATTATCGAGATACTTTTACAATCCAAACTAGTGTTACGATTCTTTTTTACAAAGGGAGTATTGATTTTGGTCACTATATTAAAAATGGTGAAATTAATCTGTCTGGAAGAGGCGGTATTGAAGAAGAAGAGAGTACAAAGATTTTATACAGTCGAAAAGCAGAATTCACTTATCGTGATGAATTAAAGGCAAAAGGAGAGATTCCGGGTGAAGGTAGATGGTAAAAAACTGAAAAATGATGAAGCAGGTTATGCCTTACTCTACGCATTAGGAGCAATCGTGATTGTAAGTCTTGTGATGATGGGAATTTTTTTAAGAGCTAGAAATAATTTTCTTCAGATAAGTGCAGTTGATCAATTAGCAAAAATGAAAGATGTGAAAGAATACGCTTTTCAGGAAGCTTCCATGAAGATAAAACAAACGATCGAATCAAAACTATCTGGAAATACTCAATTAGGACTAGATAAAACAGTATTAACTAATAAAATGTCTGAGGTAACGAACGAGCTGCAAAATCAGCCAATTGAAAAAATGAGTATTGGGAAACAACAAGATTTTTCTTTTACCGTGAAAGTATCCGAACCAACTGTTTCGATCATCAATCCATATAAATTTATTTCTGAGGACAGCGGTGCTAATGGTTGGATACCAATGGAAGCAAGTGACTCTAAAGATGGAATAATTAACACGAACACCACCTTTACATTAGAGATTAATGTTGAGCAAACGATGAAAAATGGACAGATAAAAAAAGCCTCCTCTAAAGGAGACTATGTGTACGAGTTTCAATGGACGCAAGGTCAACAAAAAGTAGTAGCATCAAAATTAGATGCTTGGAGGTATGTGTATTACCAACCCTCACTTGCTGACGGAGAAGAACTGATTACGGCTGATACTTGGATTCGGAAAATGGATCACATTTATCGTTATCAATCAAATCAACCACTATTTCCATATAAAGAATATTTTAGTCATTATGAAACAAGTTATGGACGATCCAATAATTTTTTAGTCGATCTTCAAGATGGGACTTTTTTGAATTTTTGGAAAGGACCCAATTCAGTTATATACAAAGATTTAAACGTTGCAGGCTCTTTTTTCCTAAAAAACGGCGTCTTGCTGAGCGGAAAAAAATCGATTACCGCGAAAAATATTATTGCACTTCGTAATGACGAAAATCCGAACCAAGAGATAAATGCCATAAAAAATCTTAATATTAAAGCGGATGTAGGGATATACGTCACTATTGATGTAAGTAAATCAACGAATAAAAACGCAGGTCTATATGTAGATAACGACCTCTATGAGATAAAAACACCTAATTTATTGGTCAACAACACCGGATCAAGTAAAAGGGATAAAGGTTTTTTCTTGATTAAAGGAGAAGTCGTGCTAGAACAAGAGCCAACAGGTAATCCGTCGGTTAATTTTAGTGAATATGCCAGTGATGCAAAAGTCAATAATCCAATGAATAAGGACTGGGAACAGTTTTTGGATGGTGGTTTTGTGATTGCAGGTTCAAATGTTTACCTAACGCCTCCGAAAAATAATATTAACATTGAAGGAATTTCCCTGTCTGCTGGAAAAAATGACAAACGTAAGATTCTAGTTAAAAAAGGGAATTTTATGTTGACTTCAGCGTCTTTGTTAAATCAGGGAGAAGAAACATTTGCGTATGCAGATAAAGGTACGTATACATCAAAAGCACGACCACCATCTTTATTAGAGTTAGAGGGGGAACAAAGTTCGCTGACAGTTGAAAATGGTGTAAGCTTTATTGATGCGCCCAAAATAAAAAGAAGAAGTTCAAATGCTATGAAAGCAACGTATTATAACGATAAAAAATACTGGAATACTATTCGCTTAAAAGACCATAGTCATTTGGAATTAGGAACTACAGGAGTCGAACCTTTTAACTTGGAAACGCAAGTAGATACGGTGATGTCAATGAAAGTTCTTCCTAAGCTGGAGCTTTTTGATACAACATTTATCAAAGAAGGATTGAAAAAAGGCAAAGAAACAATTCATGGCAAACTGATTATAGAAGTCGCTACAAAAGAAGACGGCGATCTGTTAATACAAGAATTAGAAAAAGAAGTAGCTATTGAAGAAGGCGATCCAAACGAAGCAAAAAATGGTGTAGTGACAATCGTTAAACCGGCACATGGCGTAGTGCCAGAAAATAATTCTCATTGGATCATACAGAGAGTATTTGACTATACCAACAATGTAAGCTATTAATCATGATATTTACAAATCAAAGGAGAGAGGCACGGATGGAAGAAAAAAAAGGACGCAGAAGAAAAAAAATACGGCCGATTTTAGGAGAAAAACCACAACCTAGCCGATCTCCCAAAAATCGAACTGTAGATGAAAATGGTCTTTTAGCAATTGCGGTCAAACAAGGACTATTGAGGAAACAACAAGCAGAGGAAATAAAAGAACAAATAACTGCAACAAGATCAGTAGAAAAAATTCTTTTAGATGAGCATTACGTAGATGAAAATCAACTGATGAAACTTCAAAGTATACAGACTGGAATTAGAATCATTGATTTATTTACAGTAGAAAGAGAAACAGCAGTTCTTGATTTAGTTCCGAAAAAATTTGCTCAAAAAAATCAGCTGTTTCCTGTCAAAAAACGAAAAGGACGTTTGGTAGTAGCAATGGTCAATCCGATGGCTTATGACGTTATCAATGAATTACGGTTGATTACAGGCATGTCAGCTTTACCTTATTTCGCCTCATCATCTGACATTAGCCAGATGATCACAGAACAGTATCCGGAAGATTTGATGTTAGAAGAATGGTTACAGGATGCTACAGATGATACGGTTCTAGGAGAAACTCCGATAACGAATACATTATTAGAAGATGATTCGCCAATTATCAAATTAGTCAATTCACTTATTCAGGCTGCTGTAGATAAAAAAGCCAGCGATATCCATTTTGACCCGCAGAAAAAAAGTTTGAATGTCAGAATTCGGGTAGATGGAGAATTAATTGAACTAAATCAGCTCCCTAAAAATGTTCAACAGGCTGTAACATCACGTTTAAAAATTATTTCTTCTTTAGATATCACTGAAACAAGATTGCCCCAAGATGGACGTGCTCAAATCCAAAATGGGCGCCGAATGGTCGATTTACGGGTTTCCGTTTTACCAACGATTTACGGAGAAAAAGTTGTTATTCGGATTATTGATATGTCATCAGGATTAAGAGGTCTGGATGAATTTAACTTTGACAAAGATGTACTAAATGGGCTTAAAGAATTATTAAAACAACCTCATGGTATTTTTCTTGTCACAGGACCCACAGGTTCAGGGAAATCATCGACTTTATATGCGGCACTGAATGAATTGAATCAGCCGAATGTCAATATCATTACAGTAGAAGACCCAGTGGAGTATCAGCTAGACGGTGTGAATCAGGTATTGGTGAATAGTGACATTGGGTTAGATTTCGCAGCCGGTTTACGTTCGATTCTGCGTCAAGATCCAAATGTTGTCATGGTAGGAGAAATTCGTGATGCGGAGACAGCTGAAATTGCGATTCGAGCGTCAATGACAGGTCATATGGTACTTAGTACATTGCATACGAATGATTCGATTGCGACAGTCAGCAGGTTGATTGACATGGGTGTAGATTCATTTTTAGTTGCAAATGCTTTAACAGGTGTTCTTTCACAACGATTAGTGCGAACGATTTGTCCTAACTGTAAAATTGAAGAACCTGCAACAATGGAAGAAATAGAATTTTTAGATAAAAATAATGTGTATGTCGACCATCTTTACAAAGGAACAGGCTGTAAAAAGTGTAATATGACTGGCTTTAAAGGTCGAATAGCAATTCAGGAATTGTTTATTATAACTCCAGATGCACGTTTGGTTATTTCCAGAAATGGTGAGGCAAATGAGTTGCTCGCTGTAGCAAAAAGGAATGGAATGAAAAGATTGCTGGATGATGGCTTAAGCAAAGTTGTTAGAGGCTTTACAACCATTTCAGAAGTATTGAAGGCTACAACCAATGAATAAATCGGTAAATCAAGGAGAACAAAAATGCATGAAGAAGAAATAGAAATACTCGCACAACAAGCGGCAAGACGGAAAGAAGAACGTCCTGGGAAAATTAATCCAAAATTAAGACCATATAAAGAAGAATTTGATGCGTTATTGAGAGAATCTGTTCGTAAAAAAGTTTCAGATATTCATTTGACTGTTGGTCTATCTCCTGTTTTTCGTTTGAATGGAGAATTAGTAGAAGTGACCACTGAAGATGTATTGACGAATAAAACGATTTCTATGTATGGTCGTGTGATGTGCAACGGGGAACAGTGGGCTGAATTTAAATCGAATGGAGAAGTCGATTTGGCTTACGAAGTTAAAAATGCTAGTCGTTTTCGTGTGAACATCTTTAGACAAAAAGGGAACGTTTCGATAGCTTTGCGGATTATTGCAACTAAGATACCTGAGTTAGGATTGTTAGGTGTTCCGTCAGTTTTAAAAACGATGATTCAAAAAAAGCAAGGGTTATTTTTAGTTACTGGTCCTACTGGATCGGGTAAATCAACAACATTAGCATCTATGATCGACTATCTAAACCGAACGAAAAAAACACATATCATTACCTTGGAAGATCCAATAGAGTACGTTCACAATCATAAAATGAGTGTAATCGACCAACGGGAAATCGGTGTAGATACAGAGTCCTTTGCCAATGGTTTGCGGGCATCGCTTCGTCAAGACCCAGATATTATTTTAGTGGGGGAGTTACGTGATTTTGATACCATTTCAATCGCGTTAACAGCCGCTGAAACAGGCCACTTAGTCTTAGGAACACTTCATACAACCAGTGCTGCTGCAACGATTGAGCGAATCGTAGATGTTTTCTCTCCTGAACAGCAGTCTCAAGTTCGGACTCAGCTAGCGGGGGCATTAGTAGGGATTTTAGCTCAGCGGTTATTGCCTAATCGTGGCAATAATGGACGAGTCGCTGCAACCGAAATGTTGGTAAACAATAAATCCATTGCAAATTTGATTCGAGGAAATAAAACGCATCAAATCGGCAATATGCTTCAAACTGGGAAGAGTGATGGCATGTATACCATGGAAAGTTGCCTTCAACAGCTTATGTCTTCTGGAAAAGTGGATATTGAAGCGGCAGAAGCGCTACTTGGCGAGGAGGAGTAGCCATGGCAATCTATTCTTATGAAGCTCAAACAATACAAGGCAATATAAAAAAAGGCCGTTTACGGGCAGATAGTTTGCACGAAGCGGGGCAATCGCTCAAAAAAAGAGGATTACGTTCTACACTGCTGATTGAACAAGAAGAAACATTTGCCACAAAAGAGATTCAGTTGTTCAACAAAGTCAGTGTCAAATTGCTTGCTGAATATCTACAAAAGTTTTCAACGTTGATCGATTGTGGAATATCAATTACCTCCGCTTGTGAAATGTTAGCAGAACAAGAGCAGAATAAAAATTTTAAAAAAATATTGACGGAAATTTGTGAAGAAATTCAAGGTGGAGATGCATTGTCTACTTGCTATAGCAAGCATCCTAATGCTTTTCCGTCAATGTTGATAAGCATCGTGCGAGCAGCAGAAATGTCTGGAACGTTAGATGCCACATTGTTGAGAATGAGTACGTATTACGAGAAAAAAGCTAAAGCACGTGGTGGTGTGATCACGGCAATGATTTATCCAATCATCATGTTAGTTTTATCACTTTGTGTAGGTATTTTCTTGATTGTAAGTATTGTTCCTATGTTCGTAACCGTATTTGAAAGTTTAGATGCAGAGTTACCAGCAATCACAAAAATTACGATTGGTTTAAGTGGATTTTTACAAACAAAAGGCTGGGTGTTGCTCGTTGTAATTGCCATAGTTGTTATTGCGTTTAAGTTGATGATGCGCAATGCTGAGCTGAAATTTAAATGGCACAGTCTAACTTTACGGATGCCAGTTTTTGGCGAATTGATCCAAAAAAGCAATTTAAATATGATGTTGAGCACCCTATCAATATTGTTAGAAAGTTCAGTTTCTATATCTAAGGCTTTAGGTATGTCTGCTGATGCAGTAGACAATTTATATATCAAGCAACTAATACATCGATGTCAAGCAGAAGTTGAAAAAGGTGGTTCGTTAAGTGACGTTTTCAGCAAAGATAAAATCATTCCACCTTTGGTGACTCAGATGACGATAGTAGGCGAGTCTACAGGTTCGCTTGAAAGCATGTTGAAGAAGTTAAGTGACATGTTTGAAGAAGAAGTAGAGATGTTAGGTGAGCGAATCAAGTTGATCATGGAACCCATAACAATCATCGTAATTTGTGTAATCGTGGGGTTGATTGTTTCAGCAATCTTGTTGCCGATGTTTTCAATGTATGACGCGGTACAGGGCTAATCAAAGGATGACACATAAATAGTGATTATTTATGTTTATCATAAAAAACGTACATACGGATTGTACAAAGAGAGGAGAAACAAATATGTTAAAAAAAGTGTTGAAGGATGAGCGAGGACTTTCACTGGTAGAGTTACTTGCAGTTGTAGTAATTATGGCGATTATTGCGGGAATCGGAGCGGTTGCGATTACAGGTGTTATTCAGAAGAATAGAGAGGATGCTGCAATTAGTAGCCTACAAAGCGTTATAGCCGCTGCTAATTTGTATCAAGCTTCCAATGGAGAAGATCCGGCAAAAGCGATTGGAGCTACAAACGCAAATATTACAGCAAAAAATCTTATAGAGGACGGATTTATTACACAAATTGGTGGCTTAAATGGTAATGATAAATCAGAAAATATTAAGTTCGATTTAGATGAAAATAGTAAGTTGATAACTACTGTTGATGAGAATACATTTATTGCAGGGAAGAAAACAAATAAACCTCTTACTGACAGATCAGAAGCAGATATTGCCAAATTAACAAGAACCGATTTCTATAAATAATTAATTGTAGATGATTTCAATTTGTGAAAAAGTAAATAGTTATAACTGTTTGCTTTTTCAACTTTTTAAATATTTCAAAGGAGAATTGAATTGTATGAATGTCCAACTTTTTACAACACCATCCACATACGAATACCTTTTCTTTTACATATACATATTCATCTTAGGAACTTGTCTAGGTTCTTTTTTTCTATTGCTCGGTCAACGAATCCCTCGAGGTGAAGATATCGTAAAGAAACGGTCCCATTGCGAAAATTGCAATCACGCCTTAGCTTTTTGGGAATTGATTCCACTATTTTCATATATTCTTTTAAAAGGAAAATGCCGCAATTGTCATGAGAAAATCGGTTTTGTGTACATAGGATTTGAGTGTCTATCCGGTATATTGTTTACATCCACTGCCTTTTTATTAAAAACGACTAATGAAACCTTGGTTGCGTGGACGCTATTATCATTATTATTGATTATTACCGTAACAGATATCACTGCACAAAAAATTCCTAATAAGATTTTACTGCCATTCTGTATCTTAGCAATCATTGAGCGTTTCGCCGTTCAGCAGTTAAATCCATGGTGGTTTGCACCTGCAGGCTTTGCTGTTGGATTTGGTGTTCTGCTCCTATTAGCTCTTTTAAGTAAAGGTGGCATGGCTGGTGGAGATATAAAATTATTTGCTGTGCTAGGTATAGTTCTAGGTCCAATCTATATAATGATTACGCTAGTCTTGGCCAGTATTTTGGCATTGGTTTACAGTATAGGCGAATTAATTATCAAAAAAAAATTAAGAAAGCACATTCCTTTCGGTCCCTTCATCGCCATTGGCAGTTGGCTTGTTTATTGTTATGCAACAGGGCAATTTAATGATGCTTTTTTACTATTCTTTGGTTCAAAAATTTAGATAAAAAAGAAATGGAGGAGACGATCATTTTAAAAAAAGGATTGAAAACCGTTGTTGGTTTGGATATTAAAAAAAATATGATTCGTTTTGTGATCTTAAAAAGTACTAATCCGTTGGTTATTTATAAAAAAGGAGAAATTGGGTTAAAATCCAGTATTTTTAAAAATGGAAAATTAACGAACAAACAAATTTTAATGGAAGGAATCAAGCAATTATTTAAAGAACATGCAATCAAAAATCCGCATGTGGTTTTTTCAGCGTGTAATCACGAATTATTGATCAGAAGTATTCCAGAAAATGGTATGCGGAATGATAAGGAAGTAAAAAAATATTTGTTTTTGGAATTGGGTGAATCAATTTCTGTTCCCTTCGAGCAGCCTACTTTCGATTTATTAGTATTTGAAAAACAAAAAGCACGTCAAAAAAAGAAAGTGCAAAAAAAAGCAGCAAAACAAAAAGTAAAAGCAACGAGGCGCGATCGTATGGTTGTGGATGGAGAAATTTATTTTGTCGCAACCTCTGAGCCGACACTGATCAGTTTAGGAGATAGCATCCAGCAAGCAAGTGGGATTCCTAGTGCAGTTGATCTGAATTCTCTAGCCTATACACGTGCAATCAGCCGGAATATCAAATGGTCAGAGGTCTTGTTAGTGGTTGAGGTAGATTGTGGTGTCGCGACGTTTACAATATTTGAAAACCACATTCCAATATACAGCCAGTACGAAGAATACAATGTAGCCAATTGGAAATATATTGAAGACGACAATGGAGAATACAAAGCAGAATTTCATAAAGACAAAGAAGTGGATGCTTTATCTGATTTAGCGGATGTGACCAAAAATATTCTTTACTATTATAGCAATACCTTAGCCGTTGGAAAAAAAATCAGCAAGATTTATTTAGTAGGAGAGCATCCATTACTTTTTAAAGAGGTTATTAAGTCAATGGAAACGAGAATCGAGATTCCAGTGGCTGCAATCAATACCGAAAAACGTTATGCAATTCCTTCAAAATACCTATTAGCAGCTGGACTTGCTATGAAAGGAGTGTAAACATTTATGAATATTAATCTATTGCCAGATAAATTTTATAAAAATCAAGCCTCTCTTTTTTTGATTACCTTCTTTCTTGTGTTAATTGGCGTCGGTGTTGCAGGTCTTGCGATGATGTATTTAGTGAGTCAGCAAGAAGCAACAATGTTAGAAAAATCGGTAAAAACAAAAAAGATGGAGCAGGCACAATTGACCGGTCAGATTGTAAAGTTAAAAAAAGAACAGTCTGAAGAAGTCCAGCAATACTTGACAGAGCTAAAAGGGAAGCAAGTGCTATTTGCTGATATAGCAAAAAATTTAGATGAAATGGTCATAAAATATAACCAAACCATCGAATCGTATCAGATTGTTATTCCTTTACTTGAAACTGCAGGGAATGAAGCCAGTGCAGTCAGTTCTCAAGAAGGGTTAAAAACAGAAGCAGGACAAGAATTGATTCAACTTGATTTAACGATCAAAGGGCCGAAATTATCTAACATTGGTGCTTTAACTGAAGTATTAAGTGAAATCGAATGGATTAATCAAGCAACGCTTTTGTCTGCATCATTTGAAGAAGATTCTGGTGATAAATTCGAATCAGTTATCCAATTACAAATGCTAAAGGAAAAATTACCTTCAATCAATAGAGGAGGAAAAGAGTAAATGAAGACAGTCATCTTTACAAAAAAGCATATTGTAATGTTTATCGTATTTTTATTCCTGTCTCTCATCCTGATTGTTTTAGGTTGGTCTATGGGAATTGCCCCTAAACAAGAAGAAATTGGGAAAATCAAACAAGAAGACGCAACAATAAAAAGTGAAGTAAAGGCTTTACAACACTCTATGAAAGAGTTGAAAGGAAAGAAAAATCTACTCGATTCTGCGATTGTGAATGAATTACCACGATTTTCCAAGGGAATTCAAATGAAGGAATATCTAACAGGATTGGAACAAAAAGTGGCAAAAAATAGAATCACACTAAAACAAATCACAGCAGAAGATACCTTACTTTTTTCTTCCCCAAGCGATCAAACCAAAAAAGTTTATTCAAGTAACATTGTTTTAGAATTTAGTGCCACAGGGAAAAAAGAAGTTGTTGATTTTATCTATACTTTAGAAAATGATCAGCGTTTTATTAAAGTAACTGATTTAAGCTATAAAAGTTCCTCAGAAGAGGGAAGCGGGGCAACATTTGATATTACCTTGTTATTTAATATGTATTATTTAAATGTCAAAGAGGAATCAAAAGAGTAAAGAAAGGAGGGGAAATTCATGAAGCAAATGAAATCCAAAAGGATCGCTATAGGGATAGGAAGTCTATTTTTTATGTTAACTATGGCATTTTTGAGTTATCAAGCTTATTGGTTCTTTCATGATTTTGGAAAAAATAAGTACAGTTTGAATATAGAAGAATACATTCATCCAGAGATGAAGGAAAAAATTGGAATAATTATTGAACTATCAATAACGAATCCCAAAGAAGAAACGATAACGATAAAATCAAAAAACAATCAACTGATCACTCCAGAAACCTTAGAAGCAGTAAAAAGTGATAGTCTAGAAATGGTAACAGCACAACCATCAGGAAACAACGGCGTAAAGATTAAAATCAAACAATCAGACAAAAAAACAACGCTAAAAATACCTTTGCCGATTGTTCGAGACAGTAAAGACAAAATTGAAATTTACCGACATAAGCGAAAAATTAAAACAATGAACATAAATTACACCTCTCCTAAAGAAAAAACTGAAACATCTTCGTTGATTGTCCAACCCAAAATGTATGCAACGACAGGTTCGATTACTTCAACTAACAGTTATGAGATGTTTAGTTCACCTTCTGTCCTACAAATTCAAAACTATACTCCGTCATCCACTAAAAGAATCGTGACGACTTATCA
Source organism: Enterococcus plantarum (assembly GCF_001730295.1). Classification (GTDB taxonomy): domain Bacteria; phylum Bacillota; class Bacilli; order Lactobacillales; family Enterococcaceae; genus Enterococcus_L; species Enterococcus_L plantarum. Next base: position 152,094 of record NZ_MIKA01000001.1, read on the forward strand.
GCAATTGATTGCCGCAATCAAAGATAACTCCACCGACCATATTGAATTTGGTGCAAATATTTCAGGAACAACTGCATTACCAGAAGTCAATCGTTCGTTAATGATTGATGGCAAGGGGTTCACTTTTACTACAGGCACAGGAAATAATCGGTCATTTCAATTAGGATCAGCTAAACGTTTCTTTGTTGTAAAAAATATGAATGTCGATAGCAAAAACAACAGTGGGCTGATCCGTAGCACGCAAGATGGTTGGACGATTTTAACAGAAAATATTCAAAATACTTATGCGAGTAATGCTGGAACTTTTATTGATGCCTCCAGGTCCTATTTAGTGATGAAAGGTCAAACGAATTGGAATTCTGGTACGACAGGCAACAATGTTGTAAATGCTAAGGAAATTTTGATAACGGAACAGGCTGACATCCGTATTCAAGGGAGAGTATCCGTAATTAGGATGCATCCGGGAAATAGAATCAACACAGTTTTTGTCATAGAAAAAGGCTCGAAGCTCGCATTGCATAGTAGAGAAGGTCAAGCCATTTATGCCAATAGCCAAGGGTACGTAAATAAAGTTCATTTTGAAGCGAGAGATGAGGGGACCGTCCTTAATGCAACATCTAACGGAGCGTTAATAGATTATTACGGTGCGACTATTTCTATATGTGGTTCATCTAATAATAGCTCTGAAGCAACTAAATCAGCGACAAAAGTAACCAGCGGTGCAAAGGTAAATATTCATAGTTTAGGTCTAAATAATAATAAAAAAAGAGCGCAGCCAGCAATGATCAATCAAGTGACAAACGGTAATTTTTATGTTGATGGAAAAGGTTCCGAGTTAAATTTAACCTCAGAGGGGGAAAGTAATAATATCGGTGCGGTCCTTCGTTTCCGATTGGTTGGAGGGCAAACATTTCTTCTCACTAATAAAGGGAAAGTATCGATAACCAAAAAGAATGGATCAGCATCCGGTATTCGCTTGTATGGACAAAACAATCAGTTTTTTGTAAAAAGCGGTGGCTATCTTCAAATCAATAATCAGGCAGATAAATCTGATAATGGTGGACCGGTAAATGGTTCAGATACAGGAGGCAAACAAGGGATTCAATTTCCAATAGATGGCTCTGGGAAGACGTCGATCTTTTCTCTTGAAGGAAAGGAAAGTGAAGTATACATCAATGCATCTCTAGGCCCAGCGCTATGGACGCAAAGTGGTAGTCTTAGGTTTTTAGTAGGGAAAGATACTGTGTTTCGAGCAGAAGGACACACCTATTCTCAAAATAGTGGGGTGATTCAATCAGCAGGTCAAGCCGATTTTGAATTAGATCAACCGAGTTTTTATGACATAAGAAACAACCGTAAAAATGGGGGACAAGTATTCTCAAATGGCTCTAATAATGGCACTTTTAAAGTGAAAAAATCTTATCTTTCTGTTTGGGAAATCAAAAATGGCCTTGATTTAGATCAAGATCCAGATGCTTATTGGGCACCGATTTCGTATACATTAAAAGGACGGAATTTCGAAACAATCGTAAGTACCGATTATGTAGATGAATTCAATCAAAGTACGTATAAAGGAGCTAACCATTATGCTCGTATGAGTGGTAATAGTTCTGCCCCAATCGTAGATGAGCTGAGAATTCCAACGAATGCTGATAAAAAAATCTATGGGCATGTTAGCGTAAAAGTCGGTTATGGAGAAGAAATTCGAGATGCTTGGGAAAAGGAAGTTCTAGTGAAAGTTAAAATTACAAGAGGCAATACTGTACTCATGGAAAAAGAAGTTCTGACAAAAGGATACAAAGGTGCAAAAAATCTTCCAGGTGTTCAGCAATGGGATGAGCAAAAACCACGAGGTGGAATAGTCGTCGTTGAGTTAGCTGATTTTATTAAAACTGGTGATAAAGTAGAAATTATCGGTGCTACTCGTGGAAGAAATCGAGACAGTTTAGAAGTTCCATCGCTTCTTGTTAAACCAGTCACAACAGTAGATGTCACACCGCCAATGGAATTAACAATAGAAAAAGATTCAATTTCCGGAAAGTCAGATACCCTCACAAATGCAAGCAAACAAATCAAAGGCACGATCGATTTATATGATAAACGACATGATAATCAATTAACAGAAAAAATGTACATTTTTGCGAAAGTAAACAATCAATTTTTAGAGAGTACATTGACAGAAGTAACGAGTGAAGGGAAAAGTATCACGGATTCTAAAGTGAATTGGACAATCAATTTACCGAGATATCTAGCATCCAATGAAACAATCGAAATTTTCGCGAAAGATAGCAACGTTCTTGATGATTTAAAGGATAAAGAGCAATTAAATACGTATAGTAAAGATCCTAATGGCATTGGTGGCAATAGTATGCCGTCAAGTAGCAGTTATGGGCATTATAAAGGCTATCATGATGCAGTTAAGTCAGGCAAACAAGATGACCGATTTAAGCCCGCTAAACTAATGTCTGTTGAAGATATAATGCCAGAAGAGTTATCGTTAGAAAACTTGAAGGTCGAAGCTAGTACGAAAGAAAAAGATCCTGTAACGAATAAAGAAGTTGATATCACTAGAATCGGTAGTTTATTGACGTATTCAGGCGAAATAAGAAGTGCGAACAATCATCCATCCGAATCAAAAAAAGTGATTAGAAATGTTCTCTTCACTACCGAGATTCCCGCTGATCTTGATGATTCATCAAGTAGTTTTACCTTCTTTTTTGAAAAAAATGGGAAACCAATTATTGGGCAGTATGATCAGGCATCAAGGATATTGTCCGTCAATGTTGACACTTTAACCAAGGATGATGTACTTACATTCAATTTTTCCACTAAAGTGACGGATGTTCCAGAAGGCTCACCAGAGTTTAGTTTAACTGTAAAAGCGCAAGGGAAATCACCAAATGAAGAGCCATTTATACCAGGCGACTTTATTTTGGAGAATCAAAAAACGTTGACAGACGAAGCAACGATGACAAGTCCAATGCCTAAAAAAGGAAGCGAAAATGAAACTGAATCGATCATCGAAGATGGGAAAGCGTATGTGAGACTATCTGTAATCAATAAACGTTTAACCGCTTATTATAGAAATGTGACAAAAATTGTCGTGAAAATCGATGGTGATACCTATCGATCATTTGATAAGACATCTGGTTTACAGGAACTATCAACTGCTGAAAAGTCGATTGTACTTGACATACCGATTGATCAGCATCGCCGAAATATTACGGCTGAATACTATTATCCAGATCCACAAAATACGAGTAATTCGCTAAAAGCAATTACAACGTGGAACAAAAAGAAATGGAATAAGGATGTAAATGATGCGCTAGATCCAGAAAAATAGCGAGTGGCACTGGTAAGAGTTAATAAAACCATTTTATTTTATAGATAAATATTGTATATCCTTTTGACTCGATGGCACATTTAGTCGAAAGTGTTATTTAATAGTTTTATACAATCTGTAGTGAGGTTGGGAAAGAAGTACTTAATTATCTTAGTGCTTTAGTTCTTTGAATTTGATGTGCTAGATGCAAAGCGTACTGCTTGCTTCTACAGCAACCGTTGATCTGAATTCTTTAGGGGGTGGAATGTGACTCGTAGAGTCATGTCCCACCCTCATTTCGTTTTTTATAATTTAGTTTAGGGATTCTTTGGAAAAATTTATAACTTGTATTAAAAAAGGTATTTTTAAGTGAAAATCTAATAAAAGCTGTAATAATAACACTAGACCTTTAATTTTTTGATTTAGTAGCATATAATAAGAAAGGGTTTATTTGAGAACGCACAATAATAACTTTCATGGTACAATAGCATGTAATGGATCACTACAGGAGGGAACACTATCATGGTCAAAGAAAAAACTAGATATAAAGCTGTGATTGCCGATCATACCTATACGATCATCGGACAAGAAAGCAAACAACATATGGATTTAGTAACGAAATTAGTCAATGAACAACTAGCTGAAATCAAACATATCTCACCACAAACAAACGATGAACAAGCCTCTGTTTTATTAGCGATCAATGCCATTTCTGATCAGTTAAAAAAACAGGAAAAAGTGCTTAACTTAGAACAAGAAGTAGCAGAACTAAAAAAACGTACAATCAGACTGGCTGAACTAGAAAATCGAATCAAACGCATCGAAGCAATAGAAGAAGAAGCAAGAGTCGTTCTGAAAAAAAATGGACAAGAAGATGTAGAAATACACAATCATATGGAAGCTCAGCAAATCTTAAATGAAAATCGAAAACAACAGATTCAAAGTAAAAGCACCCAAGACCAATAATCTGAGAGGATGACAGGATGTTAACACTACTTATTTTATTACTTTTTGCCATTGGATTTTATACAGGAGCTAGACGTGGATTGATTTTACAAGTGTTATATACATTTGGCTATTTTTGTTCTTATTTTATAGCTAAAACGTACTATAAAAGTTTTGCTTCCCATCTAGAATTGTTCATCCCGTATCCATCACCAACACCTGATACTAAATTGGTCTTCTTTAATCAAAAGCTTACGCTTGATTTAGATCAAGCATTTTACGGAGCGGTAGCATTTTTGCTTATTTTAGCAGCAGGTTGGTTAGTTGTCCGATTTTTGGCGATTTTTGCGCATGGATTGGTATTTGTACCAGTCTTAAAACAAGCAAATTGGCTAGCTGGAGGATTAATAAGTTTGATCGTCGTTTATATCGGAGTATTTTTAGTTTTAAGTACTGTATCGATGTTGCCAGTCGATTCAGTCCAAAATCAATTTAAAAACAGCGGATTAGCAAGTTTTATCATAAAAGATACCCCTATTTTTTCTAAACAAATCTACCATTTATGGATTGAGCAGATGATTAAATAAGAAAAAACATTAAGAATCATTACAAGAACAGAAGGTGAAAAAATGAATACACGAATTTTAACAACGTTAGGCTTTGATAAGGTCAAACAGCTAATTTCCCAATTTGTTGTTACAGCTCAAGGCTTGGAAGAGGTTGAACATTTAGTACCAGTAAATGAGGAGACCAGTATTCAGGCTTGGTTAAGAGAAACAGAAGATGGCTTGAAAGTCCAGCGATTGCGTGGTGGTATTCCAATTCCGAAGTTAGAGAATATTCGTCCGCATATGAAGCGAATTGAAATTGGTGCTGATTTAAATGGTATCGAATTGGCGCATATTGGACGTGTCTTGTCTACAACTTCTGAAATGATACGTTTCTTTGATGATTTACAAGATAGTGAGATCGAACTACTGAGACTTTATGCTTGGAACGATCAATTAGTCGTTTTACCTGAACTGAGTCGACGATTGAAAGAGTCAATTGATGATGAGGGGCGAGTAACCGATGAAGCCTCACCAGAATTGAAAATCATTCGGCATAATATTCGTAGAACAGAACAGACGATTCGCGAACAATTAGATGGAATCGTTAGAGGGAAAAATGCCAAATATTTAAGTGATGCGATCGTCACGATGAGAAATGAACGTTACGTAATTCCAGTTAAACAAGAATACAAGAGTGTGTTTGGCGGAGTTGTTCACGATCAAAGTTCTTCAGGTCAGACATTGTTTGTAGAGCCGAAACAAATCGTTGAGTTGAACAATCGTTTACGTCAACATCAAATTGCAGAACGTAACGAAATCGAGCGGATTTTATCTGAGTTGTCTGCCGAGCTAGTACCGCATCGAAATGATATCATGCACAATGCATACGTTATTGGTAAATTAGATTTTGTAAATGCCAAAGCTCGATTCGGGAAACAACTAAATGCAGTTGTTCCAAAAATCAGTGAAGAAAACCACATTTACTTTAAGCAAGCCAGACATCCGTTATTAGATCAAGAAAAAGCTGTTCCAAACGATATCACGATTGGAAAAGAATATCAGGCAGTTGTGATCACAGGACCAAATACAGGTGGTAAGACGATTACCCTTAAAACACTTGGTTTGCTTCAACTGATGGGGCAATCTGGCTTACCAATTCCTGCGGGTGAAGAAAGTCAAATGGGTATTTTTGATGAAGTTTTCGCTGATATCGGAGATGAACAATCAATCGAACAAAGTTTAAGTACGTTTTCTTCTCACATGACAAATATTGTTGATGTCTTGAAAAAAGTAGACAATCATAGTTTAGTCCTATTCGATGAGTTAGGTGCAGGAACCGATCCGCAAGAAGGTGCAGCTCTGGCGATTTCGATTTTAGATGCATTAGGTAGTAAAAGTGCTTATGTAATGGCAACGACCCATTATCCTGAATTAAAAGTTTATGGATATAATCGTACAGGCACGATTAACGCTAGTATGGAATTTGACGTAGACACCTTGAGTCCAACGTACCGCTTATTGATAGGCGTTCCAGGACGTAGTAATGCGTTTGAAATTTCAAAACGACTTGGTTTGGATACAGCTATTATAGATGAGGCAAAACACATTATGGACGGTGAAAGCCAAGATCTTAATGAAATGATTGCTGATTTGGAAAATCGTCGTAAAATGGCTGAGACGGAATATTTAGAAGTTCGTCATTATGTAGAGGAAGCAGAGCGTTTGCATCATGAGTTGAAAGAAGCCTATAGTTACTTTTTCGATGAGCGAGAAAAAGAAATGACAAAAGCCCGCCAAAAAGCCAATGAACTTGTGTCACAAGCAGAGGAAGAAGCTGCTGGTATTATTTCAGATATTCGTAAAATGCAGTTAAGCAGTGGCAATCAAGGTGGCATCAAAGAACATCAATTAATCGATGCTAAATCTAAGCTTTCGAGTCTTCACCATGAAGAGGCAAAACTAGAAAAAAATAAAGTGCTAAAAAAAGCTAAAGAACAAAAGAAACTAAAAATAGGTGATGAAGTAATCGTCAATACTTATGGACAACGTGGAACGTTGATTCGTAAATCAAGCGATAATGAATGGCAAGTTCAATTGGGCATATTAAAGATGTCAGTTGCCGAAAGTGATATGACACCCGTCGCCCCAGAAAAAGAACCGAGGCAAAGAGTGACGGCAGTTCGTTCTAGTGAAAGTAGTCATGTGGCAAACCAATTAGATTTACGAGGAAAACGGTATGAAGAAGCGTTGGCTGAAGTCGATCAATACTTAGATGCAGCGATTTTAGCGGGCTATCCTCAAGTGACGATTGTACATGGTAAGGGAACTGGCGCTTTACGGACAGGCATTACGGATTACTTGAAAAACCATCGTAGTGTGAGTAGTTATGAATTCGCACCAGGTAACCAAGGTGGTAATGGCGCAACAATCGTAAAATTCAACTAATCTGCTTACCTTTAGTAAGCAGAAAACTAGTCGAATGAACAGACGAGTGCTATAATTACTTTATAAATCATCAACTAGCTTTGCAGGCTACTTTTTGGAACGGAGATAAGAATAGAGTGAAGTTAAAGGGATCTCAATCAATTTTTCTTCTTCTTCTTCTTTCAAGGTTAGACAATCCTGTTCAGCTTTAATACGTAGGAGGGCTATAATATGACACAAGTAATTACAGATAAAGAATTTTCAACTGAAACAGATAGCGGTCTTGTTTTAATCGATTTTTGGGCAACATGGTGCGGACCTTGTCGTATGCAATCGCCGATTTTAGAGCAATTAAGTGAAGAATATGATGAAAGTGAAGTGAAAATTGCGAAGATGGATGTCGATGAAAATCCAGAAACGCCCGCTTCATTTGGAATCATGAGTATTCCAACATTATTGTTGAAAAAAGACGGTGAAGTTGTAGAAAAAGCAGTAGGTGTTCATTCGAAAGAACAGTTACGTGCAATGATTGAAAAATACCTGTAGAATCAAACGTAGGATGGGGAACTTCTTCATCCTATTTTTTATGTCTTACTATAAAGATAATGGTATAATATAATGTATCAAGGAAGAAGAAAGGAAGTATTATGAACGATAGAATCAAAAACAAATTAGCATTGCTTCCTGACCAACCAGGTTGTTACTTGATGAAAGACAAAAATGGAACAATCATTTACGTTGGTAAAGCAAAAGTGTTAAAAAATCGTGTTCGTTCTTATTTCAGCGGTAGCCATGATACAAAAACAGAACGGCTTGTCAGCGAGATAGAAGATTTTGAATATATAGTGACTGAATCAAATATTGAAGCATTATTACTTGAAATCAATTTGATCCACAAAAATGATCCTAAGTACAATATCATGTTGAAAGACGATAAAAGCTATCCTTTTATTAAAATTACAAACGAAGATTATCCTCGTTTGTTGATTACTAGAAAAGTTTCAAAGGACAAAGCTCTTTATTTTGGGCCATATCCAGATGTTGGTGCAGCAAATGAGACGAAACGATTGCTGGATCGTCTTTTTCCATTAAGAAAATGCCGAGTGTTACCCAAAGAAGTTTGCCTTTATTACCACATGGGCCAGTGTTTAGCTCCTTGTGTTTTTGATATTCCTAAATCAACTTATACAGAAATGGTTTCAGAAATCAAAAGTTTTTTAAACGGAGGACACCCAGTTATTCAAGAAGAAATACAACGAAAAATGAATGAAGCTGCTGAAAATATGGAATTTGAAAAGGCAGCAGAATATCGTGATCAAATCAAAGCGATTGAAACAGTCATGACACGTCAAAAAATGACGAATGCAGATTTGGTCGATCGTGATGTCTTCGGGTATTCAGTTGACAAGGGCTGGATGTGTGTTCAGGTGTTCTTTATCCGTCAAGGTAAGTTGATTGAGAGAGATGTTTCAATTTTTCCTTTTTACAATGAAGAAGAAGAAGATTTTTTAACCTTTATCGGGCAGTTCTATCAAGAAAATGAACACTTTATTCCTAGAGAAGTCTTGATTCCAGATAACATTGATATTGCGAGTGTAGAGGCGATGCTTTCAACCAAAGTACTACAACCTCAACGCGGGGAGAAGAAGAAATTAGTTAAGTTAGCGGGCAAAAATGCGACGGTCGCTTTACAGGAAAAATTTGATTTGATTGTACGGAAACAAGAACGAACAATTGGGGCAGTCGAAAAGTTAGGAAACGCGATGAATATCCCGACACCTATCAGAATTGAAGCATTTGATAACTCGAATATTATGGGGACGGATCCAGTTTCGGCGATGGTTGTTTTTATTGATGGTCGACCAGATAAGAAGGAATACCGTAAATACAAAATAAAAACGGTGAAAGGTCCAGATGATTATGCCTCAATGCGTGAAGTGATTTATCGTCGCTATTCAAGAGTTTTGAAAGAGAACCTCCCATTTCCAGATCTGATTGTAATCGATGGAGGAAAAGGGCAGATTGATGCAGCGAAAGAAGTATTAGATAATCAATTAGGCTTGGACATTCCGATTGCAGGATTGGCGAAAAATGATAAGCACAAAACGAGCGAACTACTTTTTGGACCGAATTTGGCTGTTGTTCCTCTAGAAAGAAATTCGCAAGAGTTCTTTTTATTACAGCGTATTCAAGATGAAGTCCATCGCTTTGCTATTACCTTCCATCGACAATTAAGAAGTAAAAACAGCTTTGCTTCTCGCTTGGATAATATAGAAGGATTGGGTCCAAAAAGGAAAAAAGAGTTGCTCAAACAATTTAAGTCCTTAAAAAATATCACGGCCGCTTCGATTGAAGAACTAAATGCATCTGGTTTGCCGAAGAATGTTGCTAAAAATGTCTACGATCACTTGCATCAGGATGAAACTGATTCTGGTGAGAACGTATGATGGCTGATTAACTAAAAAAAGCTAAATTCATTTTTATGAGTTTAGTTTTTTATTTTAATCGATAATTACAGAAAAAGTGGTTTAGCCCATTTAAAAACGTTTGACATATGAAGAAATTCACGATACTCTATCGTTAGGTGATATATCATCTGACGATATAAAGGAGTAAGATACCATGGAAGATACACTGACGGATTCCACTTATTTGATTCTGTTAGCATTACTAGAACCGCAACATGGATACGCTATCATGAAAGAAGTAAATGTAGTAACAAATGGCCAAGTCGACATTGGTCCAGCGAGTATGTACACTATTTTAAAAAAGTTACAAAAGAGCGAGTTGATCACGCTAGAAGAAAGTAACGAACGGAAGAAAACGTATTTAATTACGGATAAAGGGCTCGCAATTTTAGAGTTAGATATTGAGCGCAGGAAACTTCTCTATCAAGCTGGAAACCGTCTATTAGCTGAAAAAAGGAGAAAAAAAGGATCATAATTCAGGGGAAGAAATACATTTTTTCAAAGTGAATTACTTTTTATCCAGAAAAAGAAATGCAACTTTTAAAGAGACAAGCAGAAGATGGCTGGCACTTTGAAAAAATGAATCAAGCTGGTTTTCTTGTATTCGAAAAGGGAAATCCGGAAAAAAAGGATTTTTCAGTCGATTTCTTTGAGGGATCATCTGAAGAATTATCTGAATATTTGGTAATCTATAAAGAAGCTGGTTGGAAAAATATAGGCAATTATAAAGATAAATATTATTATTTTTAAAGCTGAATGAGAGACACCGACAATCTATTCAGATTCTGACAGTTACTGGATTCGTATGAAGAAAGAATGGCTATGGTTATTCCTGTGTGAGCTTATCTATTTACCGATCGGTATTTGTTTCCTTATGCTTGTGTTCTTAACAAAAGAATCTCAAAATGATATTTTAGGGAATGTATTTGTCAGAGGTATTTTACTATCTTTAGGGACGATGCTCACCGTATTACCGCTAGGAGTAACGGTAACAATTGTCTTTTCATTGATTATTTATAGGGATCGTACAAAATATTATCATCATCCAGAACGTTTTGCCAAACGACAAAAAGTTCTGAGAGATTCCATAGTCTTAGCAATTTTAGGTGCTATTGTAGGAATGCTGTTCAGTCTTTTATTAAAGACCTTTTTTTAAACTAATTGGGGCACATGGTACAATCTGTTAAAAGGTCAAAGAATATGTTGACGAATAAAATAGAAACTGTACTTTTGAATAAAAATAGATTTTAATTTGAAAATAGGAGGATGGATAATGTTAGAAGTAAAGAATTTGGTTAAAACATTTGGAAATTATACAGCTGTTGACAACATGTCTTTTGAAATTCCAGATGGAAAAATACTGGGACTAATTGGTCAAAACGGTGCTGGGAAGACGACAACTTTCCGTTTGATTTTAGACTTTTTGACACAAGATAGTGGGGTTGTCCTTTGGAATGGTCATCAGCTAAGTGGTAAAGACTATAACGATATTGGTTACTTACCAGAAGAACGTGGTTTGTATCCAAAAGTCTCTATTCAGGAGCAATTGATTTACTTTGCTGAATTAAGAGGGAAAACGAAAAAAGAAATTGAACCGAAAATTGATGAATGGATGGAGAAGTTCAAAGTCAAAGGGAAAAAAACGGATAAAGTAAAATCACTTTCAAAAGGAAATCAACAAAAAGTTCAACTGATTGCCACATTGATCCATGAACCAAAATTAGTGATTCTAGATGAACCCTTTAGTGGACTAGACCCAGTGAATGCTGAGCTATTAAAAGATGGGATCATTGCATTAAAAGAGAAGGGGTCCTGTGTGATTTTCTCCAGCCATAATATGGATAATGTTGAAAAAATCTGTGATCATCTTGTTATGCTAAGAAGTGGGAAAATGGTTCTTAATGGTAAAGTTCATGAAATTCGTGAAAGTTTCGGCCGCACGAAAGTCTTCTTAGAATCGCCATTGAGTCCTGAAGATGTTTTAGCAATCGACGGGGTTCAGTCTGCAGTAAAACGCGGAGATGTTGTTGAAGTAACCTTAAATGATCCAGACGCAGGGCAAGAAATTTTTGCTCGTGCTACACAGTTCGGCTATATTCCGATGTTCAATCAGCAACCACCTACCTTAGAAGAAATATTCAAGATGAAAGCAGGTGAACCAAATGAGTAAATTTTGGATTATAGCGAGAGATGTATATAAAAAGAATGTTAAATCTCTTTCCTTTATTATTATGATCCTTGTACCCTTTATTGTCATGGGAATTATTTATATTGCTGGTTCTTTGGCGGGTGGTTTTTCTGAGGAGACGAAAGTGGGTCTTGTTTCTGATAATCAAGCATTAGCAGAACAATTAGCACAGTCAAAAACAGATGATTATACATTTAAAGTAATGAAATCGCAAAAAGAAGCTGAGAAACAATTAAAAGAGAAAAATCTTGAAGCTTTTCTTGTTTTAGAAACTAAATCAGAACAGATTCATGGAGAATTATATGCAGAATCTTCTTTAGGAACAACGACAGAATTGATGATGGGGCAAATGCTTAACGGTCTTCAATCTTCATTCAATGCAAGTAAACTTAATTTAACCACAGAACAATTAGCAAGTTTAAGTCAACCGGCGAATTTTGAGAAGACTAAAGTTCGCTTTGACGATAATGGAAAAATGATAACGGGACAAGATAATACAGCGATTCAATCAGCAATGTCATTTGTGATAACGATTGTTCTTTGGGTGATTATTATCACGTATGCATCCATTATTGCTCAGGAAATTGCTTCTGAAAAAGGAACCCGGATCATGGAAGTTATTTTATCCAGTACGAAAGCCCAAACGCATTTTTATGGAAAATTGACTGGGGTCATTTTGGTTGCACTTACTCAAATTGTGATTTACGCAGCGGCAATCGGGATTGGGTATACACAATTGAAAGACATGGATATCGTAAAAGGATTTCTAGAAGGTCTTTCTTCCACGACTATTTTTGGTAGTTTTTTATTCTTCACTTTAGCATTTTTTGTGTTAGGAGTATTGGTCTATTCAGTCTTAGCAGCATTATGTGGATCATTGGTATCAAAACCAGAAGACACGGCAAAAGCAGTTCAACCGATCATTTACATTGCTATGATTGGCTATTTCATTGGGATTACATTAGGAACAAGTGATCCACAAAATATTGTGATCAAAGTATCTTCTTACATTCCGTTGATTTCATCTTTTATTATGCCGATTCGTTTAGCTAGCGAAACCGTCACTACTGCAGGGGCGCTGATTTCTGTAGGGATCTTGATTGTGTTCGGTCTATTATTGACGATGTTTTCAGCTAAATTGTATAAATCAAACGTTTTAGTTTATAGCGAAGGTGGTGTTTTGAAATCATTGAAACAATCGATTTCAATTCTGAAAAATGAACGCAAAAAAATAGTTAAATAGGTATTAAAAGAAATTAGGACAGAAGTGTTTAACGCTTAGAATTTGATGTGATCGAATCAAAGCGCAGTAATTGCTTCAGCTCTCCTTATTTATTTGAATTCCTTGAGGCAGAGATAGGACTCATAGAGTTATGTCTCTGCCTCTTCATGTTTTCGTATTGGAACGGTTTCCCTTTCGATTAAGCGAACGCTCATTTCTTGTTCTGGAATAGTTTCTTTGTTGAGCTGGTTATGAATATAAATAAATGAATTTTCTGCTTGCAGTTTGATTGAATAATCAACTGTTGTAATATGCATCAACCGACTGATCTCGCTATTATCAAAGCCAATGACAGCTACATCATCGGGAATAGAATAGCCTAAAGATTGAAGTTCAGAAATAAAACCTGCTGCAACTGAATCGGTGTAAAACGCCATGGCATCTGTTTTAGTTTTCATTTCATGCCATAATTGGGCAATATGACGTCCATTGTCCACTCTATCATCATCACGAAAGATCCATTCCTCGTTGATTGAAATATTTTTTTCCTTGTGGAAATCATCAATGGCTCTTATACGTGCCTTAGTATTTAGATTCACAGAATTCCCTAAAACATGACCAATCGAACGGTATCCACGCTGATAAAGGTAATCTAGCGAACGTAAGTATCCTGAATAATGATCGATATAAGAAGAATAGACGCGTTCAGAATCAATTCGATGCCAAGTAGCAATCGGACCATAAAGACTGTAAGGTTCGATTACTTCCCATTTATTTGACCTAGTTAAAATAAATACACCATCGAGCTGTTTGTATTTCATTTGATTCAGGGCATCAATCTCTTTCTTTTGATCTCCATCGGTAAAATAAAGTGTGACATAGTAATTATAGGATTTGGCAATAGAAATAAAACTTTCAAGAAAAATACCCAAAGGATCTATAAATCCATGTGCAAGAAAACCAATCGTCTTTGTTTCACCACTTTGAAGATTTCGAGCAATCAAGTTAGGAGAGTAGGATAGCGCTTCCATTGCATCTAAAACTTTTTTTCGACTTTCTTGACCAACATAACCATTCCCAGAAATAACTCTAGAAACAGTGGATTTTGAGACTTGTGCTTTTTTTGCTACATCAATAATTGTAGTCATGTTGACACCTCGCTAATTAAATAGAAAAAATATTCTTCACTTTTTAGTATAACATAAAATAGTTGAAAAAAGAGCTTGACATGGGAACATTCCCACATATTATGATAAAAATGTAAACGATGTCAGAACATTTTCTGAACAAAAAATCAGGAGGGAAACACATGACAAGAGATGCATTGAAAATCGCAACAATTGGTGGAGGGTCAAGTTATACACCAGAATTGATCGAGGGATATATTAAAAGAAAAGATGAATTGCCAATCAAAGAAATTTGGTTAGTTGATATTGAAGCAGGAAAAGAAAAATTAGAAACGGTTGGGGCTATGGCAAAACGCATGGTCAAAGCAGCGGGATTAGATTGGGAAGTTCATTTAACATTAGATCGTCGTGCAGCGTTAAAAGATGCTGATTTTGTATCGACTCAATTCCGTGTAGGATTACTTGACGCTCGTATTAAAGATGAACGTATTCCTTTATCACATGGTGTGCTAGGCCAAGAAACAAATGGCGCAGGTGGTATGTTTAAGGCATTTCGCACGATTCCAGTAATCCTTGCGATTATCGAAGACATGAAAGAACTTTGTCCAGATGCGTGGCTTGTTAATTTTACGAATCCAGCAGGAATGGTAACGGAAGCTGCCATTAAACATGGCGGGTGGAAGAAAACAGCAGGGTTATGTAATGTACCGATTGGCCACAGAAAACAAGCTGCTGAAAAACTAGGTATTCCAGAAGATGATCTATTCTTCAAATTTGCTGGAATCAATCATTTCCATTGGCACCGTGTTTGGGATAAACAAGGAACTGAACGAACACAAGAATTGATCGACTTGATTTATGGACCACAAGAAGATTCTGAAAGTCATTTGAAAAATATCCACAACGCACCGTTCCATTATGAACAAATCAAAGATTTAGGGATGTTACCATGTGGCTATCATCGGTATTATTATATTGAAGATGAAATGCTAAAACATTCGATTGAAGAGTTTGAAAAAGGCGAAACAAGAGCACAAGTAGTAAAAGAAACGGAAGCACGTTTATTTGAACTTTACAAAGATCCAAATCTGGATTACAAGCCAAAAGAATTAGAAGAACGAGGCGGGACTCATTACAGTGATGCAGCATGTGAATTGATCGCATCGATTCATAATGATAAACGCACAGATATGGTCGTTTCAACTGAAAATAATGGCACAATTACAGATTTACCTTATGATTGTGTCGTTGAAGTTTCAGGTCCTGTCACTGCCCACGGACATGAGCCATACAATTGGGGGGCATTTCCACCAGCGGCGCGTGGAATTATCCAAGTGATGAAAGGAATGGAGGAAACTGTGATTCGTGCGGCAATGGATGGAGACTACGGTGCTGCGTTACATGCCTTCACAATCAATCCGCTTGTTCCAGGTGGAGCGATGGCAAAAACGTTACTAGATGAATTGTTGATTGCGCATAAAGATCATTTACCAAACTTTTCAGCAGCTATTTCTAAAATTGAAGTAGAACAACCTGATACAGTGGCTTATGTTACTGAATTAATGAAAAGCAATTAAAACTTAAAAAGCCTGATTTTGTCGATGATTGGCAAAATCAGGCTTTTTATCAGTCATTGAATAAAAAGGTTAGATTGTTTTCGTTGTTGTGCCTTCTTTAAAAAACGATCGTATTGGATTATGGGTCTCAACGTTAAATTGATAGGAACGGTAACGAAATAATTGATTTAATACGACAAAAGCAGAGACTTCCGTCATCAGAAAAATGTTTAATGAATCAATCGAAAGGCTAGCTAAAGAAATTGCTAAAAATAAGATAATGAATAGAGAAAATAATTGCTGAATCTGATTTGTAGTTGTAATAGTCACTTCTTCGGTGTCTGGAGTAATGTTGACTTTTTGGGAGAAGCGAAAAAGTCCTTCTCGAAATTCTAGAATGTCACCAACAGTAACATTTAGTTCAATTGAAATATTATTGAATAATTTTCCTTGATACACACCATTTTTATAGACGGAAAAGTGGCGCACGCATCCCCATGTCGTTTGTCTTTTTAACTTAATTTTCATTATGATCACCTCTTAAAACTATTTTCACATAAATCGAATAAAAAAGAATCCAACAAAAGACTGATTTATAGTGATAGTTTTATCCTGCTAAAGTCCTATTAAGGCGAAAAGAAAAGAACTCCGGAAAATCTAGAGTTCTACTGAATAAAAACTAGTTTATTCTTGATCTAAAGGTGGTAAATATGTATACTCGGCAATTGTTGCAGCATGCGTTCCAGCAACATGTCCAGTTACGAAGGCCGCAGTAACATTATACCCCCCTGTATAGCCATTAATATCTAAAAGCTCCCCTGCAAAAAATAAACCATTAAGTAGTTTACTTTCCATTGTTTTTGGTTGGATTTCTTTTAAAGATACGCCCCCGCCAGTTACAAAAGACTTTTCGATCGGTAATGTTTTATCTGCTTTTATATCAAAAGACTTTAAGCGTTGGACAAGTTGATCTAGTTGTTTTTCCGAGACTTGTTTCGCTTGGACGTTTGAAAGGTCGAGCTCGTTTAAGACGAAATCAAGTAGTCGTTCAGGAGCTACGTTTTTCAAAGCGTTTTTTAATGATTTTGCTGTTTGCTCTAAAAGTCTTTTTGTGATTTCAGCACGTAGTTCTTGTGTACTTTTTTGAGGAAATATATCTAGGCGAAGTGTGACAGGTTGTTGATTATTTTTTGTCAATTCTTGATTAACAAAGCTGGAACATCTTAAGGCAGCAGGGCCAGAAATACCAAAATGCGTAAACAAAAGATCCATTTGATGTTCAATGACTACTTTTCCTTGATTGTTTAAAACGGAAAGCGAAACATCCTGTAAAGAAAGACCTTGCAACGTTTTTTCTTGAATAAAAGGTTCGCTAGAAATGATAGGAGATTCCGTTGCATATAAAGGACTGATCGTATGTCCAACTCTTTTTGCAAGTTTATAACCATCGCCAGTAGACCCGGTAGAAGGATATGTTCGTCCGCCAGTAGTTAGAATAACACAAGGAGCATACAATTTTTCATGTTCCAAAGCGACACCAATCACTTGTTTATCTTTATAAAGAATTTTCTCAACTTTCGCCTCCGTATAAATCGTAACACCCAATTGTTCCAATTGATTAAACAACGTTTCAACAATTGTTTTTGAGCGATCCGTGACTGGAAACATCCGACCGTGGTCTTCTTCTTTTAAATGAGTTCCGTTTGATTCGAAGAACTCCATGATATCATAATTAGTAAATTGCGAAAAAGCACTATATAAAAATTTGCCATTTCCAGGAATATGAGCAATGATCTCTTCCGCTGGACGATTGTTTGTGACATTGCAACGACCGCCTCCAGTTAATAAGAGTTTTTTTCCAACCCGTTTATTTTTTTCTATCAATAATGTATTACTGCCAGATTTAGCAGCAGCAATAGCTGCCATCATACCGCTAGTGCCAGCTCCAACGACAATAACATCAAATAATTTCATAAATTCTCCTCCATTTCAATGGTAGTTTAACACAATTTTGGAAAAATTTTCTAAGTTTTTTTCAATTTACAGTAAAAAGTTGTGGAAATTTTCTGAATTTAGGTTAAAATAGGATTATAACAATGAGAGGGTGATTAGATGGAAGCAAAACAGTACGTGGAAGAGATTCAAAAAAAGATTCATGAAAATGATCGAGGGCAAGTGGAATACTTGCAAGCTGTCGACGAATTTTTACCAACGGTTGAAGTATTTTTGAAAGAAAATCCAGCATTCATTGAAGCCAATATTTTAGGAGTTTTGATTGAGCCAGAAAGAATTTTACAGTTTAGAGTTCCATGGCAAGATGACAAAGGAAACTGGCAAGTCAATCGTGGTTATCGTGTGCAGTATAATTCTGCGATTGGTCCATATAAAGGCGGCCTACGTTTTCACCCTAGCGTGAATTTAAGTGTGATGAAATTTTTAGCGTTTGAACAAATTTTTAAAAATAGTTTGACGGGTTTACCAATCGGTGGAGGCAAAGGCGGAAGTGATTTCGATCCTAAAGGAAAATCAGATGCTGAAGTCATGCGTTTTTGTCAAAGTTTCATGACAGAATTACAAAAACATATTGGACCAAGTACAGATGTACCCGCAGGAGATATTGGAGTTGGTGCAAGAGAGATCGGTTACTTATTTGGCATGTATAAACGCCTAAGAAATTATGATGCAGGTGTCCTAACAGGAAAACCTTTAGGTTACTGGGGAAGTCAAGCTAGAACGGAAGCTACTGGTTATGGCTGTGTCTATTTCGTAAAACATTTATTGAATGATTCAAATGACTCATTTGAAGGGAAAAAAGTCGTCGTTTCAGGGAGCGGTAACGTTTCAATCTATGCAATGGAAAAAGCGAAAGAATTAGGTGCAACTGTTCTAACTTGCTCAGATTCAAACGGTTTTATTTACGATCCAAACGGTATTGATGTTGAATTGGTTAAGGAACTAAAAGAGAAAAATCGTGAACGTATTTCTAAATATGTCGAGACACATTCTGATGCTACGTATTACGATGGTCAATCTGTATGGGACTTCGAAGTAGCTTACGATATCGCTTTACCTTGTGCCACTCAAAATGAAATCAGCGAAAAGCAAGCTGAATTATTAGTAAAAAATGGCGGAAAGATTGTAGCTGAAGGTGCTAATATGCCTTGTACGTTAGATGCCGTAGCAGTACTTGAAAAAGCTGGGGTATTGTATTGTCCTGGTAAAGCAGCAAATGCTGGTGGCGTTGCCGTATCTGCCTTAGAAATGAGTCAAAACTCAGAACGTCTATCATGGTCGTTTGAAAAAGTAGATGGTATGCTAGATGATATTATGAAAAATATTTATGAAACTTGTCGAGATACGGCGAACAAATATGATGCTGCAAATAATTTCGTCTTAGGGGCGAATGTTGCAGGATTTGAAAAAGTCGCACGAGCTATGCTAAGCCAAGGTTTGGTCTAGTCCAAATAACGAGAGAATGGAGAATGATAGTGATGATTTTAATCCTATTCATTCTTCATTTTTTTCTGGTTTTTGCCACATGAACGGTTAGGTAATCCAACAAAATGTTTTGTTTTTGAGGTGTAAACGAGTCTTTTTAGCTGATTTAAAATAAAAGTGGTACAGACAGTCATAATTTGCTTGAAAAAAGCAGAAAAAGAACGTAAAGTAGTTAGTGTATTAAGTTTAATTTCAAGGAGGAGAAGGAATGTCACACATTCAATTTGATTATTCCAATTTGACACCATTTGTTGCTGATCATGAATTGGAATACATGCAGACACAAGTGACTGCAGTAGACAAAGCATTACGAGAAGGAACTGGAGCAGGTAGTGATTTTACTGGTTGGATCGATTTACCAGAAAATTATGATAAAGACGAATTTGCCCGTATCAAAAAAGCGGCTGAAAAAATTCAATCTGATTCTGAGGTTTTAGTTGTAATCGGAATTGGCGGTTCTTACTTAGGTGCAAGAGCAGCAATTGAATTTTTACATCATTCATTCAATAATTTATTGCCAGCAGATGAGAGAAAAGCTCCACAAGTTTTCTTTGCTGGAAATAGCATCAGCTCAACATACTTAGCTGATTTAATCAATGTTATTGGTGATCGTGACTTCTCAGTAAATGTGATCTCTAAATCAGGTACAACAACAGAACCAGCAATTGCCTTTAGAGTATTTAAAGAATTATTGATCAAAAAATATGGTAAAGATGAAGCGAATAAGCGCATCTATGCAACAACTGACCGTGCTAAAGGTGCTGTTAAAGTTGAGGCAGATGCTGAAGGTTGGGAAACATTTGTGATTCCTGATGATGTTGGCGGACGTTTCACTGTTCTAACACCAGTTGGGTTATTACCGATTGCCGTTAGCGGTGGCGATATTGATGCTTTGATGACAGGTGCTAATGATGCTCGTAAAGAGTATGCCACAACTACTGAATTAAGCAAAAATCAAGCGTATCAATATGCTGCATTAAGAAATATCTTATATCGTAAAGGTAAAACGACTGAAATGTTGATTAACTACGAACCAGGAATGCACTATTTTTCAGAGTGGTGGAAACAATTATTTGGTGAATCAGAAGGAAAAGATCAAAAAGGAATTTTCCCTGCAGCAGCCGATTTCTCTACTGATTTGCATTCAATGGGTCAATACGTTCAAGATGGAATGCGTAACTTATTTGAAACGGTTGTTAAGGTAGATACGCCACGTCATGTTGTTTCTATCCCTGAGCTTGCTGAAGATTTAGATGGATTAGGCTATTTACAAGGGAAAGAAATTGATTTTGTGAATACAAAAGCATTTGAAGGAACATTATTGGCTCATACAGATGGTGGAGTGCCAAATATGATTGTTAAAATTCCAGCAATGGATGCTTATTCTTTAGGTTATGTTATGTACTTCTTTGAAATTGCCGTAGGAATTTCAGGTTACTTAAATGGTGTAAATCCATTTGACCAAGAAGGTGTGGAGGCGTATAAAAAGAATATGTTTGCCCTACTTGGTAAACCAGGATTTGAAGATTTAGCGAAAGAATTGAATGCACGTCTGTAATATAAATGAATAAAAAAGCGTCAACAGGATTTTAACTTCCTTGTTGGCGTTTTTTAATGTTACATTCATTTAAAATTATCATCTTTTGGATAGGGCAGAACATGCAAGGAGTAGTCGTCCTCGATTGTTTCTTCATAAGTTGATTCTTGATAATAATGATTTTCAGTTTCTTGTGTAAAATCGTTAGGATAAGCAGATTCGTTTTGAGTTGAATCGATTGCTAGTTGTGAGGCAGTAAGATTATTCTGTGCTAACCGTTCTTTCGCTGCTTCTACTGCTTTTTGAGTATTGTCATGGTGTGATTTGTGATTACCACCAGTGAATGTTAAATAAATAATCAACGCAATCATTATAATTGTTATTATAATTAAACCAATAAACATGCCAAATGAAATAAACATGATGGTAAACCTCCTTTATCTTTCCTATTCCACTTCAGTTTATCAAATGTTGCGCGTACAGTCATCTATTTTCTTATATATTCATAATTAAAATGAAGCAGAATAGTAGTAGAATAGGAAAAAACAAATAGAGAAAATGTTTAAAACGGAGCAGTTAGACAGAAAGAATCCAGCAATGACTTAAAAATTTATTTAAAAAGACAAGAATTCTGTAGGTATTGGATTGTTTGTGGTAAAATGTAGAAAGCAAGTTTTTTGGAGGAATGAATTTGAAGTCTAAAGAGTTATTACATACAATATTATTTTTTGTTGGTTTAGCAGCTTTACTATTTTTATTAAGACAATTTGTGTTCACGCCAGTTGTTGTCAAAGGGCATTCGATGGATCCGACTTTAGCAGATGGTGAAAGAGTAATTGCTTTAAAAAATACGGAAATTAAACGCTTCGATATTGTAACATTTCCAGCACCAGATGAACCTGATAAGAATTACATCAAGCGTGTGATTGGTTTGCCGGGTGACACGATCGAGTATAAGAATGATGTGTTGTATATCAACGATAAAGAAGTGAAAGAACCTTACCTTGATGAATTCAAGGGAGAAGTCAAAGACGGATTACCATTGACTCTTGATTTTACGCTGTCGGAAGTTACTGGTGAGAAGAAAGTTCCAGAAGGTGAATATTTTGTAATGGGTGATAATCGTCGGAATTCCAAAGACGGACGCATGATCGGTTTTATCAATAAGGATAAAATATTAGGGGATGTGAAATTTGTTTTGTGGCCCCTTGATCGATTTGGAACGATTTAATGAAATAACCATTCAATGACAATATAAGAAAGTTCTCTTTTAAGTAAGAGGCTTTTTTTTTTAATAGTAAAAATGATATCCACACTGGAATTATGATAAACTAAGAAGAGGAAACATTTATAAAGGATGTGAAAAAAATGAGTCTACAATTTATCCGTGGAACTGCTGAGATGGATTTAGAAGAAGCACTTTTACAAGCGTCTGTCCAGTGGTTATCTGATGAAGGGTCACATGAAGTTTTTTATTTAGTACCGAACCACATGAAATTTGAGCAAGAGATCAATGCACTTAAACGAATAAAAGAAATCCAAGAGAATCATAGTGATTCGATTGCAACGATGCGCTTTCAAGTATTTAGTTTTTATCGATTGGCATGGTACTTTTTACAGCATACACAATATTATGGCTCTGAAATCCTTTCTGAAGCAGGAGCCGCAATGGTCTTCAGAAAGATCTTATCAGAAAATGAAGAATCACTAAAAGTCTTTCGTGGGGAAGTCAATAAATCAGGATTTATTCAGCAGTTATTTGACTTGTATCAGGAAATGAAAGAAGGCAATATTGATTTAGATGAGTTATTTGGTCAATTATCGGGAACAAATTCAGATAGTAAAGAACAGGATTTACAATTAAAGATTCAAGATATTAAATTAGTATTTTCAAAATTTGAAGAAACAATGACTCAATACGGAATCAAATCAGCAGAAATTATTAATTATTTGACAGAATATCTAGAAACAAAAGACTTACACAATGTTTTATTCGTAATCAATGGGTACCATAATTTTTCCGCAAGGGAATTGAAATTGATTGAAACATTGATGCGTCGCGGAGGCGAGGTTAAAGTTTCTTTAGTGTTGGATAAAAAATATCCGAATGAGTTACCATCGCCAATGAACTTATTTTATGAGACAGGGACGACCTATCAAAAATTGTATCAAATAGCTAGAAACGCCAATGTAGCGATATTGCCGGATTACGTGGAAAAAAAGAAGAAATTGATTGCAAACGGTAGTATACAGACTCTTGAAAAGTATTGGATCGAGGCTCAAGAAAGTCATCCGAAAAAAGGCAAACGAGGAATCACGGATGACCATGTGCAATTTTGGTGTGCAGAAAATCCCAAGGAAGAACTCAATCACATTGCAAAAGAAATTAGAAGATTAGTTGTGGAAGAACATTATCGGTATAAAGATATTCAGCTGTTAACAAGAGAACTGGATAGTTACGAAACACTGATCGAACCGTTATTTTCGATGCATGAGATTCCCGTTTATTTGGATCGTGATATGGCAATGGAACAGCATCCTCTAGTTGAATTCATTCAGTCTTTGTTTGCGATACATGCGTACCATTATCGTTACCGTGATGTATTGCGTTTTTTAAGAACAGAATTATTTTTTCCAATTGAGGATCAAACCTCAGTTGAAGACTGGCAAATACAGCGAAATGAATGGCGTCGTAAAATAGATGTAGCTGAGAATGTTGTTTTAGCCTATGGATATGAAGGATATCATTGGGTGAAAAAGAAGGATTGGCACTTTATCCGTTATGATTTCGAAACAGAGCAGCAGGATGATACTGAATTAATTGAAAAAGATTCGAATGCTGTACGAAATATGATCCAACAAACTGTCCCAACGTTTTTTGAACAAATTCAAGAAACGAAAACAGGAATCGAAGCAGCAGACTATTTTTATCGTTTTTTAGTGAATAATGGGGTCGAAAAACAATTAATGATGTGGCGCAATCAAGCAATCGAGAAAGGTCAATTGGAAGACGCTCGTAATCATGAACAAACGTGGGAAGCATTAATGACGTTACTAGATGAGTATGTGACAATTTACGGAAATGATTCCTTTGATTTAACGCTTTTTGAAGAAATTTTTTCTAGTGGTTTAGAAGGTCTACGCTATAATAAAGTTCCGACTGCAATTGATCAGGTACAAGTTCGATCAATGGATCTTGCTCGACCAGGACAAGCTAAAATTGTTTTTGCTATTGGTTTGACGGATCAAGTATTGCCGCAAAAATTTGATAATAAGACCTTATTATCTGATGAGGAGAGAGAATACGTCAATGGACATTTAGACGATGGGCAATTTTTATTGAATGATACGAGAAAAAGCATAGCCAAGGAACCCTTTAACGCGTATATCATGTTTACGTCGGCGACGAATCGTTTGTATTTTTCTTATCCTACTGTGAAAGATACCGCTAAAGACGTAAAAGTATCACCTTATTTAATCAATATTCAAAATGACTTAGGGATTCGGATGCAACAAAGAAATGGACTCACAATTTTAGATAATGAACAAGTCAGTCTTGAACATATCGGGACATACCGAACATTAATCAGTGATTTAACCAATCTAAAACGACAAAAGAAGGAAACGCAAGAAGGAATGTTGTCTTTCTGGCTTGTATTAGAACGTGAATTAATGAAACAGTCACAAGCAGCACTGGCAACCCACGTTTTTGAAAGTCTTGGACATCAAAATTTACCAGAAAATCTAGAGGAACAGTTGGCAGATGAGTTATATACTAAGACTATTTATACTTCAGTCTCTAGAATGGAGAGTTTCTATCGTTGTCAGTATCAATATTTTTCACGTTTTGGATTAGGATTAAAAGAAAGAGATGTTTTTGGTTTATCGCCAGCTGCAACTGGAGACTTTTTCCATGAAGCGTTAGATCAGTTCTTTAAATTATTGATTATGCAGAACAAGCAATTATCTGAGCTGACAGATAGAGAAGTGAATGAGTTTACAGAACAAATCTTGAATACTGTATTTGGTGAGATTAAATTTTCGATTCTTGATACATCTAGTCGAATGAATTATATCCGTTATCAACTTGGCCAAACAATCAAAAAAGTGAGTTGGGCATTAAAACGTCAAAGTGAACGTAGTGGGATGACGACGATTCAAACGGAAGTTCTATTTGGACAAATTGCAAGCCAAAAAGGAATTAGAGGTCTAGAATTACCATTGAAAAATGGCGGTAATATCAGTGTTCGGGGGAAAATAGATCGTTTAGATCAGTTAGTGACACCAGATTCTCTATACTTAGGAGTCGTTGATTATAAATCTAGTCATAAGAAATTTAATATTACAGAAGCTTATTATGGCTTAGCGATGCAGATGCTAACTTACTTAGATGTTGCTTTGATGGATGCTGTGAGTTTGGTTGGTCAATCAGCTAAAGCAGCCGGATCATTCTATCTGCATGTTCACAATCCCATTCTTCCATATGAAACCGAAGATAAAAAAGAGCAGCAGCTGTTAAAGAAATTCCAATTTGATGGCTTGTTATTGAATGACCCAGTCTTGCTTGAGAATCTAGATAGAAGTTTGCAAGCCAAACAAAGTTCATTGATTTTCCCAATTGAGGAATCAGCCAAGGAATTGATCAAACCTGGGCGTCGTCAAGAAGATAAATTTGTAACAGAACCTGAATTGGAAGTATTATTGACTCACAACCGTAGTAAATTTATTGAGGCTGGTAACAAGGTGACAAGTGGTGAAATCGATTTAAATCCAGCCTATCAAGGAAAAGAACGCATCGCATGTCGTTTTTGCCCATTTAGAAGTGTGTGTAATTTTGATGTTATGTTAAAGGAAAACAATTATAATCGAATTGAGACCTTATCTAAAAAAGAAGTGATGGATCGGTTGATTGAAGACGAGCAGGAAGGAGGAGCGAGTGATGAGTAAAGTTATTCCATTACGTCCAGAAAATGAACAATTTACCGATAACCAATGGCAAGCTGTTTTTGATGGAGATGAAAATATTTTAGTCTCTGCTTCTGCTGGTTCTGGAAAAACAACGGTCCTTGTTCGTAGAGTAATCGAAAAACTCAAAAGTGGCGTTGATATTGATCGAATGTTGATTGTAACGTATACGGAAGCGGCAGCAAAAGAAATGAAAGAGCGAATTCAAGTCGCTTTACAAAAGGCAATAACAAACGAAAGTGAGCAAGATAGAAAACAACATTTTATGAGACAATTGACCTTACTTCCGACTGCGAATATCAGTACATTGCATGCTTTTTGTTTAACTGTGATTCGACGCTTTTACTATTTGATCGAAATGGATCCTGTCTTTCGATTGTTGACGGATGAGACCGAAATGTTACTGTTAAAAGAGGATGTGTGGGATGAACTTAGAGAAAAATTCTATGCTGAAAACGAAGAAACTTTTTATCAGCTGACGAGTAATTTTTCTAATGATCGTAGTGATGAGGGTTTGACGAAATTGATCTTTTCACTATACGAGTTTGCACGTGCTAATCCAGATCCAGACGAATGGCTGATTCATCTAGCAGATAGTTATCAAGTTGTTGGAAGTTTAGGTGATTCAGCGTTATTCCAAAAGTATTTAAAACCGCAAGTTATGGAAAGTCTATTGCGTTGTGTAGATCGTTATGAAGAGATGATTCGTATGTCGGAAGGCGAAGAAAAGTTAGAAAAAATCGCTATTCTCGCTAGAAATGAAAAAGAGTTCGTTGAAACCTTTACTAGTCAATTAGCAGATAATGATCTAGAGTCAGGATTTGACATTTCAAAAACAATTACCTTTGCCCGTTATCCTACAGTGCGTGATGAAGAGTTGAAAGAAATAGCAGCCCAGGCGAAAAACTTGCGCGAGCAAAATAAAAAAGCTATCAACGACATTTTAAGTAATCTCTTTACGTTGTCTCCAGAACAAATGAAGGAAATTTTAGAACAATCACAGCCGCTTGTGCAAGAAATGGCTAAAGTAGGAAAAGCATTTATAGAGACATACAGCAAACAGAAATTAAGAAAAGGTCTCGTTGATTTCAATGATTTAGAACATTTTACATTGGCAATCTTAGCAAAAAAAGAAGCAGGCACATGGCTTGCGACAGAAGCATCTAAGTATTATCGAGAGAAATTCGACGAAGTATTAGTCGATGAATACCAAGATATCAATCGATTACAAGAAACGATTCTTTATTGGTTAAGGCGACCAACTGCTGAGGAAGGCAACCTGTTTATGGTTGGTGATGTGAAGCAATCAATTTACTCTTTCCGTTTAGCTGATCCAACACTATTTATTGAAAAATATAACCAATATGGGCAAAATAAGGATGGAAAACGGATTGTTTTAGCTGAGAATTTCCGTTCTAGGAAAAATGTTTTAGATTTTACCAACTTAGTGTTTGAACAGTTGATGGATGAACGGGTGGGTCAAATTGCATACGATGAGGCAGCAAAACTTGTACATGGCTTTGACCAATTTGCTGAAGCTGAAAATTATGATACAGAACTATTGATTTATGAAAAGAAATCGGTGCAGTTGGAAGACACACTTAAACTAGATGATACTCAATTGATTTTAGAAGACAAAACTGAAGGCGAACTGCATATGACAGCGCTGAAAATCAGAGAGTTGATCGACAAGAAATTTTTGATCTATGATAAATCGACCAAAGAAAATCGACCACTGACCTATAAAGATATAGTGTTGTTGACACCAACGAAGAAAAACAATTTAACGATTTTAGAAATATTCAAACTAGCTGGAATCCCTATTCAAGTGAATGATGCGCAAAATTATTTCCAAGCGACAGAAGTTCAGACAATGGTCGCACTCTTGCAAATTATTGATAATCCGTATCAAGATATACCGTTAGCAGCCGTTTTACGTTCGCCCATTGTTGGGTTGAAAGAAAACGAGTTAGTGATGATCCGTTTGGCAGCTAAAAAAAGTTCGTATTACGAAGCGTTTTTGACATTTAATCAAAACGAAGCTGTTGAAAAAGAGCAACAGATATTAAAAGGAAAAACAACGAAATTTGCTGACTGGTTAGAACAATGGCGAGAAATTGCTAGACGGAACCAATTGTCAACATTGATTTGGCAAATTTATCAAGATACTGCGTATTTGGATTATGTTGGTGGCATGCCGGCTGGTAAACAAAGACAGGCAAATTTATTCGCGTTAGTTGATCGAGCAGCCAGTTATGAACAAACAAGCTTCCGAGGATTGTTTCAATTTGTTCGTTTTATTGAAAAAATGCAGGAAAAAGATAAAGACTTAGCTGAACCTGTGATTTTGAGCGAAGAAAATGCAGTTCGAGTGATGACCATTCACGCGAGTAAAGGGTTGGAATTTCCAGTAGTATTTATTCTAGATATGACTAAAGAGTTTAATCTTGGAGACTTGAATGAACGCTATATTTTCGATGATCGTTTAGGTGTGGGAATACGTTATCTTGACCAAACAGATCGAATGCTTTATGAAACTTTACCATTTCTAGCAATCAAACAGGCAAAACTAAAAAAATTACTATCAGAAGAAATGCGAAAATTATATGTAGCTTTGACCAGAGCAGAGCAAAAACTTTATTTAGTAGGATCATATAATAACAAAGAAGCGGCTTTTAAAGAATGGTTAAAAGTGGGAGATGTTCAGACGAAAGTCTTGCCTAGTGAAAATCGTTTACAGGGAAAAAGTAGCTTGATGAACTGGGTCGGGATGAGTTTGATTCGCCATCAAAAAATGGCTGAATTTCAAACGGAGTTCGTTGTGGAGAAAATTGCTGGAATCACCAACCATTCTGCTGGTTTTACTATTGGGTTTATGACTGAAAAAGACATCCAAGAACAGTTTGCCACACTCCAATTTGTTGAGACAAGTTCTGAAAAACGAGAATGTATTGAAAAAAGTGATTCAAACATTATAGAAAAAGGTCTTCGCCGATTAAATTATGACTATCCATATCAATTGTCAACCAAAACGACGAATTACCAATCAGTATCTGAAATTAAACGAGTATTCGAGGACCCAGATAATAAAGAAATCGCTAAAATTGAAGTAGACGAAAAAAATACAATGCAGCCAACACCTATGATTGTTCATCGAATGAGTGAAGGCGAGTTAGGTAAACCTAGATTTATTGAAACGATTAGAAAACCATCTGCAGCAGAAATTGGTACTGCAACACACTATTTATTGCAGCTTTTGGATTTAAATGAAGAACCGACGAAAGACAGTATTGTTCAATTGATCAATGAATTAGTTGAAACGAATATCATTCAAGATAATGTGGCAAAACAAATCAGTAGTGATGAAATTCTTTCATTCTACCAAACGAGTTTAGGTCAACAATTATTAGAAAATCCGGACAAAGTTGTTCGTGAACAACCATTTTCAATGTTGTTGAAAGCGGAAGAACTCATCAAAGATTATCCGAAGGAGACCCAAGATGATTTATTGATTCATGGAATGATCGATGGCTATCTTGAACAAGAGGACAACTGTATTCTTTATGATTATAAAACTGATTTTGTTCAAGACATTGACAATAGTGCAGAAATCAAAAAAATTATCTTGCGATATAGAGGCCAATTGAATTTATATCGAAAAGCATTAGCTCAAGCAACTAATAAGGATGTCAAGCAGGTGTTGCTCGTATTATTGTCTGCCAGAATTATTATTGATATGGACAAAGAAGAGATTGTTGAAAAAATGAATTAATGAAAGCAAACCTACTTACAAATTGTAAGTTGTATGCTATACTCAGTTCACGAGGTGAGGAAGATGGAGCAAGTAAAAACAACCGAGTTTTCATTATGTCCTAAATTCGAGAAAGCATTTGCGATTTTAGGGAAAAAATGGAACGGTTTGATCATTGATGTCTTGTTGGAGAACGGTCCTCAACGATTTGGTGAGTTAAGACAAAAAATCCCTGAACTAAGCGATCGGGTTTTGGTGGAGCGCTTAAAAGAATTGGAAGGCGAAGGGATTATCTCAAAAGCAGTTCGCTGTGATGAGAGTAGCCGTCTAGAGTATTTTCTCACGAATAAAGGCAAGGACTTACAACAAGCAATGGAACAAATTCAGAGTTGGGCAGAAAAATGGGTTACTTCAGAAGAATGCTGTTGACCTTAGACTTAATTTCTTGTAAACTGTAATCAATTGAATAACAAAAAAACAGTGATGGAAAAGAGTAGTTTTGTAGATACGGAAAGGGAAAACCTGTCATAGACTGGAAACAGGTTGCGTAATCGGAAAATGAAGTTCACTTCCGGAGTTTGTTTGTTCCAAAGAGAACAGACCGGTGAAAGCCGTTATAAGAATTGAGTGCATGATTTTTTGTCATGAAGTAGGATGGTATCACGATAGCTCGTTCCTTTTAAGAGGAGCGGGCTATCGTTTTTTATTTGATTCATGCTTTAGAGGCATGTGTACATAATGTCTACAGCCTGGAACTCAGTTCAATTATCAAACAATAGAAAGGAATAGAGACATGACATTAAAAGCTCAATTAGAAGCTTTACGAGATGAAACATTGAATAATATCCAACATGTTACTGATCTTAAAGCGCTAAACCAAATCAGAGTAGAAACATTAGGAAAAAAAGGCCCCATCACCGAAGTGTTGAGAGGGATGAAAGATCTATCAGCGGAAGAACGTCCAGTAGTTGGAAGTTTTGCGAATGAAATTCGTGATCTATTGACTGAAGCTTTAGAAACACGGAAAGAAATTTTAGAGACTGAGGCATTAAATGCAGCTTTAGACCAAGAAACAATCGATGTAACGTTACCTGGTAAACAACTGGCTCATGGGACTCGTCATGTGTTATCTCAAGTAATGGAAGAAATCGAAGATATTTTCGTTGGCATGGGGTATCAAGTTGTAGAAGGATATGAAGTTGAGTCAGATCATTACAATTTTGAGCGTATGAACTTACCTAAAGATCACCCAGCTCGTGACATGCAAGATACATTTTATATTTCTGACGAAATTTTGATTCGTACACATACATCACCTGTACAAGCTAGAACTATGGAAAAACATGATTTTTCAAAAGGCGCATTGCGTATGATTTCTCCAGGGAAAGTATTCCGCAGAGACACTGATGATGCGACACACAGTCACCAATTCCATCAAATCGAAGGCTTAGTTATCGATAAAAATATTACAATGGGCGACCTCAAAGGAACACTGGAAGTTGTTATGAAAAAAATGTTTGGGGAAGATCGTAAAATCCGTCTACGTCCAAGTTATTTCCCATTTACTGAACCTTCAGTGGAAGTTGATGTTAGTTGCTTTAAGTGCGGTGGTGCTGGCTGTAATGTCTGCAAACAAACAGGTTGGATCGAAATTTTAGGTGCAGGGATGGTTCATCCAGATGTCTTATCAATGTCAGGAATCGATCCAAATGAATATACCGGTTTTGCTTTTGGCTTAGGTCCAGATCGTGTAGCAATGTTGCGTTACGGCGTTAATGATATTCGTAATTTCTATCAAAATGATTTACGTTTCTTAAATCAGTTCAAGGTAAAGGAGTAGTCGACGATGTTAGTTTCTTATAAATGGTTAAGTGAGTATTTAGATCTTTCAAAAATTTCTGCAAAAGAATTATCTGATCAAATGTCTTTGACTGGAATCGAAGTCGAAGGCGTTGAAGTACCAGAAGAAGGCTTGAAAAAAATTGTCGTGGGTGAAGTCAAAGAATGTGTACCTCATCCAAATTCAGATCATTTATCGATCTGTCAAGTTGACATCGGTGAAGAAGAATTGTCGCAAATCGTTTGTGGTGCACCAAATGTCAAAACGGGCATTAAAGTGATCGTAGCTTTACCAGGTTCTCGTATCACTGGGAACCAAAAAATCAAAAAAGGTAAAATGCGCGGTGAAGTATCAAATGGCATGATTTGTTCATTACAAGAATTAGGCTATTCTGATAATGTGATTCCTAAAGCATATTCTGATGGAATTTATTATATGCCAGAAGATGCAGTTAACGGGGAGGATGTCTTTTCTTATTTAGATATGGATGATCAGATTATCGAATTATCCATTACACCTAACCGTGCTGATGCTTTAAGTATGCGTGGCGTTGCATACGAAGTAGGGGCTATTTACCGCCAAACACCTAAATTCAATGATGATTATGTAGATGAAGATACTAGCGAAACAGCAGAAAACTATCTTTCTGTTGAAGTGGAAGATAAAAAAGATGTACCAGCGTATCAGATCAGAATCATTAAAGATGTAAAAATTGCTGAAAGTCCATTGTGGTTGCAAACGCGCTTGATGAATGAAGGCATTCGTCCAATCAATAACGTAGTGGATGTAACAAACTACATTCTTTTACTATTTGGTCAGCCGTTACATGCGTTTGATTATGATAAGTTAGAGAGTCAAACGATTTTAGTAAGACGTGGCAAATTGAACGAAGAAATTGTTACTTTGGATGGTGAAACAAGAAAAATATCTGAGGAAAATATCGTCATTACAAACGGAAAAGTTCCAGTGGCTTTAGCTGGTGTAATGGGTGGTGCGAATTCAGAAATCACTGATGGAACAACTACTGTTGCCTTAGAATCAGCGTTATTTGATTCTCTATCTATCCGTAAAACATCAAAAGAGTTTAATTTACGTAGTGAATCTTCAAGTAGATTTGAAAAAGGAATCAATCATGCAACGATTGGCGAAGCTGGTGATGTAGCGGCTGCGATGATTGCTAAATTAGCGGGCGGGACGGTCGTTTCTGGAAAAGTGATTGGCTCTGAATTAACTCTTGAAGATGTAGTAGTAAGTGTCACGATTTCACGAATCAATGAATACCTAGGTACTGAAATGGATCAAGCAACCGTTAGTGAAATTTTTGATGCGTTAGGATTTTCGTACGAACGTGATCAAGATAAATACATTGTGACAATTCCACCAAGACGTTGGGATATTTCAATTGAAGCAGACTTGATCGAAGAAGTTGCGCGTATTTATGGCTATGATAATTTGCCATCGACGTTACCAAAAGGAGAAACAGTAGCTGGCAGTTTAACGAGCGGTCAACTAGCAGTTCGTAAAATCAAAAGTTTGTTAGAAGGCTGTGGGGCCAGTGAAGCCATCAGTTATGCTTTAACAACCGAGGAAAAATCTCGTCAATTTATGATGAGAGAAAGTTTAACAACAAGTTTACAATGGCCAATGAGTGAAGAGCGGTCCGTTTTAAGAATGAATTTGATTTCAGGTTTATTAGACGATGTAGCCTATAATGTTGCACGTAAAAACAACAATGTTGCTCTTTATGAAGTTGGGCGAGTGTTCTATCAGTATAATGACCCTAAAAAGGAATTACCATATGAAGAAAATCATTTAGGGATCGTATTATCAGGAAGTAGTGCAGTGAAAGATTGGCAAACAAAAGAAGTGCCCGTTGATTTTTATACAATTAAGGGAATGCTTGAAGTGTTATTCGATTCTGTAGGAATTTCTGACAAGATCGTTTACGAAGCAACAAAAGGTAATCAAGACTTACATCCAGGTAGAAGTGCTTTAGTAAAATTAAATGATAAAGTGATCGGTTTTATCGGACAAGTTCATCCAACAGTCGCGAAAGAATATGAGATTCCTGAAACATATGTAGCTGAATTAAATCTTCAAGCACTTATAGAAGAAGAAAACGATGCGTTAGTTTATCAGCAAATTTCCAAATTCCCAGCAATTTCAAGAGACATTGCGTTATTAGTGGATGAAACTGTTACAAACCAAGATTTAGTTGCCATCATTTCAAAACATGCTGGTAAATTCCTGCAATCTGTTCATTTATTTGATGTTTACCAAGGAGAGAATATCGCTGAAGGAAAAAAATCAATGGCGTATAGCTTAACGTTTGTAAATGCAGAAGCAACGTTAGTAGATGAAGAAATCACTTTTTCAATGGAAAAAGTGGAAAAAGCATTAGTAGAGGAATTTGATGTAACGATACGATAAAAAAATAAAAGTGTATCGCAAATCTATCAATAGTTTTGCGATACGCTTTTTATTTTTTATGCCCAATTTCTCGAAAGCCATCTTGAAAATTGGGAAATTGAAAAGTTGATGACGAAATACATCAAAGCCACAAGACCATAAATAGCAAAGACTTGTTCAGTTTGCGCGTAACGTCCCATTAAAATATAAGATTTACCAAATAGTTCTTGTAATGCAATGACCGAGTACAAGAAACTAGTATCTTTGATCACGGTCACAAATTGAGAAACGATAGCTGGCAATACATTTCGAATCGCTTGAGGTAAGACGATATGCAACAGAATTTGAACATTACTAAACCCTTGTGAACGGGCAGCTTCTTTTTGTCCTTTGTCTACACCGTTCAACCCACCACGGATAATTTCAGCTAATGCAGCAGTAGTGAAAACAGTGAAACTGACAATACCAGCTGGAGTAGATTTGATTTTAAAAATCAAGAAAATGACATATATCCATAATAAATTAGGAATATTCCGGACAATTTCGATATATAAACTAGCTAAAAATTTTAGAAATCCACTTTTTTTGTTTCTCAATACGGCTAAAAGGGTTCCAAAGATTGTACTTAAAACGATTGAAACAAAAGAGATATAAAGAGTAAGCTTCAAACCATCGAATAAAAAGCGCAAATTATTGCCGGTCAGAAGTTGACTCATTTGATCTGAAAAAGACATGTTTGCATCCTCCTATCTGGTATAAGCTTTCTTGTTATTTTCTTCAAGTTTCCTAGCTAAATTAGCGAGTGGGAAACAAAGGATAAAGTAAAGTAATCCTGCTACAGTAAACGCTGGAATATAATTCAAATTAATTGAAGACCAACTATTCGCAGTGAACATTACATCTGCTCCGGATATAATCGCAACGGTCGACGTGTTTTTTATCAAGTTGACTATTTGATTCGTAAGCGGTGGTAACATAATTCGCCATGCTTGTGGTAAGACCACGTAGCGCATAGTTTTTCCATAAGAAAAACCTTGAGAATAAGCTGCTTCAAATTGACCTTTTGGAACAGCACCAATTCCAGAGCGAACAACCTCTGAAATATAAGCACCATGGTATAGACCAACGCAAATAATAGCAATAGTCGTGGTTGAAAAAGTCAACATCGGACTAATTAAAGGAAACCCATAATAGACTACGATAAATTGAATCAACAAAGGGGTATTTTGAAAAAACTCAACATAAATTCGACTGATTACATTTAAAAATTTATTCTGCATAGCGGATAGACTACCGAAAAAAATTCCTAATAGCATAGCAACAATCAGTGAGCCAATAGCCAATAAAATAGTATAGAGGAAAGCATCGCCAAAAAGTTTCCAGTCTTTAAATAATGCTTCCCAACGATAGAGTGCAAAAGGACCTGCATTCGCTATAATGAACATGTATTTTCCTCCTAAATTCTAATAAATTGCATAGAACCGCGAAGTGCTAGTCTAGATTCCACGTTTTGTAAATTTTTTCTAAGGTACCATCTTTTTCCCATTTTTCAATGGATTTATTCAACTGATCATTCAATTCAGTATTGGCTTTTTTCGTTGCGATGCCATATTCTTGTGGTGAGAAACCATCTTTAAGGATTTCTGTACTAGCGTCGACATATCCTGTCAAAATCGATTTATCAACTGAAAAAGCATCGATTCGTTTTGAAGTTAAGGCAGTTTTTAGTTCCGGATAAGAACCAAGTTCTTGGTATTTAAAGGATACACCTAATTCTTTCGCTTGTTTTTCAATGGCTTCTTTTGTAGTCGCTGATTGAACGACGCCAATAGTTTTTCCATCTAAACTAGCAGTATCAGTGAATTTATCTGCCTTTCTAACTAAGAAACCAACTTCGTCTTTATAATAAGGTGTTGTGAAATTATACGTTTCTTTTCGCTCATCGGTAATGGTAAACGTCGCGATGACCATATCCAATTCACCATTATCTAATAAAGGACCACGAGTTTTAGCTGTTACACCAACAAACTCAACATTATCCTCGCTGCCTGTTAATTCTTTTGCGATTAGACGAGCGATGTCTGGTTCCATTCCCTCGTTTTTATTTGTGTCTGGATTCATATAGCCGAAATTAGGGACATCTTCTTTTACACCAACTTTAATAACACCAGCATCTTTGATTTTTTGAAGAGTAGTGGTTCCTTTACTGCCAGAATCAGCAGAATTCTTATCATCTCCACCGTTACCACAACCTACAATTAAACCGAGTAATAGAGTAAGGGATAATGCTGCCACTAATTTTTTTGTCTTTTTCATTTTAAAATTCCTCCTTGTAACTGATTTTGTGTATTAATTATGAATAATTTTGCTTAGGAACTCTTTCGCACGTTCATTTTGAGTATTAGTGAAAAAATGTTCGGGTGTTCCTGTTTCGATAATTTGACCGTCATCCATGAAAATGACTTTATCAGCTACTTGGCGAGCAAAGCCCATTTCGTGGGTTACACAAATCATCGTGATGTTTTGTTTGGATAAATCAACCATAACATCCAAAACTTCTTGGATCATTTCAGGATCAAGTGCCGAAGTCGGTTCATCGAATAGAATGATCTCTGGATGCATATTCAATGCTCGTGCAATAGCTACTCGTTGCTGTTGTCCTCCAGAAAGTTGAGCAGGGTAAGCATTCGCTTTATCAGCTAACCCGACTCTCTCTAAGTATTCCATGCCAGTCTTGGTTGCTTCTTCTTTACTAACGCCTTTGACTTTAATGGGTGCTAGCGTAAGGTTTTGGATGATTGTTTTGTGTGCATACAGATTAAAACTTTGAAAAACCATGGCCACTTTTTGGCGAACCTTTTGAACGGGAGCTTTCGGTTCGGTAATGTCGATTCCATCAACAAATATGTGTCCATCCGTGACTTTTTCTAACCGATTGATACAACGAATCAAAGTACTTTTACCAGAGCCGGAAGGGCCGATGATTACGATCTTTTCTCCTTCGTTGACTTTTAAAGAAACGTCCTTTAATACGTGATGTTCCCCAAAAAACTTATTTACATGTTCCAACGAAATCATGGTCATTCTCCTTTATGTATAGAATTGTCACATCATTTTTAAAATAAGCGATGCGATAGTGAACAAATAAATGATTGTATACTTTAAAATAACGATTGATATTATTTTAAACTGAGAATACGGTAAGATTCTTTTATAAAACTACTTATCCAATGTGTTAGGAATAGTGTGGAACACAGTAGTTATATAATGTTCTTTTTATAAAAACAGTTTTCTTTTTTATTTAATCCTATCATCATAAATCTATCCATTCGTTAATGTTAGAAATTATAACATATGGAAAATGAGATTGCTAGTTTTTTTTACTTAAAAATAAAAGTCCTTAAAAAGCACACAAGAAATAAAATTCCCGTATAAAGAATGATATAATAGAAGCAATTGATGTTGAAGCTTGAAAAAAAGTAGTAAAGAGTAGAGAATAAGAGTGTTGAAAAAATACTGTAAAGGTTTGATTGACTTGAAGATTCATGAAGCAATAGGTTTTATAGATTCCGGTGTCGGAGGACTGACGGTAGTGAAAGAGGCATTAAGGCAACTACCAAATGAACGTTTGATTTACCTTGGAGATACAGCACGCTGTCCTTATGGGCCGAGACCAGCTGAACAAGTAATCGAATTTACTTGGGAAATGACCAATTTTCTTTTAGAAAAAAATATTAAAATGTTAGTGATCGCCTGCAATACTGCGACAGCAGTTGCATTAGAAGAAATCAAGGCGAAATTAGATATCCCTGTTGTAGGTGTGATTATGCCAGGAACAAGGGCTGCATTAAAAGCAACGAAAAATAGTCGCATCGGTATTATCGGCACTGTTGGAACAATCAAAAGTCGCGCTTATGAAGAGGCATTATTAAGTAAAGCACCCAAAACATTTGTTTCAAGTTTGGCTTGCCCAAAGTTTGTTCCAATCGTCGAAAGTAATGAGTTTCACTCATCTGTAGCAAAAAAAGTTGTATCAGAAACGTTAAACCCATTACAATTAAAGAACTTAGATACCTTAGTTTTAGGTTGCACTCATTATCCATTATTACGCCCTTTGGTTCAAAACGTTATGGGAGACCAAGTAAAATTGATTGACTCTGGGGCCGAAACAGTGAGTGAAGTTAGTATGCTATTGGACTACTTTGATATAGCGAATACCCCACAACACCAAAATGAACCAAATGAATTTTATACAACGGGCTCTGCGAAAATGTTTCACTCCATTGCTAATGACTGGTTAGATATTGAGGTATTAAACGTTGAGCAGGTGCGATTATCGACGAAGACATGTGGAGGAAGATAAATGATTAGACATGATGGAAGACAAGCGAAAGAATTAAGAAAAATTACCATTGAGACGAATGTTTATAAATATCCTGAAGGATCAGTAGTAATTTCGTTTGGCGATACAAAAGTAATTTGTTCTGCGACGGTGGAAGAAAAAGTCCCACCATTTTTAAGAGGTGAAGGAACTGGTTGGGTGACAGCTGAGTATAGTATGTTGCCAAGAGCCACTAACACAAGAAATATCCGTGAAAGTGCTAAAGGTAAGTTGACTGGACGAACAATGGAAATTCAACGCTTGATTGGGCGTTCATTACGTGCTGTAATCGATTTAAAGAAACTGGGAGAAAGAAGTATCATCGTGGATTGTGATGTTGTACAAGCAGATGGCGGAACTAGAACTGCTAGTATTACAGGTGCTTTTGTCGCTATGAAGATCGCAGTAGATAAAATGATTAAAAGAGGAGAATTACAAGAAAATCCAATCAAAGAGTATTTAGCGGCTGTTAGTGCTGGGATTTTAAGTGATGGAAATTGTGTTCTTGATTTAAATTATTTAGAAGACTCTGCTGCTGCTGTAGATATGAATTTAGTAATGACCGAATCTGGTAACTTTGTTGAACTCCAAGGAACGGGAGAAGAAGCAACTTTTTCAGGAGATGAGTTGAATGCACTCCTATTCTATGGCAAAACCGGCATTGAACATTTGATTGCCTATCAGAAAGAAGCGTTAATGACTCAAGTAAATGAAAAAACGTTTACTTCAGAAGAACAAACTATCGTGATTGCGACGAGAAATTCTGGAAAAGCGAAAGAATTCAAAAAAATGTTTGCTGAAAAAGGCTATCAGGTCAAAACATTATTGGATTACCCAGAAATACCGGATGTTGAAGAAACTGGGAAGACGTTTGAAGAAAATGCTCGTTTAAAAGCAGAAACGATTGCGGATCATTTAAAACAACCAGTTTTGGCGGATGATTCAGGATTGATTGTTGATGCATTAGGTGGCAGACCAGGGATTTACTCCGCACGTTTTGCTGGAGAGCCCACGAATGATGCTGCGAACAATGCTAAATTACTACATGAATTAACGGGAGTACCGAAGGAAAAACGAACGGCTACCTTTCATTGTACGCTCGTGTTCGCTGCCCCGAATAAAAAAAGTTTAGTTGTTGAAGGGAATTGGTCAGGAGAAATTGGAACGATTCCAAGAGGCGAAAATGGCTTTGGCTATGATCCTTTGTTTTTCGTACCAGAAGAGCAAAAAACAGCGGCTGAACTTTCAGATGAACAAAAAAATGAAGTCAGTCATAGAGGTCAAGCTGTGGCAAAACTAAAAAATCAATGGGTAGAATGGTTGGAAAACTAGGAGGTTGTACATGAAATATCTAGTAGTAAGTGATAATCATGGTGATCGTGATGTGTTAGTTGATTTAGCACAAGCTTATCGAGGGAAAGTGGATAAAATGTTTCATTGTGGGGATTCAGAATTAGCGCCTACTGATGAGTTGTGGGATGATTTTATAGTTGTAAAAGGCAATTGTGATTATGATCCTGATTTTCCCAACACAATCGTTGAAAAAAGTGGATCAGATACTATTTTTATGACACATGGTCATCTAGCCAATGTCCGCTCAGGTTTGACAAGTTTAGCATTGCAAGCTGAAGGAGCCAAAGCCAATGTGGCATTATTTGGTCATACACATGAGATTGGTTGCGAAGTCCGGGCAAATGTTCTTTATTTGAATCCAGGGAGTATCAGTTTACCTAGAGGGCCGATCCAACTTAAATCTTACGCAATTGTTGAGAGCACACCAGATCAATTTATTGTTCAGTATTATGGTCGGGATCACAATCCGTATAAAGAACTGCATTTTATTTTTAATAAAAAATAGCTTTTAGATGAGGCTGGGACAGAAACTTATTTCCGAAGGGATTGCTTCTGCTCCCGCCGTTTAATCGCTAAATGTGAAGAAAATCAGTTTAAATCTTAATTTTTTTTAAGAGTTATGAAAAAAGTTTGAATTTGAAGACATTTGCATCCGTTTTCTGTACAATGATAGTTGTGGCAAAGAAAATGAAATGGAGGCACTCCAATGATTGGAACTGCTGTAAAAGAATTATTATTAGAAAAACAAGAAACATTTTTAATACCAGCGGAAAATGTCGCAAACGTAATGTGTTTGAATCCGCTAAGTCATGCTCTATTGGTTCTATCCCAAGTGAAATATTCAAAAATCCCTGTTCTAGATAAAGGTGATCGTTTTGTCGGATTGATCAGCTTATCTGATGTAGTGGATAAAATGTTCGATATTAGTTCTGTTGATTTTGAGAAATTAACTAGTTTTACGGTAGCCGATGTGATGGAAGTCAACATTCCAGTGATTGGTGAACAGTGGGAATTAGAGGATGTTCTTCATTTGTTAGTCGATGCAGCATTTCTGCCTGTAGTAGATGACAATCAATGCTTTAAAGGGATCATTACACGCAAAGAACTCCTAAAAGCAATTAATCATATGGCTCATGAGTTAGAACGGAAAAATGTTATTTTACCTAAATCCGATGGAGAGTCTATAGAAATGAAAGTGATTTGAGTATCTGAAATTAACTATTCACAT
The DNA here is from genome assembly GCF_001730295.1 of Enterococcus plantarum. GTDB lineage: Bacteria > Bacillota > Bacilli > Lactobacillales > Enterococcaceae > Enterococcus_L > Enterococcus_L plantarum. The sequence goes on from NZ_MIKA01000001.1 coordinate 192,859, forward strand.
TTATCTGATTATTTGATAAGCTAAACAATGAAAAGAGTTTAAATAGTGGTTCAAAAGGAACAGCGAATTTGGAGTGTATCTATTTTATAGTTGATACGTTGCAATAGGCTGAGAATGGTCAAATCGTATACTTTTGTGCAACACTCTTAATTTGAAGGGAGTTAATTTGATGGACGCATATGAAATTATTAATTATATCGGGAATGCTGAGAAAAAGACACCGGTAAAAGTTACTTTGAAAGGGAAACTGAAAGAAGTAACTTTTCCAGATGAAATTCAAGCATTCACGAATTGTAAAACCGGGACTTTATTTGGTGAATGGAAAGTAATCAAAGAATTTTTGGAAAATAATAAAGAGAACATTATAGATTATGTGATTGAAAATGATTCACGCAATTCAGCGATACCTATGTTGGATATCAAAGAAATCAACGCACGAATCGAGCCAGGAACAATAATTAGAGATCAAGTGGAAATTGGGGACAATGCTGTAATCATGATGGGTGCCGTTATTAATATCGGAGCTGTGATTGGTGAAGGTACAATGATCGATATGGGTGCAATTTTAGGTGGACGTGCAACTGTCGGTAAAAATTGTCATATTGGTGCGGGAACTGTTTTAGCCGGTGTAATTGAACCACCGAGTGCAGAACCTGTCGTTATTGAAGACAATGTCTTGATCGGCGCAAATGCTGTTGTGTTAGAAGGAATTCGAGTAGGCGAAGGCGCTGTTGTTGCAGCTGGGGCTATTGTAGTTGATGATGTTGCACCTTATACTGTCGTTGCAGGAGTACCAGCTAAAAAGATAAAAGATATAGATGCAAAAACGAAAAGCAAAACGAACATGATGGAAGAGCTACGTAAATTATAAACAAAAACATAATACAATTGATTTTGGAAAATGAGGTTGGAATGTAACTCGCAGAGTTATGTCCAGCCTCATTTTTTTGTTATATTAAACTTTCAAATATGTAAGATAAATGTTTGCTTATTCAATTCTCTAATCGTTTGTTACTGCTTATAATCGAGTATATAAGATAAAATAGGAGGAACAAGTATTATGAAAAGCAAAAAAAAGAAATTGGTTATTGGTGGTATTCTAATTGGTGTCTGTTTGGGCAGTTATTTGCTATTTTTTTCAGGTAAAAAAAAGGTTGAACCAAGTTATAATGTGTTTACGTTAAAAGCAATGGACCCACTTATTTTAAAAGGGGAAGTTAAAGCATCTCAAACAGAAGATATTTTTTATGACCAGACTTTAGGGACAGTTAACAATATTCCAGTAAAAAATGAACAAGAAGTCAAAAATGGAGATATTGTACTTAATTATTTAAATGGTGAGGCGCAGACGCGAGTTGACCAACAACAACGATCTGTAAATAAAAGTAGCTTATCAGCGCAACAGGCAGCTCAAAATTTAAGCTTGGCACAAGCACGTTATAATGAGGCTCAAGCCAACGTTAATCAAGCAAATGCTGACTATAATCAAGAAATAGATCCTGAGAAAAAAGAGGAGTTAAAAGGAAGGATCGAACAATTAAAAGCAGAGGCGATTAGTACTAACAATGAAGTGATCCAAGCGCAGCAAGCGTTAGATTTAGCTTATGTAGATGTGAATGATGAATCTGCAGCTTTAGAATCAGAACAAGGAAAAGTAACGTCATCTGTTAAAGCTTCAATCGATGGGGTAGCGATGGTCAATGAAGCAGGAAAGAAATCATTGGAACAACCTATAATCCAAGTGTTAAGCAAGACGAAGCAAATTAAAGGAATCGTTACAGAGTATGATCTAAATAAACTAAAAACGGGCCAAGAAGTCAGTGTGACTTCAATTGGTTCCAATCAAACTGCTAAGGGGAAAATTAACAGCATTAACCAGTTGCCTAAATCGACAAGCGGGAATGATTCAGAGATTCCGACTTATGAATTTATTGTGGATGGTGATTTCCCATGGGCATACGGGTCATCTACTCAAGTTTCATTACCACAAACACAATTAGTCTTGCCAGATAAGTCGATTGTAAAAAGAGATAATGAAACGTTTGTATATGTTTATAAAAACGGTCGAGCAACGAAAACAACTGTTAAGGTTTCAGAAGTAAATGGAATAAAAAATGTGGAGTCCGGTGTGTCAAAAGGAACAAAAATCATTGGAAATCCAGATGATAACTTAAAAGATAATGCAGAAGTGCAGGTGGTTGAAAATGATTAAACTTGAACAAATCAACAAATTTTATTCTTTGGAAGAAGAAAAACTCCATGTTTTAAAAGATGTTAACTTTGAAATCAAAGAAAAAGAATTTGTGGCGGTGATGGGGCCATCTGGTTCAGGAAAATCGACCTTGATCAATCTAATAGGGTTCATTGATAAAAAATTTGAAGGAAAATACTTATTTGAAGGTAAAGAGATTACAGATTTTTCTGATCAGGAGCTTTCTGCTATTAGAAATAAATCAGTCGGCTTTGTTTTTCAAAACTTTAGTCTAATTGAAAATAATACTGTTTTTGAAAATGTTGAGTTGCCATTATTATACAATGGTTCAGCTTATACAAATACCAAGGCAAGAGTACAAGAAGTACTAGAAAAGGTCGGCTTAGTTGATAAAGGAAACAAGTACCCAAAACAACTTTCTGGTGGGCAGCAACAGCGAGTCGCTATAGCAAGAGCAATCGTGAATGCACCAAATTTTATCATTGCTGATGAACCGACGGGGGCTCTAGATTCGAAAACGTCGGAAGAGATCATGCAATTATTCCAAGATTTAAATAAAGATGAAGGAGTAACGATTATTTTAGTCACTCACAATCCAGATATGATCCATTATTGCGGACGTCTAATTCGCGTTAAAGATGGTGTTATTGTGGAAGAGGAGCTGATTAAATGAATAATTATGTCATTTGGAAGACCGCTCTAAAATCAATTTTAAAGAATAAAAAACGCAGCTTTTTAACAATGTTTGGTATCATTATTGGAATTGCCTCGGTGATTACGATTGTTTCTATCGGTAACGGATTTAAACGGGATATGATCGATAAAATGTCAATGGTAAATACAAATGAAAATGTTAGCAATATTACGTTTAACTACTATGATGTGTCTAATGCATTTACCGAAAGTGACGTTTTTAAAAAAAGTGACCTTGACTTGATTAAGAATCTAAAAGGGATTAGGAAAATCGATTTTTATAAGCCAAAACAAAAATTGACCGAACGGCAAGTAGAATTAAATGTTCGCGGTAAAAAATTAACAAAAAAAATAGAACGTGTTGAACAGACCTCTGAACCTTTGCTGGTAGGGCGTCAAATTGATCCTAATGACAACGAAACCTTAAATAAAGTGGTTGTCATTGATGAGATATTAGCACAAAAACTATATGATGATCCAGAGAAAGCTGTTGGAAAAGGATTCGAAGTGATGAATGAACTCTTTACAGTAGTGGGCGTTATCGCAAGTAGTAATGGGACGTTATCTATGGAAAACCAAGCAGCATTGGCTTACTTTCCAATAAAAAGTTACGATCATTACTTCAATAAAGCTGAAAGTCAATCAATCTTGAATATCGAAACAGAAGTGGGAGAAAATCAAGAAGAGATATTGAAAGAAGTGTTAAAACAACTTAATTTTAATGGTAGTATGAGAAATGTTGGAGAATATGAAACCTATAATCCAAAGTCTGATATAGAGCAGATGGGAAGCATTTTGGATAATCTTACACTATTTATTTCGGCTGTAGCAGGTATCTCGTTGTTTATTGCTGGAGTAGGTGTCATGAATATGATGTATATTTCTGTTTCAGAACGGACAAAAGAAATCGGAATCCGACGTGCCTTAGGGGCGACAGAGAAAGATATTAGAAAGCAATTTTTAACAGAAGGACTGACATTGACATTACTGGGCGGTTTAATTGGTTATTTATTAGGAATGATTCTTGGGTTACTTGCTTCTATATTTTTACCTTTCTCGGTACGACCAGATTTGTTTACAATTGGTTTGGCTGTAGGTATTTCTGTATTAATAGGAGTTGTCTTTAGCTATATGCCAGCATCAACGGCGTCTAAAAAAGACTTAATCGATATTATGAAGTAGTAAAAGTAGTCTGTTTCATGAATTGCAGAAAAATCCAAAAATTTTCTTGATGAAGGATTGACAGAAGACTCTTTTTATTCAACAATAGATATAGTGAAATAGAAAAGAGGCAGATGAATAGTGATCAAAGAACAGTTAATTGAGATTCGTAGACAACTGCACCAAATACCAGAAATTGGGTTAGAAGAAGTAAAAACTCAAAAATACTTATTAGAAATTATACAATCGATCAATAAAGTTTTTATAGAATATAAAACCTGGCAGACGGGGATTTTAGTGTTCGTTCATGGGAAAAATCCTAAAAAAACGATCGGTTGGCGCGCTGACATTGATGGGTTACCGATAACAGAGGAAGTCATTTCTGATTTTCAGTCTATACATAATGGCTATATGCATGCATGTGGGCATGATTTTCATATGACGATTGGCTTAGGTTTGTTGGATCAAATGACCAAAGAACAACCTGAAAATAACTATTTATTTTTGTTTCAACCTGCAGAAGAAAACGAGGCAGGTGGGATGTTAATGTATGAAGATGATGCATTTGGATCTTGGCTTCCGGATGAATTTTACGGACTTCATGTAAATCCTGAGCTCCCTGTTGGTAAGATTACAACTAAAGTAGGGACTCTTTTTGCAGCGACTTGCGAAGTTCAAATCAGATTAACGGGTAAAGGTGGACACGCAGCATTTCCTCACGCGTCTAACGATATGATTGTAGCTGGAATGAGTCTTGTACAACAAGCACAAACCATTGTCAGCCGAAATGTTAATCCAGTTGAAGGGGCGGTTGTCACGTTTGGAACATTTAATGCAGGGTCCGCGACAAATGTAATTGCTGGAGAAGCAACGATTTCGGGTACGATTCGAACGTTGACAGAAGAGATGAATCAATTGACGCAAATCAGAATCAGAGAAATCGGTGAAGGGATCGCGAAGTCATTTAATTGTATGGTAGAGGTATCTTTAGATCAAAAAGGATACGTTCCTGTCATTAATAATAAGCAAACAACAGAAAACCTTATGTCATTTATGGAACATGAAGCAGATGTTCTATTTGAAGAGGCAGAAGTGGCTATGACGGGTGAAGATTTTGGCTATTTATTATCGAAAGTACCTGGAACGATGTTTTGGTTAGGAGTCGATAGTAAGTATGGATTACATTCTGCAAAATTTGAGCCTAAAGAAGATGCGATTCCATTTGCTGTAGAGCATGTTAGTAATTTTTTAAAATCATTAGATAACTAAAAGAACGAGGTTGGGACAAAAGTGTTTAACTCCGAGAAATAAGAAGGAATTTACGAAAATTGCTCTTCAAATTTTTGTGACCAAGTAGGTACTGTGCAACATCAACTTGTTCCTTGTTGTGTTTTACAGCAATTTCGGCTTATTACCGAAGGAGTTGCTTCTGCGCCCACCGTTTATTCGATTACTAAGAGCCTGAAACATAACCTTTTTAGTTATGTTTCAGGCTCGTTCTTTTAAGTTAATGTGATGGGGGTATTTGGAATAGTAAAGTTCGCTTCAGATAATTTTTTAACATATTGAGCCAAAAATTCTTCTCTGATAGGGGCTTGTTTTCCATTCAAGACGTACATTGTTGTGCGAACAGCGAAATTTCCATTTCCAAGATCAACCATGCCAAAAATTGTTGGTCCCGTTTGAATACTTTCTGAATACTTTTCCTTCAATTCAAGATTGACTTGGTCAATGATAGCTATGATTTTGTCGTATCCTTCATCCGGAATGATCCGAACGTCGATCAAAACTTGCATATTTGAGCGAGAAAGATTACTTATCGTTGTGATATTTCTATTTGGGATAAAATGAATTGTTCCATCTAAAGCTTTCATTTGAGTGGTTCTAAGCCCCACTGCTGTCACGGTTCCTTCAATACCAAGAGCGGTTAAACGAACATAGTCCCCAACATCCATTTGTTGTTCTAAAATAATGAAAAAACCAGTAATGATATCATTCATAAAGCCTTGTGCACCTAAACCGATTGCGACACCCGCAATACCAGCTCCCGCAAGAAGAGAGCCAACTGGAACGCCTACAACTGTTAGTAAAGAATAAACAAAAAAGAAAAAAAGTGTATATTGAAAGGCGTTGTTGATCAAGGTATGAAGTGTTTTTAAACGACTTTCACTGAACGATTGTTTTTTGCTATAATTCCCGTATGTTTTATCGATAAGAGCTTTCCCTATACGATTTAGAAAAGCGAAAAGAAGAATCAAAAATAAGAGATAAATCGTTTTTTCAATTAAAGTTGCAATGATCTGATCCCAATTAATGCCATTCCAAAAGCGCTGAAAAGCGTTGACTTTATTTTCTGTAGCGGTTTTTAAATCAAGTGTCGAATCCATTGTGCTTTCAAGTGTTTTACTGGATAGTGGTTGCCCAAGAATAAACAAGGATATCCCAACTTTCTTTTTTAATCTATGATTACTCTATTATTATACTAGAATTTGAAAAAAGATGTCATTATTTCTATAAAAAGCTTAACAAATTCATTTGAAATGTGTTACAATATTCTGAAAATAAGGAGTGATCGTATGACAATAGATTGGGATAACTTAGGTTTTGATTATATAAAGACACCATTTAGATACATTTCTACTTGGAAAGATGGTCATTGGGACGAGGGTAAACTAACAGAAGATAATATAGTGCATATCAACGAAGGATCAGCAGCGTTACATTATGGACAGCAATGTTTTGAAGGTTTGAAGGCTTATCGTTGTAAGGATGGATCGATTAATCTATTTAGAGTCGATGAGAATTCTAAACGAATGAATCGCAGTGCTAAGCGACTATTGATGGCCGAAGTGCCAGAAGACAAATTTATCCATGCAATTGAAGAAGTGGTAAAGGCGAATGCGGAATTTATTCCTCCTTATGGTTGTGGTGGTACATTGTACATACGTCCACTTCTGATCGGTGTTGGGGAAGGGATCGGTGTACATTCAGCTCCAGAGTTTCTGTTTACTGTTTTTTGTATGCCTGTAGGTGCGTACTTTAAAGGCGGATTAACTCCGACAAACTTCATAGTTTCTGATTATGATCGTGCAGCACCGCAGGGGACAGGGGCAATTAAAGTTGGTGGAAACTACGCTGCGAGCTTATTACCTGGTGAAGAGGCCAAAGAGAAACACTTTTCTGATTGTATTTATCTTGATCCAGCAACACATACTAAAATCGAAGAGGTTGGCTCCGCTAATTTCTTTGGGATCACTAAGGATAATCGTTTTGTCACACCATTGTCACCATCAATTTTACCAAGTATAACGAAATATTCACTGCTTCATTTAGCTGAGCATAACCTTGGAATGGAAGCCGTAGAAGAAGATGTTTACGTTGATTCATTGGATCAATTTAAAGAGGCTGGAGCGTGCGGAACGGCAGCGGTAATTTCACCTATTGGTGGTATTCAAACATATGATGATTTCCATGTATTTTATAGTGAAACAGAAGTTGGGCCGGTAACACAAAAACTTTATGATGAACTAACTGGGATTCAATTTGGTGATTTACCTGCACCAAATGGCTGGATTAGAAACATAAAAATATAACATTATTAAAAGAAGATTGGCGAATAGCATAGTATAAAGAAAATGACGAACAAGGTTCGTTGTTTTCTTTTTTACTTTTATATAGAGTATAAAATCGTTATTTTAACAACTTTTTGATCATAAACTAAAATAATTGCGTATTACTATTATAGGAATAATGATCAAGAAGGAGATAATTTATATGAAAGAAAAGATACTAGTTAGTATAGTAATAGAATTAATGATTAGCTTAATGATTTCACCAGTGTTAGCTAAGGCTGAATCACTGATAGATTTCGAACGACGAGAAGAGTCAAGTGAGGATAAGGTTGAGAGAAACAGTTCAGAAATCAACCAAAAACAAGAGGCATTGCAACCTCGTGAAGATACTCAGACTATTTCAGAATCTGCAAACGATCTATCTGAGAATTCTGAAGAAGAGCAAAATAGGAGCATTCCAATTTTACAAGAGATGATGATCATAAAAAATCAAACAACAGAAAATTTCATCGAAGAAGTTAGAGAGTTAGCTCGAAAAATCGCATGTGATTATGATTTATATGCTTCGGTGATGATTGCACAGGCTATTTTAGAGTCTGCATCCGGCAGTAGTACTCTAGCCACAGCACCTAATTATAATTTATTTGGCATTAAGGGAGACTATAACGGCATGACAGTTGTGATGAAAACACAAGAAGAAGATGGTGAAGGAGCGCTGTACACTATTAATTCTGAATTCAGAAAATATTCTTCGCTTAAGGAGTGCTTAGAAGATTATGCTTGTTTATTAAAAAATGGGTTAGTGGGAAATCCTGAATTCTATAAAGGCGCTTGGAAGAGTGAAACTATGAATTATCAAGAAGCAACAGCTTTTCTGACTGGAAGGTACGCAACGGATAGTCAATATGCTGAAAAGTTAGATCAGCTGATCTCTATTTATGAGTTATCTGCTTATGATGAATTCCAAGAGAAAAACACTATTCAACCAGAAAATCTGTCAAATAGAAACGTGAAAGAAACTATGGCGACAGTTAAAAAAATAAAAAATGTACGAAGATTAGTAACGAATAAGTCAAAGAAGAAACGAATCAGAGATTTTGTGGAAAACGTAACTTCTTATATTGATAAAATTTATACTATTAGTGAAAAAATAGGTAAACGAATTCTAATCTTTGAAAATAAGTAGGTAGATTTCTTTATTAGCTGACAAAAATGAAATGCAACGATAGACAATCCAGTTATTTTCCATCTCCTACTTTAAGGAGTATACTAAAATTGTATTCACCTTTTCAAAGAAAGGAATGGAAAAAATATGTCTTTAGAAAAAACAAAAGAGCTAGCGAATGGTTCTATTATTCCTCGTTTAGGTTTAGGGGTCTGGAAAGTGCAAGATGGGGAGGAAGCAGTTAATTCAGTGAAGTGGGCACTACAAGCTGGATATCGTTTGATTGACACTGCGGCAGCTTATAAAAATGAAGCCAGTGTAGGCGAAGGTATTCGTGCTTCGGGCGTGCCTCGTGAAAAGATTTTTGTTACGACTAAATTATGGAATGCGGATCAAGGATATGATTCAACTCTAAAAGCATTTGATGAGAGTTTAACTAAACTTGGTTTAGATTATATTGATTTATACTTGATCCATTGGCCAGTTGAAGGGAAGTACAAAGATTCTTGGCGTGCGATGGAAGAAATTTATAAAAGTGGTCGTGCTAAAGCAATCGGGGTTTCTAACTTCCATGAACATCATATTAAAGATTTATTAAAAGAAGCAAAAGTCGTACCAATGGTTGATCAAATCGAGCTTCATCCAACGTTGACACAAGAACCATTACGTAAGTTCTTAGCGGCTAACAAAATTGCTGTAGAAGCATGGTCTCCGTTAGGGCAAGGTAAAATTTTAGAAGAGCCTATTTTAGTTGAAATCGGTAAGAAATATAACAAAACAGCAGCACAAGTCATTATTCGTTGGCATTTACAAAGCGATAGCATCGTTATTCCAAAATCAGTTCACGAAGAACGTATCAAACAAAATTTTGATGTGTTTGATTTTGAATTGACAGACGACGATATCAAACGAATTGACGAACTAAATACAAATGAACGTTTAGGTCCAGATCCAGATAATTTTGATTTTTAATAAGAAAAAAATAGTGGGAAACTGGTTAAAACCAATTTCCTACTATTTTTATAGTTGATTCACAAAATAGTCAAATAATGTAAATTCTTTTGTATCGACATCAAAACGAAGTTCAGGATGCCATTGGACACCTAATATATTTTGGCTTTTATCAGCTGATTCAATAGCTTCAACAATTCCATCAGTGGATTTAGCGGTGATTTTCAAAGAAGATGCTAATGTATTGATTGCTTGATGGTGATAAGAATTAACGCGATATGTTTCTCCAAGTAAGTCGTACAGAGCACTGTCTTTTTCTATTTGAATTCCGTGGGTTGCAAATTGTGGTTGGGTAGGCTCTTGTCCATGTTGTACTTTCCACTCAGGATATAGAGAAAGATCTTGATATAAGGTTCCTCCTAAAGCAACATTAAGCAACTGCATACCACGACAAACTGCAAAAATAGGTTTACTTTGCTTGAGTGCTTCTTTGATTAAAGCCAGTTCAAAAATATCACGATTGCGATTTGTTTCTTCAAGTTTTGGATGAGGTTCTTCGCCAAAATAATCAGGAGAAATATCTTGTCCTCCTGCCAATAATAATTTATCGATTTGAGAAACATAAGCCGCAGCATGTTCTTCTTCACCAATGGGTAAAACAATCGGTAATCCGCCTGCTTTTTGAATTGCAGTTACGAATGCTTGAGGTGTATAACTTACATGGTTACCGTTGAAAATATCAACAGATTGAATAATTTGATTTCCAGCTATGCCGATAATCGTTGTCATTTGATCACGTCCTTGATTAATAGGTAGAGTAACAGTGTATCACTTTTTTATAAAATAAGGTTATAAAAAGAGCTGAATTGTAATTAAATCTAGAAACTTTCAGAAAAAGTAGTAAAAACAGTTGATCACATATTAGGTATGACCTAAAAAGTGATCAACTGCATTTTTTTATTATCGATTACGAATGACTTCGATTTTATATCCATCTGGATCCGTAATAAAGTAATAAGATGGTGGCGTTCCTGGTAAACCTTTCATGTCAGTAACAGTAAAACCAGCATTTTTTTGTTCCTCATGTAATTTTTCGATTTCGTCTGTGCTGATCGCAATATGGCCATAACCATCGCCTAAGTTGTATGCTTCATGATCGTAATTGTACGTTAGCTCTAGTTCATAACCATCACCAGGTAATATTAGGTAAACTAAAGTAAATTTATGTTCTGGAAAATCACGACGGCGGCTTTCTTCAAAATTAAATGCCTTTTGATAAAATTCCAGCGACGCTTCCAAATCTTTGACACGGACACAAGTGTGAGCCATTTTCATATGAGTCATCTTCCTTTCAAAAGTGAATATTATCGCAGATCGAATCCAACAAACTGCTGACATTTTTATAGTAGCATAGACTTTAACAGAATTGTGAGTGAAATGATTAGATATTACTTGTTCATGAGAAAATTCTCATGTAAAATTAGTTTAAAAGAAAAGGGAGTTGTTTTTATGGAAACACCGTCATTCGGTGAAAAATCGGAAATGTTGGTCTATAAGAAAAGACTAGGTGCTTACATTATCATATCAAGAAATAATGGCACAGAAATAGTGCTAATTCAAGCGCCGAATGGTGCATATTTTTTACCAGGCGGAGAAATTGAACTCGGAGAGACGAAGGAAACTGCGATTCATCGGGAAATGATCGAGGAACTTGGTTTTGAAGTAGTTATCGGTGACTATCTAGGGCAAGCGGATGAGTATTTTCATTCAAGACATCGAAATACAGATTATCATAATCCAGGCTATTTCTTTGTTGCAGACAGTTGGAGAGAAATAAGTGAACCTCTGGAAAAAACGAACACAATTCGTTGGGTATCAATCGATGAGGGAGTTAATTTATTGAAACGTGGTAGTCATAAGTGGGCGGTACATAGATGGAGAGACAATAAATAAAAAGAAAGTCAAAGAAAGCAAATCGAACATGATTTGTTTTTTTTATTGACTGAATGAGTATTGAAATAATCATAAGAAATTACATTAGTTTTCCTGGGAACAAAGAGTTTAGTATAGTATTTGTTTGCTGTCGATTCATTTAGTGGTATGAATAAATGGGATTAAAAACCGATTTGATTTAGATACTTTACATTTTCTGAAAACATTTTATCAGAGAGCGATTTTTGTTGAACTTCACCGATTCTGTAGGACCACTTTTTGTTTAATAGGTAAACAAAATAAGGCGACAAAAGAGATTGAAAACGTTTCATAAACAGATTATATTGAAAAGGAACCAACAAGTCGTACGCTTGGTAAAAATCTAAAAGGGGTGTTGCATATTGTTAAGTGAAATGATAAAAGAAGAATTTATTCAACTTGAAATTGAGGTAACCGATTGGGAAGATGCGATTCGTCAATCTGCTGAACCTTTACTTCTAGGTGGCAAAATCACCTCTGGTTATAACGAAAAATGATTGAAACAACCAAAGAATTAGGTCCATATATTGTCATCACCAAACATGTTGCGTTGCCACATGTTTGGTGATGGTGTGGAAAGATTGGGAATGAGTATTAACGTATTAAAGAACCCTATTGAATTTGGTAGCAAAGAAAACGATCCAGTTAAATATGAATTTTGCTTGGCAGCAACAGAAAATAATCGTCATTTAAATGCCATGGCAGAGTTAGTATGCTTATTAGATGACCCTCAATTTTACTATTTGCTAGATACTAGTCAAGATCCAAATGAGATTTATGATTATTTATCTGTAAAAGAAACGTTATTAGGTTGAAATTAGTAGGCGAAACACTAAAAAGCAGTTTGCGAATTAGCTGCAAACTGCTTTTTAATTTCACCATTAAATATAGTTCAACAATACTTCAGCAACACCGTCTTCATCATTACTGGTTGTTTGAATATCTGCAGCACGCTTGACGTTTTCAGTAGCATTTCCCATAGCAACACCGATACCAGCATATTCAATCATTGAAAGGTCATTTTCGTTATCTCCAATCGCCATTGTCTCAGATTGAGAAATCCCTAAATGTTCCGCAAGTTTTGCGAGCGCATTGCCTTTACTCGCTTCTTTGTTTAAAATTTCGTAGTAAAAATCTGTACTTTTAACTGTTGTATATTTATTACTAAATTCTTTTGGAAGTTGTCGAATAGCGTTGTCCAAAACGTCTGGCTCATCGATCATCATCATTTTAATGATGGACATATCTGGAGTCATCTCATCAACTGCACGATATTTCAATGGCATATCAACAAGATAAGCTTCATGCACAGTATACTTACCGATATCCCGATTAGCCGTATAAATCGCTTTATCATCGATCGTGTGTAGATGAGCTCCCACTTTTCGGGCCATTAGTTCGATTTCTAAAAAGTCGTTATAACTTAAAGTATATTGCGAAATGATCTCATTCGATTTGGTTGCTTGTACCAAAGAACCATTGTAAGTAATTACATAGTCATTTTCACCATATAGCTCTAACTCTGCTAACTGTTCTTTTACACCAGGTAAAGGGCGCCCCGTGCATAAAACGATATACATACCACTTTCGTTGGCTCTTTTTAAAGTGTCTTTCACTTTGGGGCTGATTTTTCTGTTTGAATCAAGTAATGTTCCATCAATATCTATTGCAACTAATTTGACTGACATAAGTTCCTCCTAATATCTTTTCTTTAATTTTTCTCTTCGACTAATGCACCGTTATGAATGTAAGCTGCAAATTCTCGATAGGTATCATCAAAGAGATCATAATGCTGCTGTCTTTTCGGATCAACCATTTCTTTGGGAAAATAAAAGCGTTCATCAATCTGTGTTTGACCAGCTAGTGCCGCCACTAGGTGACTGATTTTGGATAATTCGATCAAGGTACCATCTTTTTGCATGATCTCGATTTGGGTACGGTGGCTATTTTTTTCTGGACGATAAAAATCGTAAGGTAAGTCGTAACTTGAATTGATAGCAGTATAATATTTTGGATTATATCCTACTTTTTCAATCAATGCTTGCAGATGACGGATAGTTACAGAGTCTCGATCGCCAGAGAACGTTGCAGATTTAAGGGGTCTGCGTATTAAAAAGCGATTTGCGAGATCATTAAGAATCGGATCTGGTAAAGAAGTCCATTGAGTGAAATAGGTATTTAATACACCATCATCTAATTTTAAATATTCCTGTAATGAGAAATTCCCTTTGAAGAAGGGGACTAAAAGTTGAGAATGTAATTGATAATCTTCTGGTTGTTGTTCATATAATTCTTTTGCTCGGTGTAGTAAGTGATCCAAAATCACTTCCATTCCACGAGAAACAGGGTGGAAGTAGACTTGAACATACATTTGATATCGACTTACAATATAATCTTCTACCGCATGCATTCCGTTCATAGCAAAAGCTAAACCATCTTTGTACGGTCGGATCACCCGTAATATTCTAGTTAAATCAAAAGTTCCATATTCTGTTCCAGTAAAATAGGCATCGCGCAATAAATAATCCATACGGTCAGCGTCAATTTGACTAGAAATCATCTGGACTACCTGAGGATTAGGGTATTCTTTCGTAATGACACTTGCAACCTTATCAGGAAAATCAGCAGAAACACGATTCAATATTTGAAAAACTTCTGTTTCTGGTGAAGTGATGATTTGCACTGTGATTGCTTCGTGATCTGTATTAAAAATATGTTCAAAGGTATGAGAATAAGGTCCATGACCGACATCATGGAGTAAAGCTGCACAAAGTGTTACTAACCGCTCATTATCATTCCAGCCTTCGTCACCTAAATGTTCACTGGAATAATTGCGTTGAAAAATATCGCAAATACGCCGTGTTATTTCATAGACACCTAGAGAATGAGCAAAACGGCTATGTTCTGCCCCATGAAAAGTAAAAGAAGAGGTACCTAATTGCTTGATTCTCCGAAGCCTTTGAACTTCTGCTGAATTGATCAAATCTAAAATCACTTGATGTTGTACGTGGATATAATTGTGAACAGGATCTCGAAAGACTTTTTCAATTGGCAAAATTTGATATTTATAAGGGATTGACATAGATTCACTCCTTTTGATTAGTAGTTCGTTGTTTCTAGTGTTTAAGCAAAACAACATTTTTCCTTTTGCTGCTAAACACTTTAATCATGAACGGATACTGTTCTTTACTATTCTGTTGAAGCGGAATTAATCTAATAACTGATTTCGTTGCTTCATTTTATTTCGTTGCTTTTCTATTTCTGTTGTAAACCATTTTGAATTTAATAATTCAGGTACTGTTCGACTATCCATAGTAATTGGGGCGTTATCTAATAATACGCTAATTAATCGTTTTTTCACGTCATCTACTGTTATTTTTTTTTGAAGGAGATCTTCTAAATTTGCCATAACAGTTGGATCAACAGGAGGGTACCCATTTTTACCGAAATCTTCTTGAAGACTTGCTTCGTAAAAACGCCGGACACTTTCACCACGTTTTTGTTGATCCCCATTGATGCTCAAATAAATCATGATGGCTGTGCCGTCCTTCACACGACGTTGCGCAATGCCAGCAAATTTTTTTCCATGGATACTTAAATCGAATGTACCGGGACAATAAGATTCAGTGATTTCGAAAGCTTCTATCTTATGATCAGAGTCCTCAAATGCGCACTTGATCCATTGCCACATATAAGTATAAGCTTCGTCGATACTCATTTTTTTATCGCCTAAATTAGGCAAGATCAATGAAACGTTCAGTACCCCGACATCCGCAATTACACCAAGTCCACCAGCATTGCGGATCACGACCTTGTAGCCATCTTGTCGTAAAGACGTTAATCCCTTGCTTAAATCAGTAACTCGCGTATCTTTCATCCCAAGAATCATCGCTTGGTCAAGCTGCCAGAAATGAATGAATGGCTGTTGATTGATTCCAGAGAAAGTGGTGAAAGTATCTGTCAAAGCAAATGGAAGAAAGTAGTCTTTTTCGGTCAAACAGAGTTGATCGTATAAAAAGACTGTATTCTTTGTAAATAGTTGTTTTAAATTAGTCATCTTGGTCTTCATCCTGTTTTACGCGGGAAACGTAATCCTTTACTTCTTTATTCATTTGATTATATTCACTCGTAAAACGCACAGGTTTACTGATAATCCTCATCGGCATGGTGGCTAAAAATTTACTGAAATCTAGTCTGGCTTCTTCAGTTAAACGACCAGGCTTAGAAATCAAACGCTCATAAAGATAATGATAAAACTGATTCATTGCATCAATATCGATACTCATCTGATTATGACACTCTGTACATTCTATACTGGAAATAATGTCATTCATATATTGAATGTCGTGGAGTGTTTCTTGTTGGCAGTGCATACAAAACAACATTGCTTGTTTATCGTGAAATAACATTTGTTCCACCTCCATATTCTATTATATACGATTTAGACAAAAAATCATGCTTATCCATGTAGAAATAACAAGGAAAGTAGATATTTTTAAAGTAAATCAAAAAAACGGAGAGAAAATCTTGCTATCAATCTAAGAAAACTATAGAATATTTACATATGATACGAAGCGGAACAAATGTAAAAGGGAGTGTGGAAATGAATCAAAAGACGAGCGCGTATCGACAATTCAATGTGATTGATGATCTAGAAGCTCTGAAAAAGATGTGGGAAATTCGCATCTTTGAAGAAACAATCCAAGAGCTTTTTGATGCAGGAGAATTGCATGGTACGATGCACCTTTGTATTGGACAAGAAGCAACGGCTGTTGGTGGAGCGGGCATTTTAGACCAAAGTGACTGGATTGTTTCGACACATAGAAACCATGGTCATTGTATCGCAAAAGGAACAGATATCAGAAGTATGTTTGCTGAAATGCTCGGAAAGAAAACTGGAACAAATGAAGGCAAAGGTGGGAGTATGCACATTGCTGATTTGGATATGGGAAATCTGGGATCAAACGGCATTGTCGGAGCGGGCTTTCCAATTGCAGCTGGAGCTGCTTTAAGTGCGCAAATGCAAGGAACGAAGCAAGTTGTATTATGTTACGCTGGAGACGGTGCCACCAATGAAGGCAGTTTCCATGAAGCATTGAACTTGGCGTCTATTTGGCAGTTACCAGTTATTTATTTCATTGAAAATAACCAGTATGGAATGAGTAGTTCTATTGAACAAATGGTCAACATCCAGAAGCTTTCTGATCGAAGCAAAAGCTATGGTATCGAAGGTATAACAATTGACGGCAATGATTTATCCGTCGTATCAGAGACCGTTTCGCATGCAGTAGCTAAAGCTAGAAGTGGTGGTGGTCCAACCTTGATTGAAGCGTTAACTTATCGTCACAAGGGACATTCGAAATCAGATAAATTAAAGTATCGTTCCGAAGATGAGTGTCATGATTGGCAAGTAAATAACGATCCGATTTTACGTCTAGAAAACGAATTGATACAGAACAAGAGAATGAAAGAAGAGGAAATTCGGCAGTTGGAAATGTCGATCAGAAGAAATTTTTCTGATTTAGTCGCTTCTGTAAAAGGAGATAGTGAACCAACGATCAAGGATTTATGGACGCATGTCTATGCGGAGGCTGAAGTATGAGGACGATAACTTATCTACAAGCAATTAATGAAGCGTTGGATGAAGCTTTAAAAAAAGATGAACGTGTTTTTCTTTTAGGCGAAGATATTGGCGTTTACGGCGGCGGTTTTGGTGCTACTCAAGGACTTCAAGAAAAATATGGAAAAGAACGTGTTCGAGATACACCTATTTCAGAAAGTGCGATAGCAGGAGTTGCGGTGGGAGCAGCGATGACAGGGATGCGTCCAGTAATGGAATTACAATTTTCTGATTTCATTACTGTCGCCATGGATCAGTTAGTGAATCAAGCAGCCAAAATACATTATATGTACGGAGGTAAAGCCAGCGTTCCTTTAGTGATGAGAACAGCTTCTGGCTCAGGTACTGGAGCAGCAGCACAACATTCACAGAGTTTAGAAAACTGGATGGCGCATATACCTGGGCTCAAAGTCATCCAACCAACTACTGCTTATGATGCAAAAGGATTGCTCCATGCTGCAATCCAAGATAACAATCCGGTAATGTTTTATGAGCACAAACTTCTGTATAAAACAACTGGGTTTGTTCCGAAAGAACCGTACACCATCCCTATCGGTGTGGCTGATATTAAACGAAGGGGTTCAGATGTCACAATTATTGCAACAGGAATTATGGTCAATAAAGCGTTGGAAGCGGCTGAGATTTTACAAGAGAATAGTATTTCTGTTGAGGTGATCGACCCTAGGACTTTGGTTCCACTAGATGAAAAAACTATTTTGTCTTCTGTTAAAAAAACGAAACGAGTGATTGTGGCGACAGAAGCAGTTAAAAACAGTGGATTCAGTGCGGAAATCACCTCGATCATTGCCGAGTCTAATTGTGCGATGCTGTTAAAGGCTCCGATTGTTCGTTTAGGTGGCGAGTTTGTTCCGATGCCAGCACAAAAACAACTAGAAGCACACGCGACACCTCAGGTAGCTACAGTGGTGAACGCGGCTATACAACTAATAGCAGAAGTCGAGGCCTAAAAATGAAGATAAGTGAAAATCACAGAAAAATGTTGAAAATTGTGACGATGTACTACGAGCAAGGTCTAACTCAAGCCATAATTGCAAAAAAAATGGGGATTTCAAGACCGGTTATTTCAAAAATGTTACAACAGGCTAAAGAATCAGGAATTGTTTCAATTTCGATTAAAGATGAGTCTGCTTATGCAGTACAACTTGGCTTGCGCTTAGAAAAAAAGTATCAGCTTGATGATGTGATCGTAATCCCTACAAATGAGCAAAAACAACACGAAATTGTAAAAAAAGAAGTGAGCAGGACAGCTGCTTACTATCTTAAGGAACGTTTAAAGCCTGAAATGGATATCGGACTATCTTGGGGGACGACATTAGCTGACTTGATTGATGAGATGCCGTATCAGTCCTTTCCAACCATCAACGTTTCACCGTTAGTTGGTGGAGTGTCCAGTGAGCATCTTTATTTCGATACAAATCATTTAGTCTTTCGATTAGCGGAAAAACTAAATAGTCGTTGCCAATATTTTTATGCGCCTGCTTTAGCGGAGAGTATAGAGTTGGCCAATATCTTAAACCAATCGCAACTAGTTGGACAGGCGTTAGAACAAGTAAAAAAAGTTGATTTAGCAATAATTGGAGTAGGGAACCCTAATCAGAGCTCAACCTGGAAACGTCTTGGCTATATCGGAACAAAGGAATTGCAAATCATAAGTAAAACAGGAGTCAAAGGCGATGCAGTAGCTTCCTTATTTGACAAAAATGGCCAAACAGTGAACAATGAAATAAGTAAGCGGATGCTAGGAATCAAAGTGGAAGATTTAGTGAACATACCAGAAGTAATGGTTATTGGTTGTGGTGAAGAGAAAGTTGACAGTATTCAGCCACTATTACTTGGTAAGTGTTGCACTATTTTAATTATTGATCAAAAGATTGCTGAAGCATTGATTGCCAGATAGACTAGTATATTAAGCTTTTATGTAATCCAAATTCATATGCTAAGTAATTTAGCTTTTAAATTTATTTGGCTTTGCAGGCTAGTTTGTCGAAAAAATTAAAAATAGAACGTGACAAAAAGCGTGACACGAGACTGAATGAGTCTAATATGCTTTTAATGAAGGAGAGTGCTTTTAATGGATTTATCACAAGGAACCCCCGTATCGATTCAGTTGAAGACGGTAGTCGATCAAGCGGGTGAAAAGAAAAACTTTTATTTTGATTTGGATGGTCAAATCGTGAAAATTGGCGATACTTTATATATTCGTTATAAAGAAGAGCAAGAAGAAGGAGAGGCTGTTCCTGTAACAATCAAAGTTGAACCCGATGGAAAAATTCAATTGATCCGTGCCGGTGGTCTTAGAATGCGGCTAAAATTTGCTTATCAAGAACGCTTAGATACTAGTTATAAAACTCCTTATGGTTTATTTCAAATTACGACATTTACACGTAATTTGCGCTTCAGCCTCAAAGATCAACCGGTTGCAGGAAGCATTTTGATCGATTATGATTTGTATTCTCAAACCGAAAAAATTGGGGAATATCATTTGGAACTAGAATTTACAGCATAATTATGTAATAATCAATTGATTTTTTCTTCATGTTTTTGTATGATAAGGAGTAGACTGTGAAAGGACGTGTACCGTTTGGAAATTAATGTATTTGACGGGTTGAACAAAGATGAATTATCCATGATAGAAGTTGCGCACGCAATTTTAGAACAACGTGAAGATGTGATGGACTTCTCTGATTTAGTAAACCAAATTCAAAATTATCTTGGAAAATCTGACAGCGAAATTCGTGACTCTTTAGCACAATTTTATACTGACTTAAATATTGATGGCAGTTTTATCTCTCTTGGAGATAACCGTTGGGGCTTGCGCTCATGGTATCCAATCGATTCTATTGACGAAGAAGTAACACACGGTTTAGAAGAAGACGAAGAAGACAAACCACGCCGTAGAAAACGTAAGAAAGTCAATGCTTTCATTATTGATGCTAATGATGAAGATGTGATCGACTACAACGATGATGATCCGGAAGATGCTGAACTTACGGATGAAGATGACGACGATATTCTTTACGATGATGATGACGATGAAGAAGACGAAGAGATTAAAGCGTATAACTCAGATCTTCAAGAAATCGGTGCGGATTCTGATGATGAGGAAGAAGAATTGCCAGGAATTGAAGAAGATCTTACAATCATTGATGAAGATGATGTAGATGATGATTTTGATGATGAAGACGAATATGTGGATCCTGAAGAGGAAGCATAATGTCTCAATTGACGAGTGTTCTCATAATGAGGACATTCGTTTTTTAGTTAAATAGAAAAAATGAATGAAAATGATTGACAAATGGTCTATATCTTTGTAAACTATGTCTGTTAACAAAAATGAATAGCGTTTTCATGTGACTAGATAATACTAGGCATGGAAGAATTTCAAAAAAAATATGATATACTCATATTTTGACGGGATTGTTCTATGCTTTTTTTGTTGTCTTGGCATAAGATGGCGAACAATTTACTTCTGCAGAAGAGGAATGTTTATGAAAATCAAAAAGGTGCTTAATCAAAATGCTGTGCTCGTCATTGACGCTGGACAGGAAAAAGTCGCGGTTGGTAAAGGCGTGGGATTTAACAAAAAGAAAAATGATTTGTTATTCCCGCAACAAGTAGAAAGAATGTTTGTAATGGAACCTGATGGCTTGAGAAAGCTTCAAGTTTTATTATCGCAAATCGATGAAAAATATTTTTTTGTCACGGAAGAAATCATTGCTCATGCTGAAACGATCTTGGGTGAAAAATTGAATGAACATATCAATATTGGTTTAAGTGATCACATTGCATTTGCTGCAGAGAATATCCAAAATAATATTATTGTAAGAAATAAGCTTTTGAATGAAATTGAAATTCTTTATAGTGAAGAATTCTCAATTGCACAATGGGCAGTGGATTATTTGACGCAAACATTAGGCATTCCGTTTAGTTATGATGAAGCAGGGTATATCGCAATCCATATTCACAGTGCTCGCAGTGGTCGAACGGATAACAGTAAAAGTATTCGTGAAGTCACTATTGTTTCAGAAATTATTCATTTAATCGAGCAAGAATTAGGAATTAATATTCATGATGAAAAGATGAGCTTAAGCTATTCACGGCTAGTCAATCATCTACGCTTGTTTATTCACCGTTTTCAGCAAAGTCAGTATGCGGTTTTGGACGATGAAATTTTGGATGTTGTGCGTAAAAAATACGCAGAAAGTTACGAAATATCGAAAAAAGTTCAAGTTTTGTTAATGAGAAATTTTCACTACCAAGTACCAAATGAAGAATTGGGTTATCTTGCTATTCATATCGAACGGCTGAAGATGATCAAATAACAGACAAGGAGAGAGAGAAAAAAATGAAAGCGTATATGCAAAGAATGGGACGCTCGTTGATGCTTCCTGTAGCGGTATTGCCAGCTGCAGCAATTTTAATGGGTATTGGGTATTGGATCGATCCAAACGTAATGACAGGTTTAGGTGATCCAAATTTTCTATCTGTCTTTTTAGTTAAAGCTGGTGGCGCAATTATAGACAATCTACCTGTTTTATTCGCGGTAGGTTTAGCATTAGGTATGTCTAAAGATAAAGATGGGGCTGCAGCACTTAGTGGACTTGTTGCGTTTTTAGTTGTAACAACGTTACTTTCAACTGCGGCAGTTGGCGCAATGAAAGGTATCCCAGTTGAACAAGTGGATCCTTCTTTTGCTAAAATTAGTAATGCATTTATCGGGATTTTATCTGGGCTAATCGCTGCATCAATGTACAATCGATTTAGCCAAGTGAAATTACCGATGGCTTTATCCTTCTTTAGTGGTAAACGACTAGTTCCAATTATGACAGCCTTAGCAATGTTAGTCGCTTCAGGCGTGTTGTTCTTCTTGTGGCCAATTGTTTTCTCTGGTTTAGTGACTTTTGGTGAGTCTATTTCTAAATTAGGTGCGGTAGGTGCTGGTCTTTATGGATTCTTTAACCGTTTATTGATCCCAACTGGCTTACACCATGCATTAAACTCAGTATTCTGGTTTGACGTAGCAGGTATCAACGATATCGGCAATTTCTTATCTGGTACTGGCGAAAAAGGAATCACAGGGATGTACCAAGCTGGTTTCTTCCCAATGATGATGTTTGGGTTGCCGGCAGGCGCTTATGCAATTTACCGCAACGCACGTCCAGAAAAGAAAAAAGCAACTGCATCATTGATGATTGCAGCAGCATTTGCTTCTTTCTTTACTGGTATCACTGAACCATTAGAATTTTCATTCATGTTCGTAGCATGGCCATTATACGTTTTACATGCAATTTTGACTGGGATTTCTTTATTCATTTCTGCATTCTTCCACTGGACAGCAGGTTTTGCTTTCAGTGCTGGTTTAGTCGATTTTGTGTTAAGCTTACGTAATCCGATTGCCAATCAACCTTATATGTTGATTGTTCAAGGGTTAGTTATGGCCGTTCTATACTTCTTTGTATTTGATTTTGCCATCAAAAAATTTAACTTGATGACTCCTGGTCGTGAAGAAGGTGACGGCGAAGAGACACCTGATATCGATACAACTGGCGATAATAAATTTGCAGTTTTAGCTAGTAAAATTTACCAAGGACTTGGTGGGGATGCTAACGTTACATCAATCGATAACTGTACAACTCGTTTACGTTTGACTGTTAGCGATACTGGCAAAGTTGATCAAGCAAAGATCAAAGCAACAGGCGTTCCTGGTGTGAAAGTAATTGATGATACAAATATTCAAGTAATCGTTGGGACAGAAGTGCAATTTGTAGCAGACGAAATGAATAAAATCCGCAATGGCGCAACTCCTGTTGCAAGTGAAACTGTAAAAAAGCCTGAAGTAAAAACAGAAGCACCAAAAGCAACTGCAAAAGAAACTGAATTATATGCTGTTGCAAACGGAAAATCCATTCCAATTTCAGAAGTTCAAGATGATGTTTTCTCAGCTAAAATGATGGGAGACGGTTTTGCTGTTATCCCAACGGATGGTGAAGTAACAACACCTGTTTCAGGTAAAATCACAAGTATTTTTCCAACAAAACATGCTTTAGGAATCCAAACAGATTCTGGTATTGAAGTATTGTTACACATGGGATTAGATACAGTTGAGCTAAAAGGTGCTCCCTTTACTTTACACGTTGAAGAAGGTCAAGTATTGAAACAAGGCGATAAAATCGCAACAATTGATTTAGTAGCTTTAGAAGCTGCTGGTAAAAAATCTGATTTGATTGTTGTGTTCACAAATCAAGATGTTGTTGAAAGCTATGTTCTAACGAACGCAAATCAAACAGTTTCTGCTAGTGAGTCAATTGGTAACGTAACTGTAAAATAAATAAAAAACTATTCAAGGTATTTCCCTTGGATAGTTTTTTTCTATTGTTGCAATATTATTTTTCTATGATAGGGTTAATGTATTAGTATTTTTATTATTTTTTTTAAAATAGCGCGATCATTTTTAAAATAAATAAAATTGATACTAAAAAGTGTTTGGAAAATTATATAGTTAAGTGAATACTCTCTAGTTAATAGGAGTAAGTGATTGATAGCGAATGAAGGTGATACTGTTATGAAAGAAAATACAGCACAATTATTGACGTTAATTCAAAAATCTCAAATCAAAGATCTATCATTAGCTGATAGTATAGAGCTTCGCCGATTATCCGCTGAGTTTGCGAATGTGTGTGGTGAAATCGTTGAGAAAAAGATGGATCAGTTTTATAAGAAATAAACACTAGAATAAGTAGAATAGGTTGGGACAGAAGTGTTTAACTCCGAAAAATAAGAAGGAATTCACAAAAATTACTCTTCAAATTTTTGTGAATTTCGGCTTATTTCCGAAGGAGTTGCTTCTGCGCCCACCGTTTATTCGGTCACTAATAGCCTGAAACATAACCTTTTTAGTTATGTCCCAGGCTATTTTTTCCCATTGTTTTTTTTACTTATAAATAGTAAGCAAATAACTTGTGAATTCTTTTAAAAGGAATATAATAGCACTATAAAGGTCAGGGATGGTCAATTATCGATTGACTTTCCACTGTATCTTTAAACAAAATAGGAGGTTTGTAAAATGGCAAAACAACAATATGACAGAAGTAAACCACATGTAAACATCGGCACGATCGGACATGTCGATCACGGAAAGACTACATTGACTGCTGCAATCACAACAGTACTAGGAAAAAAAGGCCTAGCAAACCCACAAGACTATGATAGTATTGATGCAGCTCCAGAAGAACGTGAACGTGGCATTACAATCAATACCTCGCATGTCGAATATGAAACAGAGGCTCGTCACTATGCTCATATTGATGCACCAGGTCACGCTGACTATGTTAAAAACATGATCACAGGTGCGGCACAAATGGACGGTGCCATTTTGGTAGTATCAGCAACAGATGGCCCTATGCCACAAACAAGAGAACATATTCTTTTATCACGCCAAGTAGGGGTAAAACATTTGATTGTGTTCCTTAATAAAATAGATTTAGTTGATGATGAAGAATTAATCGATCTTGTTGAAATGGAAGTTCGTGAATTGCTAAATGAATACAATTTTCCAGGAGATGACACGCCAATCATCAAAGGTTCTGCTTTAAAAGCTTTACAAGGTGATTCTACTGCAGAAGCTGCAATCATCGAGTTGATGGATACGGTGGATAACTATATTCCTACTCCAGAAAGAGATACAGATAAACCATTGTTATTGCCTGTGGAAGATATTTTTTCAATCACTGGTCGCGGTACAGTTGCATCTGGACGGATCGATCGAGGGAAAGTAAGTGTTGGGGATGAAATCGAAATTGTCGGTATAAAACCAACTACGCAAAAAGCCGTGGTAACAGGAATTGAAATGTTCCGAAAAACGTTAGACTATGGTGAGGCTGGAGATAATGTTGGTGTTCTTTTGAGAGGAATTACTCGTGATGAAATTGAACGTGGACAAGTTATCGCAAAACCTGGTTCTATCACTCCACACACAAAATTTATTGCGGAAGTGTATGTTTTAACAAAAGAAGAAGGTGGAAGACACACACCATTCTTCACAAATTACCGCCCACAATTTTATTTCCGGACAACGGATGTAACAGGAGTGGTTGAATTACCAGAGGGAATTGAAATGGTGATGCCAGGAGACAATATAACAATTGATGTTGAATTGATCCATCCAATCGCAGTTGAGCAAGGAACAACATTTTCTATTCGTGAAGGCGGACGGACTGTTGGATCTGGTATGGTCACCGAAATAGAAAAATAGCAAAAACGGATGACGATAATTATTTTAAGGAATGGCATGTTAAAAGAGAAGGCACTGTTCCATTTCAAGTTATGAGGGACGTCAACGGAGCACACAAAGTCAGTATTCCGGGAACAGCATGTCTGAATGGCGAATTTGAACTAGTGACAAAATAAGAGGAGAGCCGGAATGATTTCAGCTCTCCTCTTATTCATTTATCGTTGATACCTATTTCTAAGAATCCGACGAACCCCGTGTATTTTCTTTTGTTTTTCAATCGGGGCATTATCTATGATCAATAAAGCAATCATCACATAAGCGATAAAACTTTTTCTTGAGTAAAGTGTATATCTAGATATCCATTCAGAAGCATACTTATTTTTGTAATCACGCAATCCTTGGAAAGAGTAAAAGCGTGACCCAAATTCGTAGACTAGATAAGCAATTCGTTCTTGAAAGAAGCTTTTTCTAGATGTTCCAACATTCGATAATGGTGCCATACCGAGATTAAAATAAGTAAACCCTTCATCCTTCATATAATTGAATAATGAAATAAAGAGGTAATCCATCACACCGGAAGGAGCTTGTTTACTGTATCTCATCAAATCGATCGTACCTTCTTCTTTGGTGTAAGTCGGTATGATATTGGCAAAAGCGACAATTTGATCCTCTTGATTTTTCGTAACGGCCAGTTGTCCTCGTTGCAAATAACTTTCAGAGAAAAAGCCTAACGAGAAGCCTTTTTCTTTTCGACTGCCTAACCATTCATCTGAAACTTGTTTTAATTCCAACATCAATTCTTTGGAAAAGGGTGGCTGCAATACTTCGAATCGGTAATTTTCTTTTGCAAAACGATTCATAACAGCTCGCTCGCTTTTCATCTTTTTCCCTGATAATGTGAAATTCGGTAAGTCGACATGCGCTTCTTCGCCCATTTTTATGAAGTCATAACCAAATTCGTGTAAGAACATTACGATTTCTTCAGAAGTTTCATAAAAAACTGGTAGATAACCCCAGCGGTCTGCTTCATTAATGAACTGTTCCATCGCTACTGAAAAGTCTTCTTTTTTCCCGGAAGGATCACCCATGATGACACACTTATTATTAAGTGTTTTAAATTGTAACATCACCGTATCTTCACCAGTTTGATCTGTGTAGATATACATATCCTTGTCTTTAAGGAAAATCAGCTGACTATCCGTATTACCACCATAAGTATTCAAAAGAGCAAGGGCACGTTCTTCGTCTAATTGCATGCCCATTTTATGTCGTTTCCCTTCAAGATATCGAATGAAAAGGTAACTAAATAATGTTACCAGCAGAATGCCGATCAAGCCGGAAAACCAAATTTTTTCTGACGGAAAGAAAAAGAACGAAATAAAGTGATGCTTATGGTGAGGGAATGTTGGTAAATTATAAACACCAATCACAACATATAAAATCGTTAACGCTAGAAAAATAATTCCATCTACAGTGATCATTTCCCAAGAATAGACTAACTGTTCTCTGAATAGTTCTCGTTTTGAAAAAATGATTATGATTAGCAGAAGGCCTAGAAAAACAATAACACCCCAGCTAAAATCTTTGATAAACGTATAAACTAATGTGATGACTATTAACACGATTGTCGGTAAATATGCCCGTTTGACTCTGGCCGCAATACCTCGTCCCATGATCAGCAATAGAAATCCTAATAAAATAGCAGGAAGTTGCGTGATAATATGAAACGAAAGTGGGTTTAATTTTTTCAACCAATCAAATTGGCTAAAGGCTTCGGGTATTGTAGCAGAAAGAACAATCATGATCCCTGAAAAGTACATGAGAAAAACGACAAATTTGTGTGCTAATTCAGTTGATAATTCTCTGGGAATACCAGAATAACGAGTATTTAAACTATGGCTTAGATTTTTTATAAAGAAGAGAATCCCAATCATAAATGGTACAATGTAATAAAATAGACGATAGAGTAGTATCCAAGCAATCACCACTTCTCGGTTGACACCTAAAGCCGATAACCCAACAATCATCATGATATCAAAACTACCCAATTCACCTGGAATCATAGAGACGATCCCGATGACAGACGCCGCAATGAATAGCGGAATAATTTGAAGTGGATTTAAATGAACGCCCATTAATTGACCGATTAATAAAAAACTGCCTAAAACTCCTGTCCATTCTAAGAAGGACGTTAAAATAAGGCCGATACGTGTTTTATTGTCGATATCTCCAATATACTCATCTTTTTTGATCAGACTTGTAATCAAAATAACTGGAAAGTATAAGCTGCCACCTATCAGCCAAATCCAATATTGTTGCAAGTAATCATTTGTATGACCAAACAGGACTAAGAGAAAAGCAATCAGACTATAGATTGATAAACCAGACATAAGAAAAATCAAGATTTTCGACAAGGCTCTAACGACCTTTTTGCCATCTTTTTCTTTTCCGTAAAATTCTGACCGTAAACCGACACTGACTAATCCACCAAACCCAGCGATATTATTGATAGTATTGATCATCCAACTCGTTTCTATGAGAAAGGACTTTTTCGGTTTTTGTTCTAGTATTCTGTTGAGAATCACATCATAACCGATCATTGGAAAGACAGCGATTAGTCCAATCAACAACATCAATCCGATTTTCCACAGCGCAAGATCTTGAAAAATATCAGCGAGTTGATCGAAAGAAATTGTTTTTCCTATAGAAAGTAATTCTCTAAAAACAATTATCACTACTGAAAAAATAAAGATGGTTTTAAAGTAACTAGCATGATCTTTGATCCATTGAAGCATTTTTTTCATTTAATAGCACCTACTTTTCTTGTAAGAATGTTAAAATTTCTTGATTGAATGTTTCAGGGTCTTTTTTCGCAAAGGAATGTCCTTGCTTTGGTACCAAAACAAATGAAGCGTTTGGTATTTCTTTTGCTAGATAAAGTGAATGGGCTCGTTTGATGATATCATATTTTCCCACAATAACTAAGGTTTTTGCAGAGAACTGCTGTAAATCTGATTTAGAAACGCCGATATCACGCATCATTAAACAAACAGTTTGGAGCTTCTTATAGGCTTTGTCATTAAATAAGGCAACAAATTTCAGGAAAATATAGTGTATTGTTGTCGCTATCCTTATAGGGGAATAGACGCCACTTACTACGGTATTTCCAGCGTTTAGTACTAAACGGTGTATCTTTTCAGGATATTTTTTAGTGAAAACCATTGCCAAATTAGCGCCATCACTAAAGCCAATAATGTTCGCTTTGACAACCTGCTCTTGTTCCATGACAGAATATAGGTCTTCAGCCATCTGATCAAATGTCAGTTTATTGCTAGTGTTCGTTGAGCGTGCATGTCCACGACTATCAATAGTGAACACTGTGAAATAGCGACTAAACTCAGGTACTTGTTTTTCAAAATAGTCACCGCTACCGCCATTCCCATGAAGAAGAAATAAAGGAAATCCTTTGCCAGATATTTCATAATAAATCAGACTATTATCTGCTGTGACTAGCGTTCGTTTTTGTTTTTCCATACCGTTACCACCTTATTATTCTTAGTATATCGGTTTCTGCTCATATTTCAAACTGAAACGAATAAAATGATTTCGAGTACTTTATTAAAGAATAATAAAGAATTAGTCTTTTTTTAGATTTTTTTTACATAATAAAGTATGATAAAATCTACTCACAAAAAGTTTGGATGATAAAATGGGCAAATTGATGAAACTCACAAAAAGAATAGTACTATTGCTAGTTCTCTTACTAATTGTTGGGTTAGGATACTTTGGTTATAAGATTCGCCAAAATGTTCAGCAAGTGACGACTTACGAAGCTGAAGTAGAACAAGCAGTAAAAGAGAACAATATTCCCGAATACAAAAACTTAGTATTAGCAATTATTTACACGGAATCAAAAGGCCGTACGGAGGATTTGATGCAAAGCAGTGAAAGCGCGTATGGCAAACGACAAATGATTGGAACGACTAAAGAAAGCATTGATGCAGGAGTGGCTTTTTTAGCCCAGTCAATCAATCAAGCCAATGAGGCTGGCTGTGACATATGGACAGCAGTACAAGCCTATAACTTTGGCTTAGATTACATTTCATTTGTAAAAGAACGTGGTGGTAAAAATTCGATTCGTTTAGCAGAAGAATACTCAAAGGAAGTATTGTCTCCTTTATTAGGGAATACAGAACAAAAAACGTATCGTTACTATCGTCCACAGGCGCTTGTTTATAATGGTGGATTTCTATACAGTAACGGTGGCAATATGTTTTATGCTGATATCGTTAGGATGAATGAGCAGTTTATAAAGTGGCTAAAGTAATTTAAATACCAAAAAGAATGATCCTTAAGAATATCGTCTACTAAAAAGTGCGAATTCTTAAGGATTTTCTTGAAGTTCTTTCTATTAACAAGTAAACTAAAGAGGATGTATTTTTAACAAGGAGAAAGTAGGGAACCGAATCCATGACAAATAAGTTTGATCTGAAACAAGGATTGACTCAACTAGAGGTTGAGGAACGAAAAAAGCAAGGACTACAAAATGACTATGAAGAAAATGTCGCTAAATCAACTAAGGACATTGTTTACGATAACGTCATGACATTGTTTAACTTTTTAAACTTTGGCATCGCACTTTGTCTGCTTTTTGTTGGAGCCTATTCCAATTTAGCATTTTTAGCGATTATTTTAGTAAATATGGGGATGGGAATTTATCAAGAAATCCATGCTAGAAATTTAGTGCAGAAATTATCGATTGTAGCTAAAGAAAGCGTGCATGTGATTCGTGATGGCAAAGAGATAGAAATCGATACCAAAGAATTAGTGATGGATGATCTTGTTGTGATTTCTGCTGGAGAGCAAGTTCCTTCTGATATGGAAGTGTTGGATGGGAAAGCCGAAGCCAATGAAGCTCTATTGACTGGTGAATCAGATCTGATTGAGAAAACTGAGGGAGATATTTTGTTATCTGGTAGTTTTCTAGCAAGTGGTCAAGTATATGGGAAAGTGATCCATGTTGGGGCCGATAATTATGCGGTCAAGATTACCGCAGAAGCCAAAGTCCACAAACCAATCCAGTCTGAATTGGTCAATTCAATTCGAAAAGTCTCTAAATTTACGAGTTTAGTGATTATTCCTTTGGGGATCATTTTATTTATAGAAGGCTTTATGATTCGTGACTCTGGTATAGAAGCGTCAGTAGTTGCATCAGCCGCCGCTTTACTTGGAATGTTGCCAAAAGGGCTGGTACTATTGATCAGTATCACGCTAACGACAGGCGTTGTAAAATTAGCCAAAAAACGTATTCTTGTTCAAGATATGTATTCAATTGAAACATTAGCTCATGTTGATACACTCTGTCTGGATAAGACGGGAACGATCACTGAAGGGAAAATGAAGGTTCAAAAGGTTGAAGTTTTACATGCAAACTATCGTGAGAATTTCCCACAAATTATCGGTAGTTATCTAGCTGAAAGTACAGACAACAATATTACGATGCAGGCCATTCGAGATCATTTTGAATTGTCCAATCGTTTTGGTGCCGTCAAGACTTTACCGTTTTCATCTGAAAGAAAATGGGGTGCAATCGAGTTTAACGAATTAGGGACTGTTTATCTTGGGGCGCCTGAAAAACTAGTCGCAGTTGACCGTTTGCCAAAAGAAGTGATTGAAGCACAAGAGAATGGTTACCGTGTGTTGATGTTGGGAATTGCGGAAAACATGCCATTGGACGAAGAGAATATGCCCTATTTAGAACCATTAGCTGTTTTAGAAATCGATGATCCAATTCGTCAAAATGCCAATGAAACGTTAGCATATTTACGTGAAGAAGGGATCGACTTAAAAGTTATATCTGGAGATAACCCTGTAACAGTTTCTAATATTGCTCGTCGTGCTGGATTATTCGGCTATGAGTCTTATATTGATATGTCAACGATGGAAACAGAAGCAGATATACGCCGAGCTGTTCATGATTACACTGTTTTTGGTCGAGTGACACCTCAACAAAAACGGACGATCGTTCGTGAATTAAAAGATAATGGTCATGTTGTCGCAATGACAGGGGATGGCGTTAATGATGTTCTCGCTTTAAGAGAAGCGGATTGCAGTATTGCGATGGCAGAAGGGGACGGCGCAACTAGACAGATTTCAAATTTAGTATTGTTAGACTCTG
Organism: Enterococcus plantarum; assembly: GCF_001730295.1. Lineage (GTDB taxonomy): Bacteria > Bacillota > Bacilli > Lactobacillales > Enterococcaceae > Enterococcus_L > Enterococcus_L plantarum. Next base: position 224,633 of record NZ_MIKA01000001.1, read on the forward strand.
ATTTCACAACATTGCCAGATGTATTGTTTGAAGGTAGACGTGTTGTGAACAATGTCACGAAAGTTGCAAGTGTATTTTTTATTAAAACAATCTATTCATTTATTCTATCAATGATTTGTGTGTTTACGACAATTGCATTTCCTTTCATCCCAATTCAAATCACATTGATCGATCTGGCAATCGAAGGGTATCCTGCATTCTTCTTATCATTTGAAAGTGATAAACGAAAAGTACGAGGTAAATTCTTACCGACGGCATTGAGAAATGCATCTGTTAATGCGGTTTTAGTCGTATTAAATATCGTTGCGGTTTATTTGATGGGACAAAACCAGGATTTTACGCAAATGGAGACAACGACATTAATGTATTACTTATTGATCGGTATCAGTTGTATGGCGGTTGTTCGTGCGTGTTTGCCATTTAATCCATTAAGAATTTTCCTAGCTGTTACAACTGTTGGAGGTATTTATGTCGCTGCGATGCTGTTTCACAGCATTTTAGAAGTAGGATTCTTAAATCATCAGACATTACCGATTTTTGCAGTAATGATGCTTATTAATATTATTGTTCGAATCGTGATTGGTCTTTTCCAAATGAAACGTGCAGGAAAAACCATTAAAGATCTTTAAAATGGAGTAAAAAGTGTGAAAAATAGGGAGAGGTATTTATGAGCGGAGAATATCAAATGCGCAAGACTATCGGAAAATGTTTTCGGTCCCAAACAGATAATTTTAACGGCGTCATCCGAATCTACGGCAGTCCATACATGTATCGTGTAATAAACGGCATCCCTGAAAAGGGGGCGATGTTGGAAGTCGTGGAATTTTCAAGTACCGAATTATTTGTAACTGTAAACAACTACTTATTCGAAAGTGATGTGAATTATATTGATAATCCTTAATATTCTAATTTTTATGATTATTCTTGTTCTAATTTTGGTTCTTATTTCAAAAATGGTGATCATTGTCCAGCAAGGTGAAGTAAAAATCGTTGAAAGTTTTGGTAAATATGTTAAAACAATCGATCCTGGATTACATTTTCTAATTCCGGTACTCTACAAGGTAAGAGGCAAAGTGTCATTGAAACAAACGCCTTTGGAAATCGAATCACAAAGTGTGATTACTCGTGATAACGTAATCGTAGAGGTTGATGAAGCAATCAAATATCATGTGACGGATGTTCGTGCATTTGTTTATGATAATGAAGATTCTGTTACATCTATGATTCAAGATTGTCAGTCAAATCTACGTGGAATCATCGGGAAAATGGACTTGAATGAAGTGCTTAATGGAACAGAAGAGATTAACGTAAGCTTATTTGAAAGCGTCAAAGATATTACAGCAGGTTACGGATTATCGATTGACCGTATTAATATCGGTGAAATTTCAGTATCCGATGAAATTGTTAACTCAATGAATAAATTGATTACAGCCAGTCGTGATAAAGAGTCGACGATTACAATTTCAGAGGGTAGAAAACAATCCATTATATTAGACTCTGAAGCGAATGCATCGCAAATGCAGATCGATGCTGAAGCGCGTGCAAAACAAACGAAAATTGATGCCGAAGCACGTGCTGAACGAACAAAGATTGATGCGGATGCTGAAGCAGAAAGAATTCGTATAACAACAGAAGCTGAGAGACAGCGCATTTTAGCCTTGAATCAAGCAATTAAGGAAAGTGACTTAAATGAACAGGCCTTGGCTTATTTGGGAATAGAAGCATTTAAACAAGTTGTTAGAAGTGACACAAATACAGTTATCCTACCAAGCAACATGACAGAACTAGGGAATATTCCTGTAGTTAAAGAGTTGTGGGATGCACAAGATAGTAAAGAGTAATTATAAATATGGTGTGGAGTAATCTACAAAATTGACAGAAAAAGCAGATGAACGTTATCTGTTTTTTTGTTTTCTTAAACTAATTCAGATTACCATATTTATTTTATGTAAACCTTTTTTAATAAAATCCAAGGTTTATGAAAATAAGAGTGCAATTTACTTGAAAATTATGTTTAGTATGATACAATAAAAAATGTGTAATTGTGTCTTTTGAAAGTCGCGCTGAAGTTTTCAGTGCTTTTTTACTGACTATCGCATAAATTAGCGTTTTGCTATTTTGGAGGTGAGAACAGTGGCACAAAGAATTCCTCAAGAAGTCATCGAGGAAGTGAGACAACGTACGAATATTGTTGATGTGGTTGGACAATATGTTCAATTGAAGAAATCCGGTAAGAATTATATGGGTCTTTGTCCGTTTCATGAAGAACGTTCCCCTTCATTTTCAGTAGCAGAAGACAAGCAAATTTTTCATTGCTTTGGCTGTGGAAAAGGTGGAACTGTTTTTAATTTTCTGCAGGAAATAGAAGGAATCAATTTTCCAGAGTCCGTACGAAGAGTGGCTGAATTAGAACAAATACCTGTCAATATCGACTGGGTCAATACAATGGAGTCAGAGGCATCAGAAAACGTACAGAATCGAAAATTGATCGAACTGCATAAAAAAGCTGCGGATTTATACCATCATGTTTTGATGAACACGCAAATTGGTGAACCTGCGTTAAATTATTTAATAGAGCGTGGTTTGACTAAAGAGCTCATTGAAACATTTAAAATTGGATTTGCTCCTCAAAAACGTGATTTTTTAAGCCAAGTATTTCAAAACGAAGAAGTAGCAGAACAGTTATCCAAAGAGTCTGGATTGTTCATACAACGGGACAATGGTGAGTTTTTGGATCGTTTTTACCAACGTGTCATGTTTCCAATCACTGATGATCGTGGGAATGTAATAGCTTTTTCAGGAAGATTACTTAAAACAGAAGATTTTCCAGGGGACGATATGCCGAAGTATTTAAATAGTCCGGAAACTAATTTGTTTAATAAAAGAGATACCTTGTTTAACTTTGATAAAGCACGTAAAGAAATCAGAAAAGAAAATACTGTCTTTTTATTTGAAGGGTTTATGGATGTTATCGCAGCTTGGCAAGCAGGAATCACGAGTGGCGTCGCTTCTATGGGGACTAGTTTGACTAATGAACAGATCCGTAAACTTGAACGTGTAGCGAAAGAACTTGTGGTTTGTTACGATGGTGATACAGCTGGAGTAGAAGCGACAAATCGTGCTATTTCTTTGTTGAGTGAGCATAGTCGTTTTCAATTAAGTATCGTCAGTATTCCTGAAAAACTGGATCCAGATGAGTATTTAAGAAAATACGGTAGCGATTCATTTCGCGAGTTAGCACTTCATGGTCGTGAAACTGTTTTTAGTTTTAAAATGCACTACCATCGTTTAAATCGCAATATGAACAATGAAAAAGAACAACTGGATTATGTGAATGATTTACTGCAAGAATTGCTTTTGGTGCAATCACCATTAGAACGAGATCGGTATTTGAATCAGTTAGCACAAGAGTTTCAGTTATCATTTCATTCCCTAGAAGAGCAATTAAAGCAGCTAGAAACGCAACAACGCTCTACTAAGAGAAGGGAACGCCAGCAACAAACAGCACGACCGCCACAAATTTACGAGATCGACGATATGTTGGAGCCACCGGAGATGCTAGAAGAGAGTACTACTCCTCCGTCGGTCGAAAATAAATTACCGTTGACACAAGTAGAGAAAGCAGAGCGCACATTGTTGTATCGTTTAATGAATGAACAAAGCGTCAGAAATCAAGTCGTTCAGCTGCCAGAGTTTAATTTTGCCCATGATCATTACCAGGAGCTTTACTTGTTATTAGATAGTTACATGAGTATTCATTCTGAGTTTTTACTTGCTGATTTTATTGATTATCTAAAGGAAGAAACGATTAAGAAATTAGCGATTGATATTTCTTTACAGACAATTTCTGAAGAGAGTTCGGATCGTGAAATTGCCGATGTTATAAGAGTAATCGAAAATTCTAGCTTAGAAGATCAGATTAAAGAAAAACAACGGCAAAAAAAAGAAGCAGAACGTTTAGGGAATAAGCAGGTAGTAGATGAACTATCGATTGAAGTGATAAATCTAGTCAAACAATTGCAAAAAAGTCGTATACTGTCTTAATTTTTAGATGATGTATTTGACTATTATTTATATATTTAACCGAATGGAAAAATGAAGGGGGCCTTCTTTCATGGAAAAAGAAACAGAAAAAAAATATGCAGCTGCATTGGCAGCCTTTATCAAAGAAAACAAGCCTAAAGGCAATGTTTTTTACGATGATTTAACAAACACATTAGCAACACCATTTACATTGAATGCCGATGAAATGGAAAAGCTGATCCAAAAAGTTGAAGATGCTGGCATCAGTGTCGTTGATGAAAATGGTGATCCGAGTGAACATAGTCTAAAAAAAGACGAAAAAGTTGCTGAAAAAGCCCAAATGGAAGATTTATCTGCCCCGACTGGTGTTAAGATCAATGACCCAGTTCGTATGTATTTGAAAGAAATCGGACGTGTTCAATTATTAACGGCAGCAGAAGAAGTAGAATTAGCTTTAAAAATCGAAGAAGGCGACCAAGAAGCGAAACAACGTTTAGCAGAAGCTAACTTGCGATTAGTTGTTTCAATTGCAAAACGTTATGTTGGTCGTGGTATGCAATTTCTTGATTTGATTCAAGAAGGAAATATGGGTCTAATGAAGGCCGTTGAAAAATTTGATTATCGCAAAGGATTTAAGTTTTCAACTTATGCTACTTGGTGGATTCGTCAAGCAATCACTCGTGCAATCGCTGACCAAGCTAGAACGATCCGTATTCCTGTGCATATGGTTGAAACAATCAATAAATTGATCCGTATTCAACGTCAATTACTGCAAGATCTTGGTCGGGAACCAACACCGGAAGAAATCGGTGCAGAAATGGACCTACCAACTGAAAAAGTTCGTGAAATCTTGAAAATTGCTCAAGAACCAGTTTCATTGGAAACACCAATTGGTGAAGAAGATGACTCTCATCTTGGGGATTTCATTGAAGATCAAGATGCAACAAGTCCTGCTGAACATGCAGCTTACGAATTGCTGAAAGAACAACTAGAAGATGTACTTGATACCCTGACTGACCGTGAAGAAAATGTACTACGTTTACGTTTTGGTTTAGACGATGGTCGTACAAGAACATTGGAAGAGGTTGGTAAAGTGTTTGGTGTGACTCGCGAACGGATTCGTCAAATCGAAGCGAAAGCATTACGCAAATTACGCCATCCATCTCGTTCTAAACAATTAAAAGATTTTCTAGAATAAGAAGATTTTTTGAAACATTTGAACAGCTCTTTTCGATTTCTTTCGGAAAGGGCTGTTTTTAACAATCGTAACAAAAAAGTTAGATAGTACATATTGGAAGAAACGTGATTTTATGGTAGATTAGATTTACGAATGTGTAGAATGTGAGGCGGAATGAATGACGAAACAATGTCCGAATTGCGGAACAGAGTTAGACAATCAAGAAAAGGTCTGTCCCGAATGTGGTTATTCCTTTAAAGATAAAAAAATAATTGAAGACAAAAAACCAGAAAATAATACCAAAGATAAAAAAACAGAGGATACTTCTAATTTTTTGAATAAAGAAGAAAACGAAAATATTGAATGGTCAGAACTAAAAGATATGAGTATTGGCCATGTAATGACAATGTTTAATGAACAACAACCGGACGAAAAAAATAGTGAAATATCCATTGATGATGAAAAAGAAAAGATAGATGAAAAGGGCGATGAAACTGAAAACAGCGTTAATTCATCCGATAATAGAACAGATGAACTTGTAAATACTGCTGCTTTGGATCAGTACATCAATGAACATAAAAATGATAAATCGATTTCGGAAGCACCAACTGAAACAAAAAAGACTGTAGAAATCGATGGAAAATCAGAATTAGAAGAGGAATCTGTAACAATTGATGAAGAATCGAAATCAAAAGACAAAGGACAAGATGAAGTGAAATCAAATGAGTCAGATAAAAAAACAGAAGCGACGGATACTGAGACAGAAAAAGTAAATAATCAGATACCAAAAGAAGAAATTACAAAATTTACGAAACCCGCAGACAATTCTGCAGAAGCAAAAACTATTGGCCCTAAAGCTTTGCCTAGTGATACATCCGAGATCCCATCAAAAAGTAAAAAGCCTGAAGAGATTGAAATGGATGAAGCACCTATTTTCTTTAAAGATTCAGAAGAAGCTAAATCTGCTAAAAATCAGTTTAAGAAGCCTCTGGACGAAGCAACACCAACAAAAGAAATAAAAACTGAGCCTGTCAACACAACAACAGGTAAAAACTATAAAAAAATGTCAATCATTTTAGCGGCAGTTGTTGTACTTGCAGGAGGCTCATGGTTTGCCTATAGTCAGTCACAAAAGAAATCGTCAACGGGCACCCAAGTCGCGCAAAAACAAGAAAAATTAGCTGAACAGACTGAAAAAGAATTAAAAAGCTATTTTACAGATGACAAACAACTATTCTTGAAACCAGAAATGGTGAGTGTTGCGCCAAAGACTATCAAGGAAAATTTAGACACACTGAAAGAAGATTCCAGTTACAAAAATTTAGAGACTCTTTATAAAAAAGTCACAGATAAACAAGCTGCGATTACAAAAGTAAACGAATTATTTGCTGAACCAATCATTGATGGAAACAAATTAAAAGATGTAGCCATTAAAGCGGATAAAAAAGTTGATCTTAGTAAACGTGAAGAAAAAGATGCGTTTGATCAATTGCTAAATCAAGCAACAGATCAAGCTGTGAGCCAATATGATCAATTACAAAAAGCTAAAGCAGCAGTTGATGTATTTTATAAAAATAATGAACTGACTGATGCTTTGACAAGAGAAAATTATGCTACTGCAAAATCAGAAGTGGACAAAGTAAAAAGTGACACACTCCGTAAACCACTTAGCGAAACGTTGGTCAAAGCGGATAAATTATTGACGGATACAGAAGCAGCGATTGCTTCACAACAACAAGCATATGTAAATCAAACGCCAGCTGAAACAAATGAAACAGCTGCGACGGACGACCAAGGGAATAATGCGGAAACAACGACTGGTGTGCAGCCAGATTCAAATACGTTTTCATCTCCAAACGCTCAGGGTATTTACACGGATCCTGTGTACTCAGTCAACGCAGCGGATGTTAGTGATATGAGTAATCCTGCATGGAGTTGGGCTCCTGGTGTTCAGGAAAAAGTGATTGCGACCTGTATTGAACGCGGCTATATCACTGCAGGCGGCTATTCCTTACAACCAGCGAGAATCATTAATGGAGAAGGATACTATAATTTATATGGATCAGACAATCAGTATCTAGTCACAATCAATGCAAAAACTGGCTGGTTCAAAGGAAACGCATCAAGAAACGCAGGAAGATAAAAATAACGCTTTCTGAGAAGGAAGGTGGGTCTGAGACATAACTCTTTGAGTTGTATCTCAGACCTTTTAAATCGGAATAAATACGTTTGTTTAACCTTCGTTGTCCTTCCGGATTAAATCAAAAAATCAATGACGATTGATTTCAGTACAAGGAGAAATGTATGGAAAAAAGAGAATATATAACCTTTAGAGAAGGTGTAAATGCTTGCGTACCGACAATTTTAGGGTATTTGGGTATTGGTATTGCAGTGGGGGTAGTTGGTAAAAATGTAGGTCTTTCACTTGTTGAGATCGCGCTGATGTCGATTTTAGTTTATGCCGGTGGAGCACAATTCATCATTTGTGGAATGTTGGCAATCCAGTCACCGATTTCAGCCATTATTTTCACGACTTTTTTAGTCAATTTACGTCACTTTTTGATGAGTATGTCAGTCGCTTCCTATTTTAAGAAAGAACCTCTGATTACAAGTATCGGGATCGGAACTCTCTTGACAGATGAATCATATGGTGTACTTATGACAGCGTTGTCGAATAACCATAGAGTCAGTTCCGCTTGGACCCACGGATTGAATATAACTGCTTACTTAACTTGGATTCTGTCAACGATCGTAGGTGGTTTGTTGGGGACGTGGATTCCGGACCCATATCTATTAGGCTTGGATTTCGCCCTAGTCGCAATGTTTGCAGGATTATTTATTTTACAAGTTGATGGACCTATGAAGAAATACACGAAAGAAACACTGATTGTTTTAGGTACAGTTTGTTTGTCACTATATTTATTTATGGGATTTTTTTCGCCAGAACTTTCTGTTTTATTCGCGACACTTTTAGGATGTACGTTTGGGATGGTGAATCATCATGAGTAGCAATTATATTTTACTGACGATTTTAGGATGTTCAATCGTTACTTGGATTCCACGGATTTTTCCTTTTTTAATTTCAAAACGAGTAGATTTTCCGGATTGGTTTCTTCGCTTTTTATCATATATTCCAATTTGTATCTTGACGGCACTCTTATTTCAGAGTATTTTAGAGGTTCAGGCAACAGGCTTTCCTAAAGTAAAAACGTTAGAAGCGTTAAGTTGTATTCCTACTTTACTTGTTGCTATTCGTACAAAGGATTTGATGAAGACAGTTGTAGTAGGAATTGTTACGATTGCACTATTACGTATTTTTTTAGGCTAAGTGCCAGAAGGAGAAAAAGATGAACGAATTATTAGCACAAATTTTTACAGCATTAGTGATCGACGAGAATGAAAGTCACTACTTTTTACAAAAAAATGGCATTACTTTGCGATTATCGAAAGAAGAAGGTACGCATGAAATCGGTGAAGCAGTAGAAGGCTTCGGTTATATGAATCAAAAACAAGAGCCGGAAATGACAACGATCATTCCTACAGCTCGTATAGGACAATATGCATTTGGGACAGTAACAGGTACAAGACGCGATTTAGGAGCCTTTGTGGACATTGGTTTAAAAGATAAGGATGTTGTTGTGTCTTTGGATGAACTACCTGTAATGCGTGAATTATGGCCTAAAAAAGGCGATCAGCTAATGGTTGCTTTAAAAGTTGATAATAAAGAACGAATCTGGGGCGAATTAGCAGATGAGAAAATCTTTAAAGCTATGGCTAAACCTGGAACAGAAGAGTTAAAAAATGAGAATATCAGTGGCATCGTCTATCGTTTGAAAATGATTGGTTCATTCGTATTGACTGATGATTTTTATATTGCATTTATTCATCCTTCAGAACGGTACCAAGAACCTCGTTTAGGTGAAAAAGTGAACGGACGTGTCATCGGAGTACGTCCAGATGGTATATTGAATATTTCTTTGAAACCTCGTGCATACGAAGCAATCAGCGATGATGCAGCAATGATATTAACCTTTTTAGAAAGAGCTTCTGATCATAAAATTCCATTTACGGATAAATCAAATCCAGATGAGATCAAGCAAACATTTGGTATAAGCAAAGCTCAGTTTAAACGTGCAATCGGTAATTTGATGAAGCAAGGAAAAATTATTCAAGAAGCTGGATTCACCATTTTAAAAGAAGATCAGCTAGAAAAATAATTGTTCTTTATTCTAATTGAGAATCACTTGCAAATGTTTTAGAGTTATTTTATACTTATTATAATATAAGATCAGGATTTGTGATTTTAGATTAAAATCATTCTAAATAAGGGGCTGCATTTATGGATTCTACTGCTGCTTTAAAAAAAACAAAACAACAATTGCATGAATCTGGTTTCAAGCTGACGCCTCAACGAGAAGCTACCGTTTTGGTATTGCTCGAAAATGAAAAAGATCATTTATCAGCAGAGGAAATTTACTTTTTAGTAAAACAAAAAAGTCCAGAGATTGGTTTGGCAACTGTTTATCGAACATTAGAAATTTTAACTGACTTAAAAGTCGTGGACAAGGTAAGCTTTAATGACGGCTTAGCACGTTATGACTTACGCAAAGAGGGAGCAAAGCATTTCCACCATCATCTGTTATGTTTAGAATGTGGAAATATAGAAGAAGTCGAAGAGGATTTATTAGGTGAAGTGGAACAAGTGATTGAACAACGTTACCATTTTATGGTAAAAGACCATCGCTTAACCTTCCATGGTATTTGCCATGAGTGTCAACAAAAAAAGAAAAATCAACCGAGTGATGCTGTTACATCAGGACATTCAGTTGTTGATTAGACACTCTTTTTTGAAAAAGGTTGACAAGTCTTTAGGAATCTCATACAATGACTTCAATAAACAATAAAAGTCTTGATAAGAACTAGTAAGATAATACAGGTGTACAGAAAGTAGCCGGCTGTTGAGAGGCGCACAAACCCAAGGTATCTGAATTCCTCTTTGAACTTCACACCGAATTGAGTAGGCTGTGACGGTTACGCACATCCGTTATAGTGGCAGGGTATAAAGATGTACCTGACAAGTCAATGAGTGTAAGCTGATTGAAAACAAAGGTGGTAACGCGGATCATTTGGTCTCGTCCTTTTCAGAAATGAAGAGGACGAGGCTTTTTTTATCTTAGTTGGGATCATTTTTTATTGTTGATTATAAAAATGAAGGGAAGTAATCATATGAGCTTTAAGGCATTAAGTGAACCAATCAATCTTAAACAAGTCAAATCATTATCTAAATTAACGCCCGAACAAGACAAGAAAAAGGCCGTTCGTGATCAGGAATTAAAAGATATAATCGAAGGCAAAAGTGAAAAGATTCTTTTAGTGATCGGTCCTTGCTCAGCGCATAATGAAGATGCTGTAATGGAATATGTCACTCGCTTAGCCAAACTGCAAGAAATAGTCGAAGATAAAATTTTTATGGTCCCTCGAGTTTATACGAATAAGCCTAGAACAAATGGCGACGGCTATAAAGGCTTATTGCATCAGCAAAACCCAGAAGGAGAAAGCAATTTAATCAAAGGAATTGCTGCTGTACGCAGTTTGCATAATCGAGTTATCAGCGAAACTGGTTTGACAACTGCGGATGAAATGCTCTATCCCGAAAATTTAGAATTTGTTCAAGACCTTGTCAGTTATATCGCTGTTGGCGCTCGTTCCGTGGAAGATCAGCAACATCGTTTTGTTGCTAGTGGAATCGACCAACCAACGGGAATGAAGAATCCAACTAGTGGTAATTTAAACGTATTGTTTCACTCATTATATGCCGCACAGCAAAAACAAGAATTTATTTTCAATGGACTTGAAGTAGAATCTAGTTCTAATCCATTAGCCCATGTTGTGTTAAGAGGTGGTTTGAATGAATATAATGAGAATATCCCAAATTATCACTATGAAGAGTTGCTAAAAGTTGTTGAACTTTATAAAGCTGGTAACTATAAAAATCCGTTTATTGTCATTGATACGAATCACGATAATTCAGGGAAACAATATAAAGAACAAATTAGGATCGTCAAAGAAACGTTGTTTAATCGCTCTTGGAATGACGACATGAAGCGCTGGGTACGAGGTTTTATGATTGAAAGTTTCCTTGAAAGTGGTCGTCAAGATGCAGATGGGAAAGTCTTTGGCCAATCGATTACGGATCCATGTTTAGGATGGGATGAGACAGAGGCATTAGTGAAATATATTGCTGAACATGCTTGATTTGATTACTAAATTGAAAATACTCGTATGCATTAAGGCTGAGACACAACTCTACGAGTCACATCTCAGTCTCAATACATACGAGTCAACGGTGAGCTAGAAGCTTATTTATCGGAGTAAAACTCTTCTAGCCCACACATTTTTTCATACTATTATTGATTATTTTTACAAATTAGCAAACTTTTCTAATAAACGAATCATTTGGCAAGTAAAGCCATATTCATTATCATACCAAGCGACAGTTTTGACTAATTGGAAATCACCAGAGGTTGTTACTTCTGTTTGGGTGGGGTCGAAAATAGACCCTTCTGTTGTTCCAATGACATCACCAGATACGATTTCACGATCATCATAGCCGAAAGAAGGATTGTCAACGGTGTGTTTTTTCATTGCTTCATTCACTTGATCAGCAGTTACTTTTGTTTTTAAAATAGAAACTAATTCTGTTAAGGAGCCATCAACAACGGGGACACGTTGCGCATGCCCTTGTAGTTTTCCGTTTAATTCTGGAATAACTAATCCTATTGCTTTGGCAGCACCAGTCGAATGAGGTATCGTATTATCAGCGGCAGAACGAGCAGCTCGCAAATTACCACCTTTTACCGGACCATCAAGTAACATTTGAGTAGAGGTATACGCATGAACCGTTGTCATTGTACCAACTTCAATACCAAACTCATTATTTAAGAAAAAGGCCATAGGAGCTAAACAGTTTGTTGTACATGAGCCAGCAGAGATTATTTTGTCTTCTGGTGTCAAGGTGTCATCATTAACATTGTAAACAATTGTCTTCATGTCTCCAGCAGGTGCTGAAATGACGACTCGTTTTGCGCCTGCGTCTAAATGGGCTTGTGCTTTTGCTTCAGAAGCGTAAAAACCAGTACATTCTAAAACAATGTCCACATCGTTTTCTTCCACCCATTTCAATTTGCTGGCGTCAGCTTCTGCGTAAACTTTTGTTTTCTCCCCATCTACTACGATGGAATCATCTGTTGCTGTTACGTTTCTAGGATAAGTGCCATGAGTTGAATCAAATTGTAGTAATTGAGCTAACATTGTCGGACTTGTCAAATCATTGATTGCAACAACTTCAATATCATCGGAAACTTCTTTGATGCGACGGAATGCAAGACGGCCAATGCGTCCAAATCCATTAATTCCTACTTTTACTGTCATACTAAATTTCCTCCTTAAAATTAAATGCTTAATGAGCTATTAGAGCCACAACTAAATTATATCCATGAGACACAATTTTAGCTTTAGACAACGTTACATTAAATAACATTATTTAATCATGTATTTAAAAAAACGCCGACTTACGCTATACTAGTAGCATGAACGCATTTCAAATTTTTGTCAAAAATCTTGTCTTTCAACGAGAGATTTTTACTGTATTCGTTTAACTTGATTAGAGTTGTTTCTATTAGGAGTGCAAGAACTGTAGCTATTGCTGTCTCTACAGTAGCTTACTATTCTAGTTCACAAAAGCCAATTTGGCTAGACAAAATCAGGTTTAACCTTTACAATAAGAAAGGCTTTCAAACTGAGAATGTTATTGAAAAGCGAAATCATGCAAACAACTATAGTTGTTAAAAATGTAAAACCTGAAGAAATGGTGAGATTGATTTCTTTTATTTTTAATAAGAGATGCAATATTCCAAGTTCTTTAAGATAGGAGGACAAAATATGTCCATGTTTTTAGATCAGGTAACAATCGATGTCAAAGCCGGTAAGGGCGGAGATGGAATGGTTGCCTTTCGTAGAGAAAAGTATGTACCGGATGGCGGACCAGCCGGAGGTGATGGTGGTCAAGGAGGAGACGTGATTCTTGTTGTAGAAGAAGGATTACGTACACTGATGGATTTCCGTTTTAATCGACATTTTAAGGCACAGCCCGGTGAAAATGGTATGAGTAAAGGAATGCACGGCCGTGGTTCTGAAAATACCTTTGTAAAAGTTCCACCAGGTACAACAGTTCGTGATGCTGAGACAGGCACATTGATCGGTGATTTAATTGAAAATGGTCAAACTCTAACCGTAGCCAAAGGTGGACGCGGCGGGCGCGGTAATATCCGTTTTGCTTCTGCTAAAAATCCAGCCCCTGAAATTGCTGAAAATGGCGAACCCGGTCAAGAAAGAAAAATCGAATTAGAATTAAAAGTGTTAGCTGATGTGGGATTAGTTGGTTTTCCATCAGTTGGAAAATCTACTTTGTTGTCTGTTATTTCATCAGCACGTCCTAAAATTGGGGCCTATCACTTTACAACCTTAGTTCCGAATCTTGGAATGGTATCAACAAGTGACGGACGTAGTTTTGCTGCAGCTGATTTACCAGGTTTGATCGAAGGTGCCTCTCAAGGGGTTGGACTAGGTACACAGTTTTTACGCCACATTGAACGGACAAGAGTTATTTTACATGTCATTGATATGAGCGGAATGGAAGGGCGCGATCCTTATGAAGATTATCTAGCTATCAATAAAGAGTTAGCCTCTCATAACATGCGTTTAATGGAACGTCCGCAAATCATCGTGGCGAATAAAATGGATATGCCTGAAGCAGAAGAAAATTTAAAGAAATTCAAAGAGAAAATCGAAGAAGAGCGGACAGATGAATACGCGGATCACCTACCTATTTTCCCAATATCTGGTGTTTCACGTAAAGGGATCGAACCTTTGCTTAATGCAACAGCTGATTTGATCGATGTAACGCCTGAATTCCCGTTATATGAGGAAGAAATTGTTGAAGATACGGTTCATTATGGTTTCCAACCTGAAGGACCAGAATTTACAATCGATCGTGATTCTGATGCAACGTGGATTTTATCTGGAGATTCATTGGAAAAATTATTCCAAATGACGAATTTTGAACACGATGAAAGTGTGATGCGATTTGCACGTCAATTACGTGGTATGGGGATTGATGAAGCATTACGCGCTCGTGGTGCAAAAGATGGAGATATTGTCCGAATCGGTGAATACGAGTTTGAGTTTGTCGAATAGAGGAATAATACGTATAAGAAGAGAGCTAGTGATTTCATTGGCTCTTTTTTTTGTACGTTTAGTGATTTTTATCACAAACGGGTGTGTTTTGATTAAAGATATAAACAGATGGTTATTAAAAAGGGCCTGCTACTGATCTACCTCTAGATGTAAATGATTTTCTACTGGACTCTCCAGTACAATCGAACTTTTGACATTGGCGAATTGCATCCAATTTGCTAGTAAATCTTTCATTTCAGTAGTGTTAGTGACAGTTGCTTTCACTAAATAATTTACCTCTCCACTGACTATATGAACTTCATTTACATAAGGATTATGTTTCAGGAGTGCTACTGTTTTTTCAACAGGAGTCGTTACTTGGCTCAACTCCGTAAAAAAAGTAATACTTTGTTTGATATGTTGCATTGAAACTTGGATCGTAAAGTTTGTGATAATACCTTGCTCAACTAACTTATTGATCCGTTCTTTCACACTAGGACGACTTAAATTGACTTTTTGAGACAACTCAACGATTGAAATACGTGAATTTTCGTGCAGAATCTGTAAAAGCTTACGGTCAGTTGTATCCATTGTTTTACCTCCTACATAATGTTTTTTTATAAACAATTTGTCCATTTTATTATAGAGCAAAAAAATGGAGTTTTCCAGATAATTTTAGTGAAGTATCATTGCGAAGAACTGTATTTCAAAGGGTGAGTTTTCATATTGTAAAAAATTGTGCCTTACTTTTTCAAAAACGAAAGGAAAACGCTTACATTAAGTTCATATTTTTATATACAGGAAACCAAAAAATTCGTTATGATTAACCTATCTTAAGATGACGTTAATGTTTACTAGTAAATACAGTGTTTCTTCAATCTAAAAAGACAGACCAAAGAGGAGCGTTCTTTATGGTGAGAAACAGATGGTTAAAATTTTTGTTGCTATATGCAGGTGGTGTGGTTGTTTCTTTAAGTCAATTGAAACTAGTTCCGATTCAAAATGAATTAGGCCAAGATTTAGGTGTGAGTCTATCAATGGTTTCGTGGTTGATGTCAATATTTACAGTTTCTGGGATTTTTCTAGCGATACCAGGTGGCGCTTTCGTCACACGTTTCGGTCCTAAAAAATTATTGATTGGATTAATGGGGTGTTTGGCTATTGGAAATTTATGGGGAGCCTTTTCTACTAGTTTTTGGACCTTATTGATTTCAAGAGCAATTGAAGGAATTTCATTTTCTATGATTATTATGGTGGGAATCATTTTGATTCATTTTTGGTTTAAAGAAGGAGATAGCGGCATTGCAACAGGACTTTGGGGAACCTTTTCAGCATTAGGATCAATGTTGGCAATGAACTTGTTTAAACCCTTATCACAGTCTTATGGCTTGCGTGCACTTTGGCTGATTATAGCAGGTTTATCCTTGATTTTGCTGTGTTTGTACCTGTTTTTCTTAGATCAACCAGCCAATCGATCTATCACTGAGCAAAAAGAAGTGAAAGGAACAATCAAAAAAGTTATAGAGAACAAGTCGATTTGGCTTTTAGCATTGGCTCAAGGTTGCATGGCATTCATATTATTTGCTTTTATCAACCTTTATCCACAAATTTATACGCAACAATACGGATTATCGGAAACTTTAGCGAATCGTTACACAGGATATTTTGGTTTATTCGGCATTCCATTTGGTGCTTTAGCAGGTTATTTGATCGATAAGACAAAAAAGGGACAAATCATCATTTTCTGTTCATTTATACTGATGTTAGTTGCCACTTTTTGGATGGGTCACTTGTCAAATAGTTTTAGCTTCATTGGGCAACTCTTCGCACTTTCAGCTGGCGCGAGTTTATCGTCTTCATGTGTGATGATTTTAGCACCTAAAGTAGTAAAACAAGATCGGTTGATTGGGACAAGCATTTCCTTTATAAATTTATTTTATTACATTGGAATCTTTGTAGGAACACCAATTGTATCAGAGGTAAGCGAATCTAGTGATTCGTGGACAACAGCTATTTATGTATTAAGTGGTGTAGGAGTTGTGGCTTTGTTAGCTATTTTTGGTTTCGTTAAACGAAATAAAAACATTAGCAAGATGTAATTCGTTTGTTCAACAGGAAGTAGTTCATTTTTTTGGACATGCTTCTTTTAAATAAAACATTTGGAAGGTGACGAATAATGGAAAGAGAATTTCAGACAGATCTAGCGTTTGCAAAAGAATTAGATGAGAAAGATCCCCTCAAAAATATCAGAGATCGATTTTATGTTCAGCCTGGAGAAATATACATGGATGGTAATTCATTAGGTTTGGCTTCAAAAGATGCCGAAAAAGCATTGTTAAATATGATGGATATTTGGAAAAAAGAAGGAATCAAACTCTGGGATGGTTTATTTCATTACGCAGGGAAGTTGGGCGAAATGTCAGCACCACTGATCAATGCTCATCCAGACGAAGTTGTCATTACAGGAAGTACCACAATCAATATTCATCAATGCATTAGCACGTTATATAAACCCACTAAAGAACGCTATAAAATCTTAGTTGATGATTTGAATTTTCCGACTGATCGCTATGCTATTGATAGTCAGGTTCGTCTAAAAGGATATGAACCAAAAAACGCTGTAAAAGTTGTAAAAAGTCAGGATGGACGCCTAATTGATGAGTCGGCTATTATTGAAGCAATGACAGACGATGTCGCAATCATTCTTTTGCCGACCGTATTATATCGTAGCTCACAAGTGCTAGATATGAAACGAGTGACAGAAGCAGCACATCAAAAAGGGATTCTCATTGGTTGGGATTTATGTCATGCTATTGGCGCAATACCAATGGATTTTAAAGATGTTGAGCCAGATTTCGCCATTTGGTGTACGTATAAATATTTGTCCGCTGGTCCAGGATCGATTGCCGGACTTTACATGAATCGAAAACACTTTAAAGAAACACCAGGATTAGCTGGTTGGTGGGGGAATAAAGATGATACGCAATTTGAATTAAAACATGAATTTGAGCATCAAAGAGATGCAAGCGGATGGCAAATTGGTTCTCCAAGTTTCTTGGCAATGGCGCCGTTAGAAGGGACATTAACAATTTTTAATGAAGTAGGAATGGATCAGATTCGGACAAAATCACTATTGATTACCGCCTATCTAATGTATTTAATCGATGAAAAACTTGCAAAATATGGGTATGCAGTTGGTAATCCTCGTGAAGATAGCAAGCGAGGCGGGCACATTTGTTTAGAACATGACGAAGCTTACAGAATATGTAAAGCATTGAAAGAAGCCAATATCATACCTGATTTCAGAGAACCTAATGTGATTCGATTAGCTCCAATCGCTCTTTATAACACCTATGAAGAAGTCTACACATTAGTTGAAACATTAGAAGATATTGCAGTCAATAAAAAGTATAAAAAATTCAGTAATGAACGGACATTAGTTGTATAAAAAAACAGTGAGGTGAAAAGCATGCGTATCGGTATTCCAAAAGAAATCAAAAACAATGAAAACAGAGTGGCTATTACACCAGCCGGCGTAGTTAGTTTGATCAATAATGGACATCAAGTAATTGTTGAAAGTATGGCTGGTCTTGGTTCAGGATTTACAAATCAGGAATATGAAGAAGTAGGCGCTACAATAGAGGACAACGTTGCGAACGTTTGGCAGTCTGAAATGGTTATTAAAGTCAAAGAACCTTTAAAAGAAGAATACCAGTATTTTCATGATGAGTTAATTTTATTTACCTATCTTCATTTAGCCCCCGAACCTGAACTGACTGATTCTTTGATTGAAAACAATGTCACAGCTGTGGCTTATGAAACGATGAGCTTGAATCGTACACTACCGTTATTGACACCAATGAGTGAAGTTGCTGGTAGGATGTCTGTACAAGTTGGTGCTCAATTTTTAGAAAAACCTAAAGGCGGAGAAGGAATCCTATTATTTGGTGTTCCAGGAGTCGAAAGAGGAAAAGTTGTGATTATCGGTGGTGGAGTAGCTGGTACAAATGCGGCAAAAATTGCTATCGGGTTAGGGGCAAAAGTAACGATTTTAGATGTTAATCCTCATCGATTAGCTGAACTGGATGATCTTTTTGGCAATAATGTTCAAACCTTGATTTCTAACGCTTACCACATTGAGAATAAAGTGAAAGAAGCAGATGTAGTAATCGGAGCAGTTTTGATTCCAGGTGCCAAAGCGCCAAAACTTGTGACTGAAGCGATGGTTAAACAAATGAAGCAAGGGGCAGTTATCGTCGATATTGCCATTGATCAAGGCGGAATTTTTGAAACGACGGATCAAATCACTACACACGATAATCCAACGTATATTAAACATGGAGTTGTTCATTATGCTGTAGCAAATATGCCAGGTGCTGTTCCAAGAACATCTACCTTCGCGTTGACAAATGCAACGATTCCTTATGCTGTTACGATCGCCAATAAAGGAATTGTACAGGCCGCAAAAGAGAACGAAACTATTTTAACAGGAATCAATACGTATAAAAAACATTTAACAATGGAAGCAGTGGCCAAAGATCAAAATAAAAACTATACATCTGTTAACGAATTACTAAAATAAAATACAGCGTTTAAATCATCTTATCTCTGAAGAATGAACATATTCAGAGATAAGATGATTTTTTCTTTTTATCTTTAAGGTTCATTTATGTTTCCTTTTATAAAATAAATTCAGTTAAAGGAGGCAATAAAATGGTTAAACTTAAAAATAGTTTTCAAAGAAAAGAAAAAAAATATGCATTAACCCATACAATGTATTCCCAATTAAGAGAAAAATTAACTCCCTATATGCAAGAAGACGAGTATGGGTTACATACAATCCTTTCAATTTATTTCGACACTCAAGATTATGAGATGATCAGGCATTCGATAGAAAAGCCTGTATACAAAGAAAAGTTCAGAATTAGAAGTTATGGTATCCCTACTGAACAGTCAATGGTTTTTTTGGAAATAAAAAAGAAAGTCAGTGGTGTCGTTTATAAAAGAAGGGTTGCTCTATCTTACCAAATAGCGAAAGAATATAGTCAAAAACCACATTCATTCAAGCTAAAAACAACAAAAGATCAGCAAATCAAACAGGAAATTGACTGGTTAGTTGCTCGCAGAAAATTAGAACCTAAAGTGATGATTGCATATGATCGACGAGCACTGTTTACTGCAGAAAATGACGATTTTCGACTTACCTTTGACTTTAATATTCGTTATCGAAAAGAAGAATTAACGCATACTTTAAATGATCAAGGTGAACGAGTAGCACCAGAAATCGATGTCTTAATGGAAGTCAAAGCATTGGGGGCATATCCACTTTGGTTTTCAGAAATCTTAGCAGCGCTTGATATTTATCCACTATCGTTTTCAAAATACGCTCAAACATATCAACGTTACTTATATTGCAAAGGAGATTTTCAGCATGTTGTCTAGTTTATTAGTAGAAAGTTCAGTGGATGTATCAATCAAACAACTATTAATTTGTATTGTAGTTTCAGTTTTATTAGGTCTTTTAGTGGCTTACGTTCATATGTACAGAAATATTTATAGTAAAAACTTTGTCATTACGTTAGCCGTCTTACCTGTTTTAGTCCAATTGGTTATTATGTTAGTCAATGGTAATTTAGGCACGGGGGTCGCTGTGCTAGGTGCATTTAGTTTGATCAGATTTCGTTCAGTGGCAGGTGGTGCTAGAGAAATTACGAGTATTTTTTGGTCGATGGGTATCGGTCTTGCTACTGGAATGGGCTACGTCAGTTACATTACGATATTTTCTTTGATTATTGCATTATTTTTACTTGTTTTGAATACACTTCATTTTGGTGAAAAGCAAAAATTGGCAGAAAGGGAAGTGAAAATCACGATTCCTGAAGATTTAGATTACCCAGGATTGTTTGATGATTTGTTTCAGCATTACACATACTCTGCCTATTTAGATTCAGTGAAGACCACAAATATGGGAAGTTTGTATGAACTACGTTATCGAATCACGTTAAAAGATAGTCGAATGGAAAAAGAATTAATGGATGCTATGCGTATAAGAAATGGAAATTTAACGATTGTTTCAGGAAAAGTTTCGACAAATAGAGAAGAATTGTAGGTGAATATCATGAAAAAAACCAAATTAGGTATCACAACTTTAACGATGTTACTCATTCTATTTACTGGATGTACCAAAACAACAAGTACAACTACTGCGACCTCAAAAAGTAATGAGAACGTTGTTGCGGTTCAGGAATCAAAAAAATCCTCTAATAATCAATATGGTAAATATGATGAAGAGGATTATGATGAAGGGTATGATAAAAAAACAGCCACAAAAATTGAATTAAAAGACTCAGGAAGTATTATAGATGGATCAGGTGTTTCTGAAAAAGATAATACGATCTCAATTACTGCAGGTGGTACGTATATTTTATCAGGAAATTATAAAGGTCAGCTAAAAGTTAGTGCAAATGAGGAAACAGTACATTTAGTCATGAACAATGTTTCAATTAGCAATGAATCATCTTCTGCAATCTATGTTGAGCAAGCAAAAAAAGTTATTACTACTTTAGTAGAAGGTTCAAAAAATAGCCTTTCAGATGGTTCTGATTATACATTTGCATCAGCGGATGAAACCGAACCAGATGCTACTTTTTTTAGTAAAGATGATCTAACAATCAATGGTTCTGGTACTTTAGATGTTACAGGGAATTATAGTAATGGCATTCGTAGTAAAGATGATTTGGTTATTACTAATGGTGTTCTCAACATTACAGCCAAAAACAATGCTATCAAAGGCAAAGACTCTGTATCTATTGCAAATGGAACATTCTCTTTAAAAACAACTGAAGGGGATGGAATTCAAGCGAATAACAGTACTGATACAGATAAGGGGTGGGTTGCATTAGATGGCGGCACGTATACGATTCAGTCTGGGAATGATGGCATTCAAGCGGAAACCAATCTGTCTATTGCGAAATCTGATCTCAAGATACAAACAGCTAGCGGGTATAACGATCAATCGATTGACACAACAGCAAGCTACAAAGGGCTGAAGGCAGCAGGAAATATCATTATTGATGATGGAACTTTTGACATAAATACAGCTGACGATGCAATCCATTCAAATGCAACAGTCACAATCAATAATGGGACCTTTTCATTAACTAGCGGTGATGATGGTATTCACGCTGATACTGATTTGCTTATCAACAATGGGAAAATAACGGTCAGTCAATCATATGAAGGCTTAGAAGGAGCAACGGTAACGATTAATGATGGTGATATTTCTGTTAAAGCATCCGATGATGGCATCAATGCTGCCGGTGGTAGCTCTGGAGAAGATGGACAAGAAGGACAATTCGGTGCAGATTCATTTGGTGAACCTGGTAGTGGTGGTGATAGCACAAAATTCATAGAAATCAATGGTGGAGCGACCTATGTGAATTCTGATGGCGACGGTATCGACAGTAATGGAGATGTTCGAATGACTGCAGGTACGCTAATCGTAAATGGTCCAACTGACAGTGGGAATGGAGCACTTGATTATGACGGAACTTTTACAATTGATGGTGGAATTTTTGCTGCAAGTGGGAGTTCGGGTATGGCAATGAGTGCTAGTGATACCTCTTCCCAAGCCGCACTAAGTCTTTTCTTCGATGATACCCAAAAAGCAGGAAGCCTAGTCAACCTTAAAAATGAAGCAGGTGAAACGGTCATTTCATTTGCGCCAGAAAAAGACTTTTCTCACATTGCAATTAGTTCACCAGATTTAAAGGTTGGAGAAACAGTCACGTTATCTACTGGCGGTAAAGATTCTGGAACAGCAAAAAATGGATTATACAGCGGAGGTGACTATACAAATGGAACAGAATTAGCAAACATTTCGCTTAATGGCGTATTAACGTCCGTTGATCAATCTGGTTCTGAAGTGACTGGTAATCAAATGGGTGGAGGACCAGGTGGCCAACCGCCAAGATAATTGATTTTCATTGCTTTAAGGGCTGGTTTATTGATAGAATATAGCTATCAAATAGAACGAGGTGTTCATATATGTCCAAACGAGTTATTATTATGCATTTTGAAGTAGAAAGCCAAGCATATCAGGCATTCTCAGAAATAAAGAAACTATATGCTAACAAAAAGATCAAGGGGGAACAAATGGCTGTTGTAACGCATGTAAACGACGGCGTGCATCAGTTTAAAATCGATGATTTCCTAGATTTTACTGGTAATAACCATACATCAACGAATAGTATGATTGGTATGCTGATTGGTATCTTAGGCGGCCCGTTAGGTATTCTACTAGGTTGGTTTGCAGGAAGTTTATTAGGCGCTTCGCAAGATGCGAAAGAAATTCAAGGTGCTCAAACCGTTTTTGAACATGTAACAAAGCAAATAGGTGAAGGGGAAACTGGTTTGATTTTGATTGCAGAAGAAGATGATAATCGACCTTTGAACCAACTGATCATGAACGAATTAGGTGGCGAAATCACGCGTTTAGATTTTGAAGATGTAGAAAAAGAAATCACACATGCGAAAGATGTAGAAAAAGAAACAACTGATTCAGCTAAAAAATCTTGGCAAGATAAAAAACAAGATTCAACTGAAAAAAACGACCATTAATCACTCATCAATGGTAAAATGAATAAATACACTAGAAGACGTGACAGAGAATTTTTCTACTCGTCTTCTTTTTTTGATTATAAGGATGTGAAAACAAGTGTTAAAAATACTCTTAGTAGAAGATGATGAAATCTTATCAGATAGTATTTTAGAGATTTTATCTGAAATCGGCGAAATCGTTCAAGTTTATGACGGAGAAGAGGCTTTATACGAAGGAGAACGAGGAATTTATGACTTAATCGTATTAGATTTAATGTTGCCATCACTATCTGGCGAACAGGTTTTAACGGGTTTAAGAAAGAAAAATATCTATACACCAGTTTTGATTTTAACAGCCAAAGATGGGCTACAAGATAAAGTAAACGGCTTTAAAAATGGTGGGGACGATTATTTGACTAAACCATTCCACCGAGAAGAATTGTTACTACGTGTTCAAGCATTAGCGCGTCGTTCATTAGGAATGAATGGAAAAAACGAGTTAATCGTTCACGATCTATGTTTAGATCTTGACAATCGACAACCAAGTTTTAAAGGGAATGACTTCACGCTCCAAGGAAAAGAATTCGATTTATTACATTATCTAATGCAAAATCAAGGGCGCATCATTACCAAAGATCAATTGTTTGATCGAATTTGGGGATTTCAATCCGATACAACATTGACGGTCGTTGAGGTTTATATGAGTAATCTTAGAAAGAATTTAAAACCTTTTGGGCTTGATCGATGGATCAAAACGTTGCGTAATGTTGGTTATCTTTTTGAAGTACCAGAAGGGATAGAACATGAATAAACAACTAAGCAAAAAACAGAGATTCAATTATTTTTTGATCAACTTAATTTCATTTGCAAGTATCTTTCTGATTTTAGGTTTGATTGTATTTCAGCTACTACAGACATCTATATACCAAACAGTAGATCATGACTTACAACGTTTAGCAACTGATCAAAAATTTCTACAACATCAAATGCTTCAGACTGAACAGCGGCAAGAAAACGTTTCTCAGTTAGGAAAATTCGATACACCGCCGCCCAATAATTTCCAGCAACAAGTGATTCTTTGGTCGAAAGATGGGAAGATACTGAATGAAGCAGAGTTAGGTTCTCGTTTTTATGATTTTCAAAATTTGACGTTATCAACGGATCAATTGAGTACAATAAGCAGTATACAAACAAAAGACAGTAACGATCGAACTTTGCAATTTCGCTCGATTACACTACCTGTTGAAAATCAGGATCAAGTCGCTTACATTCAGCTTTTAGTGAATATTGATCCAATCAAAGGAACTGTTGAACGGATTAAACAAATACTGATTATCTGTATGATTATTTTTGGCTTACTATCGATTGCATTGAGTTATTTTCTCTCTAAATGGTTCATGAAACCTATTATGATTTCCTGGAAAAAGCAACAGGAATTTGTTGAAAATGCATCTCACGAGCTAAGAACACCGCTAACAATCATTCAAGCAAAACTAGAAAAATTGTTTACCAAACCCAATCATACGATTTTAGAAGAATCTGAAACGATTGCTTTGTCTCTTGACGAAGTTCAACGTTTAAGTCAATTGACAAGCGATTTACTCTTATTAGCTCGCTCAGATTCCAATTCATTAACCTTAGAAAAAGAGCCTATAAAGAGTAACAACTTTTTGAATACGGTTCTACTGCCATACCAAGAATTAGCTTTGGCAGAAGAAAAAGAGTTTATTATCGATCTAGGCGAAGATCAGCAACTATGTTTCGATAAAAAAAGAATTCATCAATTACTGATTATTTTGTTAGATAACGCATTAAAATATACTGCAACTGGCGAGAAAATAACGGTCTTTTCAAGTGTTAAAAATAACGAATGGCTCATTAAAATCAGTGATACAGGTATAGGCATCGTTGAAGAAAATAAAGCCGCAGTATTTGAACGATTTTATCGAGTAGAAGGATCTCGAAACCGTAAAACAGGCGGTTATGGCATTGGGCTTGCTATTGCGAAATGGATCGTAGAAGAACATCAAGGGAAAATTGAACTCACAGATACTATGCCAAAAGGCACCACTGTTATTTTGCGTTTTCCTGTATAATAAATATTATTTGCTAAAGCAGCCACTTTCTTCTAAAATAAAGAAGAAGATTAAGGAAAGTTAGGTAGAAGATGGAATTACAATTTTTAGGTACAGGAGCTGGGGTTCCAGCAAAACATCGTAACGTAAGTAGTATCGCTTTAAAATTATTAGACGAAAGAAATGCAGTGTGGCTATTCGATTGTGGGGAGGGCACTCAACTGCAAATTTTGAAAAGTACTATTCGCCCAAGAAAAATCGAAAAGATTTTTATCACTCATTTACATGGAGATCACATTTTCGGCTTACCTGGGTTATTAAGTAGCCGTTCGTTTCAAGGTGGAAATGAAAAATTAGAAATTTATGGACCGGTAGGTATAGCGGAATTCATTCGGACAGCTCTGAAAGTTTCACAAACGCGTCTTTCGTATGAATTGAAGTTTATTGAAATCAAAGAAGGCGTCGTATTTTCTGATAAGCAGTTCACTGTCTCATGTAAACCATTAGATCATGGCATTGCAAGTTTTGGCTACCGTATCGTGGAAGCTGATCATGAAGGAGAGTTACAGGTCGATAAATTAGCCGCTTTGAATATTCCATCCGGGCCAATCTATGGGAAAATTAAACGAGGCGAATCTGTAGAATTACCAGATGGACAAGTGATCAACGGAAAAGACTTTGTTGGTGAAAAAAAATTAGGCAGAACTGTAACGATTCTTGGGGATACAAGAAAAACACCAAATAGTGTAGCACTGGCAGAAAATGCGACTGTTTTAGTGCATGAGAGTACCTTTAACAAAGATGAAGCAAAAATGGCTAAAGCATATTATCATTCTACAAGTCATCAGGCAGCACAAGTAGCGTTAGAAGCAAAAGTGGAAAAACTAATATTGACACATATTAGTGCTCGTTATTTAACTGGAGATATCATCCAATTAGAAAATGAAGCCAAAGAGATTTTTCCAAATACAAAAGTCGTGAAAGATATGGAAATTATAGAAATCCCGTTTAAAGCGGAGTAAGGAGGCGTTAGAATGTTTAACGAACAGGATTTAACAGATAAAGTCGTTGTTGTAACAGGTGGTTCTGCAGGTTTAGGGGAACAAATTTGTTATGAAGCAGCAAAAAAAGGCGCAATTATCGTTGTATGTGCTAGACGGATTAACTTAATAGGGAAAGTAAAGGAAACTTGTGAAGAACTGAGTGGAAAAACCGCATTTTCCTTCCAATTAGATATTTCAGACCCTGAGAATGTGGAGAATGTTTTTGAAAAAATCAAGGCAGAGGTAGGACCTATTGATGTTTTAGTCAACAATGCTGGCTTTGGTATTTTTGAAAACTTCGTAGATATTGATTTAGCTGTTGCTAGAAATATGTTTGAAGTAAATGTATTAGGTATGATGGTCTTTACTCAACAAGCTGCGATCCAGATGGCTGAAAGAGGGACTGGACATATCCTTAATATCGCTTCAATGGCTGGAAAAATGGCTACAGCAAAATCAACGGTTTATTCGGCAACCAAATTTGCAGTTTTAGGTTTTTCTAATGCTTTACGCCTAGAATTGAAACCACTTGGTGTTTCTGTAACAACAGTAAATCCAGGGCCTATTCAAACAGAGTTTTTTGATAAAGCTGATCCGTCAGGGGATTACTTAGCCTCCGTAGATATGTTCGTTCTTGAGCCTAACAAGTTAGCAAAAGAAATTGTAAATACTATGGGGACTTGGAAGCGAGAAATCAATCGTCCGCGGGTTATGGAAGGTGCCTATCGTTTATATACATTGTTCCCACACCTAGGAGATTTATTAGCTGGTGGTGTATTAAACAAAAAATAATGGTTAGATCTAGCTTCTAATGCTAGCTTTAGTTTCAATCAGATGAGGAGGAAATGTAATATGAAAAATCAGTGGCGTGTTGTTATTGGGTTGATTTTGGTGCTAATTGTGGTCATCTTTGCAGTGTTAAATAACCAAACAGTACCTGTCAGCTTCGGTTTTGCCAAAATTTCTGGTCCATTGATCCTTATTATTTTAGGATCTGCAATAGTCGGTGCATTGATTGGTTTGTTAACTTCAACAACGACCATGTGGAAACAGAAAAAACAAGTAAAAGAATTACAGAAAGACATCGATGTTTATAAAAATGATGCAGATAAAGTAGTGCAAGAAGAGGTTGATAAAGTAAAACGATCGTATGAAAATCAGATCGCTGAACTACAGGCGAAATACGATGCCACAGCAGCTCAAGCCCCAATTTCGCCTAGTGAGGATGCAGAATCTGTCGGTAGTCGTGTGGATCATTTTACTAAACCAAGAAGTAGCGAAGAAGAAATATAAAGCTTAAAAAGCAAAGATAATGCAGAAACAGTTTATCTTTGCTTTTTAATTTGCGGATTTTCAGGATACTTTCTTTAGTTTTCCCACTGTATTTGATATAATTACTTGGTTAGGAGTGACGTCGTGAAAAAAGCAAAATATACGTGGCAATTGCGGGAAAAGACAGAATTGCCAGAAGAATTTTCAACTATACTAACAAATGAACAGATCAATCCTTTACTAGGCCAAATTTTATGGCATCGGGGTATTCAGTCAAAAGAAGCGTTGGAAACATTTTTACGTCCGACAGTAGAAAACCTTTATGATCCTTTTTTACTGCATGATATGGAAAAAACTGTCACAAGAATTCAAGATGCTGTAGCACAAGGCGAAAAAATCTTGGTTTACGGTGATTATGATGCTGATGGTATTACAAGTTCTACTGTTATGAAAGAGGCAATTGAACTGATTGGTGGGGAAGTAGAGTACTTCTTGCCTAACCGATTCATTCAAGGATATGGGCCTAATTTAGCTGTATTTAAAGAACAAATTGAGAATGGTATCCAGCTGATCATCACTGTGGATAATGGTGTGGCTGGACACGAAGCTATCAATTATGCGACAGAACAAGGCATAGATGTCATTGTAACAGATCATCATGAGTTACCACCTGAATTACCAAATGCATTCACAATCATTCACCCGAAACATCCCTTAGGAGAGTATCCATTTGGAGAATTGGCTGGCGTTGGAGTAGCTTTTAAAGTTGCAACAGCGTTATTGGGAGAACTGCCTGTTGAATTTCTTGATTTAGTTGCAATTGGAACGATTGCCGATTTAGTTTCACTGACTGATGAAAATAGAGTTCTCGTCAAAATGGGACTGGAAATGATTCAAACAGGTGAACGGATTGGTTTAGATGTGTTGGTTCACCTAGCCGAACTTAAAAAAGAGGCTATTAGTGAAGAAAATATCGGTTTTACAATTGCACCGCGCTTAAATGCATTGGGAAGATTAGGTGATGCGAGTCCTGGTGTTGAATTGATGACAACATTCGATGAAGAAGAAGCAAAGCGGATCGCAACCTATATCAATAGCCAAAATGATGAGCGCAAAGAAATCGTTGCTACCATTACGAAAGAAGCTTTTGAACTAATTGATCCGACTGCTCCAATCCATATTGTGGCAAAACAAGGTTGGCACGAAGGAGTACTTGGTATTGTTGCTGGTAGAATCATGCAAGATACAGGGAAACCGACAATTGTACTTACAATCGATGAAAAAAACGAGCTAGCAAAAGGTTCTGGACGTAGTGTTTCCGCATTGAATTTGTTTGATTCATTAAGTGAAATCCGTGAAGAATTTATTCATTTTGGTGGTCATCATATGGCTGCTGGTATGACATTACCTGTAGCGAATATCGTCAAAGTAAAAGAACATTTAATTCAGTATTTAGAAATAAATCAAATTGATTTATCTCAAGGTCAAGAGATGCTGATCGATGAGTCATTGAAAGTCGAAGACGCTACGATTCCATTTATTCAGCAACTAAAAATACTGGCTCCTTTGGGAACAGATAATCCTGTACCTAATTTTGTTTTTGAAGATGTCTCAGTTGAGCAAAGTCGGCAAATTGGAGCCGACAAAAGTCATCTTAAATTCCAAATAAGTCAAGAGGGCACTAAATTAGATGCGATTGCTTTTCAGATGGGCAATCAAGTGGATGAATTTGGACAAGGAACAACAAACATCGTAGGGCAGTTGTCGATCAATGAGTGGAATGGTAATAAAAAACCACAACTGATGGTCAGTGATTTTTCAGTAAAAGGGACTCAATTGTTTGATCTAAGAGGAAAAAATGCTCGCCAAAAAGAGATACCTGCTGAACATACACTATATATTTACTTTAATGCGGAGAGTCAAAAATTGATTGATGATTCAAGCAGTCAGGGCTATTTATTTACGACGGTGGCTGAAACAGTAGAGTCTATCAAAACAAGCAACAGTCAACAACTAGTGTTCGTTGACTGTCCAGATGATAGTGATTTATTAAAACAAATCACTCAAGCTGGAAAAATTGAACGTGTTTATTTAATGGGAATTTCTCAAGAAGAAGCGTATTTGAATGGAACAGGAACAAGAGAACAGTATGCACAACTGTATAAATTTGTAAGACAACAAGAACAAGTAGATGTTCGTTACAAACTAAATGTTGTCGCACAACATTTAAAAATCCAAGAAAAGCTATTAATTTTTATGATTCAGGTGTTTTTTGATCTAGGATTTGTTACAATAGAGAACGGTGTTTTAAGAAAAGTTGAAAACCCTGAAAACCATCCTTTGACGGAAAGTATGGTCTATCAAACTCGCTTAAAAAGAATCAAAACAGAAGAATTTTTGTTATACAGCGATCGTGAGACATTACAACATTGGCTGTGGAATGAGGAGGAAGTATAAAAATGGATTTAAAAGATTATATTGCTAGTATTCCAGATTATCCAGAAAAAGGTGTTATCTTTAGGGATATCTCACCCTTAATGGCAAATGGCGAGGCGTACCGTGAAGCAACAAAGCAAATCGTTGATTACGCAAAAGAAAAGAGAATCGATATGGTCGTAGGTCCTGAAGCACGTGGCTTTATAGTAGGCTGTCCTGTTGCATACGAGCTAGGAGTTGGTTTTGCTCCTGTCCGTAAAAAAGGAAAGTTGCCTCGTGAAACAATTGAAGTAACTTATGACTTAGAATACGGATCAGATACATTGACACTGCATAAAGATGCAATCATTCCAGGACAACGCGTCTTGATTTGTGATGATTTATTAGCAACTGGGGGTACAATCAAAGCGACTATTGAATTGATTGAATCATTGGGGGGAATTGTTGTCGGCTGTGCATTTCTGATTGAATTGATGGATTTACATGGACGAGACAAAATTGCTGGTTATGAAATCGTTACATTGATGGAATATTAGAAAAAACTCTTTACTTCGAAATTCTGGAGTAAAGAGCTTTTTTTAAATATGCGGAAGTATTATTTTACTTTGATTTATGGATATTTGCGATATATATAATGTTGATGGTCCTCTTTTTTTCTTGTATGTGTGTACCGTTTTTCGTCCCATAACATGAACCATATAATAAATAGAGGGCTAACAATAAGTAAAGCGGACTGTAAGCCTAATGTTCCTAAGAAAATACCAATAATCAATACAACAAATAATAACCCGCCACGACGAACTGCTTTCATTCTTAATCACCTCATAATTTTTTATCGAACAAACGTTTGTATAGTTATTATACGAATGTTTGTTCGGTTTGTAAAGAGATAAATACAAAAAAAGATACTTCTTTTTTACTAATCAAAAAAGAAGTATCTAAAAGCCTTTAAACTAATGGGGTTTACGTTTTTCTAAGTATAAAGCAAAATTGAAAAGAACATGAAACCAGCACCTAGCATCACGAACAAATGCCAAACTACATGCATAAAGCGAACATTTTTTAAGCTATAAAATGCGGCACCTAATGTGTAGGAAACGCCACCTGCAACCAATAATGAGATGCCTGTAGGACCTAAAGAGTCATATAAGGGTTTTGCAGCAGTAATGCACAGCCAGCCCATAATAATATAAATCACAGTAGAAACATTTTTTACTGTTTCTTGTTTGTGTAAGGTCAGGGATTTATAGACAACACCACTGATAGCCATTACCCAGATAAGCACAAACAATAACCAACCAAGCCAACCTTTTATGCTCAGCAAACAAAACGGCGTATAGCTTCCGGCGATCAATAAAAAAATCGAACTATGGTCAAAAACCTGAAAAACTTTTTTCGCTCTAGTAAAAATCAAACTATGAAATAGGGTTGAAGCCAGAAATAAAAGCACTAATGTTGAGCCATATATGGCGTAGGAAACGACATGTACAGTAGAATCAAGACGTGCGCCTTTTACTAATAAAATCACTAAGCCAGCAATACTTAATCCAGCCCCAATCCCATGAGTTACTGCATTAAGAACTTCATTTAAAATCATATATTTTTTTGAGAATTTTATTTTTTCCAAGAAATCAACTTCCTTCATTTTAATTTGGTGAAAAATAATTCTTTGTCTGTTATAATAATAATAGACATTTAAGCCTCAACTGTATTTTAACACGAATTGAGGTTGTTTTTAAAGAAAGAGTGATAAAATTATGACAAATGTTAAAATTGTGACCGATTCTTCTTGCACAATGCTGAAAAGTGTACGCGATGATTTGGATATTCAAATGATGCCTTTATCTGTAATGATTGACGGTGTAGTATACGCTGATGACGACCATTTAGAAGGCGAACAGTTTATGGAATTGATGAGTACAGCAAAAGCATTGCCAAAGACAAGCCAGCCGCCAATCGGCGAATTTGTGGAGCTATACGATCGCTTAGGAGCTGATGGAAGCGAAGTGATTTCCATTCATATGACAAAAGGCTTGAGCGGTACAGTAGAAGCGGCTAGACAAGCGGGGAATTTAAGCTCTGCCAATGTGACAGTAATCGATAGTGATTTTACCGATCAAGGCTTATCATTTCAAGTAATTCAAGCAGCTAAATTAGCTAAAAATGGTGCAAGCGTTCCAGAGATTTTAGCTGAAATCAATCATGTCAAAGAAAATACGAAGCTATTCATTGGAATTTCTACATTAGACAATCTAGTTAAAGGTGGTCGGATCAGTCGTACAACCGGACTTTTATCCAACATTTTTAATATGAAAGTAGTCATGGATTTCGAACATACAGAACTGATTCCTGTGGCTAAAGGTCGAGGAATGAAGACGTTCAATAAATGGTTTGATGAACTAAAAAATGAATTAAGTACTTTATCAAATGTGCGTCAAATCGGTATTTCTCACGCAGATGGATTAGAGTTAGCTAATGGATTTAAAGAAGGCCTACAAGCACTATTCCCTGATATGGAAATACCTGTGTTGCATACAAACCCTGTAATCGCAACTCACACAGGTAAGAGTGCATTTGCTATCATGTACTATACGGACTGAGTTTTGAGCAGATCAAACTGATCTGCTTTTTTTAATCAATTTTTTTATAACTTTTTACTGTACAAATGAAGTGAAAATAGAGATAATTTACTTTAATTAAAAATAATATTGCCAAATACTGTGAATCAGCGAATGTTCAACCTTTTCGTGATTCACAGCAAAGGAAGGGATACAATGAAATTACTTTTCAAAAGAAATTGGCCAAGCTTCACACTTTTTTTTATCACGATGATTGGTATTTTTTTATTATTAGTAGTGGCAATACCTAAAGCCAAACCAATTTTAGGTACTGGGACAATGCAAGTAGCTAAAACGGAAACAAAAGAAGTGCTCCACTACACCGCCATCGGTGACTCATTGACTGAAGGAATTGGTGATTTAACAAATTCAGGTGGATTCGTTCCACTCGTAGCTAAGGATTTGCAGGAGGAATATCATTTAAACGGTGTCCAAACAGATAATTTTGGAAAAAACGGCGATCGCAGTGATCAAATTCTTAAGCGAATCAAAAAAAATAAAGAGATCCAAGATGGCTTAGCTTCAGCAGATATTATCACGTTGACTGTGGGCGGAAATGACTTGATGAAAGTAATTAAGGGAGATGTATTCCGTTTAACGAAAAATTCGTTTGAAAGACCACTGAAAAATTATCAGAAAGAAGTAGAAAAAGTTCTAACGGAAATTCGCAATTACAATGCAGAGGCACCCATTTATGTTCTAGGCATTTACAATCCATTTTATCTTTATTTCCCTGATATTACAGAAATGCAAGAGATTGTGGACAACTGGAATAATGGGACAGAAGAAATCGTCAAAGCAGAAAAAAATGCGTATTTTATTCCAATAAATGATTTGCTTTATAAAGGAGCAGGTGATGAGGTAGGGATCGTCAGCAGTGAAGATTTAGCCTCTGGCACAGCATCAAGCAGTGAGCTAGATATCAAAAACAATGCGCTATATGAAGAAGACCACTTTCACCCCAACAATTTAGGGTATCAACTCATGGCAAGTGCAGTACGTGACGAAATGGTAAAAACGCAAGATAAATGGCTCAAAAAAGGAAGTGAGTGATAAAAATGGCAAATGAATCAGAAGAAAAAAAAGAAGTAAAAAAAACGAACAAACGAAGCAAAAAAGCGCCTGAAGTAAAACGATCCATTAATTATTGGAAAGTTGCGTTCATTGTTTTGGTAGCAGCCTTGATTGGAAGTTTAACCTTTGTTTTTGTAAGAGTCACCCAAGTTCGCGAACCAAACTATAAACCCGTTCCAGAATTAGTTGAAAAAGACGGTACACCTGTTATAGCGGTTCAGTCAAAGAAGAAGCAAATAAATGCACTAATCGATTTTTACCTAGGTGATTTCCAAAAAGGGTCAGATATTACTTATAAATTTTATCTGGAAAATGAAGCGATGCTAAATGGTACTTTTAAAGTCTTAGGACATCCGATTCAATTTTATCTTTATTTTGATCCTTACGTAATGGATGACGGTAATGTGCAACTCAAAGCAAAAAGCTTATCGATTGGTACACTAGGATTACCAATGAAAGAAATCCTAAAGTTTGTTCAAAGAGATTACAAATTACCAAACTGGGTAGAAGTAAATCCAGACGATAGTACTGTTTTACTTCGTTTAGATCAATTTAGAATGCAAAACGGGTTATTTATCCGAGCAGAAAAAATAAACTTAGTAGATGACGACATTCGTATGAATATCTACTTACCAAAAGATAGTAATAATACTACTATAGACACGAAGGAGGAGTCAAATTGAGTGAAAAAGCAATTTTTGCCGGTGGTTGTTTTTGGTGTATGATCCAACCATTTGATACACAACCAGGGATTCAATCAGTAACGTCTGGTTACACTGGAGGACATGTAGCTAATCCCACATATGAACAAGT
This sequence comes from Enterococcus plantarum, assembly GCF_001730295.1. GTDB lineage: Bacteria > Bacillota > Bacilli > Lactobacillales > Enterococcaceae > Enterococcus_L > Enterococcus_L plantarum. Next base: position 258,996 of record NZ_MIKA01000001.1, read on the forward strand.
GTTAAGTCATACTACAGGGCATACTGAGGCTGTTGAGATTGAATTTGATCCTACTGTTATATCCTATGAAAAATTAGTTGAAATCTATTGGCAACAGACAGATCCAACGGATGCTTTAGGTCAATTTGAAGATCGTGGTGATAATTATCGCCCAGTGATTTTTTATATAAATGAGGAACAGAAAAAAATTGCAGAAAAAAGTCGAAAAGCATTACAAGAAAGTGGCCGTTTTACTGAACCAATCGTTACAACGATTGAACCTGCAGCTATTTTTTATCCAGCAGAAGACTATCATCAAGACTTTTACCAAAAAGACCCAGAGCGTTATAAAGATGCTCATATAAATCGAGCAAATTTTATAGAAATGAATTGGTGACCATATGAGAAGAAGTTTTTATCACTATTTAATGACGCTAAGAGCGCCCAAAAAAACAGAAGAGAGCCAATTTGCAAACGATGCTGCGAAAGATATTCAGTTTCCTAAACAGTCTGAAGAGTATCATGAATTATCTAGCTATTTAGAAATGAATGCTGATTATTTAACAAACATGCACATTTTTGATGACTTATGGGAAAAATACTTAGAAAACAATAAATAAAAAGAGAAGGAAAGGCAAAGAAAGCTTTTCCTTCTTTTTTTTTCATGGTAAACTTGAAAACATGCAATGATATTTTTACAGAAAGAGATGACCGTATGAAAAATAAAAGACAAATCCCTTTTCACCAATACATTATTTCGATTCTTTGTGTTGCTTTTTTGGCCGGCGGTAGTTGCTATATTTATTTTGACTACCAATACAAAAAACAATTAGCAAACACTCCAGTTCAAAATAGTGAGTTAAAAAAAGTCGATAATCTATATAATGAAATCATCAATAATTATGTAGGAAAAGTTGATGAGAAAAAATTAGTTGATGGGGCACTAAAAGGTATGACAGAAGCCTTGGATGATCCCTATTCAAGCTACTTAAATGAACCAGAAGCAGATGAATTAGATCAAAGTCTAGCTGGGAGTTTTGAAGGCATTGGGGCAACAATGACCATGATGGATGAGCTACCAACTGTGGCACAAGCACCAATCGAAGGGTCTCCAGCAGCCAAAGCAGGAATCAAGGCGAATGATATAGTTTTAAAAGTCGATGATAAAGAAACAAAAGGAAAGACTCTTTCCCAAGTTGTCAGTAAAATTCGCGGGAAAAAAGGCACTGAAGTCCGTTTAACGATCAAACGGGGCGAAGAAACCTTTGAATTGAAAATCAAGCGAGATACGATTCCGATCGAGACTGTTAAAGGAGAGATAGATAAACAAGATCCTACGATCGGTTCGATAAAAATCACTTCATTTGGTGAAAATACCTATAAGGAATTACAAGACACAATCAAAAATTTAAGAAAAGACGGAGCTAAATCTTTTGTGATTGATTTACGCCAAAATCCTGGTGGCTTACTGGACCAAGTCGAAAAAATGGCGAGTATGTTCCTTGAAGACGGCAAAACAATCGTTAAATTTGAAGACAAAAAAGGCAATACCAGTGAGGATGTCGCTTCTACTGATTTAGATGGTGGCTTTAAAGTAACTGAACCGACCGTTGTTTTAGTTGATGAAGGAAGCGCTAGTGCATCTGAAATTTTTGCGGCAGCTTTAAAAGAATCTGGGAATAAAAAAATCATTGGAACTAAAACGTTTGGTAAAGGAACCGTTCAAACCATTAAAAATTTGAATGACAAGAGTGAAATCAAGTTAACCGTCTTAAAATGGCTGACACCAAAAGGGGAATGGATTCACAAAAAAGGACTAGAACCGACCATTACAGCTGACTATCCAGATTTTGCTTATTTATCGCCGATTTCAAGAGATAAAACGTTAAAAGCAGGGGATTCTTCACCAGTTGTCAAAAACGTCAATGCTTTGTTAAATGCTCTTGGTTATGAAGTCAATCCTGATACTAGCGATTTTACTGAGCAAACAAAAGAAGCCGTAAATGCGGTACAAACAGACAACGATTTACCCGTTACAGGGGAAGTTGACAATGATACGGCCGCTCAAATTGAAATTGAAATTGGAAAGAAAATTAAGGATAACGACCAAGCATATGAAACTGCCATAAAGGAACTACAACACGAAAATAAAAAGAACTAAAAGAAACGGCTGTGAAAAATAACGATACATTCAAAACTGAAATTGACTGTTCACGCCAATTTCAGTTTTTACTATGATCTGTTTTATTTTTCCTTTAAATTAGTCGCTTTTTCTAGTGTTTTTCCTTTATAATAGAATCAGCAAGAAAAAAGGGAGAGAAAAGAGTGGAAAAACGAAAATCTTATATTGGCTATTTTATTTTTTTCATAAAAATACTCATTCCTTCCCTAGTGTTGTTGTTTATACTAAGAGGTTTTATTTTGATTCCTGTGCCTGTCGATGGGAATTCGATGGAGAAAACCCTTAGTCAAGGTGACATGATCGCGATGGAAAAATTCACATCAATCAAGCGATTTGATGTAATTGTTTTCAAATTACCAAATGGAGCCATATACATTAAACGAGTAATTGGGCTACCAGGAGAAGCGATTCGCTATGACAATGATCAGCTTTTTATAAATGAAAAGCCTATTGAGGAGCCGTTTTTAGAAAAAAATATAAAAAAAGATCACGAGACAGCCCCTTATACGACTAATTTTAATTTAAGTGATCTTACTACGGAAGAGGTTTTACCCGAAGATAGTTATTTTGTATTGGGTGATAATCGACGAATGTCAAAAGACAGCCGCTCTTTCGGAGCTGTAGAAAGCAAATATATTTTAGGTAAAGCACAGTTTGTATACTACCCAATAACACATATGAAATTCATACCAAGATAGGTGATAAAATGACAATACAATGGTTTCCAGGACACATGGCTAAGGCCAGAAGAGAAGTATCCGAAAAAATAAAGTATGTTGATATCGTTTTTGAATTGATAGATGCAAGGCTTCCCCTTTCATCAAGAAATCCAATGATGGATCAGATTGTACAACAAAAACCGCGTTTGATTTTACTTAACAAAGGTGATTTAGCTGATAAGGATCAAAATCAAAAGTGGCAAAAGTATTTCCAAGAAAAGGGCTATAATACTTTAGTTATTAATGCTCAACAAAATAAAGGCATCAACAAAATTGTTCCAGAAGCAAAGAAAGCACTAAAAGAAAAACTAGATCGAGAACGTTCAAAAGGGTTAAAACCACGTGCTATTCGTGCAATGTGTATCGGGATTCCAAACGTTGGAAAGTCAACATTGATGAATCGTTTAGTCGGTAAAAAAATTGCCCAAACAGGTAATAAACCCGGTGTAACGAAAGGCCAGCAATGGCTTCGTTCGGGAACAGATTTAGAATTGTTGGATACCCCAGGTATTTTATGGCCTAAATTTGAAGATCAAGAAATCGGTAAAAAATTAGCTTTAACTGGCGCAATCAAAGATCAACTTCTACACTTAGATGATTTAGCAATTTACGGGTTAACATTTTTTTCACGTTTTTATCCAGAGCGACTGGTTGAACGTTATAAGCTAACACAAGAGGAGACCTTTTTACAAGGAGCTGAACTTCTGATGCTAATTAGTCAAAAGCGTGGCTTTCGCGATGATTACGATCGTGCAAGTGAAATGATTATTCAAGAAATCCGCAGCAGCAAATTAGGCCCTTACACATTAGATCGCTGGGAAGAATTAGGAGTTACAAAAGATGAAAACTGAGTCAATTCTGCAAATTAAAGACACTTTAGCCATGATTGATAATCGAGATGATGACAGAATCCGTTTGTGGCAAGCAGATGAGCGTAGCGGTGTTCAACAAGCGTTAAGACAATGGGATAGAAGGATTCAGCGCCACGAAAACGAAATAGCGTTGTTTGAAGAAATGCAACAATTTGAAAATGAAGCCCGAGCTAAGGGGCATCGATTGATTGTTGGAATCGACGAAGTAGGTCGTGGACCGTTGGCGGGTCCTGTTGTTGCGGCAGCTGTTATTCTTCCTGAAAATTTTAAACTTCTCGGCGTAAATGATTCTAAAAAATTATCTGCGAAAAAAAGAGATGAACTCTACAATGAAATCCAAAATCAAGCTATTTCAATTGGCATCGGCATGGTAGATCATCATAAAATCGATGAAATCAATATTTATCAAGCTTCAAAAATGGCTATGGGCATAGCGTTGGAAGATCTTTGTTTTGTTCCTGATTATTTATTGATTGATGCAATGACGTTAGATGTTAATATTCCCCAAGAAAGTATCATTAAAGGGGATGCTCGCTCCATATCGATTGCTGCAGCAAGTATCGTTGCTAAAGTTATTCGAGATCGTATGATGGAAAACTATGCTAAAACGTATCCTGGTTATGGTTTTGAAAATAATGCAGGTTATGGTACAAAAGAACATTTGCTAGGTTTGGAAAGACAAGGAATTTGCGAAATTCATAGAAAAACGTTCGCTCCAATTAAAAATATGTATTAATAAAATAAAATAACCTTTTTTTTGCGAATACTTACTACAACAAGTATTTGTGAAAGAAGGTTTTTTTATGGAAGAAAAACAACAAGCGTTACTTTTTAAATTAGCTATTTGTAACGGCATTGGAAATTTAGGTATGCTGAAAGTACTAGATTTTTCAATGAGATACAACAATAGTACAGATTTTTCTAAAGAAGAAATTATCCAAATTGCTGGAATTACGACCTATCAAAAACTATTTTCTGAATCATGGGATTTTTGGTCAAAAGACCCTGAAAAATTATCAGTATACCAGCACTCACACCGCTTTATTACACTTTTAGATCCAATATATCCTTATTACTTAAAACAAATCTATAATTGTCCTGTAGTACTGTTTTATAAAGGAAATATCGAGCTTTTAAAACAAAATTGTTTGTCTTTTATCGGAGCAAGAGCTGCTTCTGTATATGGAATTAATGTTGTACGCCAATTGATTCCGGAAATAGTCAGTAATAATTTAACTATTGTTAGTGGATTGGCTAAAGGAATTGATAGTGTCAGTCATCAAATCACGATGCAACATGGTGGGAATACCATTGGTGTCATTGGAACAGGGCTAGATAGTTGTTATCCTAAGGAGACCGCACATATTCAGCGAAAAATGATGGAGGAGCAACTAGTTATAAGCGAATACCCTAATGGTACAGGACCTAGAAAGTATCATTTCCCAATGAGAAATAGGATCATTGCAGGAATGAGTCTAGGTACTTGTGTAATCGAAGCCAGAAAAAAGAGTGGTTCTTTGATCACAGCCCAAGCTGCTCTAGAGTATGGTCGTGAAGTTTTTGCGGTCCCAGGTAATGTATTTGATTCCCAATCAGATGGTTGTCACGGCCTCATTCAAGATGGAGCAAAATGTACTATTTGTCCACAAGATATTTTAGAAGAAATTCAATTTTTTACGATTTAACTGTATCAATCCTTGACAAACCTGTAATGAATAGATATGATGAAGTACGATTTGTGAGTTCTCTACATTTTGATATATATAATAGAAGAAACACAAAAACCGAAAGGAGCCACACGTTTAATGGCGTATAAATATCTAGTTATTGTGGAATCACCAGCTAAAGCCAAAACGATTGAAAAATATTTAGGAAAAAACTATAAGGTTGTTGCCAGTGTTGGGCATATTAGAGATTTACCTAAAAGTAAAATGGGTGTTGATACTGAAAATAATTATGAACCGCACTATATCTCAATTCGAGGTAAAGGCGACGTCATAAAAAGTTTAAAAGCTGCTGCAAAAAAAGCTGAAAAAGTTTATCTCGCAGCCGATCCGGACCGAGAGGGGGAGGCCATTGCTTGGCACCTGTCTTTCCTTCTTGGCTTGGATTTAAATGATAAAAACCGTGTTGTATTTAATGAAATTACGAAAGAAGCGGTAAAAGCTGCGTTTAAAGAACCTCGCACGATTAACCTAGACTTGGTAGATGCGCAACAAGCACGCCGTATTCTAGATCGTTTAGTGGGTTATTCACTAAGTCCAATTCTTTGGCGTAAAGTGAAGAAAGGCTTAAGTGCTGGTCGAGTACAGTCTGTAGCACTTAAAATTATCATTGATCGTGAAAATGATATTCGCAAATTTATTCCAGAAGAATATTGGAGCATTGATGGTAATTTTCAGAAAGCAAAGAAAAAATTTAAGGCTAATTTCTGGGGCCTAGATAGTAAAAAGAAAAAATTACCGAATGCTGAAGCAGTAAAAGAAGTAACTACTCGAATCAAAGGCAAAGAATACGATGTGACAAAAGTTGAAAAGAAAGAGCGGAAACGTAATCCTGCATTACCTTTTACAACTAGTAGTTTACAACAAGAAGCAGCCAGAAAATTAAACTTCCGAACACGAAAAACTATGATGGTTGCGCAACAATTATACGAAGGAATTCCCTTAGGGAAACAGGGTACAGTAGGTTTAATCACGTATATGCGTACAGATTCCACTAGAATCGCAGATTCTGCAAAAGCAGAAGTAGCAGAATATATTGAAAAAACGTACGGTAGTGAATTTTCTGCTCATGGTGGTCGTAAAGTAAAAAATGCGCAAGGAGCCCAAGATGCTCATGAGGCGATTCGTCCTTCTAGCGTTATGCGTGCCCCGAATGAAATCAAACAATATTTAGACAAAGACCAGTTAAAACTGTACACTTTAATTTGGTCACGTCTGGTTGCCAGTCAAATGACACCGGCTATCTTGGATACAATGAAAGTAACATTGGAACAAAATGGCGTGATTTTCATTGCGAATGGTGCTAAAGTAAAATTCAAAGGTTTTATGCAAGTTTATGTTGAAGGTCGCGATGATGGCAAAGAAGATAAAGAAAATATCTTACCTGATTTAGCCGAAGGAGACAAAGTCAATGCTCTTGATATCGAACCGAAACAACACTTCACACAACCACCTGCAAGATTTAGTGAAGCAACATTGATCCGAGCTTTGGAAGAGAATGGTGTTGGACGGCCATCAACCTACGCACCAACCTTAGAAACGATTCAAAGACGTTATTATGTTAAGCTAACAAATAAACGTTTCGAGCCGACCGAGCTAGGAGAGATCGTTAATTCATTGATTGTTGAATTTTTCCCACAAATCGTTGATGTTCATTTTACAGCTTCAATGGAAGGGGATTTAGATAAAATTGGTGTTGGTCAAGAAAAATGGGTAGAAGTCGTGGATCGTTTCTACAGACCGTTTGAAAAAGAATTGACAAATGCAGAAGAAAAAATCGAAAAAATTCAAATCAAAGACGAGCCAGCTGGCTTCGATTGTGATCTCTGTGGTCATCCAATGGTAATCAAGCTAGGACGTTATGGTAAATTTTATGCATGTAGTAACTTCCCAGAATGTCGAAATACTAAAGCAATCGTCAAAGAAATTGGTGTTACTTGTCCAGTTTGTAAAGAAGGGCAAGTCATTGAACGTAAATCTAAAAAGAATCGATTATTCTACGGTTGTAGCCGCTATCCAGATTGTGACTTTACATCTTGGGATAAACCAATTGGGCGTCCATGTCCAAAATGTGGTCAATATCTCGTTGAGAAAAAAGTCAAAGGTGGAAAACAAGTCGTCTGTATCAATGGTGATTATGAAGAGAACGTTCAAAAATAAACGATATCTATAAAAACAAGAAAATTAAAAAACCAGCGGAAAAGCCCGTTGGTTTTTTGAAGAAAAGAGGAAATAGATGAATACTCCTGTAACAGTTATCGGCGCTGGCTTAGCGGGCAGTGAAGCTGCTTGGCAAGTTGCCCAATCTGGTGTCCCAGTAACACTTTATGAAATGCGTCCTGTAAAAAACACTCCAGCTCACCAAACTGAAAATTTTGCTGAATTAGTATGTTCTAACTCATTGAGAGGCAATAACTTAACGAATGCTGTTGGTGTTCTGAAAGAAGAAATGAGACGTTTAGATTCAATCATCATCAACAGTGCGGATAAAACTGCTGTACCTGCTGGTGGCGCTTTAGCCGTTGATCGAGATACGTTTTCACAAGAAATTACGGATAAAATAAAAAATCATCCATTGATTACAGTTAAGAATGAAGAAATCACTGCTATTCCAGATGGAATCGTGATCATTGCCACAGGGCCATTGACTTCAGAAGCATTAGCAGAACAAATCAAAGAGTTTAACGGTTCAGACGGTTTTTACTTTTACGACGCTGCGGCACCGATTGTGGACAAAGCAACGATCGATATGGATAAAGTTTATTTAAAATCTCGCTACAACAAAGGTGAGGCAGCATATTTAAATTGTCCAATGACAGAAGAAGAGTTTAAAGCTTTTTATGAAGCCTTGATTTCTGCTGAAGTTGTTCCTTTAAAAACATTTGAAAAAGAAAAATTCTTTGAAGGATGCATGCCAATTGAAGTAATGGCTAAACGAGGCATCAAAACGATGTTATTTGGGCCATTAAAGCCAGTTGGATTGGAAGATCCTAAGACAGGTAAACGTCCCTATGCTGTTATCCAATTACGCCAAGATAATGCAGCCGCTTCATTATACAATCTTGTAGGTTTTCAAACACATCTAAAATGGGGCGAACAAAAACGTGTTTTCCAAATGATTCCAGGTTTAGAAAATGCTGAATTTGTTCGTTATGGGGTTATGCATCGTAATAGTTTTATGAACTCACCAGAACTATTGAAACCAACTTATCAATCTCAAAAGAGAGAAAACTTATTCTTTGCTGGTCAAATGACAGGTGTTGAAGGATACGTAGAAAGTGCAGCTAGTGGTTTATTAGCAGGTATGAATGCAGCTCGTTTGGCCAAAGAGGAAGAACTTATCGTTTTCCCAAGAGAAACAGCTTTAGGAAGTATGGCCTATTATATTACGCATGCAGAAGGCAAACATTTCCAACCGATGAACGCTAACTTTGGTTTGTTCCCTGAATTGCCAGAAAGAATTCGGGATAAAAAAGAACGATATGAAGCCATTGCAGACAGAGCTTTGACGACATTAGCTAAAATGAAACAAGATTTAACTATCGAAGAATAAACGAAAGAACAAAAAGACCAGTGCGAATCAAACGATTTGCATTGGTCTTTTAAGCGATACAAAACAACCGAAAAACAGATTAAATTACGCTTACAGTTTATGAGCATTTAAAGTTAAATATGAATAAATTGTTACTAAATTTGAAAATATTGATTAAATTCTGACAATTCGTTTGTTTTTTCAAAATGGTTATGCTAAAGTTACTGTGTAATTTAATGGAGGAAGGTTTATGCAAGAGAAAAATTGGTCTGAACTATTTTTAAACTACTTGATCATTGAACGTGGTTATTCTGAAAAAACCAAAATTGCATACGAAGAAGACATGCACAATTTTTTTGTGTTTTTAAAAAATTCGGGAGAGCCTGATTATTTAAACGTCGACCATTTGGATATTCGCTCCTATTTGAGCTTCCTATATGATAAAGAATATAGTCGGAATTCTATTAGTCGAAAAATTGCTAGTTTACGTTCTTTCTATCAATTTCTGCTTAAAAATGAAGTCATCAAAGAAAATCCATTCTCGTATGTACACATGAAGAAAAAACAATTACGTCTTCCTCGTTTTTTATATGAAAAGGAGATGGATGCTTTGTTTGACAGTGCTAAAGGGTCGAAACCTTTAGATTTAAGGAATCAAGCATTGTTAGAAATTCTCTATGGTACTGGAATTCGAGTAAGTGAATGTACAAACTTAACCTTGCAATCCATTGACTTTTCTGCAAACGTATTACTTATTCATGGGAAAGGAAACAAAGATCGGTATGTGCCTTTCGGTTCTTTCGCGCAAGATGCATTAAAAGAGTACTTGGAAAATGGACGAGCTGTTTTGATGGAAAAATACCATCGTGAACATGCGTTTGTTTTTGTTAATCATCACGGGGAACAAATTACCCCAACTGGTATCGAGTATATTTTAAATCAACTTATAAAAAAAAGTACCTTAAATAGCGATATTCATCCTCATATGTTACGTCATACATTTGCCACACATTTACTAAATAACGGAGCTGATATGCGAACCGTTCAAGAATTATTGGGGCATTCTGATTTATCAACGACCCAAATTTATGCTCATGTAACAAAAGAAAGTTTACAAAAAAATTATCGAACATTTCATCCTCGTGCGTAACGAGTCTTGTATCAACTAGCTTGCAGGCTAGCAACACTGAAAAATAGAAACAAGCCTGTTCAGCTTTTAAATTAGGAGGAACTATAATGGTTGAATCACAATTTCATTCAACAACGATTTGTGCTGTTGAAAAAGATGGAAAATTTGCGATGGCTGGTGACGGTCAAGTAACAATGGGAGAATCTGTTGTTATGAAAGGCACTGCTAAAAAAGTTCGTAGAATATATAATGACGAAGTCGTTGTCGGTTTTGCAGGAAGTGTAGCAGATGCGTTTACACTAGAAGAGAAATTTGAAGGAAAATTAAACGAATACAATGGCAATTTAACTCGTGCTGCGGTTGAATTAGCTCAAGAATGGCGTACACAGCAATCTATGCAAAAATTAGAAGCCATGTTGATTGTTATGAATGAAAAGGAAATGTTGCTAGTTTCAGGTACAGGTGAAGTAATCACTCCAGATGATGGTATCTTAGCAATTGGTTCAGGCGGAAACTTCGCCTTGTCAGCAGCTCGTGCAATGAAACATTACGGAGATAAAGATATGTCTGCTAAAGAAATCGCCAAAAATGCGTTAACTATTGCGGCAGATATCTGTGTCTTTACAAATCACAATATTATTGTAGAAGAATTATAAATGGGGGACAATGACCATGAATGAATTAAATAGAACACCAAGAGAAATTGTCAAAGAATTGGATGAATATATCATCGGACAAGAAACAGCCAAAAAATCAGTTGCAGTAGCTCTAAGAAATAGATATCGCCGTTTACAGCTTGAAGAAAAAATGCAACAAGATGTAACGCCCAAAAATATGCTGATGATCGGACCTACAGGTGTAGGGAAAACAGAAATCGCCAGACGCCTGGCAAAAATCGTCAATGCTCCTTTTATCAAAGTAGAAGCGACTAAGTTTACAGAAGTTGGTTATGTTGGTAGAGATGTAGAATCAATGGTACGTGATTTAGTAGAAAACGCTATTCAAATTGTAGAAAAAAAACAATACAGTAGAGTTTATTCTCAAGCCTTGAAAAAGGCGAATAACCGTTTAGTAAAAGTTCTTGTTCCAGGAATCAAAAAAGAACAAAAACAAACCTCCAATAATCAATTTGAACAAATGATGCAAATGTTCAACAGTGCGCAACAACCTCAAGAATCACAAGAAGAAGTAACGGAAGAAATCAAAGTGAATCGCAAAACGATTCTCGAGCAACTACAAAAAGGATTACTAGACAATCGTGAAGTAACGATTGAAATCGAAGAGCCTAAAAAGACAATGCCAGCTATGAATAACGGCATGGAACAAATGGGCATCGACTTAAACGAAACTTTAGGAGCTCTATCTCCTAAGAAAAAAGTCGAACGTACAGTTACTGTCAAAGAAGCCCAAGAACTATTAGTTAAAGAAGAGTCCGCTAAAATTGTTAAAGATGCAGACATTCACAGCGAGGCAATTCGTTTAGCTGAAAGTAGTGGCATTATTTTCATTGATGAATTTGATAAAATCACTTCAAAAAGTCAGCAAAACTCAGGCGAAGTTTCTCGTGAAGGAGTACAACGTGATATTTTGCCAATTGTTGAAGGTTCTCAAGTCAATACAAAATATGGTCCGGTTCAAACAGATCATATTTTATTTATCGCATCTGGCGCATTCCATTTGTCTAAACCAAGTGATTTGATTCCTGAATTACAAGGTCGATTCCCAATTCGTGTCGAGTTAGACGATCTAACTGCAGAAGACTTTGTCAAGATTTTGACAGAGCCAAACAATGCGTTGATAAAACAATATATCGCTTTAATTGGCACTGAAAATGTCACAGTTGTTTTTACGAAAGAAGCAATCGAACGGATCGCAAATATTGCGTTTGATGTCAATAGAGACACTGACAATATCGGAGCTCGCCGCTTGCATACGATTTTGGAACGTTTGCTAGAAGATTTATTATTTGAAGCACCAGATATGCAAATGGGGGAGATTACAATTACAGAAGCATATGTGAATGAAAAACTGAACAGTATTGTTCAAAATGAAGATTTAAGCCGTTACATTCTTTAAGAATTTCAAACTTCAAGTCTGCAGAAGTTCTTTTGAAACAAACAAGAGTCGTAACAAGAACTGAGTTGAGAATTTTTGGTACAAGATGATGAAAAACGGATCGATAATACCATCTATTTTCTAGCTCAGTTTTTAAATTAGGAGGAGTAAAAATGACTACTTTATTAGAAAAAACGCGTCAAATCAATAAACTTTTACAACAAAAAAATACCTTTGATCAAAAGGCCGAATTACCTTACGACAAAATGGCTATGATTTTAGGCGATGTTTTAGAAAGTAATGCGTATATTATCAGTAACGAAGGGGTTTTGTTAGGGTATAACGAAAAATTAGATGTTAATAATGCGCGTGTGAAACATATGTTTGAAGAAAAACGTTTCCCACAAAGTTACACAGACGCAGCAGATAACTTGGTTAAGACAGAAGCAAATATTTCAATCACTAGCGATTTAACTGCTTTTCCTATCGAACTACGTGAAAAATATCCTTTTGGACTAACAACCATTGTCCCAATGTTTGGTGCGGGTGAACGTTTAGGAACGATTATTTTGGCAAGAGTAGAACAGTCCTTCAATGATGAAGATTTGGTTCTAGCTGAATATAGTGCTACTGTTGTTGGCATGCAGATTCTTTATCAGCAATCACGTAACATCGAAGCAAGCGTTCGTAGTGCAACTGCTGTACAAATGGCGATTAATACATTGTCATACAGCGAGTTAAAAGCAGTTCAAGCTATATTTAAAGCTTTGGATGGCGAAGAAGGTAGATTAACGGCTTCCAGTATTGCCGATGAAATTGGAATCACGCGCTCAGTAATCGTAAATGCTTTAAGAAAATTAGAATCAGCAGGTATCATTGAATCAAGATCCCTAGGAATGAAAGGGACTTATCTGAAAGTCTTAAATAAACAATTCATCAAAGAATTAGAAAAAGATAGTAAGTAGGGGGGCAGAGAACATGACTGTACAAATTGAAAATGATTATTTGATTGCAACAATAGCAGAAGATGGTGCCGAGCTTATCAGCTTGAAATCGAAGAAAAATAATATTGAATACATCTGGCAAGGAGATCCAGCATTTTGGGGCCGTCACGCACCTGTATTATTTCCAGTTGTCGGGCGCTTAAAAGATGATCAATACACATATGAAAATCAAACTTACCCGATGGGACAGCATGGATTTGCCAGAGATAGCCTTTTTGAAGTAATCGAACACGGGTCAGAACTAGTTTCACTATCGTTAAAAAGCACCAAAGAGTCGAAAAAAAAATATCCTTTTGAATTTGAATTGATTCTTTCATATGTCCTAGAAGAAGACAATTTAATTGTTAAGTATCAAGTAGAAAATACAGGTAATGCGGATATGTATTTTTCAATTGGTGGACATCCTGCATTTAATGTACCTTTAGAACAAGAGTTGACGTTTGATGATTATTATCTAAGTTTTTCACCCAAAAAATCTCGTACTCAGATTCCGTTAGTAGGTCCTTTTGCAGATTTCGAGCATAAAACATTAGGACAAACGAATACTAGTCTTGATCTTCGCAGAGAGCTATTCAAAGAAGATGCAATTATTTTCGAAACCAAAGGAGTAAATACCTTTACAATTGAAACAGACGAAGGTCCTCACAGCATTAGTTTAAGTTTTACAGATATGCCTTATGTCGGCGTTTGGTCTCCTTATCCACAAGAAGCCCCATTCGTTTGTATCGAGCCTTGGTGTGGTATTGCAGACGAAGTAAATACTACAGGAAATCTTGTTGATAAAAAAGGGATCAACAAACTAGTTGCAGCAGATATTTTTAAAACACAATATACACTTACAGCTAAATAAACTAAAAAACTAGGACACGAAGTATTGCAAACTTCATGCTCTAGTTTTTTTAATCATTTGTTTTATTTTTTTTGCGAGCGCCCAAACCAAACGGTACTCGACTTTCGGTGCCATCTTTGATTCGTTCTATATTATCTTTGTGACGGATAAAAATAAAAATTGTCAACGCTAATGCAATCGATGTTAATAACCAATCAAAATGAGGCAAGATAGCTGGAATAGCGAAAGGCAAAATAATTGTCGAAAGTGTGATTAGCACAGCACTGATCATACTGGACAAACTTACCATGCTGGTAATATATAACATAATAATAAAAATTAAAGCAGAATAAACAAAAAATGCTGGATTGTACGCCAAAATCATCCCTGCACTAGTAGCGACAGCCTTTCCTCCTTTGAAATTTGCAAAAATAGGAAAGGTATGACCTAGAACGGCTGCAACACCAAAAACTAGTGGATTTACATCTAAAGTAAATAGTAGAGGTAGGCAAGTTGCAAAGGTTCCTTTTAAAATATCCATCAGCAAAACAGCTATTCCTGCTTTTTTTCCAAGAACTCTAAACGTATTTGTCGTTCCTGTGTTACCACTACCAAATTGCCGAAGATCCTTTTTGAAAAAAAGTTTGCCTATCCAAACGCCAGAAGGAATAGAACCAAGTAAATAAGCTATAATCAATAGCACAAAAAATTTCATTAAGTAACCTCTTTCTGTTCAAACTAGCATTTATTCTATCATGAATAGAAACAGCTAACAATAATTAAATATTCGTTGTATAATGAAAATGAAGAGAAAGTAGAAAGGATGATCAACATGCCCATAGAAAACCCAACACAAAAACAAATTTTTGATTACCTAAAACAAGCTAAACGAATCGCAGTCGTTGGACTAAGTGCGAAAGAAGACCGTACAAGTTATAAAATAGCTGAATTACTACAAGAATCTGGTTATGAAATTATTCCAGTAAACCCAAAGTTGGTAGGAGAAAAGATCCTTGGTGAAAAAGTCTATGAGAAATTGCAAGATGTACCAGGACAAATCGATATCGTCGATATATTTCGTCGGAGTGAATTTTTACCTGAAGTTGCTCGAGATTTTATAGAAACTGATGCAAAAGTCTTTTGGGCCCAATTAGGACTGGAAAATGAAGAAGCTGCTGAAATCTTGAAAAATGCAGGAAGAAATGCTATTATAATGAATCGTTGCATTAAAATTGAATTAGCTGAAATGCCTAAATAGATGCAAATAATCTTAAGAAAGAGTGGCCGTTGAGGAAAGCTCTTTTTTTTTGAGAGCTTTTAGAGTATTATTGTAATGATGTGGCCTTGCGCCCTATAATTCAAGTATAAGGAGTTTTTTCTTTGGCGAAAAAAGTAAACAATGAATACAACGACGCCTCCATCCAAGTTCTAGAAGGATTGGAAGCCGTACGAAAAAGACCAGGAATGTACATCGGCTCCACAGACAGCCGCGGATTACATCATTTAGTCTATGAGATCGTTGATAATGCAGTTGATGAAGCACTATCTGGTTATGGAAATGAAATCAGTGTGACAATTCAAAAAGACAATAGTATCAAAATAACTGACGCTGGACGTGGTATGCCAGTTGGCATGCATGCATCAGGAATCCCAACCGTAGAAGTAATTTTCACCGTTCTTCATGCAGGAGGAAAATTCGGTCAAGGCGGTTACAAAACTTCCGGCGGACTACACGGTGTAGGTGCCAGCGTAGTGAATGCATTATCTAGCTGGTTGGAAGTGCGTATCGTCCGTGACGGTGTTGAATACATGGAGCGTTTTGAAAATGGCGGAAAACCCGTTGGAACCTTAAAAAAAGTTGGAAAAACGAATAAAAAGAATGGAACTTCCGTAATTTTTCTTCCAGATGACACCATTTTTTCTACTATACATTTTTCATACGATACCTTAGCAGAGCGCCTAAGAGAATCTGCATTTCTATTAAAAGGTGTAAAAATCTCTCTAACTGACCTTCGAGGAGAAGAACCTAAAGAAGAAATTTTTCATTATGATGAGGGAATCAAAGAATTTGTTGCCTACCTTAATGAAGAAAAAGATACATTAACACCTGTTGTTTATTTTTCAGGGGAAAAAGACGGCATCGAAGTTGAGCTTGCTTATCAATATAATGATGGCTATTCAGAAAATGTCCTTTCATTTGTCAATAATGTCCGTACAAAAGATGGTGGTACTCATGAAGTAGGGATGAAGTCTTCAATGACAAAAGCTTACAATGAGTATGCAAGAAAAGTCGGTTTGCTAAAAGAAAAAGATAAAAATCTAGAGGGTAGTGACTTCCGCGAAGGATTGGCAGCAGTCTTATCGATTCGTGTTCCGGAAAACTTGCTGCAATTTGAAGGGCAAACCAAAGAAAAACTAGGGACCCCAATGGCACGGAATGCAGTAGATAATGTTGTTGGAGAACAAATGGGCTTTTATCTACAAGAAAATAGCGAAATGAGCCAACAATTAATTCGTAAAGCGATCAAAGCGCGAGAAGCCCGTGAAGCAGCTCGTAAAGCGCGAGAAGAAAGTCGCAATGGCAAAAAACGGAAAAAAGGCGAATCTCTTTTATCTGGAAAACTGACACCGGCTCAATCACGTAATCCTAAGAGAAATGAATTATATTTAGTCGAAGGAGACTCTGCCGGTGGTTCAGCAAAACAAGGGCGCGACAGAAAATTCCAAGCGATTTTACCTTTACGAGGAAAAGTATTAAATACTGAAAAAGCTAAAATGCAGGATATTCTGAAAAACGAAGAAATCAACACGATGATCTACACAATTGGGGCAGGTGTTGGGCCAGAATTTTCAATTGAAGACTGTAACTACGATAAAGTTATCATCATGACCGATGCGGATACCGATGGCGCTCATATTCAAGTATTGCTATTAACCTTCTTTTATCGTTACATGAAACCACTGATCGAAGCTGGTAAAATATACATTGCGTTACCACCTCTTTATAAAGTGTCAAAAGGAATTGGTAAAAAAGCAGTAACTGAATATGCCTGGACAGACGAAGAATTATCGAATGTGACGGAGCAAGTCGGCAAAGGATATATGCTTCAACGTTACAAAGGATTAGGTGAAATGAACGCAGACCAGCTGTGGGAGACCACAATGGACCCTGAGACACGTACTCTGATCCGAGTACGAATAGATGATGCAGCTCAAGCAGAACGTCGCGTAACGACTCTTATGGGCGATAAAGTAGAGCCTAGAAGAAAATGGATCGAACGCCACGTCCAATTTACATTAGAAGAAGACGGCAGCATCTTAGATAGAAAAGATGGCGATAAAGAGATTTCACCATCTATTTCAACTGACGTGCTAGATGAAGAAAAAAAAGAAGAAACTGAGCGTAAAAATGCCGAGTCTGAAGCAACACAAGATATCAGTTTATTCGATTTAGAGTAGGGAGTGACAAATTTGGAAAAACGCCAGGATATTCAAGAATTGACGCTTGAAGAAGTAATGGGCGATCGTTTTGGAAGATATTCCAAATATATCATTCAAGAACGTGCCCTACCTGATATTCGTGATGGGTTAAAACCTGTACAACGTAGAATTTTATTTTCCATGAATAAAGATGGAAATACATTTGAGAAAAGTTTTAGAAAATCTGCAAAATCTGTCGGAAATATCATGGGGAATTACCATCCTCATGGTGATAGCAGTATTTACGAAGCAATGGTTCGTTTAAGTCAAGACTGGAAACTACGTGAAGTTTTGATCGAAATGCACGGGAATAATGGGAGTATGGATGGTGATCCACCAGCTGCGATGCGGTATACAGAAGCGCGTTTGTCTGAATTAAGTGGAGAACTTCTGAAAGATATCGAAAAAGAAACTGTTGACTTCGTTTGGAACTTTGATGATACAGAAAAAGAGCCGACTGTTTTACCTGCTAAATACCCCAATTTACTCGTGAATGGTTCAACAGGGATCTCGGCAGGTTATGCTACAGAAATTCCTACTCACAATTTAGCGGAAATTATCGATGGTACAATTTATTTAATCGATCATCCAAATGCAACCTTAGATAAGCTAATGGAATTTATTCCAGGACCGGATTTTCCAACAGGTGGTATTTTACAAGGGAAAGAAGAAATCAAAAAAGCTTATGAGACAGGTCGCGGCAAAGTAATCCTTCGCTCAAAAACAAGAATTGAACCTTTAAAAGGTGGAAAACAACAAATTGTTGTCACCGAAATTCCTTATGAAGTGAACAAAGCGACATTGGTTAAGAAGATGGATGAAGTCCGTTTAAATAAAAAAATCGATGGTATTGCTGAAGTTCGTGATGAAAGTGACCGAACTGGGCTGCAAATTGCGATTGAGTTGAAAAAAGATACGAATGCCGAGGGTATTTTAAATTATCTTTTCAAAAATACTGAATTACAAATCAATTACAACTTCAATATGGTTGCTATCGACAACATGACACCACAACAAGTTGGTTTAAAACGGATCTTAGATAGCTATATTGCACACCGCAAACAAGTCATTACAAACCGTAGCCAATTTGAATTGAACAAAGCTAAAAAACGTCAGCACATCGTTGCCGGTTTGATCAAAGCGCTGTCTATTTTAGATAAAGTAATCGAAACCATCCGTGCTAGTAAAGACAAAAAAGATGCTAAGATGAATCTGGTAAAAGCCTATGCATTTACTGAAGAACAAGCTGAAGCTATCGTGACGTTGCAATTGTATCGTTTAACCAATACAGACATCACACAACTTGAAAAGGAAGCAGAAGAGTTGAATCAGTTCGTCACTGAATTAACAAAAATTTTAAGTGATGAAAAAGAGTTGTTCAACGTAATGAAAAAAGAGTTACGTGAGGTCAAAAAACAATACGGCAACCCACGTTTAACTCAGATTGAAGATGAAATTCAAGAAATCAAGATTGATACAAAAGTTTTAGTTGCTCAAGAAGATGTCGTGGTGACTGTAACGCACGAAGGGTATATCAAGCGGAGCAGTTTGCGTTCTTATAGCGCATCGAAGCCAGAAGAGGTCGGAATGAAAGAAGGAGACTTCTTGCTTTATACTGGGGAAGTAAATACCTTAGATCATATTTTACTGATTACAAATAAAGCCAACGTGATTTATCGTCCAGTTCATGAACTTCCTGACTTACGATGGAAGGAAATAGGTGAACATATTTCACAAGCTATTCTAAATCTATCAGTAGATGAATCCATTATTGCTGTTTATACCTATAAAGAACTATCTCCAACGAAGACATTTGTTTTCATGACAAAAGAAGGTATGATCAAACAAAGTAAAATGACCGATTTCGAACCATGGAGAACGTATAAGAGCCGTCCAACGAACTGCATGAAATTGAAATCGGACTCAGATGAAATTGTAAATGTGTATTTAACAAATGAACAAAAGATCTTAGATGTCTTTTTAGTCAGCCATCGCGGTTTCGGTTTACGCTATCCATTAGAAGAAGTACCAGTAGTTGGTGCTAAAGCTGCTGGAGTTAAGGCAATGAACTTAAAAGAGCAAGATTATGTAGTCAACGGCTTACTTGTCCATGAAGACGGAGACACACCAGTTGTAGTATTAACGCAACGAGGAAGTATCAAACGAATGTTAGCACAAGAATTACCTCAACTCGGGCGAGCAAAACGCGGACTAATGGTTCTTAGAGAATTGAAAAAGAACCCTCATCGCGTAACATTTATGTCTGAAAGTAGTCCTTTAGAATTACTAGTGACAACACAAAATGGTAAACAATATACGCTGGATTCAGAAAAATATCCAATCAATGATCGAACATCTAATGGTTCATTTATGCTTGATGAAAAACAAGATGGTGAAATTTTAGAAGTTCATGAAATGCATACAGCAGAATTAATACCTAAAAATGAAGAAGAATCTAAATAGGACTGTTAAACTGTTCTATAGAATTAAAAGGAAGAAGCCTCTGTACTAGTACAGAGGCTTCTTTTTCTATTACAGATTTCTTATATTTTTTATCTGCATAAGGAAAATTAGTTAATTAAATCACAAACTAAAAACACTGATAATTTAACGTTTTTAGTTTTTTTTATCTGAAAATAAGGAAATTAGCTCAAATTATAGTAAGGAAAAGCTTGCATATAATCAATCATGTGTTATACTAATCACATAAAGCTGTTACAATAGATTTCAGCATACTAAGGAGGCCCACAATGGAACAATGGAAAGGCTTTAAAGGCGACAAATGGAAAACATCAGTAGACACACGTGATTTCATCCAAAGAAACTACACTGAATACAAAGGCGACGATTCTTTCCTGGAGCCAATCGCACCAAGTACAGACAAATTATGGACAAAATTACAGGAATTATTTGAGATACAACATGAAAAAAATGGTGTATACGATATGGATACTAACATTCCTGCAACCGTTACATCTCACGAACCTGGATATTTGATTAAAGAAGAAGAAACAATCGTTGGTTTACAAACAGATGTACCATTGAAACAAGCATTCATGCCATTTGGTGGTATCAACATGGCTAATAACTCATTAACATCAAATGGTTACGAAGTAGATGCTGAGATGTCTAAAATCTTCACAGAGTGGAGAAAAACTCATAACCAAGGAGTTTTTGATGCCTACACACCAGAAATGAGATCCGCACGTAAAAATAAAATCATCACAGGTCTTCCAGATGCTTATGGTCGTGGCCGCATTATCGGTGACTATCGTCGTATTGCGTTATACGGAATGGACTTTTTGATTGCTGAAAAGAAAAAAGATTTAAGTAATACTGGTAACAAAGTAATGACAGATGACGTGATTCGTTTAAGAGAAGAAATTTCTGAACAAATCAGAGCAATGGCTGACTTAAAAGAAATGGCTTCAACTTATGGGTTTGATATTTCACAACCAGCAGCTAATGCAAAAGAAGCGATTCAATGGTTATACTTCGGTTACCTAGGTGCTATCAAATCACAAAATGGTGCTGCTATGTCTATCGGACGCATCTCTGCGTTCTTAGATATCTATATCCAGCGTGATTTAGAAGCAGGTGTAATCACTGAATTTGAAGCACAAGAAATGATCGATCACTTAATTATGAAATTACGTATGGTTAAATTTGCTCGTACACCTGAATACAACCAATTATTCTCTGGTTACCCAATCTGGGCTACATTATCAATCGCTGGTATGGGCTTAGATGGACGTTCATTAGTGACGAAGAGTGACTTCCGTATCTTACACACATTAACAAACATGGGCCCATCTCCTGAACCTAACTTAACTGTGTTATATTCTTCACATTTACCAGTTGGATTTAGAACATTTGCTTCTAAGATTGCAAAACAAAGTTCATCTATTCAATTCGAAAATGATGACTTATTACGTGCTAACTGGGGTTCTGACGACTGTGCTATCGCATGTTGTGTGTCTGCAACAGTTATGGGTAAAGATATGCAATTCTTCGGTGCTCGTGCCAACTTAGCAAAAGCCGTTCTTTATGCAATCAACGGTGGTGTAGACGAAAAAACTAAAATGCAAGTAGCTCCTAAATTCCGTCCAATGACAGGTGATACTTTGGACTATAATGAATTTATTGATCGCTACAAAGACATCATGGATTGGTTAGCAGAATTATATGTAAATACATTAAATGTTATCCACTATATGCACGATAAGTATTCTTATGAAGCAGCACAATTAGCCTTCATGGAAAGCGACTTACAACGTACTTTCGCAACGGGTATTGCCGGAATTTCACATGCTGCTGACTCAGTAATGGCAATCAAACACGGTAACGTACAAGTAATCCGTGACGAAGACGGCTTAGCAATTGATTATGTTCCTCAAAATGAGTTCCCAACTTATGGTAACGACAATGAAGAAGCAGATGCAATGGCTAACTGGATTCTTGAATACTTCATGACTCAAATCAGACGTCAACATACGTACCGTAATGCGAAACCTACAACATCATTATTAACAATCACTTCAAATGTTGTTTATGGTAAAGCAACTGGTAATACACCAGACGGACGTCGTGCAGGTAAACCACTAGCACCAGGTGCTAACCCTAGTTACCAAGATGGTAAATTCTTAGGTGAGAAAAATGGTCTTTTAGCATCTCTTAACTCAACTGCTAGATTAGAATACACAAGTGCATTAGATGGAATCTCTAATACACAAACAATCAATCCTAATGGTTTAGGTAAAGACGATGATACAAGAATTGATAACTTACGTAACGTAATGGATGGCTACTTTGATAAAGGTGGATACCACTTGAACGTTAACGTATTCACAAATGAACTATTATTAGATGCACAAGCACATCCAGAAAAATACCCTAACTTAACAATCCGTGTATCTGGATATGCAGTGAAATTCCGTGACTTAACACCTGAACAACAAGCAGATGTTATTTCTAGAACTTCACATGACAGACTATAATAAACGATTAATTGAAGGGTTGGCCACGTGTCAGCCCTTTTTTTAAAAGAAATGAGGAACGAGCAATGACAACTCCTGTTATCGGTAGAATTCACTCTACAGAAAATTTTGGGACCGTTGACGGACCTGGTGTTCGATTCATCGTATTTACACAAGGCTGCCGCATGCGCTGTCAATTTTGTCATAACCCCGACACTTGGAAAATCGGGTCTGGTGGACATGAGGTTACCACAGATGAAGTGTTAGATGAAGCAATCAAATACCGTTCTTATTGGGGAGAAAAAGGTGGAATTACTGTAAGTGGCGGTGAGCCATTACTCCAATTAGAATTTTTAACAGATTTATTTAAAAAGGCTAAAGAAAAAGGAATACATACAACAATTGATACTTGTGGCAAACCATTTACAAGAGAAGAACCCTTTTTTAGCCAATTCCAAGAATTAATGAACTATACGGACTTATTATTATTTGATATCAAACACATTGATAATGAACAGCATAAGTTACTTACTTCCTTAGGAAATGAAAATATTTTAGAAATGGCCCAATATCTTTCAGAGATTGGGAAACCTGTTTGGATTCGTCACGTTTTAGTTCCTGAGCGTAGTGATTATGATGAATACTTGATTCGTTTAGATGAATTCATAAAAACATTGAAGAATGTCGATAAAGTTGAAGTTTTACCCTATCACACAATGGGAAAATACAAATGGGATGAATTAGGGTTAGAATATCCACTTAATGGGATAGAACCACCTAAAGACGATAGGATAGCAAATGCTAAAAAGTTACTTCATGTCGATGATTATCAAGGCTATACGACAAGATAACGTATAAAAATGGAAAAGACCGACAATTATTGTTGTTTCTTTTCTATTTTTTGTTATTATTAATAATGAAGAAAAAGAAGGAGTGAACTATTTTTATGTCAAAAATTCTTGTTTTTGGACACCAAAATCCTGATACAGATGCTATTGGAGCAGCAATCAGCTTTGCATACTTACAAAAAGAACTAGGCAAAGATACAGAACCAGTTGCATTAGGAACGCCGAGTGAAGAAACGCAATACGCACTAGACTATTTTAAAGTAGATGCACCAAGAGTAGTAGAGACAGCGGCTGGAGAAACAAATCAAGTCATGTTAGTCGATCATAATGAATTTCAACAAAGTATTGCAGATATTGCAGAACTAAATATCCTTGCAGTCGTTGACCATCACCGTATCGCTAACTTTGAGACTGCTGATCCGTTATATTACCGTGCGGAACCTGTTGGTTGCACAAGTACAATCGTTTTAAAACTCTTTAAAGAAAATAATGTCACCGTTCCTAAACAAATTGCCGGAATGATGGTGTCTGCCATTATTTCAGACACACTTTTATTTAAATCACCAACATGTACACAAGAAGATATTGATGCAGCACACGAATTAGCTGTTATTGCAGAAATCAATTTAGACGGTTACGGCTTAGACATGCTAAAAGCTGGTACAAATTTAAGCGATAAAACTGCTGAAACGTTATTAGACTTAGATGCTAAGAGCTTCCCAATGGGGGATAAAAACGTTCGAATCGCACAGGTCAATACAGTTGATCTAAACGAAGTCCTAGATCGCCAAAATGAGCTAGAAGCCGCAATGAACACTGCAAATTCTACAAATGGCTATGACTTATTCGTATTGATCATTACAAACATTTTAAACAGCGACTCAGAATTATTAGTAATCGGAGATTCTCTAGACAAAGTAGAAGCAGCATTTAAAGTTAAACTGGACAATAATCGTGCATTCCTAAATGGTGTTGTTTCACGTAAAAAACAAGTTGTTCCTCAATTAACTGAAGCATTCAGTTAAAAGTCACACACATCTGATTTAGCAACTTCATAAACTACAGGTGGTGTTCTCATTACGCCAGCTGTAGTTTTTATTAGTTATCAAAGTTAAACGAGAAAGAGTGATTCTACCGTGAAAAATGTAAGCTATTATTTTGCATCGAATAAAAGTGAAGAAGAATTAACCAGAATCATCTCAGATCCATTGTTCACAAGGATTGTTAGGTACCTTTCAGAGCGCAAAGAACAAGATGTGATTTTACGACAAATAAAAGCGAATATCTTAACAGATAAAAATTTAGAATTATACTTGGACAAGTTGATCAAATACAATCTGATTGAAAGGGCAAATAGAAGATACACATTAACTTTTCCAATTTTTTCTCAGGGGGAATCACTAACATTACCCGATTCGATCACACAATCTTTTAGAGCGGTTACACAGACAGAATCTATATCAACGGATTATTTTGTATTGGGTGAATGGCTTTGGTCTTTATTATTTCAAGAAGAACAAGATCCCTATTTTTTTGGCATTGAATTATCTTCAAAAAGCTTACCAATCTTTCGTAAAAGAGAAGAGGGGAATGATTTGCTACGTTTTGTTTCTGTTTATCCTGAGGAGCTTGTACCGTTAGATCTGGCAAATTATTTCAATTTACTATCGAGAAGGCAAGAATTACCCTCTCATTTTGAACCTTTACAGAATATAATCGGAGATGTTGATATTCATTATTTTATTCCACAAATGCAAAAGGTATTGCGAGCTATAAAACGAAATAGGACTAGAGATAGCAAAAAAAATATTTTTCAAGAGGCACTATTGGTGACTGGTGACCTTAAAAAAAATGAAGAGAATCAATTGTTTCTTGCTACGCCGATTTTAGACAGTACTGAACCTTCTGAAGCATTTCAACTTGCCTTAGACAAACTGAAGACAGAATTGACTCTTTTATGGGAAGGGATTGAAACAAACAATCAACGCCTATTCTATAAACAGCAGTTATATAGTTTTATAGTAGTAAATTATCTACCTATAGATCAAAACTACATTAAGTACTTTAAATAGAAAGTTACCATAATTATGTTATGTAACCTAAAATGAAAGATTTAAACCATCCGCTCCTGATTGACGAAAAATCAAGAGCGGATGGTTTATTAATGGTTTCTTTTACGTACTTTCTTTGTCCAAAACCCACCTGAGATAAACTTAGGCTCATAAGAAATGATAAAAGCTCTAGGTTCTTCTTCGTTGATTAATTTGTATAAACTGCGTTCATTTTTACGTGGAGAAAGAATTTCTAATATCATTCGTTCGCCTTCGCGACCTGCACCGAAACTTTGAGTAACACCATAACCATGTTCTCTTAGTATTTCCGGTAAATTTAATTGTTCCGTTGAAGAGGGGAGGATAGCTGTTACCATAATATAACCTAAAGCTAAATAATCCTCAATTTTGATTCCGACGCTGATCCCAACCGCATAACCAAGAGCATATACAACTAGATTTATCGGGTTATCTAAACGGTTCAATACCATGCTGAGTCCTAATACATAAATCGTTATTTCAGCCATACTGACTAAAGGAGCAATTAAACGATACCCTTTCATTGTCAGCATAAAACGAATTGTATTCAATGTGATATAAGAAAAATTGACCACAAAGATTGTAATGAGCATTTTGATGTCCATTTTTTAGATACCTCTTTTCAATTAAACATATCTGCATATTATAGTACAACATTATGAGAATTAAAATAGGGAATGTCCAAATATAATTAAAAATTGTATTTACCTAGTTCCTAAAATAGATAAAAATTATATATGGCGTTATTGTTGGATGAATCAATAGTTTTTGCTATAATCAATGTACTACGTTTTTATAAGGGAGAAATGAAATCGGATGAGAATATTTATCATCATACTTTTGGTGTTATTGTTATTAAATACAACGGCAGCACTTATTACTGTTTTTAGAAAACCACGGGGCATTTCTAGCGTTCTGGCATGGATCATGACATTGTTGTTCCTACCAGGTATTGGTTTTATTATTTATCTTTTTTGCGGTAGAGGGATCAACGGTCAAAAGGTTTTTAATCTAACCGCTCACGATAAAGAAAAGATTGCTGAAATCAAAAATATAGTCGATGACGACAATCTAAAATCAGACGGAAAATTAGATATTAATTTGCTAACAGACGCTCGCGTTTTGAACCGATACTTTAGAAATATGGATTCTTCACCATTAAGCAAACGAAATAGTCTCAAAATTTATACCGATGGAAAAGAAAAGTTCGATGCCTTATTCGAAGATATCCGCCATGCTAAAGAAACAGTTCATGTTGAATATTATTCATTTTTTAATGATCATATAGGCAATCAGTTTTTAGATTTATTAGGGGAAAAAGTCAAAGAGGGCGTAGCTGTTCATTTAATATATGATCCATGGGGTTCTCCAGGTGCAAACAAGAAGTTCTTTGCGCGATTCGTTGCTTTAGGTGGGAAAGTAGCGCCCTTTATTACCTCTAAAAATATGATCAGTAAAACTCGTCTCAATTATCATTTGCATCGTAAAATAGTCGTAATTGACGGGAAAATAGGGTGGACTGGTGGATTTAATGTGGGGGATCAGTATCTAGGAGAAAGTAAGAAATTCGGTTACTGGAGAGATACACACATCCGCTTGGTAGGAACTTCTGTTTTCTCATTGCAAGAGATTTTTATTATGGATTGGAATGCTTCTGTCCAACATGACTCACACAAAATGGATTATTTAGAGAACTATTTTCAAATTGCCGAGGACAATGAGCTTGGAAACTTAGCATTACAAGTTGTTTCTGACGGTCCAGATTCTGAAGAAGAAATACTAAAAAGTGGTTTTATCAAAATGATTTTGTCAGCTGAAAAATCGGTGTGGATTCAAACGCCATACTTAATTCCTGATGATAGTATGATCAACGCCTTATTAATTGCTGTTCGATCAGGAATCGATGTACGAATTATGATTCCATGTATGCCAGATCATCCATTTATCTATCGTGCAACACAATATTATGCAAACTATCTGCACAAACGTGGGGTCAAAATATACATGTATCAGAATGGTTTTTTACATGCTAAAACAATGGTTATTGACAATGAAATTTGCATGGTTGGTACGACAAATCAGGATATTAGAAGTTATGCCTTGAATTTTGAGGTAAGCACATTTATCTACGATACAAGAATCGCATGGGAACTGACACAAATAGTTGAAATGGATATGAATAACAGCATCTTATTAACGGATGAAATCATTCAAAACCAATCACATTGGTTACGATTTAAGCAGAATTTTTCACGGTTACTATCACCGATATTGTAAGCTTAAATTATGAATGAATACTTAAAAAAGATTAACTGAACAGAGTAAAAAAATCGAACAAGGTGAGGGATTGCTATGTTCGATTTTTTATGATTATATTCTAGTTAACATAATATACATTATACAAAGTAGCTTTCTTGTTAAATTCAACTAAATTCTGGTGGCTCAATTACGTCTTCTACGCCGTCTCGCAACAGTTCAACAACCTCTTGATACATTTCCTTGTTTCTTTTGAAATAGGATATATCAATAGATTCAAGCAACATTAAAACAGCAGCTACTTTTAAATCTTCGCCAAAAGTAGTATTTTCAGAGAACCCTTCAACTGATACCCGAATTGTTTTATTTCGAGTATCTCCCTCTTTTAAAACTAGATCACAAGGTTTATTGTCTTTTTTGTCTAAGATATTATAGATAAACTCATGAGGGTCAAAAGCTTCTTCGTAGGTATCCTCTTCTAACAAATCCCAACGTATTTCCCCATCAATAATAATATCTGAATAATCTGAAACGTCGCTCATACTCAGTCCTCCAATCATAAAATAACGTACAGTTTATTTTATCATAACTATATCTTACAATCTATACATTATGCAAAGTCGCCTCCTCTATAATATGTTCAAATAAGGTTTAGCTAATTTATAGATACTTTTCCCATTCGTTCCATATTTAGAGACGAGCTCATTATGTATATCACACATTTCTTTTCTTTTGAATACTTGAATAACTTCCTTAAAACGCAGTTGATAGATATTAGGAAATTCTTGTTTAAATTTCCCTTCAAATTCAGCAAGCTTAGCATTTTTTCCCGAGAGAATACCAGGTTGCCCCTTTTGTATCTTGATATTAATCTTTCTTTGTTTCCAAAAATTCACTAAGCAATTATAGCCACTATCGTTACTAACAATAATAAATTTTTGTTTTCCTTCTGTGTCTTTGGCAATTAGATAACCTAAATAACTGCCTAGTTGAAAGTCTAGTGCATTTTTTCCAGAAGCAGTCTTGATGAATTCTACAGTAGCGAGTTGTATTGAAGCCATTTGATCTATAGATATTTTTTGACAGCGATCTGTATAAAAAATATAAATTTTATCAGACGTGGTAACTTCGCCAAGTAACTCATGGAAATTAGTAGCAACATTTTCAAAATCGATTAAATAATTCATATCTAAACTCCTTAACTTTAGTAAACTAATTTTATCACAAAAAATTTCTTACAAGTAGGCTTTTATTTTATAAATCATATGTATTCAATTTTTACATAACAATCTATACATTATAAGAAGTATATTTACATAGTCACAAAAACGACGGTAACCAATATACAGTAAATAAAATACAGTTTATGCATATAACACACTTCATATTCTATACATTATGCGAATGTGAAATTACGTGACTGAATTTAACACACACAACTTTTGTGATATAGTAGTATATATTTAAGAAAGGAGCTAGCATTTTGAAAAAAACAAATTTTTTAGTTGTATTTTGGTTACTATTAGCAATAATTTCTTTCATTATTGTGGCAACAAATCTTTATAGTATTTTTGACAGTATTTCATACCTACTAATTCCAGCTACAGATAATGACTATCAAGACTCTAACTCAATAATACGACAATTAATTCAAGGAATCCCTTTGACCATGATTTACGGTACAGCATTCTATTTTAGTTTAAAACAAGGTATAAAGACGTACAAAGAGTAATATAAAAAGCGCTCAAACAACTCACTAAAGGAGCTTATTTGAGCGCTTTTTTCTGTTAGAGTAATTCCAACACTCAAATAATAAAAGTTACAAGCTAAACATTATAAGAAGAATATATGAAAAAAACATTTAAGGTATTTACAATTGAAATAAAAATGGTATTATTTACTTATAGGTATATTAAATTAACTTTGTACCTAATAAATATTATTCAAGGAGGGAAAAATCATGTGGGTTAATATCGTACAATATTGGTTAGACGCTACTTCAAACTTCTTTAATTTATTTAAATAATTACTTAAAGAGGAACAGAATTTCTGTTCCTCTTTTTATTTTTAACCTATTTTTTTTGACATACTAATATCTGTTGGTACAAAACCTGTTTGTTCGTATAAATGGATCGCACCTTTGTTATGAGCAAATACGTGTAAATCAATCTGCGACACATTCATTTCTTTTGCTTTTTCATCTAGACAAGAAAGGGTTTCTTTTCCATAACCAATACCTCTGAATTCTTCAAACACAATAAAATCATAAATAAAAAATTTTGAATCGTATGGTGTTTTATTTAAATGTACCCATAAAAAACCAACTTTCTTATCTATAGACTCTTCTTCAATAGAGTAGAGAAATTCGTTTTTAGTCTCCTTCCCTTCCGGTAAAAGCTCATTAAAACTTTTTGCTGCCAAATCAATTGCTTCATTCTTACTCCAAGTACCTGCTGTAATTTTATCATGAGCATAGTCTTTAATTGCAAAGTTAATGTACTTTTCATAATCTGCTTCAGTCATTTCTTGTAGTTTAATGGTCATTCCAATTCCCCTATAATTCAATGTATTTTATTTGAATCATACCATTTTTATTCTATTAAAAAAAGACTGAAGAAACAAAATTTTCTTCAGTCTTTATAACTTGTTGATTATTGTTCATTTTTCATTGCTGCTAAAGCCGCTGTATTGATGATATTCCACGGTTTATCAAATGATGGTTGGAAGAAAAAGTCAGCATAAGCTAGGTCTTCAATCGTCATTTTCGCTTTGATTGCCAATGAGATAGCATTGATATTAGCAGTTAAATCAGCTTTAGACATTAATTGCGCACCTAAAATTTGAGTTGTCTCAGGATCGTACACAAGTTTGAACCAAGCTTTTTCTTTATCGGGATTGAAATCCATTAGATAATCTTCAACCACTAATGCAGATTTTGTTTTCTTATTCAATTTTTTGGCCATTTCTTCATTGATACCTGTAGAAGCAAATTTATAATCGAAAACAGCTAAACCAGATGAACCTTGAATACCAGGAAATGGTTTTACTGGGCCTAATAAGTTTTTAACAGCAAAACGACCTTGTTTTCTGGCATTTGTGGCTAATGCAATGTTCACTTCAGTTTCACCTGGATTGTATTTGATTAGTGTAGCATCCCCAACGGCAAAAATATCAGCAGCACTTGTTTGCATGTATTCATCCGTTTTTATAAGACCATTGGGGTGTAATTCTAAAGTATCCTTCAACCAACCAGTGTTAGGACGAACACCAACCGCTACAACAACTAAATCGGCATCATATTCAGCTTTATCCGTGATAACTTTTTGAACATGACCTTCTCCTTTGTATTGTTGAACCGTTTCATTGGTCACGACGCTAATATTATTAGCCTCCATTTCTTCAGTTAAAACGTCAGTAAACTCTTTATCTAAATAGACACCTAAAGGTCGATCTAAAATATCGATAACTGTTACATTTTTCCCAGCTTTCGCAAATGATTCAGCAGCTTCTATTCCAATATAGCCACTACCAATTACAACTACATTGTTCACCTCAGGATCAACTGTTTTTGCTTTTAATTTAATTGCCCATTTTCTGCCACGCATTAAATAGATATTTTCTAAGTCTTTACCCGGAACATTTAATTCAAATGGAACAGCTCCTGGGCTGATAATAAGTTTATCGTAAGCTTCAACACGTTCTTCGCCAGATAATAAATCTTTAACTACAACTTGATGATCATCAGGTTTAATTGCTGTAATTTCTGTGTTTGAGAAGACATTTACGCCTCTGCTCTCCATTTTTTCACCAGTCATATATCGAACAGAATTAACGTCTTTAACTTTTCCTTCAAGATAAAGTTGCATACCGCAAGATAAAAACGAAACAAAATCGCCTTTTTCATACCACTGGATTTCTGCTTCCGGATGTAGCGTCAATAACTCCTCAACTGCCTCATAGCCTCCGTGCGATGAACCTAAAACAATAACTTTCATTCCAAGTACCTCCAATATTATTTATTATATAATAAAGAGTATCATATAAATGTACATAATAACAAGGATTTTGACTATAAATTCTCAACTATATAATTTAATTGAGAATTAAGGACGCTTTTTACTACACTATTTTAGGTAGTCTATTTCTTAGACTCTTCATCAATTAGTTTACATAACAATATTATGTTCTACCTATTTTTGTTTACCAAAAATAACCACCTAAGACATTTTTTGCCTATAGCTGGTTATTTAGTGCTCTTATTTGAATAATGTTGTTTCTTTTTTCACTTCAACTGTAATTTTCCCATTCTTAATTACATAGTTTCTTTCGGGTATATCAATGATTGCATCTGCAACCACTTTCGTATCTAGCAAGATTAAATCAGCTTTATTACCAATATTTATACCATAGCTTTTTAACCCCAACGCTTTTGCTGGATTTTCAGTAATCATCGGTAAAACAGTTGGTAAATCATCTGCTCCACCTAAATGTCCTACAGGAATCGCTAACATCGCAATTTGCATTAAATCACCATTTCCATAAGGAGTAAATGCATTACGAATATTATTGGTCGCTAAACAGACATTGACACCTGCATCGCGAAGTTTTCTAATAGGAGTAACCGCTCGTCTAACGTTGTATACATCATTTCTAGCACCTAAATGCAAATCTGTTGCTGGCAAAGCCATCACACTAATTTGTGCTTCTGACATCAATGCCAAAATGTCACTTAAGCGTTCTGGCTTTAGCGCATGAAGAGCTGTTAAATGGCCCACTGAAACTCTACCTTGATAATCTTCAGCAATTGTTTTCTTACATAAATATTCTATTGACATATCCGTTGCTTCATCACTAAAATCTTGATGAAGATCAATATCTTTGTCGTATTTTTTCGCAATTTCAAACACTAAATCAATATGTTTATCTGCTGGAGCATCGTTATAAGGAATACCACCAACGACATCAGCCCCCATTTCCATAGCTTCATGCATCATTTTTTCTGTGCCAGGCGCTTTAAAAATTCCTTCTTGCGGAAACGCAACGATTTGCATATCAATTAAATCCCGGTATTCTTCTTTTAATGCCATAATGGTTTTAAATCCGGAAAAACCTTGTGCTGGATCAAATTCAGCGTGGGTTCTAACCGCGGTTACACCATGAGAAATGATCATGTCTAAAGCTTTTTTTGCTCGTCGATAAATATCTTCTTCGGTAAATGTTGGTTTTAGTTCAGCTGTAACACTGATGGCTTCTTGTAAAGTCCCGGATTTGTTTGGTTTTCTGTCAGCAATCAGTGCTTTATCCAGATGAATATGACTTTCGACTAAACCAGGAATTAAAACACGCCCGTGTGCTTCGATTACCTTTACTGCATGTTCAGTCAAACTTTCCGAAATAGCGATGATTTTACCATCTTTTATACCTATATCCTGTAACGCTTCTCCATCACTTAATCTTGCTTGTTTAATTAAAATGTCCATTTGTTAACATCCTTTCAATTTGATTTATACAAAGAAGCCAATTCCAATCAATAGTACAGAAGCAATACTGATCCATTTAACGTTGCCCTTGACAACTTCCAAAATCGGAATTTGAAAACCAGAAGATAAAGCTTGCATCGTAATATTCACAAAACTCATTTGGCTTCCTAATCCTACTCCAACCGCAACTAAACCTAACTCGATAGAAGAAAAACCAAGGGATACGGCTACGGGTAAAACAAGTGTTAACACAGAACCAACATACGCACCTGCCGGTATCCCAATCAAAATTCCAGTTAAAATAGCGACAGGAACCATGATCAACGTTGGTGCCGCGCTAGCAATGCCCGCAATAACCGCGAAGGTACCCGTTTGAGCAATAATATTAATAAACGCAAGAAAAATCCCCACTTGGAATAACCGAGTCAAAATATATGTTGAGCCATCAACCATGGCTTCTACTGACTGATTCAGTGAAAAATCTGAACAAATAAAAATCAAGGCTATTGTTAAAACCATATACACTAATGGCGTCAATAATGGGAACCCGACAAGGTTATTCACTACAGGCCCGAAAATTACAGCGAATAGTAAAAAAATCGCAGGTAACGTTAATTTAAACAAGGCTCTGTTACTCATTGAAGCATATTCATCATTACTATTTTCTTTAAATCCGATATTCCGACGTTTCGTTCCCCAAAAAGCGAGAACAATTGCTAACGCACAAAAAAATAACCAAATCGGACGCATATCTGAAACGTATGTCGCAACACTAAAATCTCCTAATTTCGAAACGATGCTGGATTCTAATGAAGCGGGCGATGTCGTAAACGAAACAGCCGCAGCAAGTGACATTGCTGCAATCAACTCGGGGACAACTCCAACTGCTACAAAGGCTAATGGTGCGATAACCATTGCACTACCACCGCCGATACCTGACATATAAGTTGCAGCGGCTAACAAAAGAACAATAAATGCTGAAACATATTCTACTTTTCCTTTTGTCCCTCGTTTGGCAAGAGTTAATGCAGCAGAGTAGCCACCTGATTTAAAGACTGCCATTGCAACAGCTGAATTAATGATTGGCACAGTAATACCAAGCATCATTGGAATCGTTTCTAATAGTTGTTCATTCGCTTGTTCTAACCCAATACCACCGATGATCATTGCCAAAACGCCTCCAACAAATCCAGCGATGATCATATCTACTTTCATAAATAATAGGACTAAAACTAAAATCAATGGAATGATCACTATCACAGCGTTTAGTCCTGTAGGTGCAGCAATTGAATTAATTTCTTGTGCAAACGCAGGCACAAAAGAAAAAAGAAATAGTAGTGAAAGGAACAAACCACTCAAAAACTTTTTAGGCAATTTCATCATTTTTCCTCCAATTATAGCTAATTAAAGCATTTTCATTTCTACAATGAGTAATAATTGCTTTCGGTAATAGAATTACTAAGTTTTCTAAACTAAAAAAGTACAATAACAAGATTGATTGGTTGATATCCTCTAAAATATTCTCTTTTTAGCACTTATCAACACTTCAACTGTTAATCCCCCCTTCCTTCTCCTAATGATACGTTTAAATTCCAGAAAAAGAAAAAAGAATGCCTCAATAATTATACAAATAAACCAAAAAGATAACGTTTGCATTCTTATGTAAACCATATTAGCAAAAAACAGCTAAAACAAACGTCATGATAATTTGTCTTAGCTGATTTATAGTTATCCTTTTGCTTTATCTAATAATGTAGATAATTCATAAGGTGTATTTTGGTAAACTGCATAATTTATCCAATTAGAGAATAACAAGGATGCAGCCATGTGCCATCTTAATTTGGGAACTTCTTTGATGTCATCCTTTGGAAAATAATTTTCAGGCAGATTTGGTTGAATCCCTTTTAATTGATCCCGTTCAAATTCTTGTTGTAATGTCTCACGATCATATTCCAAATGACCCATTGCATAAAATGCTCGATTATTTTTATTTCCAACTAAGAAAAGACCAGCTTCTTTCGACTCGACCAGAACTTCCAATTCGTCTGTCTTCTCGACATCACTTCTCTTGATCCCTGTATACCGAGAATGCGGAGCGAAAAACAGATCATCAAATCCTTTTAAAATACTCCAAGTAGGTGTTAATACTTCATGAGAATAAATACCGGTCAACTTTTGATCCAAGAAATACTTATCGATTTTGTGATGATGATAAAGCCCTGCCTGCGCACCCCAACAAATGTGAAATGTAGAAAATACGTGTGACGTACTCCACTCGAAAATATCCTGTAATTCTTCCCAATAATCAACTTTTTCAAAAGGAATCTGCTCAATTGGGGCTCCTGTAATGATCAATCCATCATAGAACTTTTCTTGTACTTCTTTAAACTGATAGTAAAAACGAGTTAAATGTTCACTAGAGGTATTTTTTGCCTCATGGCTACTCATATGTAAAAATTCCACATTTATTTGTAACGGTGTGTTACTTAAAAGCCTCAAGAGTTGAACTTCTGTCTCATCTTTTTTTGGCATCAAATTCAAAATTAAAATTCGTAAAGGTCGAATGTCTTGATGCATGGCGCGATCTTCGTCCATTACAAAAATATTCTCTTTTTCTAAAACTTTAATAGCTGGTAATTCTTTTGGAACACGAATCGGCATGCGTAAATCCTCCCTTTCTTTTTGTTTAATTTTATTTTACGATAAAAAGAGGCAGAAAGAAAGATTCTTTGTAAGAAAATGTTTCGTTTAAAAAAAAATAACTCGATTACTTTAGCTATTAAAAAAAACATGAGACAGGGTGCTTATCCATCTCATGTTTTGTCTTATAGAAAATTATTACACTACTTCGGTACTTTATTCATCTTCTCTTTTCATTTTACGTTTGAAAGTGAAAGTTGCTACTGATTTCTCTAAATCAGCTGGTGTTGCAAAGGGTGCAGTAAGATTAATTTCTTAGCTATTCACTTTTTCTTTCACACTTTTTTCAATTATAGGAGTACTAACTTTTTTATTCCAGAAATCAATCAGTGGTCCTGTGAAAAATGCATTGATTACGGTTCCGATACCAACTGGGCCTCCAAAAATAAAAGCTAAGATCACAAAAAAGATATCTTGAATTACTCTTACTACACGATACTGGGCTTTACTTCGATCTACAATGATCGGAGCAATTGCATCGTATGGCGCATTTCCTAATTTTGCTGACATATAAAAAGATGCCCCGAAAGTAAAAATCACTACACCAAAAACAAGTAAGAGCCCTTGAGAGAGTATATTGATTTTAATTGTGAAAAATGTGTCATAGATCCATGTATAAAAATCAATGAAAAAACCTGTCAGCACCATATTGATTACGGTTCCGATACCAATATATTTTCTACCAAAAATAAAAACGAAAACTAGAATGATTATATTGACAATCAGTTGATAAACACCCAGTGATAAGCCTAGAACATTCCCAATACCAATATTGGCTGCAGTATACGGGTCCAATCCTACTTGACCTACACGTAATGTTGCCGCTCCAAACGCTAGAATTGCTACACCAATTAAAGCATATAAAGCACGTATTATAATTTCCTTCATTTTCCTATTCTCTTTCATCTTTTAACCCCTCAATCTTGTTTACCTTTTAATTATCTCAAAAATTGTCAAAAACGCCAAATGTTAAGATTTTATATAAAAAAATAGAGCTGAATTTTCACTCAACTCCATTTTTTTTTATTACTTTTTAGCGATATCTTTAAGTGCCGCTTGAGCTAACAAGTTTAAGTAGTTCCAAGGACGATCAAAGTGTGGCTGGAAGAAGAAATCTGATAAGGCAAGATCTTCAACAGTCATTTTGTTTTGTACAGCTAATGATAGTGTATTAGCTGATTGAGTAATGTCATACTTAGACATTAATTGTCCACCGACAATACGGTTTGTCCCTTTTTCGTAAACTAATTCCATCATGACATTTTCAGTCGTTGGCATAAATTCTGGACGATAATTATCCTCAAACAATGTTGCTTCTACATCTAAGTTGTTCATTTTTGCACTTTCTAAGGTAACACCTGTTGAACCAATTTTCCAACCAAATAAATATAGACCGGAAGTTCCTTGTGTTCCACGATATGCTAATTTTTCTTCTGTTAAATTGTAACCAACTAACATTCCTTGGCGAACAGCATTCGTTGCTAATGGAATATAATTCGTCGTATTGCTTGGATTATAGTGTACAACTGCACTATCCCCTGCAGCAAGAATATCAGGGTTGCTTGATCTCATAAATGTATCAACCACGACAGCACCATTAGGGAGCATATCTACTTTATCTTTAAGTAAAGTTGTATTTGGGCTAAATCCAACACACATGATGACCATATCTGCTTCGAATTCTTGACTAGGTGTAATTACTCTATTCACATGTCCGCTTGCATCAGCTTGAAATTCCTGAACATTCTCACCTAACGCTATCGTCACTCCTCGATCAGCAAGTTCTTTTTCTAAAACATCTGTAAATGGTTTATCTAAGTACTTATTCAAAATACGATCTAAACCGTCAATCAATGTAACCTCTTTACCTGATTCTACAAAGGCTTCAACTAATTCGATTCCGATATATCCGCCGCCTACAACGACAACTTTTTTCGCATCTTTCGCACGTTCGATAATCACATTTGCTTGATTAAAGTTTTTACATAATAAAATATTTTCAGCTTCAATCCCTTTAATAGGCGGGATAATTGGCCATGAACCTGTTGTCATAACTAATTTATCATATGAAACAGTTTCTTCAATACCAGTGTGTAAATCCTTTGCAGTGACTGTTTTATGATCAACATCGATTGTTTCGACTTCATGTTCCATTTTAACTGTAGCACCTAGAGACGCTAACTCTTCAGGACTTGAATAGAATAGACTGTCAGCCTCCTTCACTACTCCTCCAACATATAAAGCAATACCGCATGATAAAAATGACACATTATCATTTCGTTCATAAACGATTACCTCCGCGTTTGGGTGATTTGTTAAAATACTTTTGACTGCAGCAGTTCCTGCATGCGTACATCCTACGACTACGACTTTCATTTTGTAAATCCCTTCTTTCAAGTTAAATTTTTCACCAACAAATCTATTCTAAATCTATTGGCATACTAAAAATATAACAAAGTAGAAAGCCAGATTCGAGTTCTTTGCTTGTGAATCACAAAGTTATTTTTTCACAAACTCTTCTTTTTTTAACCCTTTCTTCATTTTATCCAATTAAATATTAACAAAAAAAGCTGATTTAACAATAAAAAAAGCTGAGAAAAATTATTTTCTCAGCTTGTGAAATTAAATTGCTATTCATTTACTGAAGCAATAATTTCTATCTCAATAAGAACATCTTTAGGCAATCGGGCTACTTCTACAGCAGAACGAGCAGGTAATTGCGTTTTAAAAGCGCCAGCATAAACTTCATTAAAAGCTGCAAAATCATTCATATTTTTTAAAAAGCAAGTCGTTTTGACAACTTGGTTAAAATCACTTCCAACTTCTTTTAATATTGCCGCTATGTTTTTAAGCACTTGTTCTGTTTGTTCTTCTATTGTACTACCAATAACTTCTCCCGTTTCAGGACTTAAAGGAACTTGACCTGAAGCAAACAATAGTCCATTGACAATATTTCCTTGTACGTATGGTCCAATTGCTTTTGGAGCTTTGTCTGTGTGAATCGATTTCATTTTATCCCTCATTTCATTCTTATTTTGCTTTTTGACAGTCCGGGCATAAACCATATAATTCTAATCTATGCTCATTAATTTCAAAACCAGTTAATTTACTTGCTGCCATCTCTACGTCTTCCAATCCAGGATAATGGAAATCGACGATTTTACCACAGTTCTGACAGATAGCATGATAATGTTTCTTTGAGCTGAAATCGAAACGACTAGATGCATCGCCATAATTCATCTCTTGCACAAACCCAATATCAGTAAACAATCGTAAATTATTATAAACAGTCGCAACACTCATATTTGGAAAACGATCTTCTAATGAACGATAAATTTCATCTGCTGTTGGATGGCTATGATTCTCAATTAGATATTCTAAAATTGCATATCTTTGAGGAGTAATACGAATATTGGCTTCTTTTAATTCTTCAAGTGCATTCTTTACCAATATATTGTCCATTTGGTTCCCCTCCCAGTCTTCTTCCTTAAATGATACTATTTCTAATCTATCTTGACAAGAATAATTGCATAAATACTATCGGAAATATCATGTTTATCACGATTTTGATGAATTTCAACATTATTATATACTTTTTGGGTGGTTAAATGTGTTAAAAAAGGAAGCCGCAACAGTGCACTTCCTTTTTTTCTAAATTATTCAGAAAAATTGTAAAGTGCAGTTGAAAGATATCGCTCACCATTATCAGGAATAATGGTCAATACTTTCTTTCCAACACCCAATTTTTTGGCTACTTGAATTGCTGCATTCACAGAAGCTCCCGCTGATATCCCAACTAACAATCCTTCTTTGACAGCTAATTGTCGTGCTGTTTTCATTGCATCTTCACTTGGAACCGCAAGAATTTCTCCATATATATCAGTATCTAAAACGTTAGGAATGAAGCCTGCACCAATTCCTTGGATTTTATGTGGACCAGGAGCACCCCCTTCAAGAACAGGCGATTCTGTTGGTTCAACAGCAACTATTGAAATAGTTGGATATACTCGTTTTAATTCTTTTCCAACACCGGTTATTGTCCCACCAGTCCCGACTCCTGCCACAAATGCATCTAACCCTGCTGGACCAAAGACATCTTGAATTTCTTTTCCGGTTGTTCTTTCATGTGTTTCGGGATTCGCAAGATTGTCAAATTGCATGGGCATAAAGTAACCGTCTTTTTCTGATAATTCCGTAGCCTTAGCAATTGCGCCTTTCATCCCTTCAGAGCCAGGAGTCAACAATAACTCAGCACCATACGCTTGCATCAGTTTTCTGCGTTCAATACTCATTGTATCAGGCATTACGATTACGACTTTATAGCCTTTTGCAGCCCCCACCATTGCTAACCCGATCCCAGTATTCCCACTAGTAGGTTCGACAATTGTATCGCCTTTTTTTAGCTTCCCACTTTTTTCAGCTTTGTCGATCATACTTAAAGCAATTCGATCTTTTACACTTCCACCTGGATTGAAAAATTCAAGCTTCACAAACACATCAGCAGCTCCATCTGGGACAATTCGTCCTAATTTTACTATCGGTGTTTTACCTATTAATTCGGTAACAGAATTAAAAATTTGAGTCATGATCCATTCCTCCATTCTCGTATTCTTATAAGCAAAACCTTTCTTGTGTTTATAATAGCTTATATCGTTTAATCTGGCTATCATTTTGTTACAGCTGAAAGATTGATCTTAACTTTTTATCCATTTCTAATAAAAATGTTGTATAGTAGAAAAGACTTTCAAATGAATAAATAGGAGTTACATCATTTATGAAAATAAAAAATATTAGTCCACGGGGCTATTGTTACGGTGTTGTTGATGCAATGGTCATTGCTAGAAATGCTTCTCTCGATGAAAATTTACCACGACCAATCTATATTTTAGGTATGATCGTTCACAATAAGCATGTGACAGATGCGTTTGAAAGTGTTGGGATCCGTACGTTAGATGGAAATACCCGTGAAGATATCCTATCGCGAGTTGACCGTGGTACTGTTATATTTACAGCACATGGAACTTCGCCCAAAGTAAAGAAATTAGCAGTCGCTAAAGGTTAAACGGTAATTGATGCCACTTGTCCTGATGTAATGATTACACACGAATTGATTGCTGAAAAAGTGTCAGACGGTTATGAAATTATTTATATTGGAAAAAAAAATCACCCTGAACCCCAGGGAGCACTTGGTGTATCCCCGGAACATGTTCATTTAGTTTCTAACCAAGCTGATATTGCAAGTTTACAACTAACGACAGAGAAAATTTTTGTGACCAACCAAACGACTATGAGCCAATGGGACGTTAGCGATTTGATGGTTTCGATTCAGAAAAAATACCCTCATGTACTTATTCATAAAGATATCTGCAAAGCTACCCAAGTCCGCCAAGAAGCAGTTGTTGAACAAGCTCAAGGCTGTGATTTAACAATTGTTGTTGGTGGTCCAAAAAGTAATAATAGTAATCGGTTAGCTCAAGTTTCCGTTGAGCAAGCAAGGGTTCCAGCTCATCAAATTTCAGATGTCTCACAAATCAATGCTAAATGGTTAATCAATGTCGAACAAATTGCTGTGACGGCTGGTGCCTCCACCCCAACTCAAATTGTTAGGGAAGTCATTGATTATTTAATGCAATTTGATGCAAATGATCCTATAACGCATAACAGAAATTCAACTACTACTCCAGAAGCGAGTCTACCGAAGTCCAGAATAAAGGATTTGAGTAAAAATCGCACACGACGTCTAGAAGAACTACGATCAGGAAAACGATAAAAAATGGCTCTATACTTTCTGATGTTGGTGAACAATCACCGGCATCTTTTTTAATGCAAAATACTAGAAAAGACACCCTGATATCCTTTAGAATTAAGTCGACGAAAACCAATCAAAAGGGGAAATCAAGATGTCCTAT
>NZ_MIKA01000002.1 GCF_001730295.1 Enterococcus plantarum
GTTGTTGCACATAAGATTTATTTGCAGTAAGGAAGCCTTTGTCACATTTCAAACGAGGTATGCCCCAATTAGAAAATTCAATCCCTAGAACTTTAACAATGACTCCTTTTTTTATAGCTGTTTTTTTGGTAGTAAAATTAGTTGAAGTATAGTAAAAATCGTCCGCAATCATTTTGATAAAACCGGGATTCGATAGGAAATAATGACTCATGTTTTTTTGTTGTACATAATTTTTATTTGCAGTTAAGAAACCTTTTGCGGTTTTCAATCTAGGGTAACCACCTTTTGAATATTGAATGGCATCCACTTTAACGATTGTTCCTTTGAGAACTTTGGTATTTTTACTTGTAAATTCTGCTGTTGTATAATAATAGTCATCATTTTTTAACTGAACAAAGCCGGGATTTGTTGTGTAATAATTAGATAGATCAATCTGTGAAACTAAGTCTTTAAAATGAATATAGCCATCCACTGCATTCCTATCAATCCATCTTGTCGCATAGTTTCCAGAATCTGCAGGGTTGTTGTATTCTTCAATTAAAACACTATTTCCACTAATCTCTGCCACCCAAGCCACGTGAAATTTAGCATTCCACCAAGCTACAGAACCTACAGTTGGATTTTTGTCTACATTGTATCCCATACTCTGGGCATTACTTCCCCAGACATTTGCATTCCAATTATTAGGGGGACGAGTGATATTAAATTTGTTAACCACACTTAAACGGTTTGCTACAAAAGACGTACATTGTCGAGTGATCATTCCCCATGTATCAACTGTAGCATTAAGTGGTAAGTTTTTCCACTTAGCTGGATAGTCATCTCCAATTTTTGCCATATTGTTTCCTTCTTTCCTTTTTTAATTATTTTGCAGCTGCTAGACACAGTTTATCTGAATAAAGTAATCCTAACCATTCAGTATTCTTTCAATGTTCTATCACAACTTGTTTCATGTGAAACATTCTAATAAAAAGGTTATCTGTGTACTTTTAAAACGATACACTGTATGATACACATAAATTAGTGTATCGTTTGTTGTTTTAGCATTTAATGTTATCTAACTATGGGCTAGGTTGAAACGCACGAATACAGCTTTTAATTTTAAAAGGAGGAGTCAGGATGAAACGTATCGAACGAATCTATCTTTATGTAAAAGAGCAGACGGAAAATTTAACGCCTAGTGATGTCTCTTTAGGTAGTGGTGTGACTACAGGGGATGTTTCAGATGCATTAGATATCCAAAGAACAAATGCTAGCAAAGACTTAAATCAACTAGTACGGGAAGGATTATTAGAAAAAACAGAGGGTCGTCCTGTAAAGTATGTCGACAAAGTCATTTTTAAATATCAACCATTAACAAAGCCTGTAAAAAGTTACCGTGAACATAGTCTAGTTGAGGACACTACAGCACGTATGCATCACGTACATAAACCTTCAAAAAAATTTACTGGAGAAGACATTTTCAAAGGGATGATTGGCTCTGCTGGCAGCATGAGGACGCCTGTCGAACAAGCGAAAGCAGCGATACTGTATCCACCAAAAGGATTGAACTGTTTGATTACTGGCCCAACTGGATCTGGGAAAACCTATTTCGCTCATGCCATGTTCCAATTTGCCTTAATGAATCATGTGATCGCTCCAGATAAAAAATTAGTTGTCTTTAATTGCGCTGATTATGCTCACAATCCGGAATTATTGATGTCGCATCTTTTTGGCTATGCAGAAGGCGCATTTACAGGCGCAACGAAAGCCAAAGAAGGAATCATTCATGAAGCAGATGGAAGCATTCTATTTCTTGATGAGGTTCACCGTTTACCACCAGAAGGACAAGAAATGGTCTTTTATTTTATGGATCATGGAACGTATTCAAGATTGGGGGAAACCGTTAAAAATCGTCAAGCAGATGTGAGGATTATTTGTGCAACAACTGAAAACCCAACCTCTTCTTTACTAAATACGTTTGTCCGCAGAATTCCGATCATCATTCAGTTACCTAATTTTATTGATCGCCCTGCAAAAGAAAAAATTGATCTTCTTAGAGTGATGATCTCAATGGAAGCTTCACGTATTCAGAAAAAAATTTCGTTATCAGAAGATGTAGTGAAAGCTTTGATCGGTAGTGTTTCTTATGGCAATGTAGGACAATTGAAATCCAATGTTCAGTTAGTGACAGCTAGAGGCTTTTTAAATCATATCGACCAAGA
Source organism: Enterococcus plantarum (assembly GCF_001730295.1). Taxonomy (GTDB): domain Bacteria; phylum Bacillota; class Bacilli; order Lactobacillales; family Enterococcaceae; genus Enterococcus_L; species Enterococcus_L plantarum. Next base: position 2,205 of record NZ_MIKA01000002.1, read on the forward strand.
TGAATTGACAATCACGATCGATGAATTGACCGATAGCATCAAAGAAGGGATGATGCAGCTAGCGAGCAATCGTGAAGCATTGGCGGAACTATCAAAATATTTGGAACCGCAAATGATCGTTACACCCAATGAACCTTTAGTAACGATACAATCAGATTCATATGAATTACCCTATAATTTATATGAAATTATTGGTGATAAAGCAGCTTTATTAAAAGCTGATGGATTAGAACAAGAAGTGATCAACAATTTTATTACAACAGATATCAATGTACATTTAAAATCTTTCTATAAAGATCATGGTTTTACATTTGATACTGAAAACAAGTTAGCAGAAATCGTCGATCAGCGTATAATCGATGTCACCAAAGAAATCTATACTTTTGCTAAACAAAAACTAAACTATAATTTCCAATCAAATTTTATTTATGCCATGAGCTTGCACATTAGTTCATTCTTAAAACGAATTCAAAATGGTGAAGAGCGCCAACACAAATTAAATGAGAATATCAAAAATATGGTGTTGGATTATCCGGTAGAATTTGAGACAGCACAAGAAATAAAACGTATTATTGAAATCAATTATCAAATGAAAATACCTGAATTTGAAACCTATTATCTGGCGGTATTACTCATTTCACTAAGAGAAAATAAAGATGCAGGACGGATTGGTATTGTCGTTGCTGCCCACGGAAAAAGTACAGCAACAAGCATGGTGCAAGTGGTATCCCAATTGTTGAATGTTGATAATTTAAGAGCGGTCGATATGCCGTTAGAAATGCAACCGAAAGAAGCTTTGCACCAAATCGTGAATGTAGTCAAAGAAGTCAATGAAGACAGTGGTGTGATTCTTTTGGTAGATATGGGTTCTTTAGCTACGTTTTCAGATGAAATCACGCGGCAGACAGGAATCGAAGTTCGAACAGTTGATATGGTCACAACACCAATCGTTTTAGAGACAGCGAGAAAAACGACATTGATCGATACACAGTTGGAGACATTATATGAGTCACTGAAAAACTTTCAAGGATACGCCAAAATTCATCAAGAGAGAGAAATGGATTCTTTGGAGACGTGGAAAAAAAGAGTGATCATCGCAATCTGTGCTTCTGGGGAAGGAACTGCTAAGCGGATGAAAGAAATGATCGAAGCTGCTGTCCCATCCCAATTAGCTTTAGAATTAGAAGTATTCCCCTTGTCCATTGTCGATATGAAAGAGCAACTTGTTGCCATTCAAGAAGAATATCGTGTTATTGCGACAACGGGTATTACAGATCCTAAAATTGCAGCACCATTTATTCCGATGGAAACCTTTTTCTCTGGTGAAGCGGAGTCTGTGATCAATCAGCTATTGATGGATAGTGATATTTATGTAGAAACACAAGAAATGGATGAGCCAATGGCTAAAAAAATCTGTGTTGAGTACATGGAGGAAAGCTTTACCTTTATCAATCCCAGAAAAGTAATTGATCCGTTATGGGGATTTGTTGACATCATCCGAACTAAGCTGAATCTACAATTGGATTATACGTTCTATGTTAATTTCGTCATGCATTTAGCCGGTATGTTAGAAAGAGTGCTACAGCATGATACATTGACGCTGACCGAAGAAGAACGAACACAGGTCACAAGCGAACCTAGCTATGAAATCGTAATAGAAGCAGCCGTTTATCTAAAGCAACTATTTAAAATTGAGTTACCAGTGGAAGAAATTTATTATATTATTCAGTTGATCAAAAATACACAGTTGAATCAAGCTCAAAATACAGATGATACACTAGAATCGATACACAAAGAAGATACACTGTTTTAGTGTATCTTCTTTGTGTATTCTCTTAAAAAAAGCCTTAGTTTTCTCTTTATTTTGCTAATACACTATTTTTGGCATGGAAATTGCTTTAAATAAGACAGTGGATAAAATTTGTCTATTATTCAAGCAATCCACTTGTAATGATTTGGCGAATTCTTTTAGTCTTTATTTTGGCAATAAATGACTAGACATAGTATTTTAGTAATAATGAATCAAGAATTTGCAGATTAGAGTAACCTTGAGAAGGAGAACAACAAACATGATGGATATTCGTTTAGTGCGAATCGACGATCGTTTAATCCATGGACAGGTTGCGACCGTTTGGACCAAAAGTACCAATGTAAACCGGATCATAGTCATTAGCGATGCAGTTGCACATGATACACTAAGAAAAGCATTGCTTGTACAAGCAGCGCCGCCTGGTGTAAAAGTAAATGTCATTACTGTTGAAAAGATGATCAATATTTTTTCAGATGACCGTTTTGATAGCTTAAAGGTAATGTTGTTGTTCACAAATCCAGAAGACGTAAAACGTGTGGTAGAAGGTCATGTCGTATTCAACTCTGTCAATATTGGCGGAATGAGTTTTACCAGTGGCAAGCGTATGATTACCAATGCTGTTGCGGTTAACAAAGAGGATATCGCCGCATTCCAGTATTTACATGATCAAGGTATTACGTTGGAGATTCGGAAAGTAGTTGCAGACAACAAAATAGATTTGATGGAATTGCTGAAAAAAGAACAGTTAGTGTGAGTCTTTTTTCAGATTCTATATAAATGGCACGACTGACTCGATGTTACTAGTCGTATCATATGCATAGAATTGGAAGGAGTGATCCAATCGATCAAAATCAATATATGGAGTGATCGTTGAGGAATAGGAATGTTCAAAAATCATCTGACAGATCGCAAGAAGTAATTGAAAACACAAACCGAGTAACGCATTTTTTCTATTTTTTATTTTTAGTCGGTGTTTTCATCTGTTGTTGATTTAGTGATAAGTAGTTGAAAAAAATATAGGAGGTATCAAATTATGGTAGGAATTATTATTGCTAGCCATGGGGAGTTTGCTCAAGGCATTTTACAATCCGGTTCCATGATTTTTGGTGAACAGGAAAAAGTACAAGCAGTTGTATTGATGCCTAGCGAAGGCCCAGACGATTTAAAAGCCAAATTAAAAGCAGCAATCGCAACGTTTGATGAAGAAGACGAAGTATTGTTCTTAGTCGATTTATGGGGAGGGACACCGTTTAACCAAGCGAATAGTTTGTTTGAAGAGCATAAAGACAAATGGGCGATTGTTAGCGGATTGAACTTACCAATGTTGATTGAAGCGTATGCTTCTCGTTTCTCAATGAATTCTGCTCAAGAAATCGCAACACATATTCTTGAAACAGCTAAAGAAGGCGTAAGAATCAAACCAGAAGAGCTAGAACCTGCTGAAGCACCAAAAGCTGTTGTAGAAGACGCACAACCAAAAGGAGCATTACCAGAAGGAACAGTTGTTGGTGACGGTAAAATCAAATTCGTTTTGGCACGTGTCGATTCTCGTTTATTGCATGGTCAAGTGGCGACAGCTTGGACAAAATCAGTTTTACCAAATCGAATCATCGTTGTATCGGATGCAGTTTCTAAAGATGATCTTCGCAAAAAATTGATTGAACAAGCGGCTCCTCCCGGCGTAAAAGCGAACGTTATTCCAATTAGTAAAATGATTGAAATTTCAAAAGATCCACGTTTTGGGAATACCAAAGCATTACTATTGTTTGAAAATCCTGAAGATGTAGTCAAAGTAGTCGAGGCAGGCGTAGACATCAAAGAAGTAAACGTTGGTTCTATGGCGCATTCAGTCGGGAAAGTAGTTGTAAGTAAAGTATTGTCAATGGGACAAGAAGACGTTGAAGCTTTTGAGAAATTAGAAGAGTTAGGTGTTAAATTTGACGTCCGTAAAGTTCCAAATGATTCTAGCGCGAATATGGATGAAATCCTTAAAAAAGCGAAACATGAGTTAGCACAAGCACACTCAAAATAATCCAAAAATTCAAATGAAAATAGGAGGCTTATCATGTCTATTATAACAATTATTTTAGTAATTTTAGTTGCCTTTCTAGCTGGTATGGAAGGAATTCTTGATGAATTCCAATTTCACCAACCGTTAGTGGCATGTACCTTGATCGGTTTAGTAACTGGTAACTTGGAAGCTGGGATCGTTCTTGGCGGAACATTACAAATGATCGCACTTGGTTGGGCGAACATCGGAGCCGCAGTAGCACCGGATGCGGCATTAGCATCTGTTGCATCAGCAATTATTTTAGTTTTAGGCGGACAAGGTGTTAAAGGTGTTCCATCAGCAATCGCGATTGCTGTGCCACTTGCAGTAGCAGGTCTTTTCTTAACAATGATCGTTCGTACACTTGCTGTACCAATCGTGCACATGATGGATGCTGCAGCTGAAAAGGGTGATGTTAGAAAAATCGAAATGTTGCACATTTTAGCAGTATGTATGCAAGGTATCCGCATTGCAATTCCAGCAGCAGCATTGTTATTCATTCCAGCAGAAACGGTTCAATCTGCATTGGAATCAATGCCAGCATGGTTGACTGAAGGAATGGCAATCGGTGGTGGTATGGTCGTAGCTGTGGGGTACGCATTAGTAATCAACATGATGGCAACCAAAGAAGTATGGCCATTCTTTATCATTGGTTTCGTTGTAGCAGCAATTTCTCAATTAACATTGATCGCACTGGGTGCTTTAGGTGTTGCCTTAGCATTGATCTATTTGAACCTTTCTAAAATGGGCGGTTCTTCAAATGGTGGCGGTGGCGGAAACAACACTGGTGATCCGCTTGGCGATATCTTAAACGACTATTAAACTGAAGGAGGAGAGAAGAGACATGGCAGAAAAAATTGAATTATCCAAAAAAGATCGTTTAGCCGTTGCATGGCGCTCTACATTTATTCAGGGCTCTTGGAACTATGAACGTATGCAAAATGGTGGATGGGCATTTTCAATGATCCCAGCAATCAAAAAATTATATAAAACAAAAGAAGATCGTGCATCAGCATTAAAACGTCATTTAGAGTTCTTTAACACTCACCCATATATTGCTTCGCCAATTCTTGGTGTAACATTAGCGTTGGAAGAAGAACGTGCCAATGGCGCACCCGTTGATGATGTAGCAATTCAAGGGGTAAAAGTTGGAATGATGGGACCTTTGGCTGGTGTTGGTGATCCAGTGTTTTGGTTTACTGTTCGTCCGATGTTAGGCGCGCTTGGTGCTTCATTAGCGATTAGCGGAAATATCTTAGGCCCAATTATTTTCTTCGTAGCATGGAATTTAATCCGTTGGTCATTTATGTGGTATACACAAGAATTTGGCTATAAAGCGGGTTCTAAAATCACAGAAGACCTTTCAGGTGGATTATTACAAGACATAACGAAAGGTGCTTCGATTTTAGGGATGTTCGTATTGGCAGCTCTGGTACAGCGATGGGTGTCCATCAAGTTCCTTCCAATTGTTTCTACGGTTAAATTGGATAAAGGTGCTTATGTAGAATGGGATAAACTACCAATCGATGGTTCAGGACTTCAAAAAGCATTTGAGGAAGTTGGCTCAGGTAAAGCACTTTCAGCAATGAAAGTAACGACTCTACAGGATAACTTAGATCAATTGATTCCTGGGTTAGCAGCTTTACTATTAACATTCTTCTGTATGTGGTTATTGAAGAAAAAAGTTTCACCAATCGTTATCATTCTTGGTTTATTCGTAGTCGGTGTGCTTGGTCACGTTATTGGATTACTATAATTTAACCTGAATTTTACTTCGATTCTACTCTTAGGGCAAAACGATTTCTTTGTTTTGTCCTAAGTTCTTTTACATAGCTTAATTCTTTGGTAACACGTATAATAAAAAGGATAGATTACAAGGGAAATGGGGCAATTAAAATGGTTCAATCACTGAATACGAAAGTAGATTTCATAACGGATGCCACCGCTTTTACGGGTCTTACGGATTATGGGAAAATTATGATCGGCGACAAAGGTTTTGAATTTTATAATTCTCGTGATAGCCGTAAATTTGTTCAAATTCCGTGGGAAGAAGTTGATTACGTGATTGCTTCTGTGATGTTTAAAGGGAAATGGATTCCGCGTTATGCGATTCAAACAAAGAAAAATGGAACCTTTACCTTTTCTTCTAAGCAACCTAAAAAAGTACTTAGAGAAATGCAAGAATATGTTGCACCAGATCATATGGTACAATCATTAGGATTCTTTGATGTCATCAAACGAGCATTTAAAACCTTAGGTAAAAAAAAATAAAGAATATAGGAGGCGGGGACAGAAGGGTTTAATCCAAAAAAATAAGAAGGGATTGCTTCTGCTCCTACCGTTTATTCGCAATTAGGGTGTGATACAAAAGTGATTTTTACTTTTGTATCACACCCATGTATTTTTAGTATAAATAGAATTAATTCTTTTTTTCTTGTCTATAAAATTGAATAGAAGGAAGTACAAACATGATCAGCAATAATAAGGTTGAAAAAAGCATTTTGCTAGCAAGAGATAATGTAGCTGGATTGACTAAACCTATGAAAATAGTGAATGCTAAAACTGCAAGAATGACAGTAGGAATAGTCTCTAAAAAGCTACTTTTTTCTAAGTAATAACCGACTAAAATAATGCCAGATAAAAGCAGTAAAATCAACGCAAATAATTGGTGAGAAAGAATCACTGTTTTTCCTATCCCGTTCATCTTATTATCGATTATTGGTACTAAGAACGTTGCTAACCAACACATAAAGGCTGACAAGGCAAAAGAATAACTTACTTTTTTTGAGAAGAGACTGTATTTTACAGATGCAAGTATAAAAATGATTGCTAAGGCTAACAATAAAATCGGCAGACCTGTTTTAAAGAGACTGACGGCTATTACAGGTTCCAAAAGAAGCGTAAATAGATTGAATTGAAGTAGCAAAATAAAGACCATCATGACAAATTTTATTAAATCTTTGCTTGAATTATTTGGTAATTCTGCTAAAATGGCATCGCTGATTTCTTTCGGATTTTTACCAAAAAATACTTGTGCTGAAGTACCGTTTTTTTGGGCATTGAGAATATCTTGTAACATTTCTAAGAGAAGTTCTTCTGTTTGTTTTTCCTTCTTGTTTATGTTTACGCGAATATAAACTAAAATCTCTTCGTAGTATGTTTTATTTTCTGGATTCAATTGTTTTCTTAGTTGATTATTTTGTTCGACTAATTCTTCTGTATTTATTACAGCCCTCATTTTCTTATTCGATAATATTGTTTACGCCTGTGGAGATTATGACCCATTGTTTTTCAAATTGCTGTAAGTAGGCTTTGCCTGCTGGCGTCAAAGAGTAGTATTTCCGTTTTGGTCCTTCTGAAGATGGGCGCATTTCACCGGAGATCAATTCTAATTTTTGAAGTTTGAGCAGGACGGGATAGATGCTGCCTTCACTGACCATATTTAAACCATATTCAGACAATAAAGTAATCATTTCATAGCCATAGACTGTTTTTTTTTGAATGATTTTTAAAATACATCCTTCGAGTAATCCTTTTAACATCTGAGTAGTGTCCAAACAAGCCCCTCCGTATGAATGGTGTATTGTCATACACTATACCATTCATACACTATGTTGTAAAACAATATAGCGCTCTATTATAAACTAATTTTTTTCTTGCATTTAATATATGAAATTAATTTAAGGAAAATTTACAGAAACAGATTTTTTTGTTATTTTTCAGACCTTTTATTTTGACCTAGCCTTTTTTTAGGAGTACCATAAAATTGTAGAAAGAATTAAAAAGGAGCGAGACATTATGAATGAAACAAGCAGGAAGGGTATTGACTGGGGTTCTTTGATTCTAGGAATTCTATTTGTTTTAACAGCGTTACTATCTTTCCAAGACCCAGCAGGAAACTTAATTGCAATTGTGATGGTTTTTGCAGTATTCGCAATTGTGAAAGGGATTTTTGAAATATTAGTACGAAATAGAATGAAGGAACTAACAGGATACAAAGCCTATGCGCCAATTATTTTAGGGGTCATCGATATTATTATCGGGGTATATTTCCTATTTAACTTAAATATCGGTGTTGCAGCATTACCCTTTATTTTTGCGATTTGGTTTATCCTAGACTCTGTTTTTGGACTTTTCGCTTTAGATTTAGCGAAATCAGTCAGTACTGGCTATTTCTGGTTTACTTTAGTCGTTGATGTTTTGGGGATTATTCTAGGAATCATGTTATTAATGAATCCTTTATCTTCAGCATTAACATTAAGTTTTCTAGTTGGATTTTATTTTATGCTTTTTGGTATCACGCAGATTGTTTACGCATTTAGATAAAACGAGGAGGAACAAATAATGACAAATTATGCAGAAAAAGAAGTAAAATTAGTAGAAAAAATCGGTAAAGAAATGGATAAGTTAGACGTGACTCTTGGAAAAATGGAAGATACAGATAGCAAAATCAAACATTTTTATGAACAAGAAAAAGCGTTACATGAAATAAAATCAATTATCCGCAAAGAAAATAAGATCGAAAAAGAAGAGCAAAAAGCTCTTGATAAAGCAGTAGAAAATGCTGAAAACTGGATCGATGATCAAGATTCATTGGTTTACCAAATCAATACTGAAATCGATAAATTAGATTCAACTTTAGGTAAAATCGATGGCGATGAAAATAAAGTGAAGAGCTACCTGGAACAAAAGAAAGCCATTCATGAAATTAAAAAAATTGTCAAAAAAACGGATAAATTAGGTGAATAAACGATTCTGAATTGAATCAAAAAAAAAGTAGAGGCTGATCTTTAGGGATCGTCCTCTATTTTTTATATTCGGTTAATTGTAAAAATACGCTATAATAGAAAAAAATACGAAGGAATGACAGTATGAACTATCATCGCTTTAAACTACCAAAGGCTTATTGTCCAAACTGTTCAAGAAAAGTAGAATTACTTTTTTCGGAAGAGTCTGCCGAGCTACCGCAATTCTATATTTGTTTTAAATGTAAAAAAGTCGGGCAATTCGGTGTGGGTGAATTAGCGACGAACGACTTTTTAGCTTTTTCAACGGACAGAAAACAGGAAATTCAAGAATTAGTGGAAGAAATTCCAGATAAATATGTTTACAAAGCGAACGGAAGCCAATTACGTTTGGAAGAAAAAACAGATACATATAAACGACGTTGGCTAAGTCTTTATGAATACGAAAAAGCATTTGGCGAAACATTGGGCTTTGAAACGATTGATTTTAGGGAAGATAACCGATTATGTAAATGGTGTAATCACCCTTTGGAAGGCCGCAGAAGATCATTTTGTTCGGATCGCTGTAGCCGAAACTATGGCAAAGCGACTTTTTTTAAACGAGGAATGTCAACGTTACCACATAGAATAGCTAGTAGAGATCGTTTTTATTGCAGAGTCACTGGAGAAGATTTAGCAGTTACCAATCGTTTTGGTGTCAGAATTCCAGCTAGTGATCATCAAGTGGAGATTCATCACTTAGTCTTTGTATCCGCAGGAGGAAGTGATCATGAAAGTAATCTTTTAACTGTTTCCAAACAAGTCCATAAGGATTATCACATGGGCGTTGCATACGCTGTAAACGCTATTGAAGAAATAAAAAAACAGCAACTAGTGCACTACCAAGAGAAAATGTACACTGCAAAAGAAAATAGCTAGGCAAGATTGGGAAAAGAAAAAAACTAAAAAAGGTGAGGTTGGGACAGAAGTGTTTAACTCCGAGAAATAAGAAGGAATTTACGAAAATAGCTCTTCAAATTTTTGTGAATTTCAGCTTATTTCCGAAGGAGTTGCTTCTGCGCCCACCGTTTATTCGGTTACTAATAGCCTGAAACATAATCTTTTTAGTTATGTCCCAGGCTTATCTTTTTTAGTGATCTCTTAATAATATCTACGGGAATTTGATGGACCTGAAATCATACGAACTAACCATACAGCGATAGCCACAGGAATCAAGATCTTGATTCCTAGCCACAATAAACCACCTAAAAGTCCTAGTATGATACTTAAAATAATACTTCCTATAAAGAAAAATCCGATTACCATTAATATATTCAGTAGCATTGAGCGATGTTCCATTCTAAAAACCTCCAGTTTTTCTCTCGTTCTCTATGAATAAAGTATAGCAAGAATCCTTAGCCACTGAATCCACCTTTAGGCTGATTTTCTCTCCATCTTTAGGCGGGGCATGATCATTGGATCTGTTTTATAAGAACGTAAAATGAGGTAATGAGAATATGTCAAAATCAAGACTAGATGTTTTTAAAGATGTTTCTATTACGATTGTGAGGACGATTTTAATTTTTAGAATAACATAAACATTTTATATTGATCGTAAATAGTTGTATGGTAATTAGGTGGATCATTTTATATTGATGAATAGATAAGCAATAGAAGGGGTAAATTCGGTTTATAAAGAGTGCATTATCAAAGATAAGATAGGACTATTTCTTAGTTTTATCTTATCTTTTTTTTAAAACAGATAATCACTTTAAATAAATCATATAAAATAGAGTGAAACCTCAATTATTCTCATTTTTTTACAACATTATCGTATTTTATGAAAACAAATCTAGTTGTTTTTAGGTTAAAATTAAAAATGATTGTAAAAAAGAGTGTAATAAACATAGAATTATAAAAATGGTGTTTCTAAATAAAAAAGTAAGGTACAAGTAAAAAAAGGGGCCGTTAGTACATATGGAAAAGGTGAATCTTACAAAGAGTACAACAGGAAGCAAAAAAGTTTTTTTAAGAAAAGAAATGGAAGCAAATCGATTAGGAGAAGAGCTGTATTCAGAGGATGTTCTGAGCCAATATTCTGTCTATCTTATAAGAAAATTCGAAGTATCAGAAGATTATGAACAGCCAGAGCAATTTGAAGTACTTCTATCGGACCTACCAAATGAATTCAACCATGAATTTGAAGACTGTGTAGTAAAAAATCTATATGTTCGCGTGACACAAAAAGCTGTTTACATTACATTGCTATTAGCTTTGGCTCATCCATTAAGCAAATTACAGATCAGCGACTTACGCACTTGGATCAGCGGTTTAGAAGTTCCTGAAAGCCCTCTAGAGCATCTGTCTAGTTTTGCTGAAGACGTTCCGCTTGAAATGGTAAAAGGATTACAAGAAACGAATAGTGAAGTCTTGCTTTTAAGCGAAATGATGAATCAATTTAGTGAAAATTTAAATGATCTTTACAAAGAAGTTCAAACTGTTAAAGAGAAGAGAACACCGCCCGTAGTTAAAGTAGTACAAAGTAAAATTGCTGCTAAAGAAGCATTAGAATCAAAAAATGCTAAACAGCTAAGAATGACTGACGAAAAAATAAGGCAATTAGCGGAAGAGTTCGCAACCTTTAAAACGCTTATAACGGATAAATTAGAAAAACAGCCAAAGCCAAAAGCACCACCGAAATTCAAAATTACATTTGATTCGAGTGAAGAATCCGGTCCAACTGTTGAAAGTCGGTTAGATGAAGCAGTACAGCGAATCGATTTGCTAACACAAAAACTGACTCACTCGGATGAGCAAGTCACCGAACTAAGGAAAACAATCGAAAAAAATAAACAAGTACAAAGACCAAAACTAACCTTCTCTACCGCTAAAAAAGCAATTAGTGAACAAGCAAAGCTTGCAGAGAAAGTTGCGACAACCAATGAAGAAGTTACGACTATCGCACACCAATTACAGCAAATCAATGGGAAATTGAATGCTGTAGAGTCAACCGTTATACAAGCGAAACCAGATTCTGAAGCACTAGCAAGAATTGAAAAAGATCATGGGCAATTACAAAAAACAACCACAGAAACCCTTAAATTAACCCAAGTGATCGATCAATTGACTATGAAGTTACAAGCTGTTGAAACAGAACTTACAATAGTCAAAAATGAAAAGAAAAAAGTGCCTAAAGTAAAACTGACTAAAAGCGATTCAGCAAAAAGGCTAGCAGAACAACATCAAAAAGATCAAGAACAGTTAAAGTCAAATGCAACAGAAATAAAGAAATTAACGCAAACCGTTGGCAAAGTAGATGTTCAATTAATCAAAGCACATCAAAAAATCGCTGAGTTAGAACAAAAAATGCGTCAAACGTCAAAAGCAACACCAGCAGTAAAAACGGAACCAATCAAAACAGCTCAGCAAGACCCTGTGACAAGAACAAGCAATAAAATGATAGGACCACCTCCTGCACCAGCAACACGCGCAGAAACATCCCAGCAAACGGCTACTGCACAAGCAACTAGAAGCTTCCCGACCAAAGAGACGTTTCTACAAGCAAATCGACCCGCCAAAGCTGTAGCAGAAGTTGGCGAGGAGAGACCGACAGTGACGTTAGCAATCGAAGAAATGCTTGATCGTGTTTCAGAAAAACATCCACAACATACTGGGGCTAAAAGTTCTTGGTCAATAGAAGAAGGGTATAATCAAGATAGTGCGAATTCCCAAGACCCAAATGGTCCCTCTTTACGTCGTTTGAAAAAATTAGAGTGGGCTATCCATTCCTTTTTCCAACAAGGACGTGGGTCAGGACATAAAGGGATGATGCCAAAGGATAACTTTTATGCGAATATCCGACAAATTGAAGTACTCCCCTATCTCTGGGCTTCTGTATATGAACGAGAGAAGAAAGATATTTTATTAGGCAATGAATTAAGCACGCAACGACTGATCAATGAGTTGAATGATTTTTTAGAAGAAATAGAGGTATTATCTAAGAAACGAAAAGTTATGGGTAAGTGGATTTATTGCCCGAAAGAAGTGGAACAAAAGATGGAAGGATATAAACTATTAAGTGAATATTTGGAAACCTATCTTGCACGACAAAATGAAAGACAATAATGAAATAATAAACGATAAACTGAGAGCAGCAGGTTTTAGCTGAGCTCAGTTTTTTTAATTAATGTCATAATAGAATCATATGTTCTCTACGTGTGCGGAGGTGGAAGCTTCAGTGTTGAAAATCTCCTTTATGGTATAGATAGAATTGTTTATAAGTTCTCATTTTGTTATACTTTTACTACTAAATAAAAGGTGGGGGATTTATATAGGAGTAAAAAGTAGTCTTTCAGTAGCAGGAGGCGTATCTGCTTCATTTAGTAAATCTGCTAGTGCACTGAACAGAGTTACTAGTTTAACTAATACAGCTTCTAGAACGAACATTTCTGGAAACGCTATCGCCATGGAATCAGCAACTACGTATGGACAAATGTTTTAGCAGTTGTCTACAAGTATAGTAACAGCAGGAAGTAAAATCCATTCAGTTGCTAAAGATTTTTCGGAAATTGATCAACAGGCTGCACAAAAATTTCAACTAAATACGTCTCCTATGAGTAGGTGGTTTAAATGATTGAATCAGATTACAAAGCGCAACTATCAGCGATTCAAAATGAACAAGATTTGGTCAAACAAGAACTGAAGTCCGTTGAGAAGCAAAGAGAAGATTTTTTCTATTTGAATCAACAAGAACAACGGATTTATGCAGAACTTATTGCAACCAGTGATCCAGAAGATCGTAGATTTTTTCAGGATAAAGGGGAAGATAGTTTTTTTCAATCAAAAAGAGCACAACAACAACTAGAAAAAAATGAAGAGCAATTGCAGCGTATGAAAAAAGAACTAGCTGATTCTGAAGAAGAGACTTACCAATTGCAGCGAAAATCTTTACTGAAAAACGAGGAGGATTGAGGGATGGGTTTAAAATTCTATGTAGGAGAGATGCAAAGACAGGCAGCAGAAGCTGCACGTATGAGTAATAAAGCAAATCAAGCAGTTGCACAACTACAAGACAGTATTTCTCATTTCTTGTCTGCTCCTTTATCTGGTAAAGCCTATGATTCTGCTAAAAGCTATTTTAGTGTGGTTTATACACCTCTTTGTCGATCAGCGCTTATGACAGGTGAAGCAATGTAACAAGCACACAAACGTTTAGTCACTGAATACCAAAGCTCTGTCTCGGGTATCGATACTGACGAAGATCAAATCCAAAGTCAGATTGAGCAACTGGAACAGCTTAAAAGAAATTTAGAACACCAGATGCAGGTCTCGAAAAACTTCCAACCAAGTTTAGAACGTCGATATATGAACGCTTGTGATTCTATTTCTAAAAAAAGAGAAAAACTTGAAAAGTTCCACGCTTATAATGCTCGTTCCAGTAGTTTTTTTGCTGAATATGAAGCAAGTCAGCAAGAGTTTTCTCGTGGTTTAGCTCAAGTCAATGGATGCAAAGCATGGAATGCTTCTTCAGGTACTTTCAACATCAGTAAATTAGATATGAATTGGGCGATATCAATTAATAAGCGTTGGGAAAGCAGAGAAGAGCAATTAGAAGCCATAAAAAATAAGAGCATTAAGAACGCAATTGCCAAGCTAGGTGGGTATGAAATACGGCGTGTGACAAATGGGAATAAAGTAGATTGGATCATTCTAAAAAATGGAAAGATACTCAATCCAAAAAATAATTCTGAACTTTATTCAATTTTAGAATTGCATGGAGATTCGTTGCCGAAAAGCAGTTATACTGCAATGGTCGTAAAAAAAGGAATTGTTGATCCGACAATTGCCTTACCTGGTATTGGTGGTGCTGCGAACATAAAAAACGTAGTAAAAGGGATAGGGACGATAATAGTATCTACTGGAATCCTAACTCTCCTAAATGATGCCCCCTCTGTATCATTCAGCGATTCCAATGTAGATGAAGTAGATATTGAAATACCCAAAGATGTACAAAGAAAAATTAAAAAACTTTCTCCAGAGCAAAAGAAAGCCCTAGATGAAGCGTTGGACAAATTATCTAAAGGTGATAAAACAGGTTTGAACGATCACGCATTAAAAGGTGATCGCAAAGGAGAACGAGCATTTGATATCCGAGGAAAAGGGACAGGAAATAATAGAGGTGGAATCCGAGGAACCTATGAAAAAGACGGTCCCGATAAAATAAAACTAAAAGATGTGTTTAAAGGACACAAATACTAAAGTGAAAGAGGTTTTTCTTTTGGAAACTAGAATAAAGCATGTATTATTAGAAGTATTTTATGAGGAAGGAATGGATCTCGTAAAAATATTCAGAGAAAGTGAATCTTTTGATGATTTTAATGGCACAGGTATAGGTTTTACGTATGCAGACTATGAATTATGCTACGCAGGAGAACATGGAATTGTTCATACTTTAGAAGATTTTGTAGGGTTTGGTGGAGAAATGGATATAAATCCAGACACAAATGATTATCAAAGTCATAATGACCAGTTAAAAAAAGAATGGGAAATAATATCTAGAAGAAAAATTGAAGAGGCACATAGTGAATATATGCAATTCAAAAAGGATTATATGGATAAACATGGAATTGAAGATGATATGGCTGATTAATACTATTCAGGTATCTAATTTTATTAGTGTACTGCTAGTGAATCATTTTCGAATGAATTTAATGAGCTTGGGACATAAGTTCTAATGAAAAATCCAGATACCAGTCAACTTGATTGGCATCTGGATTATTTTGTTGTACAAAAATAAGAACACCTTTGCTAAAATAAAAGTGACTAAACAAATAAGTCAGCGAGGTGTTCTTATGTTTAAAAATTATACCACAAATCAAGTCGTTCTTCCTCTAGATTTTAGCTTTCAGTTAGAAAAAAATGATATTGCGTTTGCCATAGATCAATTAGTTGAAAGTATTCCGGAGGAACGTTTTCTCTCTTTCCACCATCAAATGGGGCCTGCTTCTTATCATCCGAAAATGATGATGAAAATGATTTTGTGTGCTTACACGCAATCTGTGTTTTCTGGTCGTAAGATTGAAGCGTTAACGAAAGACAGTATTCGCATGATGTGGCTCACTCAAAGTTATCAACCTAGTTATTGGACCATCAATCGTTTTCGAGTGAATCCTTTAGTGAATGTACTCCTTCGGGAGTGCTTTGTCCAGTTCCGTAGCCAATTAGTCAAGGAACAATTAATCGATGAAGAAGCCATTTTTATCGATGGCACAAAGATTGAAGCCAACGCCAATAAATACACCTTTGTTTGGAGAAAATCGATTGATAACTTTGATAAAAAGCTTACTGAAAAATCAAATTTTCTTTATGATGAATTGTTAAAAAATCAACTTATTCCTGAAATTGAGCGAGAGTCCGCAAAAGAATTATCTATCACTGAATTAGGCAAGATTGAAGAAAATCTAGCGCATGTTGTAGAAAAGTTTACAGACAAAATCGAACAAGCAGAGGATGGAAGTACGCGCAAATCAATCCGTTCTAAACGAAAAGTGTCTAAAAAATTAAGGAAACTTTTCCAGGACTTTAAAGAGCGAAAACTCGCTTACCAAAAACACAGATAGCTTTTAGGGCAACGAATTGCCACGAACAGTCAATACATTTTAGGCTACGACCTTTTCTCAAATCCAACAGATACACGAATATTACGCCCTTTTTTGACCACTTTAAAGGAGCGTTTCTTTGAACTGCCAAACTATATTGTCGCAGATGCCGGCTATGGAGGTGAAGAAAACTATCAAGCGGTTTTAGAGGATCATGAGCGAACACCACTCATCACTTACGCCATGTACCATAAAGAACAGAAGAAAAAGTTTAAACGAAATCCGTTCTTTCCAGCAAATTGGCCGTACCAAGAATTAAAGGATACGTTTCTTTGTCCCGATGGACGGAAGATGATTTTTCGCAATTATTCCATTCGTACAGATAAGTATGGTTTTAAACGATATTTAAAACGGTATGAATGTGAGGACTGCTCAAATTGCCCTCTTCGAAGCAAATGTACAAAAGCGAAGAGTGACAAGAATCGTGAGATTCAAAAGAACATGAACTGGGAATACTTTAAAGCGACGATTCAACAGCTGCTTTCAGAAGAAGAAACAGGGAAACTCTATCGCCAACGAAAAATTGACGTCGAACTAGCTTTCGGACATTTGAAGGCTTGTTTAGGATTCACTCGTTTCTTTGTTCGAGGGAAACAGCAGACACACAATGAAATTGGATTCGCGTTAATGGCAGTAAATTTAAGGAAGTATAGACTAAGTAAGCTAGAAAATAAGAAGGATTCTTCTATTTTACGGTTCTTGGGACTTACGTCCTAAGCTCTTTTTAAAATTAATGGAGGAGACTCACCAACAATGTTTTCATTGGGATTCGCAGAAAAGTAAAACTCTAATTGATTTTTATCAATCATATGAAATGAGTAAATGGAACCTTTATCAAGAGACTTCAAAATTAGCTCTTTTTTTGTTTGTTCTGAGGTTATTAAATCACCGTTTTCAAGAAAATCAAAATTATCTAATACTAGCTCAAATGAACGATCATTGTTTTCTATTATACTAATTTGCTTCTCAGTGTCTCTTACTGATTGCCAGGTTCCAACAAATGTAGACTGTTCTATATCCTTAGACCCTTTGCAGCCTACTAAGATAAAAGATAAAACAACAACTACAAAAAAATATGGTAAAAACTTCAAAGTAGTTCTCCTTTCTTTTTTTATATATTTAGAAGGATAATGTATACACTAATCATAACAGGAAATGCCATATTTTCAATACAGGAAATAAAAAAATTTAGACAAGGTCTAAATCTGACACAACTTATTGTGTCAGATTTATAAAAATCAATAAAACAAGACAGCTCTAAGGCTCAACTCACTTTTGAGGAAAGCCTTCAATTTATATCTTCTTTAAATCTGACTTAAACAATGTTATAATGGTATTAAGTCAGATTTATAAAAAGAGGGATTTTTTTGAAAATTGTTGAACCATTTCGAGACAAAAAACAGATTGATGCCATGAAAGCTATTTTATCCTCCGGAAAAATGGGCCAACGAAACGTGCTGCTATTTTCGATCGGAATAAATACTGCTTATCGAATTTCAGATCTACGCCGATTAAAATTATCGGACGTCCTAACAATTTCTCGTGATCGAGTGATTGCCAAAGATCGATTAGAAATGAAAGAGCAAAAAACAGGGAAGCATAATTCGATTATTATTTCGAATAAGCTGAGAAAGTTGATCATGGAATACTGCACTGAAGTTTTTTCCTATGAGATAGCAAATCGAGAGTTTGATCACTACTTGTTCCCAAGTCAAAAAGGAACGGATGAACCGATGAAAAGACAAACGTTGTGGGAAATTCTTAGTAATGCGGCCAAGAGTATTGGGGTAAGTAATATCGGCAGCCACTCGATGCGGAAAACATTTGGGTATTTCCTTTATAAAAATGGCACGTCAATCGAGATTATTCAGGATCTATTGAATCACTCTTCTCAACGTGAAACACTTAGATACATTGGAATTACTCAAGAAGATAAAGATACGGCAGTGATCAGTTTGGATTTATAAAAGGTACATAGTTTCTATATAATAGAAGAAACACGTTTTTTCTTAAAAATTGCCCCAAAACTTATAGCAAATTCTATCTATCATAAATCTACGTTATTGGTAGAGTGATTCTAAGGACGTTTCAGCTTTTAAAGCTAGATACTATCTTGAGTGAACGTTCTGAAGATTCTCAAAAACGCCGTTTTTGGCAATATAAAAAAGCTGCCCCAAAACTAGGGCAACTTCCAGTGATATCAATAGTATATATTCGTTGAAACATGAATTAATCAAATTATCGAAAACGCTCGTTTTTGGTATAAAAGCTTGTTTCCTTATATTTATGTTAAAGAAATGAAGCAGCATTGTCAATTTGAAAAAGTATTTACAGTAACGTATATGAAATCAAAAAATATGAGAAGGGGAAGACAATGGATGAACTCTTGAAAAAAATGGCAGCCTTTGGGGTTCCAGGGATAGTTTTAGTAGTTGCGATCAGTGTCAGTGGATATGCTGGAGGTGTAGCTATCACAGTTGCTTTAGCTTCCTTAGGACCTTTTGGAATGATTGGCGGAATTGCAACATTGGGAGTTATCGGGTTAATCAGCCATACTATTGCAGATTATGGTACAGAGAAAGTTATACAGGCTGTAGTAAAAGAGCAGCTGAAGAAAAAAGAACAGAATCAGATAATTAAAGAAATTTGGAATTACCCAATCACAAAAGGCTTAAAACTAAAAGTAATTAATTATGTAGAAAACACCAAAAAGGATCGATAAAATTAATCTATAAAATACGCTACTATGGGAGGTGTTTTTATTGAAGAATACAAAGTTTAGTTTATCTCGTATATCAAAAAATGTAGTTTTTTTTATTCTAGGTATAATTTTAGCAATAATAATCTTGAAGATCTTTAATATTAAATGATTTCCAAAAAGGATAGGTAGGTGAAAGATGAAAAATTGAATGAAGAGAGGTGTTACAGGTGATCGTTTTAACAGAAGAGCAAAGAGAAGCAATCATAAATAAAATGTCTGAAAATCAGAGAAAAGTCCTTTTTACTTATAAAAGACGTGATATTCAATCGATGTTTTTAAATAAAATATTCTCCGAAGATGATGAATGGGAATATGATGATTACCATGAAAATTCGTACTAGCAAAATAGTAAAGTATCAAAAGAAGAAAGATTGTATTGTGCGTGTGGTAAAGAAGTAAAGTACCAATATGTATTGAGATCCAAAAAGAGCCAACAAAAGATCGGACTTAGTTTGCAACATTTATCGGATCATATCAATATTCCGTTGTCGATTGCTAGAAATATCAAAGCGGGAATACAGGGAATTGACCGTCATTTAGATAAGTTTGTTTATAAGCTAAATAATAATAGAAATAAGATATCGTCGTGAAAAAACAAGATTTTAATGAAATATCATCTACATTTAGAGAACACAAAAATTTTCGTCAGTATTAGTTGATTATGGTTATATGTGTTCTTGGTTACCAGTTGATGATCAAGGTGTTGGTTTTATAACAGTTCACTCTAAAAACAAACCATGATTCAAAAATTCAGTTACAAGGAAGAATATCAGTGGAACGGAATTCCTTTGGTACAGACAATTATATGGCTTTCCAGAAAGATGACATGAAAGTTCTTTCGATGCCATATCAAAATATCCTGAAGTTTACACTGCTGTAGCAGTCAAAAAAACTTGGAAATTTAATTGAGATAATGGCGTCTTATGGTTTAGAAGTCGTTTTCAGTTTTCAAGTAAAACAAATACCTCACTTTAATCAATATGAGAGATATTTTAATATATACCTTCAACGTCTAGCTGGAAAAATTTAAATATAATCATCAACTATTAAATGGATCAAAACATCAAAACGATCAAAAAAGCAATGGTTCAAATAAGTCTTTTTCGCATAGCTTTTTAAGAAGTGGTCCAATTTTTACTAAGAACGATAAAAATTGAAAGGATGAGTTATTTGTTACTAAAAAAAGAGGAATTTTACATAGATAAAATAAGCTCAAAGGATTTTATTAGTTTAAAAAAGATACTTCAAAATGAGCGATTAATGTTGTTAGGATCGGGTAAAGTATATAACGATCTTGAAGTTCAGCAATGGATAAATAAAATTAAAAATCAATACAACAATTATGGATATAGCTACTTTATGATAAAAAATATTGATAGCAATGAAGTAATTGGTTTAGTAGGACTTATTCCGACTGTTATAAATGAAAAAGAATGTGTAGAAATTGCATACGTGATTAATGAAGAATTTCAAGGTAATGGATTTGCTGTAGCAAGTGTTGAGATCTTAATTAAACATTTTTCAGATAATGTAAAAAAAAATACTATTGTAGCGCAATTTGTTCCAGAAAACATAAATTCAAAAAAAGTTGCTGAGAACTTAGGTATGACTTTTGCATATGAATATGAGAGGGAAATGCATAATGGTAAAAAAAAGCACTTAGTATATAATTTCAAAGTCTATTAAAACTATTAATATGTAAAACAAACAGGAAAGAAGGTAAATAGATTAGTTGCGAAAAAAAAGCAAATTGAGAGGCTACTAGTTAGGTTGGGAAGCATAAAAATACTATTTTCAAAAAAGATCAATAACTGAAGGAGGAAAAATTGTGTTAATCATATGGAAGAGAAAAGGTTTATTGGTTTCTGTATCAATCGTTTTAGGCTTATTATCTTCATTTTTACCATGCTTAATAAATCATTTATTCAATAAAATATTTTTGAAAAATGAAAGAATTGAACTCTATACAGACGATTTAGGTAAAATTTACCAAAATGATAATCGTAGTAATTTTTTGGAATTAAAAATGTCACATGGACAAAAATTCTATTCTATTTTCCAATTATTTGTATAGGTATTCCTGTTCTTACATTGTTAATAAAATAGCTTTGCATACAATAAAAAAGTTAATTCTGAAAAGGATTGATTCCGAACCGCAAAAATTACTGAAGCATAAGAAAAAAATCGAAAAGAAATTGAACAGAGTCAGCAGGAGTTTGACGTGCGGCTGACGGATCTTGTTAAGCGTTTGGATAAACGCATAAGTACATGAACTCATTGAACTATATGGAACTGGCTTCGGATATAGATTTGTTTGCAATGGCATTTACAGATATTTCAGAAGAATTACGATTAAAGGAATCAGTGAGAGAATTTTTAGTTACATTGGAATAATAATTCCCAAAAAGAATCAGTAGGAGGAAATAAATGCCCAAGTCAGGAAAATTAAATAGGCATAAACTAAAAATATTAATAATTGTATTCTTAACATTACTTACTGCTTGTGGTGCAAATTCGAAAACGCAAAAATTTGATAAGAAAAATGATCTAAATAAACTTAAATCAAATATGATTTCGTTAATTTCTCCTTCTTTATACGCTCAACAGTTTGTCAATAAAAATATATTTACATTAAATAGAGATTCTACAATTGATGATTTAAATCTAATAAAAGATGACTTGAACAATAAATTTTACTCTGAATGGAAGACTCTAATCGATGAAAAGAATAAGGCGATATCTAATTTAAAAGAAGTCGTTGCTGATCAAAAATTGAGTGAGATTCTATTTGCTCAAACGGACTTGATGGAAGAAAAAAATGAGGAAATTTTTAATCAGTTGAAAGATATTCAGAATCAAGAACAATTAAGTTTCTTTGTAGAAAAACTAGAAAATACTTATTATTCGTACGACACTACAATGAATCTTCTAAAAGTCGAGCTAAAATATCTTCCAGATGATCTAGAATACACAGAGTACGAGAGTCAAAGGATTGTTGTACAAACCTACTCTAAGGCGTTACATAAGTATAGTGAGCAAAGTAGTGCAGAAAAATTTGATAAGGAAAATTTTATTGATTAGTATAATAAGAAATTTCAGCTATCAAGTGAATACGATGGGCTGAAAAATCAAGTTTAAACTGATTATTTGGTAATCCATTAGCGTCTGTAAAAATAATCACAGTGGAAAAATAACTAGTTATAAGATAACATATAAAAGAAAACTCTTTAAAAAGCAGAAAGGTGGTGAGCAGATGAAAAATAAAATAAATCAACTCTTTCACTGGATGAAAGAACACAGTTTGTTATTAAAGATGATATTTCTAGGTTCCGTTTTGATTTTTGTAGCCAATCAAGTGACACATATCGTGCAGGGAATGACGTGGCAAGATGTTTTCCAGACGATGGGACAACAAAGCCGTTTTCGGATTATCGGCATGGTTTTAGCTGGATTACTTGGTGTTTTACCGATGCTTCTATATGATTTAGTTGTGGTGACTGTCCTTGAAGAGCAAGGAAAGCCAAAAATGAACCGTTGGGAGTGGTTTGTTTCGGCTTGGGTCACGAATACAATCAATAATCTTGCGGGGTTTGGCGGTGTAGTTGGAGCGACATTGCGCGCTAATTTTTATGGCAAGGACGCACCACGCAAAAAAGTGGTAGCAACGGTTTCCAAAGTAGCATTGTTTATGATTTCTGGGCTATCAATTCTATCGTTTATTGCATTTATTGATGTATTTTTTATTCGACCAGACAGTCTGTTTCGAGAGTATTGGGTTTGGTTGCTTGCAGGAAGTTTGATTACCCCAGCTTTGTTATTGTTTACTCAACTAAAAAAATATACTTTATTCAAGGATTTTTTCCCGAAAGGTATTTTTCTTTTATTGGGCGCATCACTTGGTCAATGGTTAGGTGCAATGTTTGTCTTTTTAAGTATCGGGGCTTTGATGAATGTCGATGTTTCGTTGCTATCGGTGTATCCGATGTTTGTGATTGCCACTTTGATTGGGATGTTGACGATGGTGCCAGGTGGCATGGGGACCTTTGATGTGCTAATGATCTTAGGTTTATCACAATTAGGTGTGGGACAATCAACTGCAGTCGTTTGGCTGATTTATTATCGTTTGTTTTATTACGTATTGCCATTTATTACTGGAATTATCCTCTTTATTCATCAAACAGGAATCAAAATCAACCGATTTCTTGATAATTTACCACGGATGTTCTCGCAAAAAGTGGCACATTTTATTTTAGTAGCAGCGCTTTATTTTGCTGGCATCATGATGGTTTTACTTTCAACGATCACGAACCTCTCGAATGTTAGTCGGTTATTTAAATTCTTAACGCCATTTTCGTTTGACTTTTTAGATCAAACATTTAATATGCTGATTGGATTTTTATTATTGGGACTGGCTAGAGGAATTTCAATGAAAGTAAAAAAAGCTTACTGGCCTACGATTGGTTTATTGATTTTTGGTATTGCTAATACGATTTCTAGAACGTCTTCATGGCAGTTGATCCTCGTGTATCTAGTGATTCTTTCCGCCGTTTTTTTAGCAAGAAAAGAATTTTACCGGGAAAAATTTGTTTATTCTTGGGGAGCGCTTGCTGTTGATGGCGTTTTGTTTAGTTTCTTGTTTATTATTTATGCAGTGGCTGGGTATTACAGCTCTCATCCGGATAAGATAGGCCCACTTCCGAATACGTTTTTACTCTTTCCATCGGATGATGTTTGGTTTTCTGGGTTGATTGGGTTAGGAATTTCGATGCTTGGTCTGATTACGCTGTATCACTATTTGGCAGATACCTCTAAACGCTTGGGTGAAACATATCAAGAAGAACGTTTAACTGCGCTGATCAATAAGTATGGTGGAACGCAAGGTAGTCATTTGCTGTATTTACAACATTATTCCTATTATTATTATCAGGAAAATCACGAAGATAAAGTACTGTTTGCCTATCAGATCAAGGCAAATAAATGTTTTGTTTTGGCAGATCCAATCGGGGAGAAAGAAAAATGGGCGCAAGCTACATTGGCGTTTATGGATGCTGCTGATCTTCTGGGATATCAAGCGGCGTTTTATCGTGTTAGTGAAGGATATACCATGGTTTTACACGATTTAGGGTTTAACTTTATGAAAATTGGAGAAGAAGGAATGATTGATCTTTCTTGTACTGAATCCGCTCCGATTTCTTTCGCAACGAATAGTATGGAGCTTCAACATTTAACCAACTTAGGCTATACTTTTACAATGTATCATGAACCTGTTTCACATGAGCTTTTTCAAGAATTAGCTCGTGTATCAGAAGAGTGGTTAGGAAATTCACGCGAACGAAATTTCGTGTGTGGTCATTTTGATAAAGAGTATATAGCGTTAAGTGACCTCGGGATTTTACGAGATGAACGTCATGAGGTGGTGGGCTTTATCACGGCTAAACCTGTTGTTCGAAACAGTGAAGTATCCTATGATTTGTTGCGTTATTCCGATTCAGCACCGACACATGTTACGGATTATTTATTAACTCATTTTATTGCAGAGTATCAAAATCGAGGGTATCGTTTTATTGATTTAGGTACGGCTTCGTTAGCAAATGTCGGTGAAACCAATTATTCGTTTTTGAATGAGCGCTTTATTAATATTTTTTATAAATATGGCAATCAGGTGTATGGATTCCAAGATACAAGAAAAGAAAAAGAGCAGTATGTAACAAACTGGGAATCAAGATATTTTGCGTATTTTAAACAAAGTAATGTGTTGTTTGCTTTTATCCAGTTAGCATTATTGATTGAACGCGGAAAAGGGAAGGTTGTTTCTTTTGTAGAAGAAGTAATGATTGGGGAATAGAATAGAACAGTCAAAGGTAAAGCGAAAATAGGTTTATCTTTGACTGTTTTAAGTCTTAAGTTCCACTAGCAAAAAGTGCGGAATAGCGTATAATAATCAATAAAAGGTGGTTTTTGTAATGGTTATTGAACAAATAACAGTAAGGACAAAAGCTGAACTTGCGGTCGAGTTAGATAAGAAGACAGATGAAATCATCGTTGAAGGTGATTTTAGTCAAAATATTGCAGAGATCAAAAAGGGACAATTAAATGAGGTTGATCAACTGGGTTTTGCACTTGGTAGCGATGGAATCGGTATTCTAGTAGAATATGGAATCAGTACATTGTTAGATATTTTTGATCCTACTGCAAAAGAAGATAAAAAGATCCGTAAGCAAATCGAGCGTCTGTATACAATCAAACGTTTAACGCAAGAGTCATTTTTATTGCGTTTGAAGCAGTTGGATTATTAAAAATAGAAAAGGGCGGGAGACAGGCATTTTTCTGTTTCCTACTTTTTTATATAAAAAAGGGGGAGCTTTAGTAAGTTGATCAGCATGGGAGAATTGCTTTTTAACTTTGCTAAAGTTTAGAGGAAGGGAATAATAAAGTGAAAAAACCAAGAAAAACCATCATCGATACAGATCCAGGAATCGATGATGCTGTTGCTATTGCAGCGGCGTTATTTGATGAAAGGTTGAACATCAAACTGTTTACAACAGTTGCTGGCAACGTGAGTACGGATAAAGTAACGAAAAATCTGCTGAAACTGCTAGCTTTTTGGAATAAAGAAATTCCTGTGGCAATCGGTTCGGATCGTCCTTTGTTCCGTGAAGCAATCAATGCTAGTGACATCCACGGAATCACAGGAATGGATGGCTATGACTTTCCAGAATCTAAGTATGAGTTGTTGACAAAAAATCATGCGGTGATTGAGATGCACAAAGTACTAATGGATTCCAAAGAAAAGACAACGATTGTTGCGATCGGTCCATTGACGAATATTGCACTATTATTAAGACTTTATCCAGAGTGTGTGGAAAGAATCGAAGAGCTAGTGATTATGGGTGGTGCTTTAGGTAGAGGGAATGCTGGAGTGTTATCAGAATTCAATATTGCGGTTGATCCAGAAGCGGCAAAAATCGTTTTTGAAAGTAATATTTCACTAACGATGGTTGGATTGGATGTTGGGGAAAAAGCCTTAGTCTTACCTAAAGAGCGTGAGCAGATGCGGAAAATGAATCGAACGGGTGATATGATCGATCATTTATTTAGAAAATATCGTGGTGGTAGTTTAGAGACTGGTTTGAAGATGTATGATGGTTGTGCAATTGCGTATTTGTTGGAGCCTGAAATGTTTGAGGTTAAAGAATCTTATGTTGCAGTTGAAACCCAAGGTACGTTGACGGCAGGGGCTACTTTAGTTGATTTAGATGGATATTTGGGTAAAGAAGCGAATTGCCGGGTTTGTGTGGATGTTGATGAGGAACAGTTTAGAGATTGGTTTTTAAACGCTATTAAGAAGTGTGATTAATCAATACAAAAACATACTAAGATTAGAGGGTAAACTTATCGACGGATGAGTTTACCCTCTATTTGCCTATTTTTAGGTTTATAGTAAGGAGTGAAAGGAAGATCGACCATAGTCTCTTGGACTTCGAGTCCCTACAAAAAAACGGTCTCCTTCACTGTCATTTTAAAATCTGGTTTAAGTATGTTGGGCTTCGAGCTCGTGTAAAGGAAATTAGGAACGAAATGAAACAGTGAAGAACCTTTCAAAAAAAGAAAGAAGATGAAAACATGGCTTATGTAATTGCATTGGATGTTTCTATGGTCAAAAGTTATAAAGTGCTTTATAAAGAGATTGGGACAGGAGTATTTAATCCCGAGAAATAAGAAGGAATTTACGACAATTGATCTTCAAATTTTTGTGACCAAGTAGGTACTGTGCAACATCAACTTGTTCCTTGTTGTGTTTTACAGCAATTTCAGCTTATTTCCGAAAGGATTGCTCCTGATCCCACCGTTTATACGGATTCCATGTGATTGGGATATGACTCAAAGAGTTGTGTCCCAATAACGTTTATTTTAGAGGGATTTGATTATTGATTTTGCAGTTCAAAAAAGCCAATTTCTCTAACCGTTTCACCAGAAAGATCGTTCACTTCATTTACTTGTATTCTATATACGGATGTTGTATCTAATGAACTTAGGTTAATCGAAATTTCGATTTCTCCAGTTTCTAAATTAGAGATTTGAGTAAATAGTTGATCTTCAACTTCTATACCATCTTTATACAAAGTAATTTCCGGAGTAAAAAAGTTTTCTGGAGAACGAAAGTCTTTGAGAGGCACAGTAAAGTGAATGGTTGTTTGTAAAGGGTCGCTAGTTGCTTTGATATCCGTGATATTCTTTACGTTGCGAATTTGTGTATCAGCCGTTTGGGTCAGTGGCTTGTAGTCAATATCAAAACGCCAATCGCCTTCATATTCTAAAGCGTTATCCACACCAAAAGGGCTATTTGTTTTAGACGCCTCGATGTATGCTTGATCAAGTTCTTCAGCGTCCTGCCAAAATAATTTATAAATATGAAGTGTCAATTTCGCGTCCTCAGGAATTTTTTCTCTGTTAAACATTGCCACAACAGAACCGTAAAAAGTATCTCCTTCTATACGGAAAGTAGATTGGGATGTAACACCGCCGAATAGGTCTTCATCACGATCATTAACAAAAAGACCAAGGTCAATATGTTGAGCATTTGGTGTATTTTTGGTGAATACCCGATTAGGGGAACTTTGTTTTTTCAGTAAGTCTTTTAGTTTTTCATCATCTAACTTAAATTGATAATCAAAGGCAAATTTTTTCTTTGTGGAGATAAATTTTGTCAATGTAATCTCGCGCCCATTTTGTGTGCTCGTTACATGTAGTTCATTTTCTATTCCGTTATTTTCTACCATCGCAACTCCTGAATCTTGGCTAATTCCGAAAGCATTTTTGATTGCTGTATTTATTTGTGGGTTGATCAAGGCAAATAAAATAAGTGATGCAGCTATCGCCAATGTGACGATTATTTGTTTCTTGTATTTAAGGTTGAGTTTCTTTTTTTCTTGCTTAATAGGGGTATTTAAAATGTTTTCTCGATTCTGAACTAATTTTTCCATTACTTCGCTTGGAATGTCCTGCTCTTCTGTGATAATATGATTCTTTTTTTTAGCCATTTTCTTCTCCCTCCAATAATAGTTTTAATTTCACCCTGCCTCGAGCTAGCCTTGTTTTAACAGTATTTTTAGATAGATTTAGTTGTTCAGAAATCTCATTAATGTTAAAACCTGCATAATAATGTAAAACGATAGGAATTTTATATCTATCTGGTAAGTTATTAAATTCTTCTTCTAAGTGAGAGCGTTCATAGCTGCGTTCATTTATACCCATATAGCTTTCTTCGAATTCAACGAGTTCCACTCTTTTTTTCAAGATATCCTTAGCGATATTGATCATAATTCTAAAAATCCAAGAATTAAATGCGGCTTCATTTTTGATGTTAGGAATGTTTTGCCACGCGCGTATTTCAGTTTCTTGCAGACAGTCTGCAACATCTTCATTGTTTAACAGTAATTTATAAGCAGAGTTGTATAGCACAACTTGATAGGCTTCGCAAAGTTTTATAAACGATTGTGCGTCACCATTTTTAGCCTTTTTAACCAAACGTATTTGTTCCCTCTTCTCCATAAACTTCTCCTTCCCCTTTATAACCATTAGACTCTAATTTTACCAAAAAGGTTTCATCTTAATTTATTTTTATTTTTTGCAGAAATTTATGATCGGCATTACAAAAAAATCCCTAATAAGTGTTAAACCAACACTTATTAGGGATTTATAAGAATCATCCGCTGCCAATTATAGAAGTAAGCAAAACTATAAAATTATAACCTGCTCCCACCGTTTAATCGCATTTAGGGTGGGAAACAAAAGTGATTTTTACTTTTGATGTGCGCCATTCACAAAATAATGATTTACCGTTTTTTACGTTTCCGTTTATTGGGTTTCACTAGCGCCAGTTTTGGCTTATTCGCGAATCGTATATACACTACAAACCCACCAATACAGACGATGAACAGAATCACACCAGGAACAAAACCTTCTGGCAGATAAACAAATTCTATCGTATGTTCGCCCTGTGTTACTGGAATACTAACAAAGGCTTTTTTAAACGGCTGTATCGGCATTTTTTTACCATCTACATAGGCTTTCCAGCCTTTGTCATAAGGAATGGTTGTTAAAAGGACTTGATCTTTCTCGGCGTTCACAGTTCCAACGGCCTTGCGCCCTTTCGCTGTTAAATCAGCACCTTTATCTTGAATCGCTTGAAGAGAACGTTCAAAGGCTTTAGTATCTAAACCAACAACTTTTGGCTCCATAAAGCTGACGGCAGTTGTGCCATAAAAACTAACCGTAAAGGTAACGCTAGTTGGTTTGTCATAATAACCAATATTATAATATTGACCGGTGATATTGATTTGAGATTTTTGACTAGATCCATTTAAAGACATTGTGGCAGTCGAGCTTTCTAATTGACCAAAATCTGTTGGGAACAAGCTAAGATAGGCTTGCGTATTTGCAGGGACATTGACTGTCCACGTAATATCTTTTGCGATGTTGTTTTGGACTTCTTTATACGTTACGGAGCCTGCATTTTGTTCAATCTTAACATTTTTCTTATCAATAATTGTTGGTTGATAAAACTTGAAGTAGTTTTCTTTTTGTCCAGAGAGCGCATTGAATAATTCAGTCTGGCTGCTTAAATTATCATTCGTTGGTTGTTTGACCTTATAGATATCCTTATCTGCTAAAAAGCCTAACGGTAAAGCATTGCTGTTTTCATAAAGTGAAAATTTACCCGCTTTATCTGTTTGAGAAAAACCAAATTTCAATGGATCACTTTCCGAAATATTGTATTTGATTCCAACAAGAGAATCCATCAGTAAGGTATTATTTGGATAACGAATATTTAAACTAGTTCCTCTAGAACGAAATCCTAAATCATTTAAATAAGAAGACGAATGACGGTTTCTGATAGAAGAAAATAAGCTGACACCGCTATAGCCATAATTGATGCTATCGTTAGAAGAAACCGAATTTAAATTTTCCAAACGATAAAATTCATCATTTTCCTTTTTCGTCTTATCTACTAGTTTTTTGATGGAAGGATAAGGTTCAGAATAAAGACTACGGGAAGCATAATTCCAATCGTCTAGAATTCCTTTCAACATCCTATTTGTATTGACGAACGCTTCTGTAGAAACCAGTATGAGCAATAATAGAATCAGATAATGCATCGGTATTTTCTTCAACTGATAAAAAGCGATCCCAGCAAGGTATAATAGTAAAAATAACACAGTTAAAACGAAAGCTGTAATTGGGATATAGTCATAACTTGTCGCGCTTTTCGTTCCCTCAGCTAGAGCAAAAATTGCAATCAGCATGATTGTTGAGCCGACTAAGAGACCTAGATCGTCTTTTTTGAATTTCTCAAAGCCGTAGCCCGCCAACAGAACAACTAAAAAAGAAAATAAGAAGCTGTAGCGGAACAAGAACATATTCGGAGCATGCATACCATGCCAAAATAAATTCAATGGTGTGATATAAAAACTAGCAATCAAAATGATAAACAGACTACCAAATAATAACTTGTTTTTCTTAGGAACCTCTTTGGTGACAAAGTAGAAAATACAGAAAATCAAAGGAAGCAATCCCACATAGATGAAAGGAATCGACCCATATTTTGTCGTATCGTAAACGCCAATCATATTTTTCATGACAATATCCCAAAAAGCTGTTGCTTCTGTTTTAAACTGAGTTACTTGGGATAAGGTCTCACCATTTGTCCGTAAATCAAGAACAGCTGGTAATACTAAAATCATAGAGGCTCCACCTGCTAAAAGAGAGGTAATTCCATAAGGCAAGATTCGTTTTTTGTAAACCTTCCAGTTCGTTAACATTCGGGCGATAAAATACAGAAACGAGAAGACACCAATCATAAAGCCCATGTAAAAATTGGAAATAAATAAGAGCAGATAACTTACAAATAACAGTGTCGGTTTTCGTTCGTCCATCAGCCGGTGAATACCCAAAATAACAAGGGGTAAATAAGTAAAGGCATCTAACCACATAATGATTTCTGAATGTGCTGTAGCAAATGACATCAACGCATAAGGCACACTGAGCATGACGTGTCCCCATTTTGGTATTTTATAGGTATTTTTAGCAAATACCCAAAAAGCCAGGCCAGCAGAACCGATTTTTAACAGTGTAATCAAATACAGTGCATCGGGAATATTTTGGTTTTTAAAGAAAATCACCAGTGGTGTAAATAGTCCGCCAAGATAATAGGATATCAGCGAGAGATAATTTAATCCCAGTGATGCATTCCAAGTATAAAAAATACTTTGTTTACCATGGAGTACATTGTTGAAACTAGCATGGAAATTGGAAAATTGTGAAAAGGAATCGCTGGCCATCACGCTACGGCTACTTCCAGGATAAATGCCGAGACTTAAATAAATAATGACCATCACAAAAAAAGGAATGAAAAAGCTGGCGGCCATATAGGGCCAGTTTTCTTTAATAAAGGACTGTATTTTTTTCTTCATAATCAACCTCACAACGTAATAAATAGAATATCTATAGTTTAGCATATCCATCGGAAAATTGATTGTTAGAAAGAAAAAATTAAAGAAAATCAAAAAAGTAAAACTATCCGAGAGTTTAGTACTCTGTGATAGTCTCATTTTTCAAATCCAGCTCTTGATTTTTTCATATCCTCGTCCAATATCCGTTAAGGAATGTGTGTCTGATCCATAAATCAGTGGAATCTCTAATTCACTTGCTTTTTTAGTTATCCACACCTGTGGATAACTCTGTTGATAACCTTGTTTATAAAAACCAGCTGTGTTTAAATCTAAGCTGTATTTTTCCTGCTGTATACGGTCTAAAAGGGTGTGGACAAGTGCTTTATTTTCAGAAGAATAATGAATCGATTCATCAAAGAAACGTTCGAATTTTTGGCATAAAGAAATATGTCCTAAGCGCGTAGGTTTAAAGTGACCTAGATCCGCTTCTAAAGAAGCTAAAACCTTTTGATAGTAACGTTTTTGAGCCTTTTCAAAACTACCTAAATAATCAACGACGCCTGTCTTGTATTCTTCAAAAGAATAGTCGATACCACGTAATCCACCATCACCTTCAAGAAAATGTACGGATAAAATGCCATCGTCCGTTTGTGGTCCGTACTCAGTTAAAAAATCTCGCGTCCATCCTTCAAATTCGGAAAAATAATCCAATTCAAAGCCAATGTGAATAATGATGTCAGAAGCGTATTTTTTCCGCAAGTTATTCATCTGTTTTAAATAGTTATCCACATCATTCGAAGCCATCGAAGCCGTTGTCCATATGTTGGGGTCACCTGCGGCAAATTTTTCTATGCCAGTAGGTAAAGGGGCATGCTCTGTGATGCTGTATTCTTTAAATCCTAGACTGATTGCCCGTTGGATCAGAAGTTCAGTGTCTTCCACTTTTCCATGGGGACAAAATTCTGTGTGGGTGTGACCATCGCGTTTCATGAAATAGCCTCCTTTTTTAATGGTGTATAACGTTCTCTTGCATCAGTTATAGTTATAGATAGTGTATCAAAAGGAATTCTAAATGTATATCTGAAGAAGATAGTAAATGTAAGAAAATAAGCAATAGGAGTAAAGTATCTCCGTAAAAAGTTCTCTCTCTTTGATATAATGAATATAGGAAAAAGGTTGCTCTATTAGCATTCTACAAAATATAGACACCTTGATTGTACTCTTTCTACAAATACAAGGTAGCCTAATGTATCCTTCTTATTATAAATTAGAGTTAGAAAGGAGCTTGGATAGTGGAACTAAAAACGCAGTTAAAAAAATATCGAAGTATAAATGAATGGACACAAAAAGATTTAGCGGAAAAGCTGAATGTGTCAGATAAAACAATTTCTAGCTGGGAAACTGGACGTACTTATCCAGATGTTCACATGTTGATAACGTTAAGTGAGTTGTTTGGGATTACTTTAGATGAGTTTTTGAGAGGAGATTCAAAAATGGTAAAAAGAATCGATACAGATTTAAAGTTAAAGAAAGTGTATAAATATGGATTGATCACAACCGGGATCGTGTTGTTAGTTGGTGTGATTTTTTTGAATGTGTATCAATATAAAAATCAATGGGTAGATCGGTTTAATCCATTTATGGAAATGAAAATAGGGTATGCGACTTTGCCTACGAAAGTTACTTATAATGGCGGAAAAGAGTATGAAGAGAGTAAAGATGGGTTACAATTTCCAGATCCGTATAAAGATATTTGGGTCCTTGACGATCCTTTTGGTGAAGGAAGTAAATTGACTTTTTCTGGTGGTCAAGCACCTGAAGGAAAAAACTACGCATTAGTACAACATAAAGGGATTTACGTAAGACGAATATCTTTTGTTTCTTGGGAGTCTATCCCAGGGATGTATCGGGACATAATGAGTAAAGAATATGAAAAAATTCCTTAGATAGGCAATCGTCTCTAAGGAATTTTTACTCTGCTTACTTCCGATACTGTCCATCACCATAGACAATATATTTCGTAGAAGTCAATTCTGCTAAGCCCATCGGACCACGTGCATGTAATTTCTGTGTGCTGATCCCAATTTCGGCTCCAAAACCAAAAACAAATCCATCTGTAAAGCGTGTGGAAGCATTAGCATAAACCGCTGCTGCGTCTACTTGCTGCAAAAATTGTTGCGTAGCAAAATAATTGTCACTAATGATGCTTTCAGAATGTTTAGTATTATAACGATTGATATGATGGATTGCTTCTTCTAAAGAATCGACAACTTTAACGGCTAAAATATAGTCATTGAACTCAGTTTCCCAATCTTCTTCAGTGGCTGGGATCGATTGTTCAAAAATAGCTAGCGCTCGTTCATCAGCTCGTAATTCCACGTTATATTCATTTAAGGCTTTTTCGATAACAGGGAGGAAATCCGCTGCGACCTCTTGATGGATCAGCAACGTTTCAGCAGAATTACAAACAGAAGGGCGTTGGCATTTTGCGTTGACGATGATATTAGTTGCCATCTTCAATTGGGCGTCCTTGTCGATATAAACATGACAATTACCAGTGCCGGTTTCGATTACTGGAACAGTCGCAGTGGTTAAAACTGTTTTGATCAGATTAGCGCCGCCTCGCGGAATCAAAACATCTAGATAATCATTTAATTTCATCAATTGTTGTGCTGTTTCTCTAGAAGTATCGTCAACAAATTGAATCGCAAAAGGAGAGACTTCTTTTTGTGTTAAGGCTTGTTGTAAAACGGTAACTAAGATTTGATTTGAATGAAACGCTTCTTTACCACCGCGTAAAATCACGGCATTGCCCGTTTTAAAACATAAGCTTGCAGCATCTGTCGTCACATTTGGACGTGATTCGTAGATGATACCAATCACACCTAATGGTACACGTTGTTTACCGATCATCAAGCCATCTTCATTTTTCCACATTTTATCGACCTCTCCAATTGGATCAGGCAAGGTTGCTACTTGGCGAATCCCGTCGGCCATTTCTTGGATTCGTTCGTCTGTCAAACGTAAGCGATCCAGCATCGTATCAGTAATGCCGTTTTCTGTAGCTGTGGCTAAATCTTTTTGATTTTCAGTCAAGATTTTAGCGGTGTTATTTTCTATCTCATCGGCCATATGCAACAATAAATCATTTTTCATTTTTGTATCCATCAAGCCTAGTTGATACGCTGTTTCTTTGGCTTGTTTGCCTAGTTGTGTTAAATCAGTCATGAAGCGCTCCTCCTTTTTTTGTTAAATAAATAGTGTCCCGATATTTTCGCCAGCCAAAATATCAAAAATGATTTTTGGTTGTTGTCCGTTTGCTAAAATCATAGCACCATTATGCGCTAATACACGCTCTGCGGCCTTTAATTTGCTATACATACCACCAGTTCCAAAGCGACTCCCTTTCCCACCTGCTAATTGTAGTAGCTCGTCATTTATTTCATTGATTTCAGAAAAAAGAGTGGCATCTTTATTTGTATTCGGATTATCGGAAAAGAAGCCATCGATATCAGATAACATGATCAGCGCATCTGCCTGAATCAGCTGTGCTACGATTGCAGATAATTGGTCATTGTCACCGAATTTTGTTAGATGATCCAATTCATCGATGGCGACAGTATCATTTTCATTGATGACAGGAATAATCCCCATCTGTAGGAGTTGCTCGATGGTATTGGTTACGTTTTTGCGGCTTTCCGGATATTCAATTACATCTCTAGTCAATAGTAGCTGAGCAATTTGCTGGCTGTAAGTCAAAAAGCGCTGATTGTAAATATTCATCAACTCTGCTTGCCCAACGGCAGCCACTGCTTGTTGTTCTGGAATGGTTGGGGGACGTTTGTCCATGTTCAGTTTATTTAGACCGACACCGATCGCACCTGATGACACTAAAATGATTTCTTTGTCTTGGTTACGTAAATCGGATAAGGTGAACGCCAATTGATCAATGGCGCTTAAATTGATATTTCCATTGGGATAAATCAATGTACTTGTCCCTACTTTAATGACGATTCGTTTTGCTTCTTTTAATTGTTTTCGCATGGTTGACCTCACTTATTAGCTGATTCTAGATAGCCGTTTTCGATTATTTGCAAGAA
Organism: Enterococcus plantarum; assembly: GCF_001730295.1. Classification (GTDB taxonomy): domain Bacteria; phylum Bacillota; class Bacilli; order Lactobacillales; family Enterococcaceae; genus Enterococcus_L; species Enterococcus_L plantarum. The sequence continues at coordinate 37,760 of NZ_MIKA01000002.1, forward strand.
AGCTTGGACAAAAATGTTGCTTTTGTCCAAGCTTCGATTTTATTCTTCTATTTTACAGCTTTATACGTCGTTTGTCTCTAAATCATGAACAAATAATCCACTTAATAATTTAGGTTCAAACCAAGTTGATTTTGGCGGCATAATTTTTCCAGCATCCGCAACATTTAGTAAATCATCCATCGTTGTTGGGTAAACAGCGAAAGCGACCGACCATTGCCCACTATCGACTAATTGTTCTAATTCCTGCATTCCGCGAATACCACCCACAAAATCAATACGCTTATCTGTACGGACATCTTGAATATCAAAAATATCTGCGAATACATGATGTTGAAGTAAAGAAACGTCCAGACCAGCAACCGGGTCATCAGATAAAATCTCTTCTTTAGCAGTCAAAGCAAACCATTGTCCATCTAAATACATGCCAAACGTTTTTGCTTGAGTAGGCTTTCCACTCTCTGTTTTTGAGACTACGAAATTCTTTTCCAACTGTTCAAAGAAATTTGTTTCGATTGGGACCTTCAAGACACGGTTATAATCTAAAATTTCCAACTCTTCTTTAGGAAAAATGACAGATAAGAAGTAGTTGAATTCAGCTGTCTCAGTTGCTTCAGGATATGCTTCTTTTTTCTTTTGTCCAACTTTTACTGCAGATTCTGTCCGGTGATGTCCATCTGCAATATATAAAGCAGGTACGTCTTGAGCGAAACGTGTCACTAGTTGTTCGATTACTTCCGGTTGGTCTATAAGCCAAACACGATGTGTAACGTCATGGAAACTTGCAAAATCGTAAACGGGAGCATGAGTTGTTTTCCAATCATCTGTCACCGTTTGAATCTGTTTGTGTTGGCGATAGGTTAGAAAAATCGGGCTAGTATTGGCATCACAGGCTTCAATATGGCGAATACGGTCAACTTCTTTTTCTGGACGAGTAAATTCATGTTTTTTGATTTTACCTTCTGTATAGTCAGAGATCGAGGTACAAGTCACAAGTCCTGTTTGAGCGCGACCGTTCATTGTTAATTCATAAAGGTACAAAAGCGGTTGGTCATCTTGGATCAGCCATTTTTTTTGTAAAAATGCTTGTAAATTACGTGCGGCTTTTTCGTAGACTTGATCATCATAAGACGAAAGTGTTTCAGGTAAATCGATTTCTGCTTTGTCGATATGCAAGTAGGAGTATGGATTATTTGCGCCTAATTCTCTTGCTTCAGCAGAATTTAAAACATCATAAGGTAAGGTCGCGATTTTTTCGCTAAACTCAGTTGCTGGACGGATACTTTTGAAAGGGTGGATTTTAACCATTAATAACTCACCGCCTCATTATTTTTGATTGTCCGTACTCGGATGATGTTTTCGGCTGCTTGAATTTTCTCGGCAGCAGCATTGATTTTTTCTTCGTCAGTTTCTGCAATATCAACAATTGTGTAGGCATAATCGTCACGACTACGGTTGATCATGGTATCGATATTGATCTCTAAATTTGCAATGCCAGTTGAGATTTGACCTAACATATTTGGAACATTTCTGTGTACAATTGTAAAACGGAAAGGTGAATTAAAGGCCATTTCTACCGTAGGGAAATTGACAGAACGTTTGATATTGCCAGTTTCCAGGAATTTTTTTAAGGTACGTGCGGCCATTTTCGCACAATTGATTTCAGCTTCTTCTGTAGAAGCTCCTAGATGGGGAAGAACTAAGATTTTTTCGTTGTGTAAGAGACGTTCATCGGCAAAGTCTGTAACGAAATTGCTGATTTCACCTTGAGCTAAAGCGTCAATCACAGCTTTTGTATCGACTAGCTCACCACGGGCAAAGTTAAGCAAGACCGCATTCTTTTTCATTTGAGCTAGTTGCTCTTTGCCAATCAGATGATGCGTATTTTCAGATAAAGGAACGTGTACGGTAATAAAATCACAGGTCTTTAGGACTTCTTCCATACTTTGCGCCCGTTTGACCCGACGTGAGATACTCCAAGCGGTGTCAACAGAAACAAATGGATCGAAGCCGGTGACTTCCATGCCTAAACGGTAAGCATCGTTGGCAACCATTGCACCGATTGCACCAAGACCGATCACACCAAGTTTTTTGCCTTCTAGTTCAGTACCGGCAAACTGTTTTTTCTGTGCTTCAACTTGTTCTTCAGTGTCTGTTCCGGTCAAGGTTTGAACCCAATTAGAGCCTTTTAGAATCGGGCGCACAGAGAGAAGCAAGCAAGCAATCACTAACTCTTTTACAGCGTTAGCATTGGCTCCAGGCGTGTTAAATACAACGATACCATCTTCGGTACATTGTTTGACTGGGACGTTATTGGTTCCAGCGCCAGCACGAGCAACGGCTAGAACAGAAGCTGGGAAGTCATAATCATGGAGTTTTTCGCTACGTAAGATAATACCGGCGGGCAATTCAGTTTTATTGATCGTAAAATTTTCTTCGTTAAAACGTGCTAAACCAACTGGTGCAATTGCATTGAATGTTTTAATATCATACATCTATTTTGTTCCTCCATTTTCTGCTTCAAATTGTTTCATCAACTCGACTAAAGCCATAACCCCATCTTTGGGAAAGGCATTGTACAAACTTGCACGCATACCACCTACAGAACGGTGTCCTTTTAAGTTCTCAAAACCTGCTGCTAGTGCTTCTTGATTGAATTTTTTATCAAGTTCATCATTTCCAGTAATAAAAGGAATATTATTGATCGAACGGTCTTTAGGATTTACTGGTGAAGAAAATAGAGCAGATGAATCCAGCTCATCATATAAAATAGCGGCTTTTTCTTTATTTTGTTTTTCCATTTGACTTACACCGCCTTGTTCTTTGATCCATTCAAAGACAAGTTTTGCCATATAGATACCATAAGTTGGCGGTGTATTGTACATTGAGCCATTTTTCGCATGGATATCATAATCTAACATAGCACTAATAATATCTGCCTGACCGATCAAATCATCACGAACGATCACAACGGTCAAACCAGCAGGGCCGATATTTTTTTGGGCACCTGCATAAATCAATCCAAAGTCAGCAACATTATAATCGATCGACAAAATATTTGAAGACATGTCAGCCACAATTGGAACTTCACCTGTATCTGGTAAATCATAAATCGTTGTGCCTTCAATGGTATTATTGGTCGTGATATGAACATAAGCTGCATCTTGTGGAATGTCTTCTTTATGAATGTCAGGAATATACGAGAAATTTTTATCTTCGCTTGAAGCAATGACTTGAACATCTACATTATCAATTTTTTTCGCTTCACTAATGGCTTTTTTCGCCCATGAGCCAGTATTGACGTAAATCGCTTTTTTATTTTGTGCTAAATTCAACGGAACCATCGTAAATTGCATACTTGCGCCCCCTTGTAAGAAGAGCACTTTATAATTATCGGGAATCGTCATTAATTCTCTAAGTAATGTTTCTGCACGTTCGATGATCGATTCAAAAAGGGAGGAACGATGACTTAACTCCATCACGGACATGCCGCTGTTCTCGTAATTCACCAATTCGGATTGTGCTTTTTCCAAAACACTTTTAGGTAAAACGGCGGGTCCAGCTGAAAAATTGTAAACAGTTTTCATACATCTATCTCTCCTTTGATATGCTCATTCATCGACTAGTCAAATAGTAAATGTGAAAACCATTATAACAGAAACCTTACATTAAAAAAAGATTAAAAAGCTAGTTTCGTATTTTTCACAGAGTTTTTCATTTTTTATAGACGTAAAGCAAACTTGTTTATAAATCGATAAACAGGTTTAACTCTTATGGAGAGTGGAGAGTCGTACGAAGCGAAAGCGTAGAAAGAAGGATTACTAACTGGTACAGTATTGTCGAGTGTCTTTGATCGATCCTAACTCTTCTTTGGTTTAATTTGGAGATCGATTCCACTTTTTTCATGAACGTGGTAGACTACCTACATAACAATATGCTTTAAAAGGAGAAGAAACAATGTCTAAATTGAAAGAATTAGCCCGCAATTGTTTACAAGTTGCGCCTTTTATATTATCTAATACAATTATTTTTATTCCTTATTTTTTATTTTTGAGTTTAAGTGATGGCACAACTTTGGAAAGAGTGTTGCCGTTTGTCTTGTTCTATACGTTTCGGATGACGGGGATATTTTTGTTAAAGAGCTTCAAGCTATCATTGTCAAGCTTTAATATATTGATTATTTCGATTCTGCTGGGAGGTGCAGGGTGTTTAATTGGCGTGTTAGGTCAGTTTTATTTTCCTGCCTATCTTTTTTCAGCTGTTTTACTGGGACTTAGTGCATCATGGTTGCCAGCTGCTAATACCACCGTTAATTATCACGAGAAGCAACAAGGGTATTCAGCGTTGACTGGTAGAAAATATCTTTTTATCTTGCTGCTATTCGGTGGCGTGATTGCATCATTGACGTTGCCGAAAGAATTGAGGATTCCTTTAGTTTTAGGGGAGTATGCTTTGCTTTATATTGCAGCGTATCATACAGTTACCCATTATCCTGACTATGAGATTGATTTCAATGAGGTCAATAAACAAGTGATATCGGTCAAAGAGTTCTTTTTATTTTTGTTTTTCTTTGTATTATTGTTATTTATCCGTTCTGCTCGATTGTTATTTGATCCAAAACTTTTGGATGTAGGGTTGATTGGTTTTTCTATTTTATTTGTAATAGCCGGCTGGTATTTAAACAGTCAAAGAAAAACATGGAAACTCCCTTTGTGGTTGAACTTAATGACATTTGCTAATGGGATGTGTATGAACTTTCTACTGCTTTTTGGAACCTTTTATGTTTCTTTACGTTTAGGGATCGATCGTCTGACTGCTAATTTATATATTCCTTATGTTTTGGGTATCGTCGGAGCTGCTTTTGTTATTAAATTTTTATATCATCTGTTCCCTAATGTCGATCCTAAAATCATTCATCTGGGCGGTTTTATCCTGTCACTATTTTTTTTATTGTTCCGTCCAATTTTTCCAGTTGGCATTTTTTTGCTCAGCTGTTTCATCAGTGCGACAGGTAGTTTTTTGAATCAACAATACTATCAGGAAGCCATTTTACCTCAAGATCAACGAATCATTACGAAGTACAGCACTCAAACGAAAGGCAGTGTGACACATCAATTATTATTGATGAGTGTCTTATGGTTACTAGCGAAACAAGCACAGTTACCAGTAAAAACAGTTCTGCAAATCACAGCGCATCGGACTCATAATCCAATTGCACTTCAAGTGGTGGAGCATATTCATATAATCAGTATTATTGGTCTGATGTCATTTTTTTCATTTATTCTTTATGAGGTAGTAAAACATGAACGAAATGAGTCTAAATGATGTGTAAACATTAAAAAATACAAGAGATTAGTAAAGATACTGTAAAAGCCAGCTAGGAATCAGTGTAATATGTTAAAATAGAAATAGTTTACAAGTAGAGGAGATTTTTGATGAAACAACGAGGATTTGAAATTATTACAGATTATGCAGACCAAGGGATTGCTATCCCTGAGCGTGCGACAAAAGGCGCTGCAGGTTACGACTTTGAAGCAGCAGAAACAGTAGTTGTCCCAAGCATTTGGCAATTACAAGCACAAGGCATAACACCAAAACCCGTCTTAGTAAAAACAGGGATCAAAGCATACATGGCTGAAAATGAATACTTAGAATTAGTAAGTCGCTCATCCAACCCATTAAAACGTTTTTTAATGTTAGCGAATGGCGTAGGCGTGATCGATCGTGATTATTATAATAACGAAGGCAACGAAGGACATATTATGTTTCAATTTCTGAATTTCGGCTATGAAGAAATGGTTATTGAAAAAGGTGAACGAATCGGCCAAGGGATTTTTAAACCGTTTCTTTTAGCAGATGTTGATGATGTCGAAAACGAGCGTACAGGTGGTTTTGGTTCTTCAGGCAAAAATTAAGATCAAATCGCTTGGAAACTGCGTATTTTACAGTGGGAAGTCTTAGTCTAAGAAGCCTATACTATGGTAAAATAAAGAATACATTAAAAATGAGGGGATAGCATATGGCAAAAAAAGCAAAAGTTCAATTTGAGTGTCAAACGTGCGGGTATATTTCCCCTAAATATTTAGGTCGCTGTCCCAATTGTGGTCAGTGGAACACAATGACAGAAGAAATCATTCAAGATACGACCGATCGTCGTGCTAGAGTCAGTTTAACTGGGAAAAAGACACAGCCTCAGCGCTTAGCTGAAGTGGTTCCAAAAAAAGAACCGAGAGTCAAAACAAAACTGGTAGAGTTGAACCGTGTGTTAGGTGGCGGCGTAGTGCCTGGATCACTTGTTTTGATTGGCGGCGATCCTGGAATCGGTAAATCAACATTGCTGTTACAAGTATCACAACAACTTGCTGAAATCGGTGGCAAAGTGCTTTACGTTTCTGGAGAAGAGAGTGCGGAGCAAATCAAAATGCGTGCCGAGCGGTTAAGTTCGATCGATACTGAATTTTATTTGTACGCTGAAACAGATATGAATGAAATTTCTCGAGCAATTGAAAAATTAGAACCTGATTACGTAATCATCGATTCCATTCAAACGATGACACAACCTGATGTGACGAGTGTGGCTGGAAGTGTCAGTCAAGTGCGAGAAACAACAGCTGAATTATTGAAAATCGCTAAAACCAATGGTATTGCTGTTTTTATTGTTGGTCATGTGACGAAAGAAGGGTCAATTGCAGGACCGCGTATGCTAGAACATATGGTAGATACTGTCTTATATTTTGAGGGAGATAAGCATCATACTTTCAGAATATTGAGAGCAGTCAAAAATCGTTTTGGTTCCACTAATGAGATCGGCATTTTTGAAATGCGGGAGCATGGATTAGAAGAAGTCGCGAATCCATCGCAAGTATTTTTAGAAGAACGCTTGGCGGATGCTACGGGATCTGCGATAGTGGTTGCTATGGAAGGAACACGCCCCATTTTAGTTGAGGTTCAGGCTTTAGTCACTCCAACGATGTTTGGAAATGCAAAACGGACAACAACTGGATTGGATTTTAACCGAGTTTCCTTGATCATGGCAGTTTTAGAGAAACGCGCTGGATTGTTATTACAAAATCAAGATGCATATTTAAAAGCTGCTGGCGGCGTAAAAATCAACGAACCTGCAATCGATTTAGCGGTCGCGGTGAGTATTGCGTCCAGTTATAAAGAAAATGGCACAAGACCAACCGAATGTTTTATAGGTGAAATTGGGTTGACTGGTGAGATTCGTCGAGTGAATAGTATCGAACAACGAGTACGCGAAGCACAAAAACTAGGATTCACGAAGATTTATTTACCAAAAAATAACTTAGGCGGTTGGACCCCACCAGAAGGAATCGAGATTGTCGGCGTAGCGACAATCGGTGAAACACTAAGAAAAGTATTCAAATAGACTGAGAGTAAAGAGATCGATACAAGAGGATCGTCACGACCTCTTTCTTTCAATCTTTAAATAAGTATAACTATATTGGAGGATGAATCTATGCAAAAACGTGTCATCACATTGCTGATGGTCGTCGCTGGCGCAAGCTTAGGTATTTCACTATTACCAATAGCTTGGGACATGGCGAAACAGGCAGATAATACATGGTTGAACAATAACTTTACTAACAGTTTGATTGGTGCACTTATTTTCTTTATATTATCGTTAGGGTTAGCAAAGTATATTGTTTCAGTTGTAAAAAAAGTAGAAGCATCATTAAATGAAATGAGTTTAACGTATCTATTATTCGGAAGTGTCGGCGCAATTCTTGGGTTGATCATTGGTGTGATTATTTCAATTCCAATGTATAACTTGAATATCCCGTTTGTGAATAGCGTCTTGCCGATTTTAGTCATGATTATTTTTGGCTATCTTGGGTTTCGTATGGGAACTACTCGAATTGATGAATGGCGTAAAATTTTTACTCCGAAACAGAAAAAACTTCAAACGGAAGGCCAAGGAGAAGTCTTGGATCGTAGGGTAGAAGATCGTTTCCATAAATACAAAATTTTAGATACAAGCGTAATCATTGACGGTAGAATTTACGATATTGCGAAAACTGGCTTTTTAGAAGGAGTTATTTTGATTCCTAATTTTGTGCTGTATGAACTGCAATATATTGCGGACTCTGGTGATAGTCTTAAACGTGTTCGTGGACGACGTGGCTTGGATATTTTAAATGCGTTGCAAAAAGAAGATGGTATTTCGGTTGAAATGTATGAAGGTGATTTTGAAGATATTTCAGAAGTCGATAGTAAACTGATTAAACTAGCAAAATTATTGGATGGCGTGGTCGTAACAAATGATTATAACTTAAATAAAGTTTCTGAATTTCAAAATGTTCCTGTTTTAAACATCAATGCTTTAGCAAATGCGGTAAAACCAGTTGTGATTCCTGGCGAAACAATGAATGTAATGGTTGTAAAAGCTGGAACAGAACGTCAACAAGGTGTGGCGTATTTGGATGATGGTACGATGGTTGTCGTTGAAGATGGTCAGCATTATATGAATGAACACATTCAAGTAGTTGTTACCAGTGCTTTACAGACTGCAGCTGGCCGGATGATTTTTGCAAAGCCTGCTCACTCTGGACGAGGTATCAATGATAGCAAAGAAGACAGCAAAACTAATGAAAAAATCTAAAAATAGAAATGAAGCTCTGGATTATGAAGTCATTTTGTTGGCGGCGGGTCAAGGGAAGAGAATGGGTGCTAGCCGAAATAAGATTTTATTGCATCTGATCGGTAAACCAGTTATTTCTTATTCGCTAAATACTTTCTTAAATGATCCTGCATGCAAACATATTATTTTAGTCGCACAAGAAGACGAACAAGTTTTATTAAGTGAAATGATCAAGAAAGAAGCAAAGAAAATAAGATGCCCGATAACAATCGTCTCTGGTGGTCATGAGCGGCAATATAGCGTGTATAATGGCTTGAATGCAGTATTTTCTTTGAAAAATATTGTGATGGTTCATGACGGCGCAAGACCCTTCGTCAATCTGACACAATTGAAATTATTGCATCAGAAAGTACAAGAAACGAGAGCCGCTATTTTAGGTGTTCCTGTCAAAGATACAATCAAGCGAGTGACGGATGGAATCGTACAAGAGACGGTTCCACGTGAAACATTATGGCAAATACAAACCCCTCAAGCCTTTTATGGAGAGGATTTACTTGCCGTGCATGTTTGTGCACAGCAAGAAGGTTATTTAGGAACAGACGAGGCATCTCTTATTGAAAAATACAGTAATTTACCTGTTTCGATGGTATTGGGAAGTTACGAAAATATCAAATTGACCACACCAGAAGATATGCTGATCGGCGAATCAATCGTCAAACGAAAAAGAAGCTAGGTGAAAAAATGATACGAATTGGACAAGGATTTGATGTTCATCAACTGGTAGAAGGACGTAAGTTGATCATTGGTGGTGTAGAACTACCTTTTGAAAAAGGCTTATTAGGACACTCAGATGCAGATGTGTTGCTACATGCAATTACAGACGCTTTGCTTGGCGCTGCAGGTCTGGGTGATATTGGACATTTATTTCCTGATACAGATCCGGCATTTAAAGAGGCGGACTCACTGAAATTATTACATGAAGTAAATCAAAAAATTTTGGCTGGTGGCTTTACTATTGGCAACATTGATTGTACAATTTTAGCAGAACAACCAAAAATGAAACCTTATTTAGAACAAATGAAAGAAAACATCGCTAAGGCCTGTCAAATTGAAACGAATCAACTCAATTTAAAAGCAACAACGATGGAAAAAATGGGTTTTATTGGTCAAGAAGAAGGTCTGGGAGCGATTGCGGTCGCTTTACTTGAAAAATAGAAAGAGGAATGCACAATGACAAAAGTACGTGTACGTTATGCACCAAGTCCAACTGGACACTTGCATATCGGAAATGCAAGAACAGCTTTATTTAACTATTTATTTGCCCGCCACAACGATGGCGAATTTATCATCCGCATCGAAGATACCGATCAAAAAAGAAATATCGAAGATGGGGAAAAAAGCCAATTAGAAAATCTAGCATGGCTAGGAATGGATTGGGATGAATCTCCTGAAAAACCAGGTGAATATGGTCCGTATCGTCAATCAGAACGTAGCGAAATTTATCAACCTTTAATCGATCAATTATTAGTAAGCAATCGTGCGTATAAATGTTACTGTACTGAAGAAGAATTAGAAGCTGAAAGAGAAGCACAACGTGCCCGTGGTGAAATGCCACATTACGCTGGTAAGTGTGCGGATTTGACTCCTACTGAGCAAGCGGAAAAAGAAGCACAAGGTCTTGAGTCAGTGATTCGTTTCCGTGTACCAAGAAATACGTCTTATACATTTGAAGATATGGTTAAAGGCGAAATCGTTTTTGAATCAGATAATATCGGTGGCGATTTTGTCATCCAAAAACGTGATGGCATGCCGACCTATAATTTTGCGGTAGCGGTAGACGATCACATGATGAAAATCACGCATGTCTTACGTGGGGACGATCATATTGCGAATACACCAAAACAATTGATGATTTATGAAGCATTTGGCTGGAAAGCACCCGAATTTGGTCATATGACGTTAATCATCAATTCTGAAACGGGTAAAAAATTAAGCAAACGGGATGAATCGATTTTACAATTTATTGAACAATACCGTGAACTTGGCTATTTACCAGAAGCAATGTTTAATTTCACAGCGTTATTAGGTTGGTCCCCAGTTGGAGAAGAAGAAATCTTCTCACCAAAAGAATTGATCAAAATCTTTGATCCAGAACGCTTAAGCAAGTCACCAGCTGCCTTTGATGGAAAGAAACTTGAGTGGGTCAATAACCAATATATGAAGCAATTAGATTTAGATGTTTTAACAGATATGTGTCTTCCTTATTTAGTAGCAGAAGGCAAAATCGAAGCACAACCAAGCGGAGAAAAATTGGAATGGCTGAAAAAAGTAGTTAGCTTATACCAACCACAAATGAGTTATGCAGCTGAAATCGTCAATGTATCTGAATTGTTCTTCAATGAGCATCCAGTTTTAGATGAAGCGGCAAAAGAAGTTTTAGCTGGTGAAACTGTTCCAGCAGTTTTAGCGGCGTTCAAAGCACAATTAGAAGCAATGGATGTTGTTGATGTACCAAGCATCAAAGCTGGGATCAAAGCAGTTCAAAAAGAAACTGGCGTAAAAGGCAAAAATCTATTTATGCCAATCCGTGTAGCTGTTTCAGGACAAGTACATGGTCCAGAATTAGGCGATACGATTGAACTTTTAGGAAAAGAAAAAGCCTTAGATCATTTAAATAACGTTTTATAATAGAAATATGTAGAGAAGAAGAAGTAAAAAAGCGCGTGTCTATAGAGAGACTGTGGATGGTGAAAACAGTTGTCAGCACTTTTTGAAATGCATCTTTGAATAGTTTCGGCGATATGTAGCTGAAAACGGCCAACAACCGTTATCTGTTTTGAGGCAGGGAGACCTGTAAAAAAAAGTGGAACCACGCAGAAGCGTCTTTTAAACGGAGTTATGTCGTTTGAAAGACGTTTCTTTATTTGTATTATCTAGCTCGTTAGCCTTACGGAATAAAGAACTGGACGATCCTGCCACGTTTTTATGTATAAAATTGAATGAAAGGAGAGCGAATATGGGTTGGTTAAAAAGAGCAGTCAGAGCAGTCAAAGAGAATGATCCGGCCGCTCGTTCAACAGCGGAAGCATTACTTACATACCCGGGTGTACATGCATTATTTTGGCATCGTTTTTCCCATTTTCTGTATCGACACCAGTTATTTTTATTAGCAAAAATTCATGCACAATTTTGGCGATTCATAACAGGAATCGAAATCCATCCTGGTGCGACGATTGCACCTGGCGTTTTTATTGATCATGGGATGGGTGTTGTGATTGGTCAAACAGCAGAAATAGAAGAAGATGTCGTGTTGTTTCATGGGGTGACCTTAGGCGGAACAGGTAAAGACACAGGAAAACGCCATCCGACTGTAAAAAAAGGGGCAATGATCCACGCACACGCTCAAATATTGGGACCTGTCACAATAGGTGAACGAGCAAAAATCGGCGCATCTGCCGTTGTGTTAACAGATATTCCTGATGATGCAACAGCTGTAGGAATACCTGCAAAAATCGTCAGAATCAAAGGAGAAAAATTGGAGGTAGCATATGATTCAAATTTATAATACATTAACGCGAGAAAAAGAATTATTTCAACCAATAGAGGAAGGGAAAGTCCGGATGTATGTCTGCGGACCAACTGTCTACAATTATATTCATATCGGCAATGCCCGTAGTTCGATGGCTTTTGACACGATTAGACGTTATTTAGAATACCGCGGATACGAAGTGAATTATGTTTCAAACTTTACGGATGTCGATGATAAAATTATTCGGGCAGCCAAAGAATTAGGCATCACAGCCCCAGAAGTGGCAGATCGATTTATCCATGCATTTGAAGAGGATACGAATATCTTGAATGTGAAACCTGCAACACTACATCCAAGAGTAATGGATCATATGCCGGACATTTTAACCTTTATCCAAACATTGATTGATAAAGGCTATGCATACGAATCAAAAGGCGATGTCTATTATCGGACGAGAAAATTTGAAGGGTATGGCAACCTTAGCCATCAATCAATTGATGAATTAGAAGTTGGTGCTAGTCAACGGACAGGCGTAGAAAAAGAGCTGAAAGAAGATCCGTTAGATTTTGCTTTATGGAAAGGTGCCAAAGAAGGTGAAATTACTTGGGATTCTCCGTGGGGAGCTGGCCGTCCTGGCTGGCACATTGAGTGTTCTGTTATGGCAACAAAACACTTAGGTGATACAATTGATATTCATGGTGGTGGGCAAGATTTAGAGTTCCCTCATCATGAAAATGAAATAGCCCAAAGTGAAGCAAAAACAGGGAAAAAATTCGCCAATTACTGGATGCATAATGGGTTTGTAACGATTGGTGAAGAGGATGAAAAAATGAGCAAATCGCTAGGGAACTTTGTAACGGTTCATGAACTAGTGAAGGAAGTTGATCCTCAAGTGTTGCGTTTCTTTATGGCTACTACACAATATCGCCGCCCAATTCGTTATAGTGAAACAACGATGAAAGAAGCAGGCGTTAATTTACAAAAATTAAAGAATGCGTTTGAGAACCTATCCTTTAGAAAATCTGATGCAATAACAGAACATGACGAAGATACTCAAAAGTTACAAGAATTAGCAGATTTAGAAATACGTTTCACAACTGAAATGGATGATGATTTTAACGTAGCAAACGGAATCACTGTGGTGTATGAAATGGCGAAATGGCTAAATCAATACAGTGAGCAAGAGGCTGTATCCGCAGTGGTAATCGAAAAAGCGCTAGAACAGTTTACACAATGGTTAAGTATTTTTGGGATCTTTTTCTTATCAGAAGAACTACTAGACGATGATGTTGACCAATTGATCGAAGAGCGTAATCAAGCTCGCGCGAATCGTGATTTTGCCCGCAGTGATGAAATTCGTGATTTATTAAAAGACAAAGGAATAACCTTGGAAGATACAGCTCAAGGAACTAGATGGAGAAGAAGTGAATGAGAGATTATACTCAATTAAACGGTTTAGCATTGGCCTATGTAGGGGATGCAATCTATGAGATTTATATCCGCGATTACTTAGTGGAACAAGGACAAACCAAACCAAATACGCTACACCGTATGGCAACACATTATGTTTCAGCCAAAGCCCAAGCTTTTCTGATTCAAGAAATGCTGGAAGAAAAATTACTTTCAGAAAATGAAGAACTAATGTACAAACGCGGCCGCAACGCCAAAAGCCACACGTCTGCAAAAAATGCCGATATCACAACGTATCGAATTGCCACTGGATTTGAGTCGTTGATGGGGTATCTGCACTTGACGAAACAAACGGAACGTTTGAAAGAATTGATTGATTGGTGTATAAAAAAAGTAGGTGAAAAAAATGAGAAATGATAAAAAGCGCCCTTTTAAGGGAAACAAACCACAAAAAAAACAACCATTTAAAAAAGAATTGGTAAGAAAAGAACGTGAAGTCTCACAAGAAGAGGTCGAAGATAACTTCGTTTTTGGGAATCATGCGACGGTAGAAGCAATTCAACAAGGTCGTGGCAATAAATTATTTCTTCAAGAAGATAGTAAGAGCGAGAAAGTTGAACACCTAAAATTATTAGCCAAAGAAAATGCTGTACCTGTTAAATGGGTACCAAAACAAAAACTAGATACAATGACAAATCACGGTGTTCATCAAGGAATCGTATTAGCAATTACAGCGTATGAATACTTAACATTGGAAGAATTGCTCGATCAGACGAAAGAAAAGACGGAGACGCCATTCTTTTTAATCTTAGATAGTTTAGAAGACCCGCATAATTTTGGCTCTATCTTAAGAACGGCAGATGCAACGGGTGTGGACGGGATCATTATCCCCAAACACCGTGCAGTTGGCATTACACCAGTTGTCACCAAAGCTTCAACTGGAGCAGTTGAATATATCCCAGTCGCTCGTGTAACCAATTTAGCGCAAAGTATTGCTACATTAAAAGAAAATAGTTTTTGGATTTTTGGGACGGATATGAAAGGCACTGATTACCGCAAATGGAATACGCAAGGGGCGATTGCGTTGATCATTGGAAATGAAGGTCGTGGCATGAGTCAAGGTCTACATAAAGAAGTAGATGAATTATTGACGATTCCAATGAGTGGACATGTTCAAAGTTTGAATGCCGGTGTTGCAGCGGGATTGTTGATGTATGAAGTTTATCGTGGGCGAAATAGTCTGTAAAGGTTCGTTTAGCGGCGATAGAGGCACATCATTAAAAAGAAGGTGACAAAGCAAAATGAAAAAACAGTTATTGATCGTTGATGGTTATAATATGATTGGTTCTTGGCCAGAGTTGGTTCAGTTGAAAAATCAGAATAAACTTGAAGATGCCAGAGAAGTTTTACTACAGCGTTTATCCAACTATGCAAAATACGAGGGGTTAGAAGTAATCGTGGTTTTTGATGCACAGCTGGTTCCAGGTATTCAGCAGACATATAAGAAGTATCATCTAACTGTGGTTTTTACCAAAGAAGAAGAGACTGCTGATAGCTATATTGAACGGATTGCCGGAGAAAAAAATGATCGGTTGACGCAAGTAACAGTCGCAACAAGCGATTTGGCAGAACAATGGCTAGTTTTTTCAAAAGGAGCATTGCGAGCATCAGCGAATGAACTGTATAAAAATGTTCAAAAATCAGAACGTACAATTGCTATTCATGCGACGGATATCCATTTCCAAGATTTTCGACGAAATTCTCCATGGAATCTAGAGCAATTGTCAAAGTTGTCCGAAAAAATGGACGAATTGTCCAAAAAGAAAGAATAACTGTGCTTTTGTATCTGTTTTCTTAGAAGAAAATGTTACGCTTTTTCCAAGCATTTTGGTAGAATGCTTGGAAGGAGAATGTTGTTGATGAACAAGTATGAAGATATCTTAAAAGGAGAACCATTAGCATTTGATCGTATGTATCGGAAGTATCATCCAGTTGTGTATAAACTTCAAAAAAAATATTATTTAAAGGATTTTGATCGAGAAGACTGGTTACAGGAAGGTCGGATTATTTTTCACCGCTCACTGGAAAAATATCAAGATGAGCATAGTGTTTCAATTGGAACATTTTTCAAATCAAATTTTGAAAACCATATCCGCAGCTTAGTTAGAAAACAATGTGCACTCAAACGAACGATTGACGCAAAGTCTATTTCTTTAGATCAAAAAATAGAAAATCAGGGAGAATCCTTTTTTGATTACATAGGAACGGAAGATAGCAATGCATTAGATCAGATGATTATTCGGGAAAAGCTAGAGCAGCTGCCACTCGTTTTGTCACCTTTTGAACGAATCACCTTTGAAGAATATATGAATGGCAAGGAATTAAAAGAGATTGCAAACGACACTGATAGCCGTGAAATCACTGTCAGAAGTGCCTATGATCGAGCAAAAAAGAAATTGAAAGCGATTATTTATGATTAAATTAGAACTTTTAAAATTTTCACATCAAATAATTATTCATTTATAAATTATAATTAGTTGCAATTCATTTTCTGCTATGGTAAACTTGTTATTTTTATTAATATGTGATACAATGGCGAATGAGGTGAATGCAATGCCAACAACTTTAGCGTCAATTAAAAAAGATCTAGAATGTCGTATCGGCAGCCAAATCACATTAGTTGCTCAAACCGGCAGAAAGCGCCAAACTGAACGTAAAGGTATTTTGACAGAAACGTATCCATCTGTCTTCGTTGTAGATTTAGACCCAGATGAAAACTCATTCGAACGAGTTTCTTATAGTTATTCGGATGTGCTAACACGCACAGTAGAGATTGAATTTGTCAGTGAAGCAGTCTAAGACAATTATTGATTTTTAAAAGCAGAGACAAAGCGAAAACGCTTTAGCTCTGCTTTTTTTGTCTATGAGATAGTTTACTAATTATGTATAAAAGAGTAGACGTAAAGGATAAGTAGAGCAATTTTTATACAAATATATACTTCTCTAACAACATATGTTAGAATTTAAAAGATTGTGAAGTTGGTCAGGTAATGGGATTAGATAGGTGAAAAAGAATGGAAATCATAGAAAAAGCGCCCGCAAAAATCAATCTGGGGTTGGATGCTCTCTATAAAAGAAATGATGGTTATCACGAGTTAGAGATGATCATGGCTAGTGTAGATTTAGCCGATCGGCTGACCTTTGAGTTATTGCCGAAAAATGAAATAGTGATTGAAACAGATAGCTCCTTTTTGCCAGTAGATCGAAGAAATCACGTGTATCAAGCAGCAGAATTGCTGAAGAGCACGTTTAATCTTACGCAAGGAGTTAAAATTTATATAGAAAAAAGAATTCCCGTAGCCGCTGGGTTAGCTGGCGGCAGTAGTGATTGTGCTGCTGCGTTAAGAGGAATGAATCAATTGTGGGAGTTAGGCTTGTCGCTAGAAGAACTTGCTGTACTTGGCAGTAAGATTGGTTCAGATGTTCCGTATTGCGTTCATGGTGGGACAGCTTTTGTTACTGGTCGTGGAGAAAAGATTGAGTTTTTACCAACGATGCCACAATGTTGGGTCGTTTTAGTAAAGCCAAGAATGAGTGTCTCTACGGGTTCGATTTTTGGGAGTTTATCCTTCAATGACGTAGAACATCCTGATATTCGTGGTCTGAAACAAGCCATTGAGACGAATAACTATCAGTTGATGGCAGAAAAAAGTGGTAATGCTTTAGAAGGTGTAACAATCAATCGTCACCCAGTGATCCAGCAAATCAAAGATCGTATGATGAAATATGGAGCAGATGCGGCACTGATGAGTGGGAGCGGCCCAACAGTTTTTGCCTTGTGTGAGAAAAAGACAAGAGCACAGCGTATTTATAACGGTTTAAAAGGCTTTTGTGAAGAAGTTTATATTGTACGGACGTTAAAATAAAAGGTTGTGACAGAAGTGTGTAACGCCAAGAAATAAGCAGGAGTTGCTTCTGCTATCATCTTATATCCAGATTGCAGGGGTGAGGTGTGACTCATAGAGTCATGTCTCAGCTCCTTTTTTTGGTTATAGTAATAGGAATAAACTATTTTGATCTGTTTTCACTTGACGTTCTCATTTCCTTCTGGTAAATTAGTTCTTGCTAACAAATCGTAAATATTACGATTTAATCAAGGTAAATCGAAATGAGGATAAAGAGATGAGAAAAAATAGCTGGAAATATAGTATCGGAATGTTGCTAGTAATCGTGATGTTTACATTAACAGCATGCGGACAAACGAAAGAGCAAGATAAAACTGGGAAAAGTGATACAATAAAAGTCGTGACAACGTTTTACCCCATGTATGATTTCGCTAAAAATGTGGTAGGGGATGCTGGAGAGGTTCAATTATTGATTCCATCTGGAACAGAACCTCATGATTATGAACCAAGTGCTAAAGACATAGCGAAGATCACAGATGCAGATGTCGTTGTGTATAATAGTCACGAATTAGAAACGTGGGTCAAAGACGTTTTAGAAAATGTCGATGAGAAGAAAGTTGCGGTTGTTGAAGCGGCAGGGTCGATCGATTTGATGGAAGGTACAGCTCATGAGCATGATGGCGAAGAAGCTGACCATGACGAACATGACCACGATCACGAATTAGATCCTCATGTTTGGCTAGATCCCGTTTTAGCACAAAAAGAAGTTGAAGCAATTCGTGATGCGTTGGTGAAAAAATACCCAGATAAAAAAGAGACCTTTGAAAAAAATGCAGCAACTTATATTGAAAAGTTGAAAGGCTTAGATACAGAATATAAAGAAGCCTTTGCGAATGCTAAAAATAAAACGTTCGTAACACAGCATGCAGCATTTGGCTACTTAGCGAAACAATACGGTTTGATACAAGAATCGATTGCTGGTATTTCACCAGATCAAGAGCCTTCACCAAGCCGTTTGGCAGAGTTGAAAAAATATATCGAAGAGCACAACGTATCCGTGATCTATTTTGAAACATCTGCTTCATCAAAAGTTGCTAAAACATTAGCACGTGAAACAAATGTAGAATTGGCAGTGCTTAATCCGTTAGAAAGTATTACCCAAAAAGAACAAGATAATGGGGAAGATTATATTTCTGTTATGAAAGCCAATCTTGAAGCGTTGAAGAAAAGCATTAAGTAAGAAATTGAGGCGGAATAATGGTGTTGAGCTATTATTTCGGCCTTCAATTGTATAGTAGTCAAAGAAGGAGAATAGACATGCATTACCTAGAAGTCAAAGACCTCACATTTTATTATGATGATGAGCCAGTTTTAGAAGATGTTTCATATTATGTCGATCCAGGCGAATTTGTCATTCTCACTGGTGAGAATGGAGCAGCAAAATCAACATTGATCAAAAGTACATTGGGCTTATTGAAACCAACAAAAGGTGCAATCACGATTGCCAAAGAAAACAGTGCGGGTGAGAAGCTCAGCATTGGCTATATTCCACAACAAGTAGCTTCTTTTAACGCAGGATTCCCAAGTACAGTGATCGAACTAGTTCGATCAGGACGTTTTCCGCGTAATCGTTGGTTCAAGCCCTTAACCAAAAGAGATCATCAACATGTGGAAAAAGCACTCAAAGCAGTCGGCATGTGGGACATGCGCCATAAACGGATCGGTGAACTTTCTGGTGGACAGAAACAACGTATCAGTTTGGCGCGTATTTTTGCGACTGACCCTGATTTATTTATTTTAGATGAGCCAACAACGGGAATGGATGAAACGTCTAGGAATGAATTTTACCGCCTGTTACGGCACAATGCCCATGATCATGGCAAAGCGATTTTGATGATCACCCACGATCATGAAGATATCAAATCGTATGCGGATCGCCAAATTCGTTTAGTTCGGAAGGAGGACTCACAATGGAGATGTTTTCATATGAGTTCATGAGAAAAGCTTTTTTAGCCGCAACATTTATTTCGGTCATTGCACCAATGTTAGGGGTATTTCTTGTGATTAGAAGACAATCTTTAATGGCGGATACTCTTTCACACGTATCGCTAGCTGGAGTTGCTTTAGGGTTTTTCTTAAACTGGAATCCAAATATCATGACAATGGTTGTCGTGATTATTGCGGCAATTATTTTAGAATACCTACGAATGATTTATAGTACGTACTCAGAAATCTCGATTGCAATCTTAATGTCAGGTGGATTGGCGCTAGCTTTGGTGCTGATGAACCTGAGCGGAGGAAATTCAGCAGCCAGTATCCAGTCGTATCTATTCGGTTCGATTGTGACGATTACGTGGCAACAGGTCATTATTTTAGCAGTTCTGTTTGTGGTGTTAGTGATTTTGTTTGTCTTATTCAAACGGCCAATGTATGTTTTGACCTTTGATGAAGATACGGCTCATGTGGACGGATTGCCGATTCACTGGATGTCGATGCTATTCAACGTCATTACAGGTGTGGCGATTGCAGTGATGATCCCAATTGCGGGAGCGTTATTGATATCAGCGATCATGGTGTTACCAGCTGCCATCGGAATGCGGATCGGTAAAGGGTTTAATACGGTCATCATTATTAGTGTTATTATGGGATTGATTGGCATGCTAACAGGATTGACGGGGTCTTATTATTTAGAAACACCGCCAAGTGCCAGCATCACATTGATTTTTATCGGATTGTTTATTCTTGTCAGCATTGTCCGTAAAGGATTGATGACTTTGCAAAGAAATAAGAAGATGAGTCAGCGATAAATTCGCTTAAACTAGCGTAAGATAAGAGGAAAAACGAAAGTTTTTTCTCTTATCTTCTTTTTTGTTTCTTAAATTGCGAACTATTTTTTATTTTTGCTAAAAAATGCTCGATTTTTTTTGGAAAACACCCTATAATAGGGAACGATAGATTGTAAGGGCGTATCATTTATTTTACCTATTAAAAAAATGAAGAACAAACCTATAAAAAATAAGGGATAATCATTATTCTAATGAATAACAACCCTTAAAGGAAAGAGGAGAAGAAGTGACAGATTCTAAAATTCGGAGAAGCGAACGATTGATTGATATGACACAGTACTTGTTGGATCATCCCCATACTTTGGTTTCTTTGACCCATTTTGCACAGCGTTATAAATCAGCCAAATCATCGATTAGTGAGGATTTAGCGATTATTAAAAAAACATTCAAACAAAGAGGGACAGGTATTCTTGAAACGATTCCAGGAGCAGCCGGTGGCGTTCGTTTTATCCCAGAAATGCCATACGAAGAGTCAAAAGAATTGGTTATGGCTTTGTGTGACCGTTTATCAGAACAAGATCGTCTGTTGCCAGGAGGATATGTGTATCTTTCTGATCTATTAGGACAGCCGGAATTGTTGCGCCAAGTTGGGAGAATTATTGCTTCTAAATATTTAGGTGAAAAAATCGATGCGGTGATGACAGTGGCGACAAAAGGGGTGCCAATCGCACAAGCTGTCTCCTATTACTTGAACGTGCCGTTTGTAATTGTTCGTCGTGACTCAAAAATTACCGAAGGCTCGACGGTTAGTGTGAATTATGTTTCTGGATCATCTGAACGAATCGAAAAAATGGAATTATCAAAACGTAGTCTAAAACGTGGTTCAAGAGTCTTAGTCGTGGATGACTTCATGAAAGGCGGCGGAACCGTTAACGGAATGAAGAGCCTGATTGAAGAATTTGAGGCGGAACTTGTTGGGATCACCGTGTTTGCAGAGTCTAAATTTAAAGGACAACGTGCGATCGAAGATTATACTTCGTTACTTTATGTTGAAGACGTGGATACGCGCACGAAAACAATCAATGTTGTGCCAGGAAATTATTTTGATAAATAGAGGTAAGATCAGCTATCAGAAATGGTGGCTGTTTTTGTTGAAAAGGTGGGAATTTGCATTTAAATGAGCGGACAAATGATTGGTGTAAAATGAGAAAAAACAACGAGCTACTTATCAAGTGATAGTAGATAATGAATTGGTTTGTTGTAAAGAGATAAGTAGCTAGTTGAAATTCGCAGGTTCTGCATCCCTGCTCGTTTTTTACTTAACGACCCATCTTCCGCCAGGCGGATCGTTAAGAATACTGATGCACGAGAAACAAATCTTACATTGTACCATTCAATCGGGTAAAACAAGTAGAGCGTTTATTTCGTTATTACTTTCTTAGGACGGTTCATTATACGCGCATTGACTTAGCTGCCTTTCTAGATTGAATGGGAAATGTATGGTAGTGATCGATTCTAGTAACATCAGCTCGCAAGCACTAATTGGTAGAATGTAAATACGAAAATATCGTATTTAAAAAGGAGAAAGAAGTGCTTGCTGTTTATAAAAAGAGCGAAAAAAGACGGTATTAGCCACCAACTAATACCGTACAAAAGTGCAACAAATAACTACCAACTGCTTCAAATGAAACAAGAATTGTAAAAAGTACTAGTATTTCTTACAAAAATTGAGTAAAATGAAAGAGTCGATATGAAAATATTGACTTCGGCAACTTATATTATTAGTTTGTGCTGATAATATGAGGCTCTGTATTCGGGTTACCGCCCTTGTACAGAGTGCCTTTTTATTTTGTTTTTCGCTCTAATTACCTGATTTTAAACACAAAAAAATGATATTAGTCAGCTACTAATACCATGAAGCGTTCGTTAAATAACCATTCACTAACAGTATTGAGCAAGAAAAAAGAATGGAAATCTCTTCTTACTTTTAGTACAATAAGGGTAGTCGATAAGAAATTATTGGCGAGGCAACTTGTATTATTAGTTTGTGCTGATAATACAGGGCTCTGTTTTGAAGATTACCGTCTTCTGACAGGGCGCCTTTTTTTATTTTATGTTGTAAATTTATTTTAACTTAAAGACGTTAGAAGAGTCAATAGCATAGTGGGAAAGAATTCAAATAGTCAAAATAGTCTAGAAAAATGGACAAATTTGATAAAAATGGTGGAATTTTTAAATTTCACTTGCGTTGTTTGAAGTTCATTCATAGGCGAATACTTGAGTGGCTAGAAAGGACTGTTTAAAATTCTTTTTACCTTGATTATCGACTATGCGGTGATTAGTTTATTTTGGAAAATATTGGGAGAAAAATGAGTGTGTAAAAAGTAGGGATACAAATAAAAAACAGTCAAAACGCTTCTTTTTATGGGATAAACTGAAATAAAAGTAGTTGAGATGAATAAAAACATTTGGTAAGATTAGGTTGTAGATAGTTTAAAACAAAAAAAGCCTGATTGGCGTCAGACTTCTTTTACTACTAATTTTGATACATAACATAAATAATTAGGCTTGCAAAAAAACAAGTTGGCATTCCTGATTTAGTATCAAAAAAAGTATTGTATTACATACTTATTTCTTTGAACGACCACAAGATGCCTTCGAAAACTTCTTGTTGGTCTTTTTTTTGCTTCTACATCTGATTTTGGTTCTTTTGGTTTTATAATGTTCCCTGATTATTGATTCAGGGACATTTCTAAATAGTACCAAAACAAACAAAATCACAGAACCCCACAAGGGGAATCCAATGATGTGGCTAAGCAAAAAAGTACTTACTGATGTACTTTGTTTCATTCTGACCCTCACGTAATTTAGTTACCAAAGTGAGTTTACAATCATTTTTCATGTA
Organism: Enterococcus plantarum; assembly: GCF_001730295.1. GTDB lineage: Bacteria > Bacillota > Bacilli > Lactobacillales > Enterococcaceae > Enterococcus_L > Enterococcus_L plantarum. Next base: position 60,894 of record NZ_MIKA01000002.1, read on the forward strand.
TCACACTCCATTTGATAGTATTAGGAGTGCTACTTGTTTTCATTGTTCAATCTAGAATAGATCGTATAGAATACTCTTTAAAAAAGTAGTTCAGAGAAGTTCTTTAGTGGATAAAAGGATTCTATAAGTTTCCAGAATGATTTACATGCTAATTTTGTAGATATATAGGAGACCTCTGAAAGTAATACTTTTTTTGAATTATTTCATAAATTTCACATTCTGAACGAACGCTTCCAACTCTTCTCTACGCTCGATAGTATGATTATATTTTTCACTGTCATAGCAAATATAATTTCCACGCTTTGTATACACGCCATCACCTGATTCTTTCACCTTAGACAAAAACATCGAAACTTCTGACGTTTCATGACAAATCGGGCAGATGCCTTTTTGGGTTGTAGGAGAAATCGTTCCGGAAACACCAACTAGCTGTCCATCGATTACAGCGAGAATAAATTTTTTCTGTTTCCAGCTATAAAATGATCAACACTTTCTAAGAAAGTCTTGTACTTTTCAACATCAGTTGATTTCATTCACTGTGTTTCAAAGCAAAAGTGAAGCGGGCTTGTTTAATCTTGACAGAAAGAGTTGATTTATCTGCGCTCTGTTCCATAAGTTAACGGTACTAGCATAATGTTCATCCATTATAACGCAAACACCCAAAATTATAAATTGGTATAGCAAAAAAGTAATTGGTTCAGTTGAAAAACCATAAAGAGTAGGCTAAACTAAAACATGGCGCTATTTTGAAAGTAACAGAAACGATTGAAAATAAAACAAATCTTAGGAGTGAAGCAATTGGAAAACAGATATGTCATCATCCTGGCTGCTGGTAAAGGAACACGCATGAAATCAAAACTTTATAAAGTGTTACATCCTGTCGCTGGAAAACCAATGGTGGAACACATCATGGATCAAGTAGAAAAAACGAATCCAAGTGAAGTTGTGACGATTGTAGGTCATGGTGCTGAGGCAATCAAAAGCCACTTAGGCGAACGTAGCCAATATGCTTTACAAGCAGAACAATTAGGAACAGGGCATGCCGTGTTACAAGCAGAATCACATTTAGCAGGAAAACAAGGCACAACTCTTGTGATTACAGGGGATACACCGCTATTAACTGCTGAAACATTGGCGAATTTGTTTGACTATCACCAAGGGAAAAACGCCAGTGCGACGATTTTGACCGCTCATGCGGAAGATCCAACTGGATATGGACGTATTATTCGTGATCATGTGGGCATTGTAGAAAAAATCGTCGAGCAAAAAGATGCGTCTGAACAAGAAGCTCGCGTTCAGGAAATCAATACTGGAACGTTTTGTTTTGATAATGAAGCATTATTTAATGCGTTGTCTAAAATCAATACGAACAATGCACAAGGGGAATACTATTTAACGGATATTATTGAGATTCTTAAAAAAGAAGGCAAGACCGTTGCAGCATATCAAATGGCGGACTTTGAAGAAGCGATGGGAATCAATGATCGTGTGGCTTTAGCTGAGGCTAATAAAATCATGCACCGCCGCTTGAATACGATGCATATGAGAAATGGTGTATCATTTGTTGATTCTGATTCAACCTATATTGACGAAGGCGTTGTAATCGGTTCAGATACTGTGATTGAAGCTGGTGTTCATTTAAAAGGGAAGACAGTAATCGGTGAAGATTGTATGATCGGCGCACATTCAGAGATCGTTGATAGTGTGATCGAAGATAACGTAAAAATTACACAATCAGTTGTTGAAGAAAGTATTATTCGCAAAGATGCGGATATAGGGCCATTTGCGCATATCCGTCCAAAAGCTGAAATCGGGGAGCGTGTCCATGTCGGTAACTTTGTAGAAATCAAGAATGCGACCGTGGCAGAAGATACCAAAGTGGGGCATCTAACTTATGTTGGTGATGCGGATTTAGGGAAAGATATTAATGTTGGTTGCGGTGTAGTTTTCGTTAATTATGATGGAAAAGACAAACATCGGACAACGGTTGGAGATCATGCGTTTATCGGGTCGGCAACAAACTTGATTGCACCTGTGACTGTTGCAGCGAATTCAGTTATCGCAGCAGGTTCAACAATTACAGAGGATGTGGCAGAGTTTGACTTAGCGATTGCTCGTGCAAGACAAGTGAATAAAGAAGGGTATGGGAAAAACATGCCTTATATGAATAAAAAAAATAAAGAATAAAAAAGAAGGTGAACGCTGATGTTTTGGCGTTCACCTTCTTTTCTTGTCATACGGTAGAGTGTTGTTTTTGAAAGATGTTTCCAACATAAAATAAAAAATGATACATATTTTTATAGTTATCATTCTCTTTTTGTGTCATAATTAAATATAAGTGTGACATTAGGGTGATAATGTATTTTTTATCATGGAAAAGGAGTGAAATGTATGGCATACCATACCTATGAATTCTTAAAAAAACGACGAAATGATCCTAAATGGCGGTCAGCATATATTTCTGCAAGAAATAAAAAAATTATTTCTTTTTTAGTCTTGGGAAATATCATTCTTTGGGGTGCTATTTTTTGGCGATATATTGAGCGTAATAACATAGATGTGATGAGTTATCTGAATGAGCTTCAACAAAGAGTTCTGGATCGTTTAAACGAACTTTATTGAGAAGAGAATTAATGGAAAAATAAGAAGAGGTTGGGACAGGAGTTGCTTCTGCGCCCACCGTTTGTTCGGTTACTAAGAGCCTGAAACATAACCTTTTTAGTTATGTCCCAGGCTCTTCTTATTTTATCCGATTTTCCGTTTTCGATTATAGTCATACAAACCATAACCAGAAAGACCAATAATTAGTGAACCTAAACTACCATAAGCGACAATTGTTTCACCCATTTTCGGATAGTCCGCTGTTTTTCCTGCAGGTTTGGCTACTTTTACTTCGTCTGGTTTCGTTTTCATTGGATCTTTTGGATCTGGAGTTGGTACAGGTTCTGGTTTGTTTTTCTTATTGAACTCAGCTTCTGAAATAGAAATGATCCGTTCGCCTGGAAAGGCTTCTTTGTATTGTGCAAGATCGATAGTTGTTGCGGCATTGTATAGACGCAGGTTAGTTCCTTGTTTTAGATGATCGATGAAGATGGTATCTAAAGAAGGGCCTTCTTCACGTTTTCCACCTAACATATCGTAGCCATCGCCGCCTGCAGCTAAGAAATCATTCGTTGCCATATGATAAATTGCGTTTTCATCAATCGGTGCAAATTTTCCGGTCGTCCGGTCTTGAATCTCAACTTGTAAAACCCGTTCACCAACAATAGTTTTATCTGTACCGTTGCCTTCATCTGCGGGCAGTAGAGAGCCTTTTTTTGTTGAGTCGTAATGGACGCGAATCGTACTTGAAACATGAAGAAAACCTCCATTTGCACCTAGTTTTGGCTGCTTGTAATCGTCTAAAATAATGTCACCATCTGCATCTTTTTGCGCCATTGAACGAAGAGAAAGCTCAAACATTTCTTTGATTTCTGCTCCAGTAACGTCGATTTGAGAGATACTATTACCAAACGGCATGACCGCAATAATGTCTCCTAATGTCACTTTACCTGGTTCAATAGTTGCCCGAATACCACCGCCATTTGTGACAGCGAAATCCGTTTTATTTTTGAAACCATGCTGTCCATAAGTCAACATCGCATCGCCAATCAGATTTCCTAGATTTGTTTCTCTAGTCCGAACATTATCGCGTTCTCCGTTAAATTGATAAGGGTTATTTTCAATCACAACTTCTGATCCCCATGCTTCAAAGTTTGCTCTGGCTTGATCGACTAACGCTTTGACAGCAGGATCTTCTTCTAGATTTGCTAACGTTTGCGCTGGAGTTAATGAAGCTATTTTTTTGCTAATATCTGTCAAGTCAACGTCAACTAAGCCAACGTTGTTTAGATAATTTCCAGTTTGAGTGTACATTACGTTACCAAATTTTTTTCCGCCGTCAACAGCAGTATGTGAATGTCCGTCCAAAACAGTAATAGACAAATCGGGAAATTCTTTGCTTAATGTTTCAGCTAAAGTATCGCCACGCCATTCATGTGGAGTGGTTTCGTCAATTCCTAAATGACCTGTAACGACATAAGCGGTGATTGCTTCTCCTGAATTTTTGATGTCATTGATTGCTTTTTTTGTTTCAGTGATCGGATCTGCAAACGTCACATTTGCTACATTATTTGGATGGGTTTTTGTTGCCGTTTCTGGTGTGGTTACGCCGATAATGGCATATTTTTCGCTACCTTTTTCAACGACTGTAAAGGGTTCAAAAACGAGCTCTCCCTCTTTAAATGTATTATTAGATAGGATTGGGAAGTTTAATTCATCTTTATAGTCCAAAGCAGTGTCCAAGCTAAAATCAAATTCGTGATTTCCCACCGCCATTGCATCATAACCAACTTCATTCATCACTTTGACCATGTCTTTGCCTTTAGAGAAATTAGAAATCGGTAGTCCTTGGAATGCATCTCCTGCATCAATCAAAAGATCAGGATTTATGGCGTTTTTATAGGTTTTCAGACGTGCCATTCCTAAGACATCTTTTCCATTTCCTTCTAACCGACCATGAACATCATTGGTATGCATGATCGTGATCGATTCTGAATCAGGCTGGTAACCTGCATTTAGTACATCTTGTTTTGTGATTGGCTTGACATTAGGTGTTCGACCGTCAGCAGCAGGCGTTGTATGCAACGTACCATCGTTGACTAATTGGACGGCCAATTTCCGCCAGTTGTTAGTAAAATGATAGCCAATCACTTCCCAGTTATGCTCGATTTCTTCTGCTGGATCAAGGATTTGTTTGTTGCGAATATAATCCGCAATCAATCCGCGCAGTGTTTCAGGATCGGTGGATTTGATTGGTTCCTCTGTAACAAGCCCTTGTGTTAGTAAGCCTTCGTAACGATAATTATTCATAGCAATCGTATAGTTTGTAGTAGGATCAATGGGTTTCCCTTCGATTGTTGGGTTGATGATGCGTTGTCCACTTGGTTTAGAAATATCGATCTTATAAGAAACACCTGAAAAAATATCGTAGTTATACACACGGATTTTTTCATTAAAACTGATCGTTAAATCGTCTGGTCCTGGTGTATTATAATAATCTGCCTGACTTTCCATATACTTTAGCAGATTTTCTCCAGTAATATGGACACTGATTAGTGTATTTGGGTATTTATAAATATCAAAAATAGTGGAATACGAAATATCTCCTGCATTTAATTTACTGTCTGCTTTAAAAAGTGCAGAGGCAGCAAGCTGTGCCCCAGTTGCTTGTCGTTGCACATTGTTGATTAGAGAAATCATCGCTGTGGGACGAAGTTGAGCTTCAGGAATTCCATTTACTTCCTCAACGGGTAAGAAATCACCAGTCGCTGTTCCGATTTTTTCCGAGATAAATTCTCTTGTTTTGTCATGGTATTCTTTTGTTTCTGCTTTTAAGGCTTCGTCTGCTGGAACAGTCTTAGTATTTACGATAGCAGCATCACTGTTTTTGACGTGCCATTTGGCATCAATTTTTTCGACATCAAGGTCGATTTTAATCATTTCTGTTCCAGTATCTTTAGGACCAGCAACTGGAACAAGTCCATTTGGTCCTTGGATCTTCTCTGCGAAAGAGCGGTGATCATGACCCAAAATATAGGCATCGATACCAGCTACATTATTGATGACTTGATCAGCACTTGCAGAGAGATCAGTATTTTGACGGCCAGCATGTATCGAAGCGATGATAATATCCGCTTGATCTTTCAACTCAGCTACCGCTTTTTCGGCCTCTTCTTTCAATGGATTGAAATAGAGACTATCCACTTTAGCGCCGTCCCACAATGGAATTTGAGGTGTGGTTAGACCAATGATCCCGACAGTTAAATCTAAAGTACCATCGTTGTCTAAATCTATTTCCTTTTTCGTTGTGCCGCCAACAAATCGGTTGTCTGTTTCTTTTACATATGTGTTAGCAGATAGGATTGGAAATTCGGCTTCGGTATCGAGCTTTTTGATCAAGTCCAATCCAAAGTTAAATTCATGGTTTCCCAAAACCATGGCATCATATTTCATGTAATTCATGGCTTTGATCATTGGATTTGGCTGATCGATCAATGGTGTTTTATTATACAAATCATCTGTTAAAATTGTTCCTTGGTTCATATCGCCGTTATCAATCAGAATTGTACCATAAGGATTTTCTGACCGAATATTTTGTACAACGGAACTAACTTGAGAAAGTCCCACAGGTGTTTGTTTGTCATCTTCATATGACCAATCCCATAGCTGACCGTGAACATCTGAGGTACCTAAAATAGTCAGTCGCTGTGGTGTTTCCATCTTATTAGTTGGAGTGGTGGTATCTTGTTCTTCCGAAGTTGTGCTTGAAACAGTAGAATTTTCTGGTTGTGTTGTTTCTGTCGCTTGTTGTTCGATCGCCAATGCAGTAGTGGCAGTGGTACCTGCAAGTAAAATTGAAACCATCAATACTTGTAACCCAAGTTGTACTTTTTTCAAAACAGACTTTTTCACAAAATTCCTCCTTCTTTGCTGAAAAATGATAATACGCTTTCATTGTTGTATCTATTTAAATAGTAATATATATCTTGTGTATTGTCATTAGAAAATACACCCATTTTTTTAAAAGGAAAGGACAAAATCCACATATTTTGCCAGCTTTTATTTTTTTCCTATGAAGATGAGCTGATTTTTATTAGAAAATCGTATTAATTTAGAGGAATGCCTCAAAATCACTTGATTTATTTTGAAAAAGTGACTACTATTTATAAGGAGACTATTGTTCAGTAAAAGAAAGTGGAGGTCCTCATGTCAAAACATTATTTTGATCCTAGATTGAAAATCTTTTCTCTTAATTCAAATCGTCCATTAGCGGAAAAAATCGCTGCAGCTGTCGGTGTAGAATTAGGAAAATCTTCTGTCACTCAATTCAGTGATGGTGAAATTCAAGTAAATATTGAAGAAAGTATTCGTGGTTCTCACGTTTATATCATCCAATCAACAAGCAGTCCAGTTAATGATAATTTGATGGAATTGTTGATCATGATCGATGCCTTAAAACGTGCTAGTGCAAAAACAATCAACGTTGTAATGCCTTATTATGGTTACGCACGTCAAGATCGTAAAGCGCGTGCTCGTGAACCGATCACAGCGAAACTTGTAGCAAATATGCTTGAAAAAGCAGGAGCAACTAGAATGTTGACATTAGATTTACATGCCGTTCAAATCCAAGGATTCTTCGATATTCCAGTAGATCATTTGATGGGTGCTCCGTTGATTGCAGATTACTTTATGGAACATGGCATTCAAGGCGATGACGTTGTTGTTGTGTCTCCTGACCATGGTGGTGTGACACGTGCTCGTAAACTTGCGGAATATTTGAAAGCACCGATTGCGATCATTGACAAACGCCGTCCGAAAGCGAATGTTGCTGAAGTAATGAATATTATTGGACAAGTAGAAGGAAAAATATGTGTCTTGATCGATGACATGATCGATACAGCTGGGACAATTTCATTAGCTGCTAATGCGTTACAAGAAGCTGGTGCAAAAGAAGTGTATGCTTCATGTACACACCCCGTTTTATCAGGACCTGCTTTACAGCGTATTCAAGATTCTGCAATCAAACGTTTAGTGGTAACAGATTCAATCTATCTATCTGATGATCGCAAAATTGATAAAATCGATGAGATTAGTGTGGGTGAATTGATTGGTGATGCGATCAAACGTATCCACGAAAACAAACCTGTTAGTCCATTGTTTGAAACGAAACGTCGTTAAAATAGATAATGAAAAATAGAGACCTGAGCGAAACGAATTTAGTTTTGTTCGGGTCTCTTTAAATTATATGCTAGCTTTTTTTATCGGATAACAAATTTCCGTGATATATAATTCTTCCTGCTCCTCTGTCGCAGGACTAGAGTGATAAATGTTAAACACATTCCCAGAGAGAATATACTCGTTTAAACGAAGCCAAGTTTTCATATCTTCATGTACTTTGGGCATGCGTTCATAGGTACCGCTAACGACGACAGAAGCAATTAAACCAGGAGCGAATAACGTTGCCTTAGAATAAGTGGATTTGAGTTTCTTTGGAATACCGATCATGACTTCGATATCTATACTATCCGATAGATCATTTTGGAAGACCGCAATCGAGTTGCCTAAGGTTGCTCGATCCTGTAGGTTGATTTTAGCGAATAATGTCTGCCAAAGCTGCTCCTCATGATAATAGGATTCGACTTTTTGGCGATAAGGAAGAACAAGGGTCTCTTTCATCATTCGTACTTCGATAGGGTAATTTATTATTTCGCTATTTGCTGCTGCACTTTTTTCTTCTAGTAAGCCTAAGTAGGTTAATTGTAGCTTTTTCTCTGCTAGTTCGGTTTCAAGTAATGTTCGCTGTCTTGCTAAATAATCGCTCATGTCGTCTTCATTTTCTAAAAGCGACTTGATTTCTTTTAGTGGAATACCAATAGTTTTGAGTGAAAGAATTTGATTGGCTTGATTGATCTGTTCAGGAGTGTAATAACGGTAACCGTTCTCTTTTTGGATAGTCTTTGGTTTCAATACATTTAATTTGTCATAATGCCGCAACATGCGTGGACTTATGTTTGTTAGTTCCGAAAATTCGCTGATTTTAAACATTTTTAGGCTCCTTAGGTAGTGGAGAGTCGATTGTTATTAGTATACTTGACTTTGACAGTATGACAAGGTTTAAACTAAGGTTAAATGATGAATGGAAAGGAGTAATACTATGAGAACATATAAAAATAAACAAGAATTGATCAATGAAATCAAGAAAAGGTACGAGAAGTACGAGGCGGAATTTGACCAAGTACCCGAAGACTTAAAAAATGAACGAATTGAACAAGTAGATAAAACACCTTCTGAAAACTTATCTTATCAGCTTGGTTGGGTGAATTTAATTCTTCAGTGGGAACGTGAGGAGCAGGCAGGGAAAATAGTTCAAACTCCTGCGCCAGGATATAAATGGAATCATTTAGGCGATTTATATCAGTCGTTTTATGAAAAGTATGGTGTATATAGTATTGCTGAACAACGAGAGAGGTTAAACAATTCAGTGACGGAGTTATGCCAATGGCTTCAAACGCTCTCTGATGAGGAACTCTTTGAATCAGGACAAAGAAATTGGGCGACAACTAAAGCGATGTGGCCTGTCTATAAATGGGTTCATATCAATACAGTGGCTCCCTTTACAAATTTTCGCACAAAGATACGCAAATGGAAGAAATTAGCTAAGCTAAACGAGTAAAATTGACTAGGATAGAAGTGGAGGACACTTTTATCCTAGTCAATTTTATAAATAGTTCATGTATTTAATAAGTTTCTCTAATGTCTAAATGAGTTGTGTCATATAACACACGGGCATGATTTTCTTTGATTAATGTCTTTTCTAATAAATTACCTGTTCTTTTATCGATGCATTTTCTAAAAATTTGTCCATTACGGAATACTTGTCCGTTTTCTCTTGAGAAGTATTCATTTTCTGCACGAATATGATAGCTGTTTTTTTGTTCATTATCTGAACGAAGTTCGCCATTAAGATGTGTTTCACTTACAGAGATGATCAATTGATAGGTATTTTGTGTATTATTTTTAAAACGATAATCCAAATAATTATAAACAATCGATGTTCCCGTGCCAAAAGGGATTTTACGTCCATAGTCTGGGAAAAGATCTAAGCCGTCATGATGGTGATGCTCAGTGATTTCCAACGGCGAATGAAGAATGATCCAATGAATCAAGTTCGTAAATTGGCAGAGACCGCCACCAATTCCAGGACGAACAGCATCGTTAAAAATCGTTACCCCATTTTTATACCCTTTACTTACGGAACATTTACCAACTAAATGCCAAAAAGAAAAAGATTCATTAGGTTTTATCAAAATGTTTGATACTTTAGGTGCAGCTAACCGTAGATTAGTAGCTTTATTTTCTTGTAAGGTGAGATCTGTATTACCTAATTTTCTGTGTATTAAAGAAGCATGCTTGTAAACGGATACAGGTAAAAGCGTATCTGATTTAGTTTGGGCAAGCTTTTCTGGCTGAATAAAATCTTGTACGTTTCTCTGCAAAATATTTTTTTTAACTGATATTTCGTAAGTTAGTGGTGATAGTTCGCTAAACAATTTTCTTTTCATCATTTATAACCCCAATCCATTTTGTAATCTCATTGTAACACAAAAGACTTTTTTTAGAAATGGAAATGTAATAATTAAAAATTTTTAAAGAGTAGTGTTTTGTTAATGAAAAAAGAGCCAACCAGTATGAATGGTCAACTCTTTTTCTCAATCCTTTAAACGGTTAATAACTTTTCAACAGATAATTCAGTCATAGAAGCTACTTGCAAATCAGCTCCAGCTAAGTTTTCTGTCTCAGAAATTCCGACAGCATACATTCCTGCAGCTTTAATTCCTTCAATTCCTGCTTGAGCATCTTCGAAGCCTATTGCATCTTTCGACTCGATCTTGATACTTTCAGCTGCTTTTACAAAGATTTCTGGGTCAGGTTTTCCTTTTTTCAGCGTTTCTGGGTCAACGATATGCCCAAAGAAATCAAGAACCCCCAATTTTTCTAAAATCATCGGTGCATTTTTTGAAGCCGAAGCGATTGCGCAAGGAATGTTACGCTCTTTTGCTTGGACTAAAAAGTTGTGGACCCCAGGTAATAAGTCTTTTTCAGAAAGATCCGCTAATAGTTTAACATATTCCTCATTTTTCTTTTGGGCCAAAGCTTCCTTTTCTTCGGTAGTAAAATCATTTTCCTTGTGGCCATAAGCTAAGATTTTCTCTAATGAATCCATGCGGTTGATACCTTTTAATGTCTCATTGAAGGTTTCATTAATCGTTATTCCTAACTCTGCAGCTAAATTTTTCCAAGCAATATAATGGAATTTAGCTGTATCGGTAATCACGCCATCTAAATCAAAAACAAAGCCTTTTTTCATGTGTATTCTCCTATCTGATAATTAGTAGTTAATCATTGTGACTTTATCGGCCCTCAATTGATGTGGTTGATTTTGTACAATTACCGTTGTATCTTGTGATGGACAAACGTGGACAGTATTGTTTGTAATAAACAGATTATAATGAATTCCTTTGTGATCAATATTAAAGGCCATCTCAGTCCAATTTTTCGGTAGATTTGGTTGAATCATCAGGCGGTTCTTTTTGATATCGATTCCAGCATAAGTCGTCAAAGTAACATAAATTGTTGCAGCCATCACGCCTGTATGGATGCCTTCAGCGGTCGTTCCACCTTGAATATCTTGATAATCTGAGTACAGGGCTTCTTGATACAGTTTCCAAGATAAATCGTGAAAGGCGACTTGTTCTGCTAATTGTGCATGAACGATTCGTGATAAAGTTGAACCATGTGATGTGCGATTTAAATAGTACAACAGATTTTTCTCAAGATAATCTGCAGGTAAGTCGTAGTCAAGTTCCTCTAAAATTTCGTCGATTTTTTCTTTATTTAAATTGTAGAATAACATTAAAGTATCTGCTTGTTTTGACACTTTATAGTCATCAGGTGACTGACCTTCTGCTTTTAAAATACGATCCATTCGATAAATATTACCGTATTTCTCTTTTGCTTTTTCCCAATCGATTTCTTTTAAATCAAAATAGCCTTCATATTGGGCGATAATCCCATCTTCATTGACTTCAATGGATAGACGTTTACGAATAGCTTCCATTTCTTTCAGATTTTCTGATGTTACGCCAGTTTTATTGAATAATTCTGCTTGTTCTTGCGTATCTAATAGTGAAAGGATCGTTTCTAACTCTTCAAATAGCCAAACCACCATCAAATTGGTGTAAGCGTTATTTTTTAAACCGCTCTCGGGACTATCGGGATATGCTTCATGAAATTCATCAGGTCCCATGACTTTATCGATATAATATCGATTAGTCGTGTCATCAAACGTCGTGGCACTACGCCAAAAATTGGCGATCTCTACTAACATTTCTGCCCCATATTCTTTGATGAATCGATCGTCTCTTGAATTGTTCCAGTACATCCAGACATTGTACGCAATCGCTAATGAGACATGACGCTGAAGAATACTATGGTCTTCACCCCATTCGCCGTTCAATGGATTCAAGTGCAGTTTTTGTGTATCTTCGCTACCATCAAGACCCGATTGCCAAGGATACATCGCACCAGCGTAGTTGCTTTCGCAAGCATTTTCCTTCGCTTTTCCTAAGCGATTGTAGCGATACATCAACAGTTGTTTCGCTGTTTCAGGGAAATGCAGAATGTAAAATGGCAAGATAAAAATCTCGTCCCAGAAAATATGACCGCGATAGGCTTCACCATGTAAGCCACGGGCAGTTACAGAAACGTCTAAATCATTATTATTAAATGGAGAAGCAGATACTAATAAATGATACGTATGAATTCTCAATAATTTTTGAGACATTAGGTCGCCAGTGATTTGAACATCTGATTTGTTCCATAATGTTTCCCATGCTTGTTTGCTCTCATTGAATTCAGAGTCAAAAGAAGCTGCTGGAAGTAAGGTAGTTTGCCAATTTTCTTCTGCTATAGAAACTTTGACTTGGACTTGTTTTTCGAAAGTATATGTTTTATGTTGCTCAGCATAGAAGGTGATTTCTTGTTCAATACGTTCTTCGCCGATAGAATTTTTGATTGCATCAACATCAAAAAAATCACCCGTGATGGTTGCCATTTGTTGGACATTTATTTTCGATTGATTCGTTTGAACTTCAATCATTGAGGTGTTTTTTTCTGCCAGTAATTGTGTTATATGGAAATGCTTAGCGGTTAGATTACGATAGCGCTCAACATTAAAATTGTAGACAGAACCATCAGTTGTAGTTTTGACTGTAATGTTTTTAGAAAAGTTTAGTGGTTTGATTGAATATTTAATGCTGTAATTATTCTTTTTAGCCATGTTGACTATTTTTTGGGCTGTTATTTTTACTTGATGTTGGTGGGAATCTTCAAGAATCATATGAGAAGAGAATAAACCCGTTTTTAAGTCTAAATTTCGGTGCAAATAATGAAGCGAGGCTTTTTCAAGAGTTAGCCATTCATCGGCTCCGTCTACTTTTATGCGAATAAATTGATTGTTGGGTGTATTGACGAAGTCTTCATTTTCAACGATTTGCCCCGCAACTTCTGATTTTTCCTCGTTATAAAGTCCTGCAATATAAGTCGCAGGATAATGTTCTTTTGAAAGGGTCATTTCAGGAATTGTGCCACGTAAGCCCATAAACCCATTACCAATCGTCAATAATGACTCAACTGAATACTCTTCTTTACCAGGGGTATAGCCGAAGTAATCTAAATTCCAAGTTAAGTATTCTGATTTTTCTTTGAATGCTGCAGCTAAATCTTTGGCTGTGTCTAGTTCAGAAACGGTAAGAATCGGTAAATTCAGTAATTCTGAAAAATGTTTAATAATATTTTCTATCCCTACATTCAAAGCTGTTATTTGTGTGTGTTGGCTATAAAATTCAGGCGCTACGTCATTGAAAACAGCACCTGTAACGCTCGGAAATTGTTCTTTGATCTGTGTCGCTAATATTTCCGCTGTTTTAGGGAACTCAAAATCACTAAAAGGAATTGTATACTCTGAGAGTAGATTGTCTTGTTTTTTTTCTTGGATATGTAAGCTATTTTGCGTAAGTGTAAGGAAAAGAAAGTTCATTATGAAGGACTCCTAACTAAGATTTATTTAAACTTGTATAGACATGTTGTTGTTTTCGTTTTCATTATAGTATGAATCTCTTGTAAATACAAGTCGGATAATCTAAAAGAATTGTTTCAAGTCGAAAGCTTACTTGCTGAGAATGCTATTTTTTTAAGGAAGAATGTGCTATCATTTTCTGTGAGTATCCTAGGTTGGAGGGGTGGACATGAATAAATTTCATGATATATTTTTAGAGCTTGAAAAAGGGATTTTAGAGGGAGATTATCAGCCTGGAACATTATTACCAAGTGAAAATCAATTAGTTGAACAATATTCCGTTTCAAGAGAAACGATTCGTAAAGCATTGAATTTGTTGATCAATGCTGGGTATATCCAAAAACAGCAAGGTAAAGGATCAATTGTTTTAAATGTAAGAAAATTCGATCTACCGATTTCTGGTGTTATCAGTTATAAAGAGCTACAGAGTGCGCAACAAATACATAGTGTTACTAGAGTTGTGGAACTCAAAGAAGAGAGTGTCACTGAATCTTTGGCTCGTTTGACGGGTTGGGAGAAAGAAGCTGCAGTTTGGCGATTGGTTAGACAAAGGGAAATCGACGGAGAAGTAGTGATTATCGATATCGATTATTTACTAAAAGAAATCGTCAACGAGTTGCCAGAAGTTCGAGCCGCAGATTCTATCTATGATTATTTAGAGAACGATTTAGGACTAGTTATTAGCTATGCACAAAAAGAAATCACAGTGGAATCTGTAACAGAAGAGGATCACAAATTAATGGATATTAAAGAAGATACACATGTGGTCGTTGTTCGAAGTGTAGTCAGTTTAGAAGATACACGTTGTTTTGAATACACAGAATCTAGACATAGATTGGATAAATTCAAATTCGTTGATTTTGCTAGAAGAAGAAAAGCGTAAAGAAATAATAATTCTTAATTGGGGGAGGAAAAATAGTGTATATAGGGATCGTTTATTTTGTTGTCATTATTTTAGCGAATACAGTTGGTGCGATTTCAGGAATGGGCGGCGGCGTTATTATTAAGCCTGTGCTGGATACACTGCACTTTCATCCACTAGCAGCAATTTCATTTTATTCAAGTGTAGCAGTTTTCACTATGTCAATCGTCTCTACACTTAGACAAATGAAAAATGGATTGAAATTGGAAATCCCCATTGCAGCATTAGTGTCTTTGGGTTCTGTAATAGGTGGTATTTCTGGGAATTCGGTATTTGAATCCTTGTTGCGAATATTTACGGATGAAAAATATGTTCAATTGATTCAAATTATTTTGACAATCATAACGCTTCTTTTTGCTTATTTTTATACGAAAATGGGCAATGCGCGTTCATTAGAGTTGTCTCATCCTATTTGGTATGTGGTTGTCGGTTTATTCTTAGGATTTATTTCTACTTTGCTTGGGATTGGTGGCGGGCCGATCAATGTGGCGATATTGATGGTATGTTTTGGAATTCCAATCAAAGAAGCAACGGTTTATTCGGTTATTACAATATTCTTTTCCCAGGCCGCAAAATTAGTTACGATTGCACAAACAACTGGTTTTGGTCGGTTTGATCTTTCTATATTATTATACGTGATTCCAGCTGCTGTTTTAGGCGGTTTTATAGGAGCATTAATCAGTGGAAAAATTAGTTCTGAACGAGTGACACAAGTGTTTCAATTTGTTATTCTTTTAGTATTAATATTAAATTTATGGAATGGTATACAATTATTCATTTGATCGTTAAGCGGATCATTTTTATACTATCCAATGTACTGAGGAGGCCACATTAATGGAGTATCATGTAAAAGAATTTACAGAACTTACGACTAAAGAATTTTTAGAAATTGTAAAACTAAGAATCGCTGTATTTGTGGTTGAACAACACTGTCCGTATCAAGAAGTCGATGAAGCTGATGAGGGAGCTTGGCATACTTGGTTACAAGAAGGAGCTGATATTGTTGGCTATACCCGAATCATCGATAAAGGAGATATAGTAACGTTTGGCAGAGTAATAGTGAATCCTAAGTATCGTGGGAAAAAATTAGGAAATAAACTTTTAGCAGAAACGTTAAAAGTAGTGGAGGATAAGTACCCCAATCGTCCAATTGTTATCGGTGCGCAAGCGCATTTGACAGATTTTTATGGGGCTTTTGGATTTGAAGCAATTTCGGATGTGTATTTAGAAGATGATATTCCCCATATTCATATGAGGAAAAACTAACTAAAAAGTGGTCATGCACAATAATGCGTGCTTATTTTTTTCAATATAAACAAAAACTTCCCAAAAAATGCGAGTGTACTTGCATTTTTTGGGAAGTCCAGTTACAAAATTAAGTGAATCTAATCGTGAAGAGTTACTTTTTAATATCTTCCATATTCTCTTTCAAAACGCCAGTAGTTTTTGCAGCATTTTGTGCCGCTAACAAATCACGGATTTGTTCTAATAAATCATCTGTTGTTGGACCAGCAGCCTCTTCTTCTTCTTCAGGTTGTGGTTTCTTTTTCATCTTGTTGACAGCTTTTACGATTAGGAATAAAACAAAGGCTGTAATTAAAAATGTAATAAGAGCACTGATCACATCACCAATATTGAAAGCCACACCTTTAACGTTAAAAACGAGTGCACCTAATGCATCATCTGCGCTTTTTTCTCCGGTAGTCAACACGAAAACTAAGCTAACGAGCGGTGTGATCAATCCATTAACGATTTGTGTCACAATGGCAGTAAAAGCAGAACCAATAACAACCCCAACGGCTAAATCAAGGACATTTCCACGCATAATAAATTCTTTAAATTCTTTGATCATAAGTTTAACCTCCCTTTCTCAAATTCAGTATACAGAAAAAGTGAAAAAAATTGAAATGAAAGACTCTTACATCAAGGAAAGACAGTTGAGCTGTGCTATAATTAAATGGATATAGAAAATCTTAAAAAAACATTTAAAAGCAGCCAGATGATTGTATTTCAGACTGGACTTTATTATGATGAAAAACAAAGAGGAGCTGACAAGATGCCGATCACATTAGCACAAGGAGTCAACTTACATGTTGTTCCAACAGAAAAATATAAAACTGTGCGTATTTTGGTTCGTTTTAATACGCGTTTGAATAAAGAAACAATCACGAAACGGACACTTCTATCTAGTTTGCTAGAAACTAACAGCTTGAACTATCCCGATCAAGTGAAATTAAGCGAAAAATTAGCAGAGTTATACGGTGCTAGTTTTGGAATCAATGTGAATAAAAAAGGGAATTTACATTGGCTAAACCTTTCAATGAACTTAGTTAATGATAAGTATTTGGACAATAGTCATGTCTTAGCAGATGCTGCAGAATTTCTAAAAGAAATTTTATTTTATCCCAATATTAATGATGGCCAGTTTGAAGCAGAGACTTTCCAACGTGAAAAAGAAAATTTAAAAGCATACTATGAAAGTATTTCAGAAGACAAACAAGTGTATTCTTCTTTGGCATTACAAAATTTATATTTCAGTCAATCTGAAGACCAAAGAATTCCAAGTTTTGGGACGATTGCTGATTTAGAAAAAGAGACTGCTGAAAGTATTGCGGCATATCATCAACAAATGATCCGAGAAGACCAAGTGGATATTTTTGTTCTCGGAGATGTGGATGTAGCCGAAGTAACAGCACTATTTAGTACATTACCATTTGAAGATCGCGCATCTGGCAGTGCAGATATTTTTTATGCACAACCATCTAGAAATGTAATCGAAGAACGTTCTGAACAAGAAATTTTAGCGCAATCAAAACTGAATTTAGGTTATCATACAGATGTTTATTACGGCGACGAAAACTATTTTGCGCTACAAATTTTTAACGGTGTATTTGGTGGATTTCCACATTCTAAATTATTTATGAATGTCCGTGAAAAAGAAAACTTAGCCTATTATGCGTCTAGTAGTGTTGATACATTCCGAGGATTTTTAAGCGTTCAGACCGGAATCGATGGTAAAAATCGCAACCAAGTTCTGCGTTTGATTTCAGTAGAATTAGAAAATATACGTCAAGGTAAAGTGACAGATCTTGAAATTGAACAAACAAAAGCAATGTTAAAAAATCAATATTTACTTTCGCTAGATAACGCAGGTGCGGTGTTAGAAAATGAGTACTTAAATGATTTGATTCCCCACCTTCGTTTAAAAGATGATGAGTGGATTCGTCGAATGGAAGCTGTCACATTAGCGGATGTTCAACGTGTTGCAAAATTAGTACAATTACAAGCCGTTTTCTTTTTGGAAGGAGAAAAAGTCGATGAATAAAAAAGAATATCCTCAAATCAACGAAGTTCTCTATACAGAAGTCCTTGAAAATGGCTTAACTGTTTATTTATTACCAAAAAAAGAATACAACAAAACCTATGGCTTATTTACAACGAATTATGGTTCGATCGACAATGAATTTGTTCCAATCGGTGAATCAGACTTTGTAAAAGTACCAGATGGAATCGCTCATTTTCTAGAACATAAGATGTTTGAAAAAGAAGATGGAGATGTGTTCCAACAATTTGGCCGGCAAGGTGCTTCGGCTAATGCTTTTACAAGTTTTACGAAAACAAGCTACTTATTTTCAACAACAGATCAAGTAGAGAAAAATTTAGAAACATTATTAAATTTTGTTCAAGAACCATATTTTACCAAAGAAACAGTCGATAAAGAAAAAGGGATCATCGGACAAGAAATTCAAATGTATCTGGATGATTCTAACTGGCGTTTATTTTTCGGGACATTAGGCAATCTTTATCCAAAACATCCTCTGCATATCGATATTGCAGGAACCGTGGAAAGCATTGATGAAATTACAGCAGAAGATTTATATACTTGTTACAATACATTTTATCACCCAAGCAACATGACATTATTTGTTGTTGGAAAAATGGATCCTGAAGAAATGATGGCCTTTATCCGCAAGAATCAGTCGGTGAAAACATTCGCTGAAGCTGAACCGATCAAACGTCATTTTCCCAAGGAAACAGCGACAGATATTATTAAAGAAAGTTCTATTTCAATGGCTATCAGTCGTTCAAAAGTTATCGTTGGCTTAAAAGGGTTAGATGAAGTTCCAACAGATG
Source organism: Enterococcus plantarum (assembly GCF_001730295.1). Classification (GTDB taxonomy): domain Bacteria; phylum Bacillota; class Bacilli; order Lactobacillales; family Enterococcaceae; genus Enterococcus_L; species Enterococcus_L plantarum. Next base: position 79,688 of record NZ_MIKA01000002.1, read on the forward strand.
GCAAAGCATTGCTGAAATATAAAACGACAGCGAATTTGCTCTTCCAATTATTATTTGGTAATACGTCACAAAATTATTTGACTATGTATAACGAAGGGTTGCTAGATGATAGTTTTGGCTATGAATTTAGCTTAGACCGTAGTTTCCACTTTGCAGATTTTGGTGGAGATAGTGATCAGCCTGAACAATTAGCGCAACGAATTGAAGAGATTCTGCTATCAGCTGACAATAGTCCTGAAGTCACAGAAGAAAATCTATCATTGTTGAAGAAAAAAATGATTGGTAAGTATTTCCAATCGTTAAATTCATTAGAGTACATCGCAAACCAATTTTCACAATCACTTTACGGTGAGACGACACTGTTTGATACGCCAGAAGTGATTGAAAGTGTTCAATTAGCGGATGTGAAGAGAGTAGCACAAGTATTTATCAACAAAGATGGATTGAGTCGTTTTTATATGTATCCCAAAAAATAATGAGGATTTAGTAGAAATGGATCGAGTGGTAATTATCTGATTTTTCTAGACTGCTGATTTTCTCATTTATAAGAAAAGTCAGCAGATAGTAAAGTTGGAATGTGTACGCTAAAAAAAGTCCAATATTTAGTCAAAAACTTTCAAAAATGTTATCCTCATCAGTATTTTTTTATGTTATCCTTAGAAGAGTTGGATGAATAGACGCTTCCAACTATTTTATTCAAATGTTTTACATAAGACAATTAGAGTCGTTAAACTTATAAAAAGCAGTTAGATAAAGAACTATTCAGAGGTGATTTATCTTGTTTATCAATACGCTGCAAATTAAAAATCGCCTGATCGATTTAGGCAAAAACTGATAAATTAGAAAGACTGGAGAAGATGGACGAGTGGCCAGCGTGAATATAGGAAAAAAATTAAGAGATGCACGACTGCAACGAAATATGTCGTTAGACGAACTGCAGCAAATTACTAAAACACAAAAACGCTATTTAGTAGCGATTGAAGAAAATGATTTTGATTCTATGCCAGGAACTTTTTACGTACGTGCATTTATTCGTCAGTATGCAAGTGCGGTTGGATTAGATGGTAATGAATTAGTTGAGATTTATGATGGAATAGATGAACCAGAAGATGTAGAGACCGAAATCCAATATGAGACATTGGATGAGTCTCGGACGCAAATGTATGATGAAAATAGTCAAACTAAACGTTTTATGCGTAGCTTACCTGCGGTTATTTTTTCTTTGATTGGATTAGCAATCGCAATCGTTGTCTTTTACATTACATGGCAAGATCGTCAGGCGGCACCTATCATTCAGCCGCCAGCCTCTGAAATAATCAGAGAATCTTCGTCCGAAGCAAGTTCTGAATCAAGTCAAGCATCTGCCTCAAGTAGCACAGAGACGTCAAGTTCTAGCTCTTCTTCGGAGCCGAAAGCACCAACGGAAGTGAAGTTTGAAAATGAATCTGGTGTAACAGTGAACATGAGTGCAGTGAATGTGGCAAATCCAGGTAAACTGGAGTTTAGTGCTGTAACTGGACCTTGTTGGGTGGGTGTTTATATTGCTACAGCAGCGAACAATGACAATGGGTACTATTATCAAGAGACTATCCAACCAGGCCAGCCAAAATCTGTTGATATTCCAGCTGGGACCGCGCAAGTAGTCATTAGTTTAGGTGCTTCTGAGTATATGGAATTCAAATTAGACGGTCAAGAAGCGAATTTCAACCCAAATAACACTGGGATTGGCCCGAGAAATATCAACTTAACGTTAGCTTATGCACAAACAGAACAATCACAGCCACAATAAAAAAAGAATAGTTTTATTTGTTCATAATAGATGAGCGAGAAAAATTTACGATGGACGATCAGCCGTGGTAAGTGTTTTTCTCGCTCATTTGTTGGGACTATGACCAAATAGAGCTAAGTAAAATAAAGTATGTCTTTTTTAGTGACACTGGCTAGAAGATAACGTAAAATAAAGAAGAAAAGAGAGGGGTAACAAGCATTGAATTTACCAAATAAATTAACCGTTATTAGAATATTTATGATTCCAATTTTTATTGCCATCGTTAGTATACCAATGGATTGGGGGACGATTACTGTTGCGGGGACATCGTTAGCAGTCACTCAATTAGTGGGGGCAATCATTTTTGCAGTAGCAAGTATTACCGACTGGCTAGATGGAAAGATAGCGCGTGCACGAGGGTTAGTTACCAACTTTGGTAAGTTTGCCGATCCATTAGCAGATAAGATGCTTGTGATGACGGCGTTTATCGTATTGGTGGGGCAACAAAAAGCACCAACTTGGGTAGTGGCGATCATTGTATGTCGTGAGTTAGCTGTTACTGGATTGCGTTTGCTACTAGTTGAAGGTGGCGAAGTAATGGCTGCTGCTTGGCCAGGTAAAGTGAAAACGGCAACGCAAATGGTTGCGATTATATTATTATTCATTAATAATATTCCATTCGCAGCAATTGGATTTCCATTAGATCAAATCATGTTATACGTTTGTCTATTATTCACAATTTATTCTGGAGTTGATTATTTTGTGAAAAATGCAAGCGTCTTTAAGGGATCAATGTAAAAATCGACTAAAAATTCTAGTAAAATCAAAAAATGCAGCTACCTGATGAAGGAGCTGCATTTTTTCGTTAAATCCATGGACCAATAACGACCGTATAGAGACTCAAAATAATCCCTGTAAGAATAAACAGGATACCTAAAGTAAACAAAGGGTTGAATTTTTTAGGGCGGTTCGTTCCTTTTTTAAATAATTTTGATAAGGCTGCAAATAAGAGCCCTAAAATAATGAGTAAACCATTCACGAAAAAAGTCGATAAGGCATTTTTTTTCTTACGTGTATTTGTAAGGACAGAGTTTTGTAGAGCTTTCAATTTTTTGGCATATTTGAATGAAACACTTGGCGTTTGGAGTGTAGGGGATACTTCTGCAAGTCCATTGTCCATCATTAAATTATTAGCGGATAAAGTGAAAGCCGGTTCGGTATTTTTTTGAATAAGACCGTAAAAATCCTGCTCTAAAATTATTTCTTCGTTATTTATCGTATTATTTCCTTTAGAAAGCAATTGTTTATACTCATACGTCGCGAAAGCTCGGTCAAAAATTGCATTACCAAAAGCATGACGCTGTAATTCCCCTTCTTGATCTTCCCAATTTCCTACACCTAGTACAATTTCTATTAGACGTGTATTGTCTCGTTTGGCAGTTGCTGCATAGTTAAATCCGCCAGTAGGACTAGAACCAGTTTTTAAGCCGTCTGCTCCGTCATAACCATAAGCAAGACCAGGTAGTGAATAATTGTGGTTTTCTAACACTTCAGCATAAGGTGTATTTTCCATGATCGTGATTTGAGTTGGACTGGTGTATGTCACCGTATCTGGATAATTTTTCAGTAAATGATAAGATAAAATAGCTAAATCTCTTGCTGTAGTAACGTTATCCGCATTTTGGTCGATTCCTGCCGGTTTGTAGTAACCGTTGAATGAGCCCGTTTCAGCACCGCTACAATTGTAAAACGTTGAATTTGTCATACCAAGTTCTTTGGCTTTATCATTCATCATATGAATAAATTTAGCTTCATCATTGGCAGTTACAAGGTTTGCTAGCATAACCGTTGCGACATTTGATGATTGTACGAGTGTTGCATACAATAAATCGCGAACAGGGTAATCGACCCCAGAAACGATTGAATTGTTACTTAATTCATAGATCTGTGAAATCGCTTGGTCGTTGTCTGTCGCTTTCACTGTGGTATCCAACGTAAATTGTCCCTTTGCCATTGCTTCAAATACAAGATAAACAGACATTAACTTAGCAATACTGGCGGGGTTCCATTTTAAATCTGGATTATCTGCCCAAAGGACCTGTCCCGTTTCTTCTTCGATTACAATTGAGGCCTTTGGTTTATATAATTCATTCGTTTGATACCCTGCATTTTGAGTGATTGTTAGAATATCTTCTTGAGCGTAAGCACTAGCAGTTGTAAAGAGGCCTGAAAAATAGCCTACGACCAATATTAGCAAGCACATTTTCAGTAAAACAGTTCTTTTCTTCATATAAACATCCTTTGTCATTAATTATTCTGTTATATAGATACGCCGGAAAGTTTCAGTTTCGGTTGCTAATTGTAAACGTAAAAGGTCGGCAATCTGAGTTTCGTTGATTAAATTAGGAAATAGAAAAAATAGGGTGCTAAAATAAAACACCATCTTCTATTAAACTATCGTTTTTTTGCAAAGTCAATGCTAAACCAAAAGTGTAACAGTTCTATTTTACGTGAAAAACGAATAAAATTGTTTCTTTTTCATACACTTTAAATAAAAAGTAATTTTTGAGTAGTTTTGGTATACTTAAAAAGACGGGGGTGGATGTGAAATGAAGATTGAACAAATGGTTGCTTCTCAATGGGACGATCTATCAGAACAGATTTCCCAAAGCCGATTACTATTGCCTTTTTATAGTACTCATACTTTAGCTAGACAAGAATTTAGTAAAAAAACGCGGGAAAATTCGGGAATTGCGTATGTTATCTATAGAGGAAAAAAACCATATATATTTTTGACTGTTGAAAAAGGCATCGTCACCAACCTATTGATAAGAGAATCAGTAAAGCTTAGTTGGTCAGCAATCTTCCTTACGATTGAACACCTTTTTAAACAAACATTTCAACCAACTATCACATTTATTTTTACTCAATCACTTACGATTCATTTACAAGAAGTCTTCTTGAGATATGGATATGCGATTCATGAGGATCGAATAAGTATAAAAGAGTTAAGCTATAATACGGCACTAGTATTAGGTGGCGGAGGGGCTCGAGGTGCATATCAAATCGGTGTTTGGCAAGCATTGGAAGAATTGGGCATCTCAGTGAATATCATAACAGGCACATCTGTAGGTGCCTTGAATGGTGCTTTGATTTTACAAGACGATTTTGAAGCTGCTAAAAATATGTGGGAAAAAATCGAGACGCAAAAGATATTGTCTTTTCCAACGACGACGGCATCAGCTGATACACTAAGCGGAATGGTCAGTCAAATCGGTTCATTTACGATCAATGCTATCCAATCAAAGGGTGTCTCCACACTACCATTACGAAATTTGATCAAAGATACTTTCTCGCAAGAAAAGATGCAACAGGTTGCGTTAGATTTTTATTTGGTAACCACTGAATTACCAAATTTACAAGAAAAAGATATTCACTTCAATACATGTCAAAGTGAGCGCTGGCAAAGTTGGTTATTGGCATCTGCTTCTTTTTTTCCAGCTATGGCAGCCACTCAGATTGATGGGAAATATTATGTAGACGGCGGTTATCGGAATAATATCCCAGTTGATATTGCGCTACAAAAAGGAGCGACAGAATGCATCGTAGTCGATGTCAAAGGCCCAGGAATAACAAAGCCAATCAAAATCCCAACAACGGCAACGGTGCTGAATATCCAATCATCGTGGTCTATGGGAGCAGTTCTTTTATTTGACGGAGCTCGTTCGACCCAAAACATCCAGTTAGGTTATTTAGAAACAATGAAAGCTATCGGGCGCAACTATTTAGGACACTGGTATACGTTTGATGAAACTCTGAAGAATGTTGAGACATTCCAACGTGAGTTTTTTGCTTACATTGAATACACGTATCAAATAAAATTATGGAACTCTACCGAACAAAAAAATAAAATCTGTAAAAAATTGCGTAAAGTTTATAAAGACAGGGTGTATACTGAAAATATTGGGTTGGTTTTGGTTGAGTTATTAGCAAAGAATCAGGAAATCTCTGCTTCTAAGCTATATAAGCTTCAAGAATTAGTAGAAACTCTTCAGCAAAGCGGACAAATGAAGGTTGAATTGGTGGATACGATCGGGATGATTTCTCTCCAAGAATGGCTAAAGAAATATTATGAAGACTACTTTTTACTTTCTGACAAACAACAGTTATCATTAATGAATAACTTACTGAATGCAGATGAGAAGGAAAAACCACAGCGTTTGGCTTTTTTATTAGATAAATTACCAACTCAAACGCTACAAATTTTAATGAAAGAATTTATACTACAAGGAGCGGATAAAGAATGAAACAAGAATTTTCATATGAAATCGTAGAAGAAATTGCCGTATTATCAGAAAATACGCAAGGTTGGCGCAAAGAATTCAATTTAGTTAGTTGGAATGGTCGTCCACCAAAATTTGATTTAAGAGATTGGTCTGCTGATCACGAAAAAATGGGCAAAGGAATCACCCTGACGAATGAAGAATTTGAGATCTTGTCTAAAGCAATAAAATCAATGTAGAGAGGACACCCTGTCGATGAAAAGTATGACTGGTTTTGGAAAAGAAACATTTTTAAATGACACGTATCAAATTGATGTTGAAATCAAGAGTGTCAATCAACGGTTTTTAGATATTCAGTTACGGATGCCAAAAGAGGTGAATCCTCACGAGATGGCTATTCGCCAATTAATGAAAGAGACAATACAGCGCGGTCGGATAGAGGCCTATATTAATATCAAACAAACTGGTAGCAGTAATAAAGAAGTGTTAGTTCATTGGAATCTCATTCATCAATTGTTGGGAGAGATTCAACAAGAATTAACAGCTAATTATCCCCAAGCTGAATTTGATGCTGCGCAAAATATCAATCAATTGCTTAATAATTCAGACTATGTTGAGGTCACAGAAAAACAAGAAGCAGACGAAACATTTGGTTTATTAGTTCTAGAGTGCGTGAAAACAGCGGTTATGCGAATCGATGCGAGTCGTTTGCAGGAAGGTCAAAAGATTCAACAGGTTCTAGCAACTTATTGTCAAGATTTCATAGCGTTGGTGATGGAGTTAAAAAGTTTTGTAGATATTTATGAAAAGGATTATCGCGAAAAATTTGAAGCAAAGTTAAATGATTGGCTAGGTAGCCAAGTTGATGAAACTCGTTTGTTGACGGAGTTAGCAATCTTACTTGAAAAAGGGGATATCCATGAAGAATTAGATCGTTTAGAGATTCATGTTGAGAAGCTGCAAGAATTATTGACGCAGTCAGAACCAGTGGGTCGGGAATTAGATTTTCTGATTCAAGAGATGAACCGAGAGGTCAATACGATCGGGTCCAAATCCAGTCCCATTGAGATCAAAAACATCGTAGTTCAAATGAAAACGATGCTCGAAAAAATTCGTGAACAGATTCAAAATGTCGAATAATAGAAAATAGTTTGTGATTCTAGGTTTTAAAGCTATAATTAGAGAGAAGAAAGCGAAGAGGTGAATAAGTATGTCAAAGTATTACGATGTAACGTTCCATGAATTAAGCGGGAAATCTGTGGTCAAAAGAGAAATCATTTCTGATAAAGAGCCGTTTGATGTTTGGGAAGATGCTTGTATGTCATTTACAGATGATGTTTTCAACATTCGTGTGAATGAAGAGGCGTTTGTGACATTAAACCGTCGTTTCGTAGTCCGAGTGGACGTTGAAGAAGTGGATGGGCCTGTGGATAAAAAAATCAAACGCCATGATGAAATTATGGGCGTTGTGAATACTTTATCGAATATGGGATTTTAAGAGAAGTAATAATCTAATGAGCCTGGGACATAACTAAAAAGGGTATGTTTCAGGCTCTTAGTAACCGAATAAACGGTGGGCGAAGAAGCAACTCCTTCGGAAATAAGCCGAAATCCACAAAAATTTGAAGAGCAATTTTCGTAAATTCCTTCTTATTTCTCGGAGTTAAACACATCATTCTGTCCCAACCTCTTGGTTTTTAGAAAAAGATAAACAGGCCAACTGCCGAAAGAATAGACAAAATTCCTAAACTAAATAGCAAACGGGTCATTGGAGTCGAGGCTTTGCGGCTACCTCTTCTAACACCAGCGATTCTTTTCTTAAATACTCTTGAAAGAATTAGCAGTAGTAAGCCGAAAACAGCTAGGATACCGATGGCCAAATAGTTATGACCTTCTTTTTTTGTAGATGAAAGTTGGACAGCCTTCTTTTTTTCTATCTTAACGGGCTTGTCTGTGGATCCTTTTTCGCTAACTTCTCTGTACTGAACACTTTTAGCAGGGATGTTCGGAGATACTTGACCGTATTCATTGGCTAAAGATAATTTTCCATCAGTCAATGTAAAACTAGGTTCGGTCTCTTTTTTAGCAAATCCGTAAAAATCTTGATCTAAAATAAGTTTTTTTCCATTGATCTTATTTGATCCTTTAGAAAGCAACTTTTTGTACTCATAAGTAGAGAAAGCATGCTCCAAAATTGCATTTCCAGCAAGATGGCGTTCATATTCTCCCTCTTGATCAGACCAATCACCCACGCCCAAAACAACTTCAATTAGTCGAGTATCGCCTTTTTTTGCTGTAGCGATATAATTAAAGCCACCAGTTGGACTTGATCCTGTTTTTAATCCATCTACTCCATCAAAGCCATATTTTGCACCTGGTAATGAGTAATTGTAAGTTTCAAACGTCTCAGCATAGGGTGTATTTTCCATCGTGGTCACAACGGGCTTGTTAGTGAACTGTAAAACCTCAGGGTATTTTTTAATTAAATTATAAGTCAAAATAGCCAAGTCTCTAGCAGTTGATTTATTATCGCCGTCTGGATCGATACCTGGTGCTTCATATAATCCATCAAAGGCGCGAATTTGGGCACCGCTACAGTTAAAATATGTTGTATTTGTCATACTTAATTCTGCTGCCTTTTCATTCATTTTGCGAATGAAACCAGCTTCATCATTATCAGTAACTAGGTTTGCCAGCATCAGTGTGGCAACATTAGAGGAGGGGACTGCTACCATTGAAAACAAGTCACGAACAGGATAGTCAACGCCAAGAGCAATCTTATTGTTGCTTAAGGCATAGATTTGAGAGATATTCACATATTTTTCCGTTGCAGTAACAGTAGTGTCTAAAGTGAATTTACCTTGTTCCATTGCTTCTAAGGCTAAATACATCGTCATGACTTTAGCGATACTTGCAGGACTCCACGATAAATCAGGTTGTTCCTCCCATAAAATTTGACCAGAGTCAGCATCAATTACGATCGAGGCTTTGGGACGGTAGGCTTCTTTGACGGGAAAACCAGATTTTTCTGCAAAGTCCATTAGATGTTCTTCTGCATAACTTGTCTGAATAAAACTCCCGAATGAAATACAAGCAGCCAGCAGAAGAAAACTAATTATTTTTAAAGGTGTGTTTCTTGTGAACATAGATTTAAATCCCTTCGTTTTTTATACATTAATTTCTGTGGGTGATGCAGTTGCTAAAGTATAAAAGTACATATTAACTCTATTTTACTTGAAAAATTGGTAAAGTATATACTTTTTTTGCAAATAATTTTGTAACAGAGGTAACAATTTTGACAGCTAGTAAATCAAATAAAATGAGGGGGATAGAATGAAATGCAAGAATGGAAATTAGACTTCACCATATAAAATGATTTTATTCGATACCTAAATAGAAAAGTATATTCATTTTTTGACAATATTCTACAGTAAAGCCTTGAAAATTACTGAAAAAAAGTGCATTATAGAACTAATACTTTATTAACTTATCTAGCTTTACGAAACAGGGTCGTTCAGCTTTTAAATTATTTAGCTTTATGAGCCAGTTCTTCGGAAAAAAGATGAAAGTTGCTAGTGCCAAAGAACGGCACGATCTACTTTCCCTATTTTTCAGTCAGAACTAATCAGCTTCATTCAGCTTTTAACGAAAGGAAGTCATCATGTCAGAGCGTGGGTTATTAATTGTACTATCAGGTCCTTCCGGAGTCGGTAAAGGAACAGTACGGAAAGCAATTTTTGATAGTGAAGAGAATGATTTTCAGTACTCAATTTCTATGACTACCCGTAAGATGCGGGAAGGCGAAGTAGAAGGAGTCGATTACTACTTCCGCACAAAAGAAGAATTTGAAGCAATGATCGAAGCTGGTGAAATGTTAGAGTATGCGCAATATGTAGGGAACTACTACGGAACGCCGCTTTCTTACGTTAACCAAACGCTTGATGAAGGAAAAGATGTCTTTTTAGAAATCGAAGTCCAAGGAGCCGAGCAAGTGAAAGAAAAAGTGCCGGACGGCGTATTTATTTTTCTAACACCACCGGATTTATCTGAACTAAAATCACGAATCGTGGGTCGGGGTACTGACGATCATGATGTGATTGAAGAAAGAATGCGTGTGGCTCGCGAAGAAATCGAAATGATGGCATTATATGATTATGCTGTTGTGAATGATAAAGTACCATTGGCAGTGAAACGAATCAAAGAAATTATCGCGAGTGAACATTTTCGCGTTGATCGAGTAATTGGTAACTATATTAAAATGTTGAAGGAGATGTAGCCTTATGATGCTAAAACCATCTATTGACTCATTGTTAAAAGAAGTACCATCAAAATATTCGCTTGTTATCTTAGCAAGCAAACGCGCTCACGAATTAGACGAAGGTGCACAACCAACACTAGAAGGTTTTGAATCTGTAAAAAGTGTAGGCCAAGCACTAGAAGAAATCGATGCTGCAACAGTGATCAATGATCCTCGTCCAGAAGAAAAACGCGAAAGAATGCGTATGGCAAAAGAAGAACAAAAAATGAGACACGAACAAGAACAAAAAGAACTTGAAAATCGTATTCGCGAAGAAAAAAGTCTATAACATATATATAACTGGGATGAAACTATGTTAAGGTTTCATCTCAGTTTTTATATGTTTAGAAACCAAACAATGAACATCTGCTTTAATTTTTGGTAACAGAAATCAGAGGAACAAGACAAATGCTTGATTCTTTAGTACAATAGGCAAAGAAAAGCTGAGCAGATCATCTAGTAATGGCATAATTCAATAAATACAGAATGGAGGAATGTTTATGAGAAAAGCGGCGCAAGTGATTGTTGATGTCCCAACGATGCAGACAGACCAACCCTTTACTTATTTGATTCCTTTTAATTTAGAAGAACAATTAACAGTCGGCATGCGGGTGGAAGTTCCTTTCGGGAATGGAAATCGGCATCTTCAAGGCTTTGTTTTAGCGATAGAGGATGTTTCTGAAGAAGTGATAACAGCTCAAAAGTTTGAATGGAAGGAAATTCTTTCTGTTTTAGATTTAAAACCAGTTCTCAATACTGAATTGTTGGAGTTGGCAGATTACATGAAAGAAAAAACATTTGCGTTTAAAATCACTTGCCTACAAACTATGTTGCCTAGCGTAATGCGTGCAGATTATAGCAAATACATATATTTAACAGATGAATTAGAGGAAGCACTACAAGAGGAATTGTTTTATGGATTAAACGAAATCGCTTGGGAAGATGCGTTGACTCGAAATATTTTACCGCAATTAATGCAACTGAGAAAACAGCAAAAAGTCGATATCCGTTACGAAGTGAATACACGAAATCGAGTGAAAATGATCCGTTACATTCAAGCATTGAAAGACTTTGAGCAATTGGAAGAGGCGCGTCTGGAGCTTAGAAAAGGTTCACAAAAAAAAGAACTGCTAATCAATTATTTGCAGCAATTAGGGTTAGAAAAAATGACCACGGTCAAAGAGATGAAAGAACTAGGATTTAGTACCGCGGTGTTAAATGATGGGGCGAATAGACAGTGGTTAACGTTCGTGGAAGCGGAAGCCTATCGTGATCCATTTGCGGATCATACCTTTGAAAAAACGACAGCGCTAGCCTTAAACAATGAGCAGCAAAACGCGGTAGAAAAAATTCTAAGCTCCATGAATCAAAGGATAAGCAAAACATATTTACTGGAAGGAATCACTGGTAGTGGAAAAACCGAAGTATACCTCCAAGTAATCGCTGAAGTTTTAAATCAAGGGAAAACGGCCATGATGCTAGTACCGGAAATTTCGTTGACGCCGCAGATGGTTCATCGTTTTAAAAGCCGGTTTGGAGAGCAAGTAGCGGTGATGCATAGCGCTTTGTCACAAGGGGAGAAATACGATGAGTGGCGTAAAATCGAACGGGGTGAAGCACAAGTCGTAGTGGGTGTCCGTTCTGCTATTTTTGCTCCTTTAGAAAATCTTGGTGTTGTAATTATCGATGAAGAGCACGAAGCAAGTTACAAACAGGAAGAAACACCGCGTTATCATGCACGAGATTTGGCAATCTGGCGTGGGGCTTACCATCATTGTCCAGTGGTTTTAGGGAGTGCGACCCCTTCATTAGAGACCAGAGCACGGGCACAAAAAAAGGTGTATGAACGACTAGTATTATCGAAAAGAGCCAATCAAACTGCAACATTACCAACAATTGATGTGGTAGACATGCGTGAAGAACTTCAAAATAAAAACACCTCCTCTTTTTCGGTAGCACTTCAAGAAAAAATTCAAGATCGTTTGGCTAAGAAGGAACAAAGTGTTCTGTTATTGAATCGTAGAGGTTATTCCTCTTTTGTAATGTGCCGAGATTGCGGGTATGTTTTACCTTGTCCAAACTGTGATATCTCATTGACGCTTCATATGGATACGAAAACGATGAAATGCCATTATTGCGGCCATGAAGAACGAATTCCTTATCATTGCCCGAACTGTAGCGGAGATAAAATCCGTTATTATGGAACTGGGACACAAAAGGTGGAAGAAGAGCTAAAAGCTTTGTTTCCTGACAGTCGTGTTTTGCGAATGGATGTGGATACAACAAGGCGAAAGGGAGCTCATGAGAAAATTTTGACAGCTTTCGGTAATCATGAAGCAGATATTCTGCTAGGAACACAAATGATCGCGAAAGGGCTGGATTTTCCCAATGTAACGCTAGTTGGTGTTTTAAATGCGGATACGGCACTTAATTTACCAGATTTCCGTTCAAGTGAACGAACGTTTCAGTTATTAACTCAGGTCAGCGGAAGAGCAGGAAGAGCAGAAAAACCTGGAGAAGTCATCATTCAATCGTTTAATCCAGAACATTATGCGATCCAATTAGCCAAAGCACAGGATTATGAAGACTTTTACCAAAAAGAAATGTACGTCCGGCATCGTGGAGACTACCCGCCATTTTTCTTTACGGTACAAATCACAGCGAGCCATCCAGAAGAAAATCAAGCGGCTAAGCAGATGTTTGAAATCGTCAAAGAGCTAAAAGAAGGATTATCTGATCAAAGTATTTTACTTGGGCCAACACCGAACGCCATCATGCGGGTCAATAATCGTTACTTTTATCAAGTAATCATTAAATATAAAAACGAACCTAATTTACAAAATATCTTGAAAAAAATACTGACCGACACTCAAAGAGCAACAGCACATGGGTTGAAATTATCGATTGATGCTGAGCCGATGAATTTTATATAAGCGATTCAACCTTATAAAAGAAAGGAAACTTTATGCGCTATCCTATATTAATACACCCTAATGAACGTCTGAAACAAAAAGCAAAACCAGTAACGATGATCACAGATGAAACGATCACTCTTTTAGAAGACATGTACGAAACGATGATTGCTCACGATGGAATTGGTCTAGCAGCCCCTCAAATCGGCAAAAATCTTCAGCTTGCAGTTGTAGAAGTGGATGAAGAAACAGGTTTATTTGAATTGATCAATCCTGAAATCATTGAGCGCAAAGGCAGTGACATTGATGTGGAAGGTTGTTTAAGTATCCCAGAAACGTATGGCACAGTCGAACGAGCAGATGAAGTAACAGTTCGCTATTTTGATCGTGAAGGAGACGAAATCGAAGTAACAGCGTATGGCTATCTTGCCAGAGCGTTTCAACATGAAATCGATCATCTAAATGGTGAACTATTTATTGATAAAATCATTGACCCAATCAAACCGGAAGAGTTAGAGGCATATATGGAGGAACATTTAGATGACTAAATTAATTTTTATGGGAACACCGGCATTTTCAGTGCCGATTTTAGAAGGACTGATCGAAAATGGTTATGACATCCAAGCCGTTGTCACTCAGCCAGATCGCCCAGTTGGACGAAAAAAAGTAATCACACCAACACCTGTGAAAGAAGCGGCCCTAAAACATAACTTACTTGTGTTACAACCAGAAAAAATCTCAGGTTCACCTGAAATGGAAAAAATCATCGAACTTGCACCAGATCTAATTGTGACAGCCGCTTTCGGTCAATTTTTACCAGAAAAGATTTTAAATGCACCTGAATTTGGCGCTATCAATGTTCATGCGTCACTATTACCGAAATACCGCGGAGGCGCCCCAGTTCATTATTCGATCATTGAAGGAGAAAAAGAAACAGGTGCCACAATCATGGAAATGGTGAAGAAAATGGACGCGGGAGATATTCTTTCCCAAAAAGCAATCCCAATCACTAAAGCAGATGATGTAGGGACGATGTTTGATCGACTAAGTGTCGTTGGGAAAGAGTTGCTGCTAGAGACTTTACCTAAACTGTTAGCAAATGACATCACACCGATTCCGCAAGATGAGAGTCAAGTAACCTTTTCTCCGAATATTACAAGAGAACAAGAGCGTATTGATTGGAATAAAACAGCAGAACAAATCGACAATCAAGTCCGTGGTATGCGCCCATGGCCAACGGCGTTTACAATATACAACGAAATCAACTGGAAGCTATGGGAAGTCACACCTTTAGAAGAAACAACAGAGGCTGTACCTGGCACAATCATCAAGCGCAGTAAAAAAGAATTATGGATTGCCTGCGGAGAAGGAACGGTTCTTTCTATCAATAAGATTCAGCCGTCTGGTAAAGGAAAGTTATTCATTCAAGATTTCTTAAATGGCGTCGGTAAAACAGTTGCAGAATCAGATAAGGTGGGCTAATCAATATGGGGAAAAAAATACCAGCAAGAGTAAAGAGTTCTGTTCGCTATGTAGCGCTAAGAACAATTGAGCGTGTGGATAACGGTGGCGCTTATTCAAATTTATTATTAAATGAAATGATCAACAAATCTGCTTTAGGAGAAAAAGACAGCCGTTTATTCACGGAGCTTGTCTATGGTACAATCAGTCGTAAGTTATTACTTGAGTATTATTTGACACCATTTATTACCAACCCTAAAAAAGTAGACAGCTGGGTAAAAAACTTACTTAGTTTGTCGATTTACCAGTTAGTATTTTTAGATAAAATTCCGGATCATGCCATCATTAATGAAGCAGTAGAAATTGGAAAACATAGAGGAAATGTTGGAATCGGTAAATTTGTTAACGGTGTGCTTCGTGCCTTTCAACGTGAAGGGGCTCCAAGTTTAGAGACTATCAAAGATCCAGTCGAACGTTTGTCAGTTGAAATCAGTATGCCAGTATGGTTGACGGAAAAGCTGATCAAACAAATGGGCATGGATGAAACGAGAAAATTAGGCTTATCACTTTTTGAAAAAAGTCATGTCAGTGGCCGTGTCGATACTCGTGAAATCAGTATCTCTGATGCGTTGGAAGAAGTACAAAAAGATCACATTGAAGCCTCTGCCAGTCAAGTTTCACCGTATGGTGTGGTTGCAGATAAAGGGTTTCTTGCAGGAAATTATTTGTTTGATGCGGGTAAGCTGACGATTCAAGACGAGAGCTCTATGCTAGTTGCGCCAGCAATGCAAATCGAAAAAAATCATGTCGTTTTAGATGCCTGCGCCGCACCAGGTGGGAAAACAACTCATATTGCAACGTTTCTTGATGCTTCACAAGGTGGCCGTGTGAAGTCTTTGGATATTCATGACCATAAAATCAAATTGATCAAACAAAATGCAGAACGTCTACACGTGAAGGATGTTGTGGATACTGAAAAATTAGATGCACGCAAAGTAGGAGAAGAATTCCCTGCTGAATACTTTGATCGAATCTTAGTGGATGCACCTTGTTCAGGTTTGGGGTTGATGCGTCGTAAACCAGACATTAAATACAATAAATCAGCACAAGATTTCGAACAACTGCCTAAAATTCAATTAGAAATTCTAGAAAGTGTTGCCCAAACATTGAAACAATACGGTATAATGGTCTATAGCACATGTACGATTGCCGAAGAAGAGAATCAGGAAGTAGTTGCAGCATTTTTAGAGAAGCATCCAGAATTTAAAAGAATCGATGTAAGTGTTAGTGAGGCAGTTCAGCCTTCTATCCAGGAGCAAATGCTCACATTATACCCACATCAATTAGGGACGGATGGATTCTTTATCTGCTGTATGCAGAAAGTTTGTTAAACGAGGTGAAGCATAGTGGAAATCAATTTTCAAACAGATGTCGGAAGAAAACGAAATACCAACCAGGATTATGCTGGTCTATTTGAGAACCAGACAGGAGTTTCTTTAGCTATCTTAGCGGATGGAATGGGTGGTCATCAGGCAGGGGATGTTGCAAGCCAGATGGCGGTCAATAATCTTGGGGAGCGTTGGCAAGAAAGTCTTATCGATACACCGGAAAAGGCAGCGCAATGGCTAATCAAAGAAATCCAAGACGAAAATACAATGATATACGAAAAAGGTCAATCTCGACCTGAATATGTAGGAATGGGGACGACTATTGTTAGCGCAGTGTTGTTGGACCAGTCATTTGTATTGGCTAATATTGGTGATAGTCGAGCTTATTTGGTTCGCAATAATCAATTACGCCAACTGACAGAAGATCATTCCTTGGTTAATGAGTTAGTTAAATCTGGAGAAATCACACGTGAAATGGCTGCAAATCATCCAAGAAAAAATGTTTTAACACGTTCATTAGGGATGCCTAGAATGGTAGAAGTGGATGTAGCGAATCATCTCTGGGTGCCGGATGACTATATTTTACTATGCTCAGACGGATTAACAAATATGGTGTCAGAAGAAGATATTTTGACTATTTTACTTTCAGAAAAACCATTAAATGAAAAAGTTGAAACATTGATTACGACAGCCAATGAAGCAGGGGGCGCAGATAATATAACTGTCCTCGTGATCCATTTTGATGAACAGAAGGAGGAAGACCAATGATCGAGATCGGCAGAAAATTGAATGGTCGATATCATATTATTGGCAATATCGGTAGCGGTGGAATGGCCAATGTCTTTTTAGCGCATGACTTGATTTTGGATCGTGACGTAGCCGTCAAAGTCCTTCGTTTTGACTTCCAAAATGATCAAGCAGCTATTCGACGGTTTCAAAGAGAAGCCTTAGCTGCGACTGAATTGGTTCATCCCAATATCGTTAGTGTCTATGATGTAGGTGAAGAAGATGGGTTGCAGTACTTAGTGATGGAGTATGTTAAAGGAATGGATCTAAAACGGTTTATCCAGACCCAATACCCCATTCCATATGCAAAAATCGTTGATATCATGGAACAAATTTTATCAGCTGTTTCACTCGCTCACGAACATAGAATCATTCATAGAGATTTAAAACCACAAAATATTTTGATGGATGAAAGCGGCGTTGTAAAAATCACCGATTTTGGGATTGCCATTGCGTTAACGGAAACCTCAATCACGCAAACCAATACCATGTTAGGATCTGTTCACTATTTATCTCCAGAACAAGCTCGCGGTAGTATGGCGACTAATCAGTCTGATGTTTATGCGGTGGGGATTATTTTATACGAAATGCTGACAGGCAATGTACCATTTGATGGTGAATCAGCTGTTACAATTGCGTTGAAGCATTTTCAAGAAGAGATGCCTTCTGTTAAAATGTTTGACCCTAATATTCCGCAATCATTGGAAAATGTGGTTTTACATGCAACAGCCAAAGACCCAGCTGACCGCTATAAAACGGCCGAAGAGATGTCGCGTGATTTATATACTGTATTGGCTGCAAACCGTTGGAATGAGCCCAAGTGGCAACCAACGGGTTTGATGGGCGAGACCAAAATTTTAACGCCAATCACTGATGACATGGCGATGCCGTCTTCCTTCAATTCGATGGAAACACCATCAGAAGAACAAAATGAACCAGAAGAAACCGACCCGCAAGTAGAGGTGAAAAAGAAGACAAAGAAACCTTTAATCTTTCTGATCATTTTATTAGTTTTAGGTTTGATTATCGGTGGCGGTGTCTTTTTAGCAGGACAAGGTAGTGGCGAAGTCAAGATTCCTAATGTAGAAGATAAGACGGAGTCTGAGGCACGTAAGATGTTAGAAGATGCTGGACTGAAAGTTAAAGAGACGACGAAAGAAATTCCAGATGACTCAATCGCTGAAGGAAAAGTCGTTAAAACAGACCCGGCTATAGATTCTACAGTGAAAAAAAATCGTGAAATTGAACTTTATATAAGCTCTGGGAACAAGAAAATCAAGCTTGATGATTATGTTGGAGAAGACTATAAAGATGCTATCGAAGCATTAGGTAAATTAGGTTTCAAAGAGAGTCAAATCAAAATTACAAAGGAAACAGATTCTAAAGTAGACGAAGACAAAGTCATCAGTCAGACACCAGAACAAGGTGAAGAAGTCGATCCGAAAACAGATGAAATCACATTAATTGTTAGTGAAGGACCGGAAGATATCTATTTAGCTGATTACGCAAGTTTAGGCTACAGCTACAATAATGCGGTGACTGAGTTGTTGAGTTATGGAATCAAAGAAAATCAGATTACTCGAGTGGATAAACCAAGTGATACAGTAGCAAAAGACTTAGTGATGGCTCAAAATCCAGCTGCAGGGAATCCGTTTAATCCTAAAAAGGGGAAAATTACCTTAACCGTAAGTTCTGGACCAGATAAAACAACAACGTCTAGTTCTGAATCAAGTACAGTTGTTTTAGGTAGTTATGCAGAAAATTATACGTACGATAACGCAGTAAATGCGTTGATTAATTTAGGGATAAAAGAGAACCAAATCTCAAGGGTAGATGAAGCTAGCGATTTGCCTAAAGGAACTGTTATTTCACAAGATCCAGGTGCAGGTGCAACATTTGATCTTAAAAATGGTAAAATTACGCTAAAAGTTAGCACAGGACCAAGTAATGTGAGTATCCCAAATTTAATAGGACTTTCTTCAGCTGAGGCTAAGGCTCAAATTGAAGGTGCTGGCTTGAAGTATGTAGAAGGCTCTGGGGATACGTCAAAAGGAAAAGTAACCAGTATTTCACCAAGTGTTGGTGATAGTGTTGCAAAAGGGACGTCTGTTACCGTCAATTTCTCAACTACAAATGACCCAACCAATGATGGGGCTAATTAAATAAGTACCATAAAGTGATTAAGATAAACAACGTCTTAATCACTTTTTTTATGTGAAAAAGCGATTTATCTAGCCCTGCGTTTAGCTTTTCTTCAACCTATGGTAAAATGGAACCAATAGAAACGAGGAGGTGGCATTTCTGAAAGGTCAAATCAGAAAAGCATTAAGTGGGTTTTACTACATTTATGCAGATGGTGCAACATTTCAAACGAGAGCCCGAGGGAATTTTCGCAATCGAAAAATCACCCCGTTGGTTGGCGACGAAGTCATGTTTGAGAGCGATAACCCAACCGATGGCTATTTGCTTGAAGTTTTTCCAAGACATAACGAATTGGTGCGCCCACCTGTGGCGAATGTAGATCAAGGAGTCATCGTTATGAGCATGATCGAACCTAATTTTTCGTACAATCTAATGGATCGCTTTTTAGTCACACTAGAAGACAAAAAAATCGCCCCAATCATTTATTTAACAAAAGTCGATTTGCTAGCTGGAACAGAATCAGTGAGTGTAGCAGAGGTCAAAAAAGTTTATGAAGAAATCGGTTATCCTGTGATTGCTGCAACAAAGGCCAATGATGAAGAAGCAGTTCGGACTTTGGAGCAGTTTTTCCCTGAACGCTTGACTGTTTTTATGGGGCAATCAGGTGCAGGGAAATCCACTTTATTAAATAAAATTTCTCCTGACTTACAACTAGCGACGGATGAAATTTCTGAATCATTAGGTCGAGGAAAGCATACGACCCGACACGTGGAACTTTTACCGCTATATGATGGCTTAGTTGCAGATACACCAGGATTTAGTTCCATTGACTTTTTAGAAATGGAAACAACAGAGTTACCAAAACAATTTCCCGAATTTGTAGAAGCCTCATCTTCCTGTAAGTTTCGTGAATGTATGCATCGTAAAGAACCAGGTTGTGAAGTGAAAGAACGCGTAGAATCAGGAGCAATTGCTCAGACGCGTTATGATAACTATCTGCAGTTTTTACTAGAAATTGAAAATCGCAGACCAATATATAAGAAAAAATAGAACTGACTTAGCATAGAATGAGTATCACTATTCATAGTTATGTAACCTACTGACGTAGTGTCAGCGAGTAAACAGACCTAAAAAAATAAAAGGAGTGGCTTCAATGAAACTAGCACCATCGATTTTAAGTGCCGATTTTGCCAATTTAGAAAGAGATATTCAGTTAGTCGAAAAATTAGGAGCAGACTATATTCATGTGGACGTAATGGATGGTCAATTTGTCCCTAACATTACTTTGGGACCTAACGTGGTTTCAGCGATTCGACCAGTGACTAAGTTACCACTGGATGTTCACTTGATGATTGTTCAGCCAGAAAATTACATTGAAGCATTTGCGAAAGCTGGAGCAGATATTATTACTGTTCATGCAGAATCAACGACACATATCCATCGTGCTATCCAAATGATCAATGCATCAGGAGTGAAGTCGGGTGTTGTGATCAATCCGGGGACCCCTTTGTCTGCGATCGAATATGTACTGGATTTAGTTGATCAAGTTTTGATTATGACAGTGAACCCAGGATTTGGAGGACAATCATTCATAGAAAGTTCTTTGAACAAAATCGCTCAGTTAAAAGAGTGGAAAGAAACAAAAGGCTATACTTATGATATTGAAGT
This sequence comes from Enterococcus plantarum, assembly GCF_001730295.1. Classification (GTDB taxonomy): domain Bacteria; phylum Bacillota; class Bacilli; order Lactobacillales; family Enterococcaceae; genus Enterococcus_L; species Enterococcus_L plantarum. Next base: position 100,393 of record NZ_MIKA01000002.1, read on the forward strand.
GGACGGTGGAATTGTTCCAGAAACTGCGAAACGTTGTAAAGAAGCGGGTGCAAATGTGTTTGTAGCAGGTTCATATATCTATGATTCAGAAAGTCCTAAAGATCGGATCGACGCGTTGAGAGCTGTGTTGGATTAATGAAAATTCTTCTTGTGGCAGGCGGTTCGCCAAAGGAGTGGCCGCAGTTTGACTCGGTAGATTTTGATTATTTTGTGGGAATCGATCGAGGCAGCTTATATATTTTGGAACAGGGCTGGTCATTAGATTTGGCAGTGGGAGATTTTGACTCTTTAACGAATGATGAACAGCAGATCGTTCGAAAACAAGCCAAAGAACTAGTTAAAGCACAAGCAGAAAAAGATGATACAGATACACAACTAGCTTTGGCGCTTGCAATCAAAAAATTCCCAGAGGCACAAATCATGATCATCGGCGCAACAGGTGGTCGTTTGGATCACTTTTTAGCCAATTTGTGGTTGCCATTTGAACCCCGTTTTCAAGCGTTTGCCCATCAAATAAAAGTAAAAGATCATCAAAATAGTATCGCGTATTATCTTCCAGGGGAATATGTGATAAAAAAAGAAACAAAGATGGATTATTTAGCTTACTGTTGTTTAACACCGGTTAAAAACCTGACGTTAACAGATAGTAAATATACACTAGATCATGTGAATGTTGCGATTCCTACTTCTTACGCAAGTAATGAATTTATAGGAGAAACGGCTGGGTTTTCATTTGATACAGGAATGATTGCTGTGATTCAAAGTCGCGATGATAAATAAAAAAAGCTGAACGGCATGCCGTTCAGCTTTTTGATGACGTTCTATTAAACACGCTCGATTTTACCAGATTTCAAAGCACGAGTTGACACCCAAACTTTTTTAGGTTTACCGTCTATTAATACACGAACTTTTTGCAAGTTAGGTTTAACAGTACGTTTAGTAGCGTTCATTGCATGTGAGCGGTTATTGCCGCTGCTTGTCTTACGACCAGTAAAGTAACATACTTTTGCCATTTTTAGTTTCCTCCTTTGCTTTGATCTCGGAGCGATGATTTTCAGCTCATACTAACTTAATTTATCATAGAAAACAGTTTTTTGCAAGGGGGTTTTCAAATCAGTTTGACATTTCCCCTGAAACGATGTAAATTATACAATTATTGGCAAATTAGATGAGACGCTCTATAATTATCTAGATAAGTTCCTTTTCATTGAGGTACGGCTATGTTAAAATATTATAGAAGAAAATAGGGCAATTGTGCTCTTTAAGGAGGCTTTCATCAATGGCTGTAAAAATCAAAACACCAGCAGGCACCATTGAGATTACCAATGAGGTTATTGCCACTGTAGTTGGCGGTGCTGCGACAGATATCTACGGAATCGTCGGTATGGCTAGTAAAAACCAAATCAAAGATAATTTAAATGGCATTTTGCGCAAAGAAAATTATTCTAAAGGCGTGGTCGTGCGACAAGAAGAAAATGGCGTTGCGGTCGACGTATATACAATCGTAAGTTATGGAACAAAAATTTCAGAAGTATCTCGTAATGTCCAAGAAAAAGTAAAGTACAACCTTGAAACACTATTAGGTGTGACTGCTAATTCAGTCAACGTATTTGTGCAAGGTGTTCGTGTGTTGCCTGACTAGGTAGCCAGCTGTTAGCAATGATTTAGCGATTTACTTTTTTGAAGTTTGGCTGGACGTGATTGTTCCACTTTTTATTGATCTAGCTCCACGAACCAGACCTCTCAACAAATAGATAAAATGCCGAAAAGACAAAAAGCATCTTTCCTGCATTTTCCTAATTTGTTCGAGGGCTAAGCGGTTCGTTTCGCTTTTCTATGCAACAGGAATCTCAAAGGAGGATTTTTTAGGTGAATGTAACAGAAATCAGTGCAAGTCAGTTCCAAGAGATGGTTCAGGCTGGTGCGAGTCGTTTGCATGTGAATGCAGAGTATGTCAACTCATTGAACGTTTTCCCTGTGCCAGATGGCGATACAGGAACAAATATGAACTTATCTATGACGAGTGGAGCGAAGGCTGTAGCCGATTCTCGCTCTGAAAAAGTCGGAGAACTAACAACAATTCTGTCAAAAGGATTATTGATGGGTGCTAGAGGGAACTCTGGTGTTATCTTATCACAATTATTCCGTGGCTTTTCTAAACAAATTCCGGATGTTGAAACGTTGAACGCAAAAGATTTAGCAGCAGCGTTTACGCACGGTGTGGAGACTGCTTATAAAGCAGTGATGAAACCTGTAGAAGGTACAATTCTGACTGTTTCTCGTGAAGCTGCCCGTTCTGGTGAACGCAAAGCAAAAGAAACCGACGACTGTATCGAAGTAATGCAGGCCGTTGTGAAAGGTGCAAAACGTGCGTTGGCTAAAACACCTGATCTTTTACCAGTATTAAAAGAAGTCGGTGTAGTCGATAGTGGTGGCCAAGGCTTATTATTTATCTATGAAGGATTTTTAGAAGCATTGTCAGGTGAATTTTTAGCAACAGAAGTGTATGAGCCAAGTCCTGGTGAAATGGACGAGATGGTCAATGCTGAACATCACCGTGGCGTTAGCGGACATGTTGCGACTGAAGACATCAAGTTCGGTTACTGTACAGAAATCATGGTTCAAATCGGTGAAGGTCCAACTGTGGACAGTGATTTCGATTATGAAACATTTAGAAACTACTTAAACGAATTGGGTGATTCGTTACTTGTCGTAAACGACGATGAAATCATCAAGGTTCATGTGCATACTGAACATCCAGGTGAAGTGATGAATTATGGTCAAAAATTCGGTTCATTAGTGAAAATCAAAGTAGATAACATGCGTTTACAGCATGAAACGTTAGTTGAGCATGACGCTCAAGCGGCAGTTGTTCAAAAAGCACGCGTTCCTTACGCAGTGATTGCAATAGCAGCAGGAGAAGGTGTTCAAGACTTATTCCGCAGCCTTGGTGCAAGCTATATCATTAGTGGCGGTCAAACAATGAATCCTAGTACTGAAGATATCTTGAAAGCTGTTAAAGAAGTAAACGCTGACCAAGTGATTATCTTGCCTAACAACAAAAACATCTTCATGGCAGCTGATCAAGCGGCAGAAGTAGCAGATATTCCAGTAGCGGTCGTGCCAACAAAAACAATCTCTCAGGGAATGACAGCGATGCTTGCATTCAATGATCAACAAACACTTGAAGAAAATAAAGCAACAATGACAGAAATGATCGAAAGTGTTGTTAGCGGGCAGGTAACAACAGCTGTACGTGACACAACGATTGATAACGTTGAAATCAAAAAAGATGACTATCTAGGGATGATCGACGGCAAAATCGTAGTATCTGAACCAGATATGTTTAAAGCATCATTGGACACATTGAAACGCATGATCGATGAAGACACAGAAATCGTAACAATTATTGTCGGTGAAGGTGGTACAATGAAAGAAGCTGAAAAATTTGTAGAAGCGTTGACTGCTGAATATGAAGAGATAGAAACAGAACTTCATGAGGGCGGACAACCGGTTTATCCATACCTGTTTTCAGCGGAATAATAAATGACTTATTGAAGAGCCTGGGACATAACTAAAAAGGTTATGTTTCAGGCTCTTAGTAACCGAATAAACGGTGGGCGAAGAAGCAACTCCTTCGGAAATAAGCCGGAATTCACAAAAATTTGAAGAGTAATTTTCGTAAATTCCTTCTTATTTCTCGGAGTTAAACACTTCTGTCCCAACCTCTTTTTCTATAGAGAATAAACAAATGAAAAGTAATACACGTATCTATTTAATGAGAGGAGGAAGAGTGGTGAATTTATCGGATGATATCAGTGTCTTGACAGGCGTTGGGCCAAAACGTGCTGAGAATTTAAAGGAATTAGGCATTTATACAATAGAAGAGTTATTGTCCTACTATCCTTTTCGATATGATGATATCCAAGAAAAGGAATTAAATGAAATTCAGGATCAAGAAAAAGTCACGCTAAAAGGTTTAGTTGTATCCGAACCAGTCGTGAGCCGTTATGGCTATAAAAAAAGTCGCATGATGTTTCGGATGATGCAAGACCATGCGGTAATCAACGTGTCCTTCTTTAATCAACCGTATTTAAAAGACAAAATCGTGATGTCTGAAGAAATCGCAGTTTATGGAAAATGGGATGCGAAACGGAAATCATTAAACGGCATGAAAATTTTAGCAGCTCAAAATGACGGAGAAGATTTCGCTCCGATCTATCATGTAAACAAAAAAGTTCGACAAAGTAGTTTGATCCAGCTGATTCGCACTGGCTTTGAAAAGTACGGGAATTTTATTCCAGAGTTTTTGCCAGAAACATTAGTAGAGAAATATCGCTTAATGCCAAGAAAAGAAGCGATGTTTGCAATGCATTTTCCAAATAATCCAGAAGAAAGCCATCAAGCGAAGCGGCGTGTTGTTTTTGAAGAATTTTTCTTGTTCCAATTGAAAATGCAAGGGTTGAAGAGAAGAGAAAAAGCAGAAAAAAATGGGTTGAGTGTTCAGTACGATGTGGATCGCTTAAAGACATTTACGCAGAAACTCCCTTTTGAACTGACGGACGCTCAAAAGAAAGTAACAAACGAAATTTGTCGGGATTTAATGAGCCCGAATCATATGCAGCGTTTATTACAAGGCGATGTAGGGAGTGGGAAAACGGTTGTTGCGGCAATTGCTCTTTACGCGACGATGACAGCTGGCTTTCAGGGTGCTTTAATGGTGCCGACAGAGATTTTGGCGCAACAGCATATGGAAAGCCTTCAGCAATTGTACGATCCCTTAGAAGTTCGTACAGCCCTACTAACTGGATCGACTAAAACTAAAGAGCGACGAATGATTCTTGAACAGCTTGCGACAGGTGAGATCGATATTATTATTGGAACGCACGCATTGATTCAAGAAGATGTCCGTTTCCGCCGACTAGGTTTAGTCATTACAGATGAACAACATCGATTTGGTGTGAATCAACGCCGAATCTTAAGAGAAAAAGGGTTAAAACCAGATGTTTTATTTATGACCGCAACACCGATCCCAAGAACATTGGCCATTACGGCTTTTGGTGAGATGGATGTTTCGATCATTGATGAAATGCCAGCAGGTCGGATTCCAATAGAGACACGCTGGATAAGACCTCCTCAACTAGATACAGTTTTAGAGTGGATGGAAAAAGAATTGGCACATGGGCACCAAGCCTATGTGATTTGCCCGTTGATCGAAGAATCAGAAGCGCTAGATGTAAAGAATGCTACGGAGATTTTTGAACATATGTCGGCATTCTTTAATCCTACATATCAAGTTGGTTTGCTTCATGGAAAAATGAAAAACCAAGAAAAAGAAGAAATTATGCAGGAGTTCAAAGAAAATAACTTGCAGTTGCTAGTTTCTACAACAGTGATCGAAGTCGGAGTCAATGTTCCAAACGCCACAGTCATGCTTATTATGGATGCTGATCGATTTGGACTAGCGCAATTGCACCAGCTTCGTGGACGCGTTGGTCGAGGTTCAGAAGCTTCTTATTGTATTTTAGTTGCTAACCCAAAGAACGAAATGGGTGTGGAGCGAATGAAAATTATGACAGAAACGAATAATGGGTTTGTACTAAGTGAAAAAGATTTAGAGTTGCGAGGACCAGGCGAAGTCTTTGGCGCTAGACAATCAGGTGTGCCGCAATTTGCTGTAGGCGATATTGTGACAGACGTCAATATTTTGGAGGTTGCGCGTCAAGAAGCGAGTACGATTTGGACAAAAGAGCAATGGTGGGTCTTGCCAGAGTATCGTGGTATTGCTGATAAGATTAAGCCAAATGATGACGAGCAACAGTTTTTTGACTAATCGTATTAAGACATTACAAAGAACTAAAGGCAAGTATGAATGCATTCTCGTTGATCTAGCTGTATGAGTCAGCTCTTCGGAAAAAAGATGAATGTTATTGGTGATAAAGAACTCACAAACAGAATTCCCTATTTTTCTGCCAGAGCTAAACGACACATTCAGCTTTTCGTTGATCCAGCTACACAAATCAACTCTCAAGGAAAATAGACAATCTGTCTATGAAACCAAAAGCGTTTCTTAGTCAGATTCCTAATTTTCATGAGAGTTAAACACTTTGTTCCGCTTTTCAATATGTTATACTATTTATTGTAATTTACCTAGGAGGGACTATGTTATGAAGATTGCAGTTGATGCAATGGGTGGCGATCATGCGCCGCAAGCTATTGTTGAAGGCGTAATGTTAGCCAAACAGGATTTTCCAGAGGTTGAGTTCTTGCTTTATGGAAAAGAAGATGAAATTAAAAAATATGTAACAGATGAAACGAATATTACGATTATTCATACGGATGAAAAAATCAACAGTGATGATGAGCCAGTCAAGGCCATTCGTCGTAAGAAAAATGCTTCAATGGTACTCGCTGCACAAGCAGTAAAAGAGGGAGAGGCGGATGCCATTTTTTCTGCGGGTAACACAGGAGCGTTATTAGCTGCTGGATTATTTATCGTTGGACGGATCAAAAATGTTGAACGTCCGGGCTTGATGTCGACTTTACCAGTAATCGGTCAACCGGATGGTGGGTTTGATATGTTAGATTTGGGAGCGAATGCTGATAATAAACCAGAGCATCTTGTTCAATATGCTGTACTAGGTTCTTTTTACGCTGAAAAAGTTAGAAATATCTCAAAACCTCGTGTGGCTCTTTTGAATAATGGCGCAGAAGAAACCAAAGGCAGTGAGTTAACTAAAAAAGCATTTGAATTACTTTCAGAAGAAGAGGAAATTCATTTTATCGGTAATGTGGAAGCGCGTGAGTTGTTAAGTGGGGCAGCAGATGTTGTTGTGACAGATGGTTTTACAGGAAATGCTGTATTGAAATCAATTGAAGGAACAGCCTTAAACATGATGGGACTTTTAAAATCATCGATCCTTGCAGAAGGAGTCAAAGGAAAGATGGGTGCGTTGCTTTTAAAGAATGCGTTACGTGGTATGAAAGATGAGATGGATTACTCTAAACATGGTGGAGCCGTTCTTTTTGGCTTAAAAGCACCTGTCATTAAAACACATGGTTCGACAGGGCCAGAAGCAGTGCGTTATACGATTCGTCAGATCCATACAATGCTGAAGACAGAGGTTGTACCTCAGCTTGTCAGTTATTATGAAACAAAAAAATAGTACTGTTCGCAACCTGTTTGCAACCCTTTTGTAATAGTTCTGCAAAAAAAGATGGACAAATCGATCATTTGTGAGTACAATGTATCATAGCGTTCAACTCAAACGTGAGGAACGCTTTTCAAAAGCAGTGGAGGTGAATACAGTTGACTCGTGAAGAAGTACTTGAAAAAGTAGCGAAGATTATCTCAAACCACTTTGATATTGAAGCTGAGAAAGTGACAGATCAATTAAACATTAAAGATGACTTGAATGCAGATTCAATTAGTGTAATGGAATTTGTTTTAGAGCTAGAAGATGAGTTTGGTACAGAAATTTCTGATGAAGACGCAGAGCAAATTGAAACAGTTGGTGCCGCTGTAGATTATATTATGAATAACTTATAAGTTGAAATGAAGAAAGAGGCTGGGATAGAAGCGCTTAATCCCGAGAAATAGGAAGGAATTCACAAAAATTGTTTGTCAAATTTTTGTGAATTTCAGCTTATTTCCGCAGGGATTGCTTCTGCTCCCACCGTTTATTCACATTTAGGGTGTGGAACAAAAGTGATTTTTACTTTTGTTCCACACTTTTTTTGCTTATTTAGAAAAAATTTACATTACCAAAATGTTGCAATTTTTACAATTTTTATATACAATTGCTTAAATATGAGTACAATGAGAATATGAGTTTGTTAAAAACGATTACAATGAGTAGAAAAGAAGTAATTATTAAAAAAAGAAGTGTTTTTAATAAGTTTTCTTGTTGTAATACGCTATTTAATTGAGTATAGAGGAGTGTATTAAAGTGAGTGATAGCAATCAATTGTTAGATGTTCAGCATCTACATACAGGATTTCGTATCAAAGATGAGTACTATGATGCTGTTGATGATGTGTCATTTGAATTAGGAAAAAATGAAATTTTAGCAATCGTTGGTGAATCGGGTTGTGGGAAAAGTACTTTAGCTACAACAATAATTGGGTTACATGATGCAAACAATACTCGTGTAACTGGAGAAATTCTATACAAGGATTTAAATTTAACTACATTTAACGAACAACTATATAATAAAATCCGTGGTAACGATATTGGGATGATATTTCAAGATCCTTTGTCAGCGCTGAATCCACTAATGAAAATTGAAGATCAAATCAAAGAAAGCCTAACCTACCATACGAATATGAATGCGGAGCAAAAACAAGCACGGGTGATCGAATTGTTGACACAGGTGGGGATTCCTAATCCTGAACGAGTTGGTAAGCAGTATCCGCACGAATTATCTGGTGGAATGCGTCAACGTGTGATCATTGCAATCGCTATTGCATGTAAACCGGCAATCATCATCGCAGATGAACCGACAACAGCATTGGATGTAACGATCCAGGCGCAAATTTTAGATTTACTGAAGGATTTGCAAGAGGAGACTGGCTCCGGAATTATTTTGATCACGCATGATTTAGGTGTCGTAGCTGAAATGGCAGATAAGGTAGCTGTGATGTACGCAGGGCAATTTGTTGAGGTAGCAACTGCTGAAGAATTGTTTAATAATCCAAAACATCCCTATACACGCTCATTGTTACAATCTATTCCGCAAGAAAATTCAGATGATAGTCAGTTGCACGTGATCGAAGGCGTGGTCCCATCATTAAGCAAGTTACCAAGAGAAGGATGTCGTTTTGCGCCGAGAATTCCTTGGATTCCAGAGGACGCTCATGAAGCAGAACCGATATTGCATGAGGTGTCAGAAGGACACTTTGTTCGCTGTACATGTTATCAGCATTTCCATTTTAGAGACAATCAGGAGGAAGTATAATGGCAGAAATCATTCAAATCAAAGACTTGAAAGTTCATTATCCTATCCGCAGTGGTTTCTTTAATCGAGTGACCGATCATGTGTTGGCAGTTGATGGTGTTGACTTTATTATCGAAAAGGGTAAAACGTACGGTTTAGTTGGTGAATCAGGTTCTGGAAAATCTACTACAGGAAAAGCAATCATCGGGTTAGAAAAAGTAACTAGTGGTAGTATTTTATATCAAGATCAAGATGTGACGAAAGCTCATAATCGTAAAGCGATGAAATATAATAAAGATGTTCAAATGATTTTTCAGGATTCAATGTCTAGCTTAAACCCAAAGAAAAGAGTGTTGGATATCATAGCAGAACCAATCCGCAATTTTGAACGGTTGAGTGATCAAGAAGAAAAGAAAAAAGTCAAAGGGCTTTTAGATATCGTTGGGATGCCAGAAGATGCATTGTATAAATACCCACATGAATTCTCAGGTGGACAACGCCAACGTTTAGGCGTAGCTAGAGCTGTTGCGACGAATCCTAAGTTGATTATTGCAGATGAGCCGGTTTCTGCATTGGATTTATCTGTTCAAGCACAAGTATTGAATTTTATGAAAAATATCCAAGAAGAATATGGCTTGAGTTATTTATTCATTTCACATGACTTAGGTGTTGTAAAACATATGTGTGATAATATTGCGATCATGTACAAAGGGCGCTTTGTAGAGATTGGGACTCGTCAAGATATTTATACAAATCCACAGCACATTTATACGAAACGGCTATTATCAGCAATCCCTAAAATTGATGTTGCGCATCGTGAAGAGCACAAAGCACAGCGTCGTCAAGTAGAAAAAGAATATATCGAACATCAAAAAGAGTATTATGATCAAAACGGCCGTGTGTATGATTTACGAACAATCAGTGATACACATCAAGTAGCGTTAAAAGATGGAGGTGCAATCTAATGTGGAAGACGATTTTACGACGTGTACTCTTTATGATTCCTCAAATCTTGATTTTAAGTGTACTGATTTTCATGTTAGCTAAAATGATGCCAGGAGATCCTTTTACAGGTCTGATCAATCCAAATACGGATCCAGCAGTTATTGAGAAAATGCGTGAATCAGCAGGGTTGAATGATCCTTGGACAACGCAATATGTACGTTGGATCGTCAATGTTTTCCATGGTGATTTTGGGGAGAGTTTTATTTTTAAATTACCAGTTTCAACATTGATCGGCAGTCGTGCAGTGAATACAATTCTTTTATCCTTAGTAACCGTTGTGATCATGTATGCGATCGCTTTGCCATTAGGCGTTTTATCAGGTCGTTATCAAAATTCGATTTTGGACAAATTTGTCGTGGTCTATAACTTTTTCAGTTTTGCAGTACCACCCTTTATTTTTGCACTTGTTATGCTGTTTATTTTTGGTTACCGTTTAGATTGGTTCCCAACGACAGGGTCTGTTTCCAGTGGTGTTGAGCCAGGGACTGGAGCCTATATTTGGGATCGTTTCTATCATTTGATTTTACCAGCATTATCTCAAGCACTTTTAGGAACAGCAATCACGATTCAATATTTACGGAATGAAGTGATTGACTCTCAATCATTAGATTATGTTCGGACAGCTCGTTCTAAAGGGGTACCGACAAATAAAGTCTATACAAGACATATTTTCAGAAATGCTTCTTTACCAATCGTTTCTCAACTTAGCTATGAAATCACAGCTTTGATCAGTGGTTCTGTGGTTATCGAAAAAATCTTTGGTTATCCAGGAATTGGGAAATTATTTATCGACTCGATCGGACAACGTGATTATGCAGTGATCACCGCCTTAGTATTGATTTTAGGAGTTGCAACGCTCGTCGGAAATCTGATTTCAGATATCGTCATGAGTCTTGTAGATCCGCGGATTCGAGTTCAATAGAAAATCAATTTTAAGGAGAGGAAGAGACGAGATGGATAAAAATAAAGAAAATACAGCAGTTGCTGTACCAGAAACGATCCCACCGATGGGATTTCGAATGATTGCAAGAGAGTTTAAAAAAGACAAATTAGCAATTTTCTCACTTGTACTGTTAGTAGCCATTTTGTTGGTTGTTTTTATTGGTGCTCTATTGACTGATCAAGACAAAGTAATGACAGTAAGTATTTTAGATAAATATGCCGAGCCTGGTGGAAACTTCATATTGGGAGCCGACGAAGGTGGACGTGATATACTTGGTCAATTGATTATTGGCGCTCGTAATTCGGTTGTAATCGGTTTTGCAATCACGATATTGACATCAATCATCGGGGTAGGAATCGGTATTGTTTCAGGTTATTATGGTGGAATGTTTGATAATGCAGTGATGCGTGTCGTTGATTTTATTATGATTTTACCGATCATGATGATCATCATTGTATTTGTTACAATCATTCCTAATTATAATGTTTGGTCTTTTGTAGGAATTATGAGTGCTTTTTACTGGGTTGCAAAAGCCCGACTGTTTAGAAGTAAAACGTTATCTGAGGTCCGCAGAGACTATGTGAGTGCCTCAAAAACTTTAGGGACAAGTGATTTTAAAATCATGTTTCGAGAAATTATGCCTAATTTAAGTTCATTGATCATCACGAACTTAACCATCAATTTTGCGGCAAATATCGGGATTGAAACAACACTGACGTTCTTAGGATTTGGGTTGCCGACCAATGTACCAAGTTTGGGAACATTGATCGGATATGCTAGCAATGGTGATGTTTTAGCGAATAAAACATGGATCTGGGTACCTGCATCAGTACTGATTTTAGTAATGATGTTATGTATAAATTATATTGGCCAAGCGTTCAAGCGTTCAGCAGATGCAAGACAGCGTTTAGGTTAAGAAGAGGAGGAAGTAGTGTGAAAAGCAAAAAACTTTTGGGTTTAATTACATTGATAGCAGTGGCAACAGTGACATTAGCTGCATGTGGCGGAGGTAAAAAATCAGATTCAGGTAACAAAAATGTAGAAACTGAGGATATCAGTAAGTTTACAATGACGGTCAAAAATGACAAAGAGGCAATCAAAGGCGGGACTTTGGATGTAGCAGTTGCGTCAGATACTCAGTTTAAAGGCTTATTTTCAGAAGTCTATTACCAAGATGCGTACGACAATTATTATATGCGTCCTTCCCATGAAGGATTATTCTCATATGATGATGATTTCGTCATCACAGATGATGGAGCTGCTAAATTAGATTTAGATGTTGACAATAAGAAGGCTACAATTACATTGAAAGACAATATTAAATGGTCAGATGGTGAAGCTGTAACTGCTGATGATTTGATTTACCCATATGAAGTAATTGGAAATAAAGAATATACTGGTATTCGTTATGATGACGACTTTACGAATGTTGTAGGGATGGATGAATACCATGATGGCAAAGCAGATACTATTTCTGGAATTAAAAAAGTAGACGATCAAACAATCGAAGTAACATATAAAGAAATGAATCCGGGAATGCTTCAATTAAGTGGCGGTGTTTACATGAGTGCAATGCCAAAACATGTCTTTAAAGATATTCCAATCAAAGACCAAGAAAAAAGTGATGCTGTCCGCAAAAATCCTGTAACATTCGGTCCTTACTACATGAGTAAAATCGTAACAGGAGAGTCAGTGGAATATTTACCAAATGAACATTATTATAAAGGGAAGCCTAAGTTAGATAAAATCGTCTTTACAAACGTACCAACAGCGTCAATCGTTGAAGCGGTAAAAGCGAAAAAATATGATATGGTTTACGCAATGCCAACAGATAATTATCCAACATATAAAGACTCAGAAGGCTATCAAATGTTAGGTCGTGAAGAATTAGCATACACATATGTTGGCTTTAAATTAGGAACATATGATAAAGAAAAAGGCGAAGTTGTAATGAATCCAGATGCAAAAATGGCTGATGTAAAATTACGTCAAGCAATGGGATACGCAATGGATAACGACGCAATTGGGCAAAAATTCTATAATGGGTTGCGTACTGGTGCGACAACCTTGATTCCACCTATTTTTAAAACATTGCATGATACAGACATAAAAGGGTATCAATATGACCTGGATAAAGCGAAGAAAATTTTAGATGATGCTGGCTATAAAGATACAGATGGTGATGGACTTAGAGAAAATCCTAAAGGGGAAAAATTAACGATCAACTTTGCCTCAATGGCAGGTGGCGAAACAGCTCAACCTTTAGCAGATTACTATCTACAACAATGGAAAGAAATTGGTTTAGATGTGAAATTAGCAACGGGCCGTTTAATCGATTTCCAAGCATTCTACGATAAAATCAAAAATGATGATCCTGAAATCGACGTTTTCCAAGCGGCTTGGGGAGTAAATAGTGCACCATCACCAGCCGGCTTATACGGGCGTAATGCAGCATTCAACTACTCTCGTTTTGCTTCAGAAGAAAATGACAAACTATTGAAAGCAATTGACTCTAAAGCGTCATTTGACGATACAAAACGTAAAGAAGCATATGATGCTTGGCAAGAATATATGTTTGAACAAGCACCAGTTATTCCAACATTGTACCGTAATGAAATCATGCCAATTAATGACCGTGTAAAATCATTTACATGGAATTATGAAGATACTAGAGATTACTATGATATTGAATTAACAGCTGAAAAACGTTAATCTACTGTAATGAAGATGACGATAATGTAGAGGTTGGGACAGAAGTATTTAACTCCGAGAAATAAGAAGGAATTTACGAAAATTGCTCTTCAAATTTTTGTGAATTTCGGCTTATTTCCGAAGGAGTTGCTTCTGCGACCACCGTTTATTCGATTACTAAGAGCCTGAAACATAACCTTTTTAGTTATGTCCCAGGCTCTTTCCTACGATTAGTCAAGAGGAAAATAAAGAAATAGTCAATGATTTTAAAAATGATATGAATTTTAGAACAGACGCCATACTAAATAACCCTGATCATCGTTTATTTTTTCAAGTCAGAGTAGTATACTTTATTTACAAGGCGTTGCCTTATTGGTCCATAGAGGCCGTGTACGCATAGTCGTACTTCGTCTCGTTCTTAATCATAGAATAGAGACACTTCAGTAGTTTGTTCATACAAGCTACAGTCGCAACCTTATCCTTTTTGGGGATAGGTTGCGTTTTTAATTTGTAATAGTAATCCACAATGTGGTTCGAAGCAGCGGCTTGTTGGCGAATCATATTCTTCACAGTAAAATAAAGGATTTTGCGTGCTTTAGGATTTCCACGTTTATTGATATGATCTTGAGCTAGGTATTTGCCAGATTGATACCTACGGGTATCAATTCCCACAAAGGCATTCACCTTCTTATGGTTCTCAAATCGGCGAATATCTCCAATTTCACCAATGAGTAATGCTGCAGAAACTTCACCAATACCTGGAACACTTTGGTAAAGATCAAACTCGGATAATGCTTTAGTTTGTTCAATAAGTTGCTTAGACAAAGTTTCCTTTGATTGAATAAGCTCTTTTAACTGATGGGCATAATACTGAACCTTCTGTACTTGAATGCTCGTTTTTGTGGTCGCTGGATAAGAATTTGAAGCCAATAAAAGGAGCTGTTGCGCTTTTTCTAACACTTTTTTATCAGAGAGTCGTTTGTCTGTGCTCTTTTTCAAGATATTTTTCACCTGCGTTTGACTCAATCCAGCTAAGTATTCTGGATGAGGAAACAGTTCAATAAGATTTAGTGATAGTTTTGATAAACGGCTCGAAAAAAGGATTTCTAGTTCTGGAAAACTAAGTTCAAGAGCTGTGTGTAAGTACATTCTTAGTCTCTTGATTTCTGTTTCTACCTCTTGATAAAAGCGAG
>NZ_MIKA01000003.1 GCF_001730295.1 Enterococcus plantarum
ATACACCTGTTCCCATGCCGAACACAGAAGTTAAGCTTCTTAGCGCCGATTGTAGTGAAGGGTTTCCCTTTGTGAGAGTAGGACGTCGCCACGCTAATTATTCCGGCATAGCTCAGTTGGTAGTAGCGCATGACTGTTAATCATGATGTCGTAGGTTCGAGTCCTACTGCCGGAGTTAAAGAACGAAGACTTAATAAGTTTTCGTTCTTTTTTTAGTTTATAGTAAAATAAATTTTATTATTTGATAGAATAAGCAAAAGGTGAAATAATGATAGAAACGGGTAAAATTGATTATCACTATCTAACAGTTTTGTCATGTAAAGGATCTATTTAGCGGAAAAATGGCTTTCTTATGCTATTTTTTGATATAATATTTGTAAGATAATGGAACTAGGACTTTAGGTTGAGTGAGGATTTTTTAACCTATGTTATAATGCTTTAAAGAAGCTAGGAGGGGCAACGTGAAGGTTTTATTATATTTTGAAGGTGAAAAAATATTAGCGAAGTCTGGAATTGGACGAGCGTTAGACCATCAGAAGCGAGCGCTCTCTGAAGTTGGGATTGAATATACATTAGATGCTAATTGCACAGATTATGACATCTTACACATTAATACGTATGGAATCAATAGCCATAGTATGGTAAATAAAGCAAAAAAGATGGGAAAAAAAGTTATTTACCATGCACACTCAACAGAGGAAGATTTTAGAAATTCATTTATTGGATCTAATCAAATTTCACCTCTAGTTAAAAAATACTTAGTTAGCTTATACTCTAAAGCTGATTATTTAATTACACCGACGCCTTATTCTAAGGCTTTATTAAAAGGTTATGGTATAACAGTTCCAATATCTTCCATTTCAAATGGAATTGATTTAAATAGATTTGAACGTTCTAAAGAAAAAGAAGAAAAATTTAAAGAGTATTTTAAAATCAACGAAAATCAAAAAGTGATTATTTGCGTAGGATTGTATTTTGAAAGAAAAGGAATTACTGACTTTGTTGAACTGGCTAGAAAATTTCCAGAATATCGTTTTATCTGGTTTGGTCATACACCTATGTATTCAATTCCTAGAGCAATTAGAACAATTGTAAAAGAAGACCATCCGGCAAATGTGGAGTTTCCAGGTTATATAAAAGGGGATATAATCGAAGGGGCATATTCAGCTGCTGATCTTTTTTTCTTCCCTTCTTATGAAGAAACAGAGGGAATTGTCATATTAGAGGCTTTAGCCAGCAAACAACAAGTTTTGGTAAGAGATATTCCTGTCTATAAAGGTTGGCTTGAGAATGAAGTGAATTGTTACATGGGAAAGAGCAACGAAGACTTCACTTATTTAATCGACGGACTTATTACAGATAAGATACAAAATACATGTCAAGCAGGTTTTGAAGTTGCTAAGGAGAAAAGTATTGAACGAATCGGATATGAGCTAAAAAAAGTTTATGAAAAAGTGATAAGCAATGATCCGGTAAAAAATAAAGAATGTGTACAGCATGAAAATCAAAATTAATGGAGGGGAACAAAGTGAAATTTGGTTTCTTTACAGACACATATTTCCCCCAAGTTAGTGGGGTTGCAACATCTATTAAGACGCTTAAAGATGAATTGGAACAAAAAGGACATCAAGTTTATATTTTTACAACTACTGACCCGAATGCAAAAGAATTTGAAGAAGATGTTATTCGGATGCCAAGTGTGCCTTTTGTCTCATTCAAGGATCGCAGAATTGTAGTACGCGGTATGTGGTATGCTTATCTAATTGCAAAAGAGTTAGATTTAGATTTGATTCACACGCATACAGAATTCGGTGCGGGATTATTAGGTAAAATGGTGGGCAAAAAACTTAAAGTTCCTGTTATTCACACGTATCATACTATGTATGAGGATTATTTGCATTATATTGCCAAAGGAAAAGTTGTACGTCCAACACATGTGAAATATTTTTCTCGTTTCTTTGCGAATCACACAACAGGTGTAGTGTGTCCAAGTGAGAGAGTCATTGACAAATTAAAAGAATATGGCGTAACATCACCAATGAGAATCATTCCAACAGGAATCGACATTCAAAAATTTGAAAGACCTGATATTACCCTTGAAATGCAAAAAGCTCTTCGAGATGAATTAGGATTAAATGATGACAATATCATGTTACTCTCTTTGAGTCGTATTTCCTATGAAAAAAATATTCAAGCAATCGTTAATGGTTTACCAACTGTTTTTGAACATTTCCCAAGTGCTCGTTTCGTTATTGTGGGAGATGGCCCTTACGTTGATAAGTTACGTTGTTTGGGGGAAGAATTAGGAATAAGTGATAAAATCCAATTCGTCGGAGAAGTGCCGAATGATCAGGTAGCTATTTACTATAAAGCTGCTGATTATTTTGTCAGTGCTTCAACTTCAGAAACACAAGGGCTGACATACACTGAAGCGATGGCTTCTGGAGTTCCTTGTGTGGTTGAGGGCAATGCTTATTTGAATAATTTATTTGATCATGAATCTCTGGGACGGACGTTTAAAGCTGATGTCGATTTTGCCCCGACATTTATTGAATATGTAGAATCAGGTATTACACCAGATAAAGCTATTTTAAAGGAAAAACTTTATGAAATATCAGCAACTCGATTTGGAAATGTAATGCTTGAATTTTATGAAGATATGATTAAATACTATGATCAACTTACTATAGAAAAAGAAGCTGCAGCTTCTATTGAACGAATCAAAGTCAAGTTTACATCTTTGAGAAAATAAATGTTAAAAAGAGGCTGGAACTGAAGCGTTTATTCGCATCTCGGGTGTGAAACAAAAGTAATTTTTACTTTTGTCTTACACCTGTTTTTTTATTAAAATTATTAGGGGGATTAAGACTATGTCACAAATTGGATTCATTGGAACAGGGGTTATGGGAGCTTCGATCGTTAGAAACATGATAAAACAAGGATTGAATGTAAATGTCTATAATCGGACCAAAAGTAAAACAGATGAATTAATAAAAGAAGGTGCTGTTTGGCAGGAAACGCCTGCCGCTATTACAGAGGCTAGTGATATTATATTCACTATGGTCGGATTTCCAAAAGACGTCGAGACAATCTATTTTAATGAAAATGGTATTTTTTCAAAAGATATTACAGATAAGATAATTGTTGATTTAACTACAAGTACACCGACATTGGCTGAAAAGATAGCGGTAAAGGCAAATGAATTAGGCGGAATAGCATTAGATGCTCCTGTATCTGGGGGCGATTTAGGAGCTAAAAATGGGACACTGACAATCATGGTAGGTGGGGATCAGGCCGCATATGAGAAAGTGTTACCGATTTTTAAAACCTTCGGGAAAACTTTTACATTACAAGGTGAGTCAGGAAAAGGTCAACATACTAAAATGGCAAACCAAATCATGATTGCTGGAACAATGACTGGGATGACTGAAATGATGGTTTATGCAAATAAAGCAGGATTAGACTTGGATAAGGTCATTGAGACCCTATCTGGTGGAAGTGCGGCAAATTGGTCATTAAGTAACTATAGTCCGAGAATATTAAAAGAGAACTATTCTCCAGGATTTTTTGTCAAACATTTTATAAAAGATTTAAAGATTGCCTTAGATGAAGCTGAGAAAATGAATCTTGACTTACCAGCAACTAAATTAGCTACAGATTTGTACGAAAAGCTTGCTAATAAAGGATTTGAAAACGATGGAACACAAGCACTTATCAAGTTATGGTGGACAGATGGAAAGCAACCGATGACTAAAGATTAAAGAACAGCAAAAAAATTAAAAAAAATGACGAAAAATCATGCAAGAAAGACAATGTTTTGATACAATGGTACAGAACTAGTTTTTAAAGGGAGGCCCATTATGAAACATTCACAACTTGTGGCGATTATCAAGCGACTTGAAGCGATGACTGAAGCAACAGACAACGAAATTCAAGTTCGCCGTTTTGAACGCGAAGGTGCAGAAAAATGCATCGTAACTTACGATAAATCAACTGAAACATTTGAATTAACAGAAACTGATTCTCAACAAAGCTATCAATTTGATAATATTGATATTGTTGCGATGGAAATTTATGATTTAATTCAATAATTAGTGAATTTCAGTAAGTATTCAACAAAATTAATAACAATTATCAAAAATCCTGTGGCGTACATATAGTGTACGCCACAGGATTTTTTTATAATTGTAAAATTTTTCGTTAATCATTTGTTTGTACTACTATTAAAATAGAAAAAATTTGATAATCCAACTAATTTGATGAGTATACGATAAGGATCAACAACCCAATTTTTTTAACTAAAAAAAATAATAATTCGAATTCTCCTTATTTATCAAGGTAAAATAGCGTATTTTGTTCCTTTCTTGATTAAGAAAAATAAAATATTGATTTTTTTACTTGCAATCTTTTTTCTTTTGCGATATAGTTTGAACATCAAATGATTTGATAATCAAAGTATATGGATGGTGCGCACACATGGAACCTAATTTAGAAACAGTCAATGATTATCTTGTCAGTGTCTTTAACGATATTTTGACGATTGAAGAATCTGAATTAAAAAAATCACAATTCAATGATTTATCCATTACTGAAATGCACACAATTGAAGCAATTGGAATGTATAGAAAAAAAACTTCTTCGGAAGTTGCTAAAGAATTGTCGATTACCGTTGGGACGTTGACCGTAGCAATCAATAATCTTGTAAAAAAAGGATATGTTGAACGCATACGAAGTGAAGATGATCGTCGAGTAGTAAAGTTAGGTTTGACAAAAAAAGGAAAACTACTTTTCCGTGTTCATCAGCACTTCCATAGAGAAATGGTCAAGAGAATTCTAAACGGAATGGGTAAAGCCGAAGAACAAGCTTTATTAAAAGCGTTGAAGAATCTTCATGATTTCTTAAAGGAATATAAATAAAAGTGAGGACCAAGATGAATCAACATGCAAAAATAACTTGTACGAGCCGTTATGTTCCTGAAAATGCAGTATCCAACGATCGCCTTGCTACAATGATGGATACTTCAGACGATTGGATTTCCAGTCGAACAGGCATACGTTCAAGAAACATTGTTACGAATGAAAATACTTCGGACTTATGTATCAAAGTAGCTGAAAAGTTATTAACAAAATCTGGAAAGAATGCTGAAGAGTTGGATTTTATCCTTGTGGCAACGATGACACCAGATTATGGTACACCTTCAGTTGCTTGTCTAGTTCAAGGAAGTATTTCAGCTAATCAAGCTTTTGCTTTTGATATCAGCGCTGCTTGTAGTGGTTTTGTCTATGCTTTGAGCATGGGTGAAAAATTGATTCGTACTGGAAAAAAACTTGGTATGGTCATCGGTGGGGAAACATTATCTAAGGTTCTAGATTGGGATGACCGAAGTACGGCTGTATTGTTTGGTGATGGAGCAGCTGGCGTACTATTGGAAGCAAGTGATGAAGAACATTTTTTAAATGAAAAACTCCAAGCTGATGGACAAAGAGCAACGTCATTGACTTCTGGCTATATGGAAAACAAGAGTCCGTTTTATTCGGGCACATCTGAAAGCTCTAGTTATCTACAAATGACTGGAAGAGATATTTATGATTTTTCATTGAATGATGTGACAAACAATATTCGGGAAATCGTAGCTGAAGATGTAGATTATTTGTTGCTACACCAAGCAAACAAACGAATCATCGAAAAGATATCAAAAAAACTTAAAGTACCAAGAGATAAATTTCTCACAAATATGGAACATAATGGTAACACCTCTGCTGCGAGCATTCCGCTATTATTGGATGAATCAGTAGAAAAAGGAGTACTTGAATTAGGCTCCAATCAAAAAATTGTGTTAACAGGCTACGGCGGCGGTTTAACGTGGGGATCGATTCTCTTAACGCTGTAAAACTGTAACTATATAAACTAAAAAAGAAAATTATTGGAGGAATATACACATGGTATTCGAAAAAATTCAAGCAATTATTGTAGAAGAATTAGGTAAAGAGCCTGAGGAAGTAAAATTAACAACTAACATTCAAGAAGAATTAGATGCGGATAGCTTAGATTTATTCCAAATCATCAATGAAATCGAAGATGCTTTCGACATAAAAATCGAATCTGAAGACGGCATCACGACTGTTCAAGATTTAGTAACTTATGTAGAAAAACAAAAAGCATAATAATCAAAGCGATTAGGTAAAATAAAAAAGTTGGAAGAGCCTGGCTCTGTGCGATTCTCAACAATTGCTGAAGAGCCTGGTTTTTTTCATGCCGCTCGTTGGAATTAGAAAGGCTGGTACTAAACTTACAGAGTTTTGTTCCAGTCCTTTTTTGACTAATTATTCTATAGTTTGAAGGATGTAATATATGCAATCAAAGATAGGTGAACTGATCGGAATTGAATACCCCATTTTTCAAGGTGGCATGGCTTGGATTGCAGATGCTTCATTAGCTGGAGCAGTTTCTGAAGCTGGTGGACTGGGGATTATCGCAGGTGGTAATGCACCTAAAGAAGTCGTTCAAACTGAAATCAAAAAAATCAAAGAAATCACAGATAAACCTTTTGGTGTCAACATTATGCTGCTTTCACCATTTGCACAGGATATCGTAGATTTAGTTTGTGAAGAGAATGTTCCGGTCGTGACGACAGGAGCGGGAAATCCTAGCAAATATATGGCTCGTTTTAAAGAACATAACATTAAAGTAATTCCAGTGGTTCCTTCTGTTGCACTAGGTGCTAGAATGGAAAAAATAGGAGCAGATGCGGTCATTGTTGAAGGCATGGAAGCTGGAGGACATATCGGTAAATTGACAACAATGAGTATTGTACCGCAAGTTGTAGATGCATTAACAATTCCTGTGATTGCTGCGGGTGGCATCGGTGATGGTCGTGGTATGGCAGCTGTATTGATGTTAGGAGCAGATGCGGTCCAAGTTGGCACACGATTTTTAGTTGCAAAAGAATGTACTGTACATGAAAATTATAAAGCCAGAATTATTAAAGCGAGAGACATTGATACGACAGTTACTTGTCAACATTTTGGACATCCAGTAAGGGCAATCAAAAATAAGTTGACCAATGAATATGATCGATTAGAGAAAATCGAATTAAAAAAGGCTAATCCAGATCTTGTGCAATTTGATGAATTAGGGCAAGGGGCTTTGCGAAAAGCAGTTGTAGAGGGCGATGTAGATCATGGCTCGATCATGGCAGGACAAATCGCAGGTCTTGTAACAAAAGAAGAAACAGCAAAAGAAATTATTGAATCCTATATTAGTGAGACAAAAGAAGTCATGGCTGCTGAATGTAGTCGATGGTTGTAACACAGAATCTTTTGTCAATAAACGATAAATATATCTAAGTTTGTGGAACACAACGTTTCTACATCGATCTTATCAATTACTAAGAGCTAAAGCTTTAAGAATTGAAGATCTTTCAGAAAAAGACAAAACTTAAGTGTGATAAAGTGCATCACATTTAAGTTTTCCTATTTTTCATTGATGCTAAGTGAACCCACTCAGCTTTTAATTTATCTAGTTTTATGAGCCAGTCTCTCGGAAAAAAGATGAAATATGCATGTGACAAAAAACGTCACAAACATATTTCCCTATTTTTCAGTCGAGATTGAACGGCTCACTCAGCTTTTAATTCATCTAGCTTTATGAGCCAGTCTCTCGGAAAAAAGATGAAATATGCATGTGACAAAGAACGTCACAAACACATTTCCCTATTTTTCAGTCGAGACTAAACGGCTCGTTCAGCTTTTAATCTATCTAGCTTCACGAGCTAGTTCTTAGGGAAGAAGATAAAAATCGAATGTGATAAAGAACATCACAGTCAATTTTTCCTATTTTTCAGTCAGAGCTAAACGAGCTCGTTCAGCTTTTAATCTATCTAGCTTCACGAGCTAGTTCTTAGGGAAAAAGATAAAAATCGAATATGATAAAGAACATCACAGTCAAATTTTCCTATTTTCCAGTCAGAACTAAACGGCTCGTTCAGCTTTTAAAGTAAGGGAGTAACGTAATGAAAACAGCTTTTGTATTTAGTGGACAAGGCGCTCAGTATATTGGGATGGGCAAAGAATTATTTGATCAAGAAAATATTATTCAAGAAACATTTCAAGAAGCTAGTGATGCTCTAGGTTACGATATGGCAGAGCTTTGCTTTACTGAAAATGATCGATTAAACGAGACGATGTACACACAACCAGCGATTTTAACAGTTAGTATTGCCTTTTATCGTTTGTTGCAAGCTAAAGGGTATCAGCCTGATGTTGTGGCAGGTCTTAGCTTAGGTGAATACAGTGCGCTAGTTGCAAGTGGAGCGATTACCTTTAAAGAAGCTGTTCAACTTGTTGAAAAAAGAGGAAAGCTTATGACGGAGGCTGCCCCTTCTGGTACTGGGAAAATGGTTGCGGTGATGAACGCTGAACGATCCTTAATCGAAGCGTGTTGTCAAAAGGCAAGTGACATTGGAATCGTTTCGCCCGCAAATTATAATACACCTCAACAAATTGTAATTGGCGGTGAGACACCTGCAGTTGATAAGGCGGTAGACTTGTTAACAGAAGCTGGTGTTAAACGGATGATTCCGCTAAAAGTTAGTGGTCCTTTTCATACAGCCCTCTTAAAGCCGGCAGCTGAAAAATTAGCGATTGAACTAGAAAATATAAATTTTGCAGAAATGACGATTCCTGTGATTAGCAACACTACAGCACAAGTAATGGCGCAAGCAGAAATAAAAGTATTATTAGAAAAGCAAGTAATGTCTGCTGTTCGTTTTGCTGATAGTATCGAAACGATAAAAAAAATGAATGTTGATGCAATTATAGAAGTTGGACCAGGTAAAACACTGACTGGTTTTATTAAGAAGATTGACAAAGAAATAAAAACGGCTCGTGTCGAAGATGAAAAAACATTATCTGAAACTGAAGCTCTTTTAAATGGGAGGTAGCGAATGGAACTCAAAGGAAAAAATGTGTTTGTTACAGGAAGTACTCGAGGAATAGGGAAAGCTGTAGCTTTAGCATTTGCTAAAGAAGGGGCCAATATTGTACTGAATGGGCGTGGAGAAATCAGCGCTGAACTAATTACTGAAATAGAATCGTTTGGTGTTAAATGTATCGGTATTTCTGGAGATATCGCAAGTTTCGAATCTGCGAGTAAAATGATCCAAGATACAATCGAAGGCTTAGGTTCAATCGATATTTTAGTTAATAATGCCGGGATTACGAACGATAAATTATTGTTGAGAATGTCAGAAGAAGATTTTACACGTTGTATCCAAATCAATTTAACTGGAACATTCAACATGACACAACATGCAATTAAAAAAATGATGAAACAACGTAGTGGCAGTATCATTAACATGTCTAGTGTTGTTGGTTTGATGGGAAATATTGGTCAAGCGAATTATGCGGCAAGTAAAGCTGGAGTCATCGGATTAACAAAATCTGTAGCGAGAGAAGTTGCTGCACGAGGAATTACATGTAATGCGATTGCACCTGGTTTTATTGAAACTGAAATGACAGAAATTTTATCTGATAAAGTAAAAGAACAAATGAGCCAGCAAATTCCACTTCAATCGTTTGGTCAAGTGGAGGATGTGGCTAAAACGGCTATCTTTTTAGCAAGAAGTCCATATATTACAGGGCAGGTTTTAAATGTAGATGGTGGTTTAGTCATGAATGGCTAATGAATAGTCTTGAAAGGAGCGGTTGAATGAATCGCGTAGTGATTACAGGTTATGGTGTAGCATCCCCAATAGGGAATGACGCAGAAACCTTTTTAGAAAGTTTACAAGTAGGAAAAAACGGAATTGGTCCGATTACTAAATTTGATGCGGGTGAAACAGGCATTACATTAGCGGCAGAGGTAAAAGATTTTCCTTTTGATAAGTATTTTGCAAAAAAAGATGCTAAACGAATGGACATGTTTTCTCTATTTGGTATTTATGCAGCATTAGAAGCGATGGAAATGAGTAAATTAGATACGGATCAAATTGATGTAGACCGTTTTGGTGTCATGGTAGGTTCAGGTATTGGTGGACTTCAAACGATTCAAGATCAAGTAACTCGAATGCGTGAAAAAGGACCTAAGCGAGTAGCGCCTTTATTTATCCCGATGGCAATTGGAAATATGGCGGCTGGTAATATCGCTCTACGTGTGGGAGCAAGAGGTACCTGTACGGCAACGGTCACAGCTTGTGCTACGGCGAATAATTCGATCGGTGAAGCGTTTAGAAATATTAAACATGGTTATTCAGATGTACTATTAGCAGGTGGAACCGAAGCTTCTATCACTGAAATCGGGATTGCAGGTTTTGCTTCATTAACAGCAGTTACTTCTGAGGAAGACCCGAAGAGAGGGTCGATTCCTTTTGACAAAGACCGTAGTGGTTTTGTGATGGGGGAAGGTGCTGGAATTTTAGTGCTGGAATCTTTAGAACACGCTCAAAAAAGAGGGGCTAAAATTTTAGGAGAAATCGTTGGATATGGTTCGAACTGTGACGCTTATCATATGACGTCGCCAAGACCTGATGGGAGTGGCGCTGCTAAAGCAATGAAATTAGCGATTGAAGAAGCCGCTATTGACACTGATAAAATTGGTTATATTAATGCCCATGGCACAAGTACACCATCCAATGATGTTGCAGAAACGAAAGCCATTCAAACTGCTCTAGGCGAAACTGCTCAAAAGGTCCGTGTCAGTAGTACAAAGAGTATGACGGGGCACGCTTTGGGCGCAACTGGGGGTATTGAAGCAATTGCAACATTAAATGCATTACAACATCAATTTATTCCACCAACAATCAATGTTGATCAACTTGATGAAGCAATTGAAATAAATATTGTTACAAATGAAAGTCAAAAACATGAATTTGATTATGCTTTAACAAATTCTTTCGGCTTTGGTGGTCACAATGCAGTACTTTGTTTAAAACGTTGGGAGGATTAAAATGAATATCAATGAAGTGAAAGAATTATTAACGCAGTTTGATCAATCAACACTAACGGAATTTGATCTTAAAGAAGGTTCCTTTGGTCTTTATATGAATAAAAATAAAGTGACGCAAAAATCATCTTCTGATGAAACAAAACAAGCAACTAACAATAATGCAACGAATCAAGAGACCACAGAAGTTGCGAGCCAAACAATTGAAGTAAAAGAAACGGTTAATGAAACAGTAAAGGTAGAAGTAAAACCAGAAAATTCAGAAGAAATCATTTCTCCAATCGTGGGCGTTGTGTATTTAAAACCAGCTCCGGATAAAGAAAACTTCAAACAAGTTGGTGATTCTGTGAAAAAAGGGGACGTCGTTTGTATTGTAGAAGCGATGAAACTGATGAATGAAATCACTGCAACGGTAGACGGTGTCATCACGGAAGTTTTGATAAAAAATGAAGATGTTGTGGAATTTAATCAACCATTATTCCGTGTCGCTATTTCTTAAATTCAAATTTGATGTAGAAAGACAACCAAAACAAATAAGGAGTGTCGCTATGAATATTGAAGAGATCAAAGCCATTATTCCTCATCGTTATCCTTTCTTATTATTGGATACTGTGGAAGAAATCGTAGTTGGGGAAAAAGTTATTGCAAAGAAAAATGTTACGATCAATGAACCATTTTTTCAAGGACATTTTCCAGGTGAGCCTGTTATGCCAGGTGTTCTGATTCTTGAAGCATTGGCGCAAGCGGGCGCTGTGGCGTTATTGTCGATGCCTGATTTTAAAGGCAAGACAGCCTATTTTGGTGGGATCGATAAAGCCAAGTTTAGACAAAAAGTTGTTCCAGGTGATACGTTGCTGTTAGAAGTAGAAATTATGAAAGTAAAATCAATAGCCGGCATCGGCAAAGGAACTGCGACTGTGAATGGGAAAAAAGTAGCGGAAGCAGAATTGACCTTTATGATTGGATAGGTGAGCTATGTTTTCAAAAGTTTTAATTGCAAATAGAGGAGAAATAGCAGTTCGAATCATTCGAGCATGTCGTGAATTAGGGGTACAAACTGTTGCGGTATACTCAGAAGCAGATAAAGAAGCGTTACACACACAGCTTGCAGATGAAGCGATTTGTATCGGACCAGCGAAAGCGGCTGATTCATATTTAAATGTACAGAGTGTGCTAAGTGCAGCAATCGTTACTAATGCTGAAGCAATCCATCCCGGTTTTGGTTTCTTATCAGAAAATAGCCAGTTTGCAGCAATGTGTGAAGAGTGTAATATTACTTTTATTGGTCCAAAGGCAGCAACAATTGATGCAATGGGGAATAAAATCAACGCACGTGAATTGATGCAAGAAGCGAATGTTCCGGTTATCCCTGGAAGTACTGGTGTGATTAGTTCTGTTGAAGAAGCGTTGACGATTGCTGATAATATTGGATATCCAGTTATGTTAAAGGCTGCTGCTGGTGGCGGTGGTAAAGGAATTCGCAAAGTGATGAGTAAAGAAGAATTACCTCAACATTTCAATTCAGCACAGCAAGAAGCAAAAGCGGCATTTGGTAATGATGATATGTATTTAGAAAAGATTATCTATCCAGCACGTCATATCGAAGTGCAAATTTTAGGTGACCAATATGGTCATGTGATTCATTTAGGAGAACGTGATTGTTCGTTACAACGGAATAATCAAAAAGTTTTAGAGGAGTCACCTTCGATTGCAATCTCACCTGAAAAACGTCAGTTACTTGGTGAAACAGCAGTACGTGCAGCGAAAGCAGTCCACTATGAGAACGCAGGAACCATTGAATTTTTAATGGATCAATCGGGTGAATTTTACTTTATGGAAATGAATACTCGAATTCAGGTGGAACATCCTGTTACAGAAATGGTTACGGGGATCGATCTTGTTAAAGCACAGTTAAAAGTTGCATCTGGTGAAGAATTACCTTATACACAAGAAGATATTAAAATCACAGGGCATGCAATTGAATGTCGAATCAATGCTGAAAATCCTGCGTTTAATTTTGCTCCTTCTCCTGGAAAAATCAACAATTTGTTGCTTCCAAGCGGCGGAATGGGATTAAGAGTGGATAGTGCTATGTATTCTGGTTATACGATTCCACCCTTTTATGATTCGATGATCGCTAAAGTAATCGTTCATGGAAATGATCGAATGGATGCATTGATGAAAATGCAGCGGGCGCTTAATGAAATCGTAACGGATGGTATCATCACAAATTCGGAATTTCAACTAGATTTAATTACACATAAAAGTGTATTGGCTGGCGATTATGATACGAGCTTTTTACAAGAAACGTTTTTACCAAATTGGGAACCAGAAAGCGATAATTAAAAAGGAGCAAGTGTATGGCTTTATTTAAAAAGAAAAACTACATTCGAATCAATCCGAATCGCGCGGGCGACCAACCTTCTGTAAAAAAACCTGCAGTTCCAGATAATATGTGGGCGAAGTGTCCTTGTTGTAAACGTACCTTATACACAAAAGACATGGGGGCAGAAAAAGTCTGTCCTTATTGCGGTTATAGCTTTAGAATTGGTGCTTGGGAGCGTCTAGCATTGACGGTAGATGAGAAAAGTTTTGAAGAATGGGATACAGATTTGATCACGAAAGATCCGTTAGACTTTCCTGATTATTTAGATAAAATTACTAAGATGCAGGAAAAAACAGAATTACATGAAGCTGTTTTAACTGGAAAAGCCAAAGTCGACGGGCAAGAAATCGGTATTGGTGTGATGGATGCTAATTTTATTATGGGGAGTATGGGCACTGTTGTAGGTGAAAAAATTACTCGATTGTTTGAACGAGCAACAGAACAACAATTACCAGTGATTATTTTTACCGCCTCAGGTGGAGCTAGAATGCAAGAAGGTATTTTTTCTTTAATGCAAATGGCGAAAATTTCTGGTGCGTTGAAACGTCACAGCAACGCTGGATTACTTTATGTTACTGTGTTGACTGATCCAACAACGGGTGGTGTTACTGCTAGTTTTGCTATGGATGGCGATGTTATAATAGCCGAACCGCAAAGTTTGATTGGTTTTGCTGGGCGTCGCGTGATCGAGCAAACGATCCGTCAAGAGCTGCCAGACGATTTTCAAAAAGCAGAGTTCTTATTAGATCATGGTTTTGTTGATAAAATTGTTCCTAGAAATCAGTTGCAAGAAACACTTAGTAAATTAATAAAGATTCACACGATGAAAGGGTGGAAATAGCGATGGAAAAAACAGCCAATGATATTGTCACCTTAGCTCGAGCACAGGATCGGTATACTACTTTAGAATATATTGCAGCAATTTTTGATGATTTTATGGAATTTCATGGTGATCGATACTTTGGTGATGACCTGGCAATTGTTGGTGGCATTGCAACATTGGAAGAAAAACCAGTAACGGTTGTTGGCATTCAAAAAGGGCGTAATTTACCAGAGAATATCGAACGAAATTTTGGTGCTCCTCATCCAGAAGGGTATCGTAAAGCTTTAAGGTTAATGAAACAAGCAGAAAAATTTGGACGTCCAGTGGTAACATTTATCAATACAGCAGGAGCGTATTGTGGTATTGAGGCAGAAGAACGTGGTGAAGGTGAGGCAATTGCAAGAAATTTAATCGAGATGTCTGATTTGAGCGTTCCAATTATTGCAATTATTATTGGTGAAGGCGGAAGCGGCGGTGCATTAGCACTTGCAGTAGGTGACGAAGTTTGGATGCTAGAGCACACGATTTATGCTGTCCTTTCACCTGAAGGATTTGCATCGATTTTATGGAAAGACGGCAGTCGCGCTAAAGAAGCAGCAGAACTAATGAAAATTACAGCGACAGAATTAAAAGAATTAACGATTATTGATCGAGTGATTCCAGAAGAAATGAATGGCGAAGTCTTAGAACAATCGAAAATCAATCGGATGATCCAAAAAGCACTTATTAGTAAGTTCTCTGAGCTATCTAAATTAGAAACAAATGTGCTGTTAGAAAATCGTTACCAACGTTTCCGTAAATATTAATCAAGGATAAAAAAGAGAGTGGAATGAAGTACGGTAGGTACTGTATAATAACAACTCGTACCCCGTGGACTTCTAATGTAATAAGAGGGAATTCAGGAAAATGGTGGGATTGTTTCTTTGCTTTTGAGGGATTCCAGTCAATTTCAGTTTGTTTTTGAAGCCATCAAATTTTTAGTACTTAGAATGCGATGTGATCGAAGTGTAACAAAGCTGTCGCTTCTCTTTTCACTTTATATAAGATAGGGACATGACTCTAAGAGCTATGTTCCTATCTTTTTTATTGTGAATAAACTTTATATACTATGATGTCACCCCTAAATTAAAGGTGATTTTCCACCATTTTCAGGTTTTTTCATTGGTTAATGCAAATAGACCTTTTCAAATACTAAAACATGCGGATTTTATTTGGTCTGTGTGTTAATTCTATTCACGTTGTATCAAAGATTTTTTATAAAGCGGTATCGTTGTTTTTTTTCGAGAACAAAAAGATTGACGAATGATTGTTCTATTTTGACAGGCATTCAATTTTCTCTTTTATTTGTATGGAAAAGTTTACCATGAAAAACAGTGGAAAGACAAAACCATGTAATCTCGATTATTTAATCATTATTGAGTCTTATGAAAACTTATGATAAGCATTTATAGAAATTTTTAAGGAAATGCAGTATAATACAAATTGGAGGAGTGCTAGCTTAGTACTCCTTTCACTATGAAAAAGTTCATCGTGGAGATGAGAGGAGTTACTATGTTTTCAAAATTTAAACCAACTTGGATGGTTGATGCGATTTATAAAATCACGCCAAACCAATTAAAAAAATTAGGGATCAAAGCTGTATTGACCGATTTGGACAATACATTGATTGCGTGGGATAACCCAGATGGAACCGAAGAATTGCTGACATGGATTCTGGAAATGAAAAATGCCGGGATTCCTGTTGTGGTCGTTTCAAATAATAAATCTAGCCGCATAAAACGTGCAGTAGAGAAATTTGATCTTGAGTATGTTTCTAGAGCGTTGAAACCTTCGACAAGAGGATTTAGAGAAGCTGAAAAAAAACTGAATATGAAGCCAGAAGAATTAGTAATGGTCGGTGATCAGATCATGACGGATATTCGGGGGGCAAATGCTGCAGGAATCAGAAATATTTTAGTGCGTCCAATTGTTGATACGGATGGTTGGAATACAAGAATCAATCGATTCTTTGAGCGAAAAATCATGAAGCATTTAGCGAAGAAACATCCAGATATGGTATGGAAAGGCGGACTAGAATGAGTGAGCAAGAAGCAATTCATTGTATCGGTTGCGGTGCAATCATTCAAACAGATCAGCCCGATGAACTAGGCTACACGCCAAAGGCTGCTTTTGAAAAAGGGATGGAGACAGGGGAAGTGTATTGCCAACGCTGTTTTCGTTTAAGACACTATAATGACATTCAAGATGTTCAATTGACAGATGATGATTTTTTACGTCTGTTAAATGAATTGGGCAAAGAAGATGCCCTGATCGTAAATGTGGTTGATATTTTTGATTTTAACGGTTCATTGATTCCTGGTTTACATCGTTTTATCGGAGATAATCCAGTATTGATGGTGGGAAACAAAGTTGATATTCTACCAAAATCATTGAAGAAACCAAAAATGGTCCAATGGATGAGAGAGCGTGCTCATGAAGAAGGGTTACGTCCAGTCGATGTTTTGTTAACTAGTGCCAAGAAACCACAAGAAATGGAAAATTTACTTGAAACGATTGAAAAATATCGTGATGGTAAAGATGTTTATGTGGTCGGTGTAACAAATGTTGGTAAATCAACATTAATCAATCAAATCATTAAACAAACAGCTGGTGTTCAAGATGTTATCACAACATCACAATTTCCAGGTACAACATTGGATAAAATCGAAATTCCTTTAGAGGACGGACATTTCTTGATTGACACACCAGGAATCATTCATCGTCATCAAATGGCACATTATCTTGGGAAAAAGGATTTAAAAATCATTGCACCACAAAAAGAGATCAAACCAAAAGTGTATCAGCTGAATCCAGAGCAAACACTATTTTTAGGTGGTTTAGCTCGATTTGACTTTATTCAAGGGGAACGTAGTTCGTTTATTGCCTATGTGTCAAATGACTTATCGATCCACCGTACGAAATTGGTTACAGCAGACGGCTTCTATGAGAAACATGTTGGTGGGTTATTACAACCGCCGCGTCCAGATGAAGTAGCAGAATTTCCAGAGTTAGTCCGTTTTGAATTTTCGATCAAAGAAAAAACAGATATCGTATTCGCGGGACTGGGCTGGATCACGGTAACCGAACCCGGTGTCGTTGCTGGCTGGGCACCAAAAGGCGTAGATGTTTTAAGAAGAAAAGCGTTGATTTAACCATAAGTGAGAACAGAGAGAAGGAAAATTAGTGGATTTAAGAGGAAAACAAAAGCGTTTTTTACGCAGTCAAGCGCACCATTTACAACCAATTTTTCAAATTGGTAAAGGCGGCTTAAATTCTGCGATGGTGGTACAAATCAATGAAGCATTGGAAAAACGCGAATTGATCAAAGTCACATTATTACAAAATACCGACGAGATAGCTGAAGATGTAGCAGAAGCATTAAAAGCAGATATTCATTGCGATATCGTTCAAATTATCGGCCGCGTATTAGTGTTATTTAAACCATCATCTAACGAAAAATACCAAAAGATCTCTAAAGAAGTTAAAGCAATTTAAAAACTTGGAGGTAAGAAAAATGGGGACAAATACGAATGCAGCATTAAAAGCAGAAGTAATTGTGGAAGAAGCAGAGCTTTTTCAAAAGCGTAAACAGGTAGGAATATTAGGTGGAAATTTTAATCCAGTTCATGTGGCTCATTTAGTAATGGCCGACCAAGTGCAACAGCAACTTGGGTTGGACAAAGTCTATTTGATGCCTACTTATTTACCGCCTCATATAGATGAAAAAAAGACGATCGATAGCAAACATCGAGTAGCAATGTTGGAATTAGCCATTTCTGATAATCATAATTTAGCGATTGAGCCCATCGAGTTGTTTCGCAAGGGGAAAAGCTATACCTATGATACGATGAAAGCTTTAACACAAAACAATCCAGATACGGATTACTATTTTATCATTGGCGGAGACATGGTAGAATATTTACCAAAGTGGTATAAAATCGATGAATTGATGACGTTAATTAATTTTGTGGGGATTCGGCGTCCTCATTATGGAACGGTCACACCTTATCCAATTATTTGGGTAGACGTTCCCCAAATGGATATCAGCTCAACAGTGATTCGGGAAAAAATTAAAAATGGTTGTTCTACGCGCTACTTATTGCCTGATAGTGTGATACACTATATAGAAGAGAAGGAGCTGTATGTAGATGGATTTTAGCGGAAAGTATACATCGTTTAAACGCGAAGAATTGATGCAAGAAGTTCAGATGCATATGAGTGAGCGCCGGTTTCAACATGTTTTAGGCGTAGAAGAAACGGCCATTGCTCTGGCAGCTAAATACGGTGCGTCTGAGGAGAAGGCTAGTATTGCGGCATTGACTCACGATTATGCAAAAGAACGTCCGGATGAAGAGTTTGAAATGATTATCCTACGTGATGGCTATGATCAGGATTTGCTGAATTATGGGAATGCAATTTGGCACGGACTTGTTGGTGCAAGCATGGTTCAACGAGAACTAGGCATAGAGGACGAAGAGATTTTAGAAGCGATTCGTCTGCATACGACAGGTGCAGCTAAAATGAGCTTGCTGGATAAAATCATTTATGTTGCAGATTACATCGAACCAGGTCGTAATTTTCCTGGTGTAAATGAAGCACGTGAATTGGCTTTAGTCGATTTAGATGAAACCGTTGCATATGAAACAAAACATACATTGTTACATCTTATTGAAAAAGAACAAAAAATTTATCCCAAAACAATTGAGACATATAATTACTGGGTAGCTAGAAAAGCTACTTTGAGAAACTAGCTCAAAGAAAAGCTGATTGAGCTCGTTCATCACTGTTAGAACTCTTTCAGCATCAAAAACAAAAATTAAATTTAATAATAGGAGGAAACCATCATAGATAGTCAACAGATTTTAGAAATCGCTGTAAAAGCAGCTGATTCAAAACGAGCAGAGGAAATTGTGGCTTTAGATGTGCATGAAATATCACTTTTAGCAGATTACTTTATGATTTGCCAAGCAACAAGTGAACGTCAAATCAATGCCATCGTGGAAGAAATTATTGAAAAAGAAGAAGAAGCAGATGTAGAAGTAAAACGAATTGAAGGAAAAGATGGCGGTAAGTGGGTATTGATCGACTTAGGTGATATCATTGTTCATGTCTTCCAATCAGCGGAACGTGGATTTTACAATTTAGAAAAACTTTGGTCAGATGCTCCAATGGTCGATCTACACGCTTGGGTCGAGTAATATGACATATGAAACATTTGCTTTTGTTTACGACGAAGTAATGGATGATAGTCTCTATGATCAATGGCTAGCATTTTCAAAACGTCATTTGCCAGAAGGAAAAATGGATGTTTTAGAAATGGCTTGTGGGACTGGTGCGTTAGCTGTGAATTTCGCCAAAGCAGGGTTTACCGTAACCGCATTGGATTTATCTGAAGAAATGTTGATGATGGCCAGCAAACGAGCTGCTGAAGAGGAAGTTTATGTTCAGTTTGTTCAAGGTAACATGATGGATTTATCAGAAATGGGTCAATATCATGCGATTACTTGTTTTTCAGATTCGCTATGCTACATGTCAAACCGTCAAGAAGTTCAACAAGTATTTGACGATGTCTATCAAGCGCTAGAAGAAGATGGGGTCTTTATTTTTGATGTCCATTCGGTTTACCAAGTAGACAAAGTATTTCCAGAATACAGTTATCATTACCAAACAGAAGAATTTGCCTTTTTATGGGATAGTTATCCTGGTGAGAAAGAACATAGTATTGAACATTTTCTAACGTTCTTTGTAAAAGAACAAGAAAATGATGAAGTATTTATCCGTCAAGATGAACTACATCAAGAACGGACATATACAATGGAAAACTATTTAATGATGCTAGAGAGTGCAGGGTTCATGAATGTTGAAGTCTACGCTGATTTCGCAGACACTGCACCTACAGAAGAAAGTAAGCGTTGGTTTTTCGTTTGTAAAAAATAGGTTAAAAGATAAGTAAGCAGAACTTTTAAAAGTGTTGCTTGCTTATTTTTCTTTGGTTTCAGTAATAAATTAAACATGGTATGATGGAGTTCTAATAGAAATGATCTGAATGAAGGAGAATCAAAATGAAAAGTTGCGGTATTATTGTGGAATACAATCCTTTTCATAACGGACATCACTACCATGCGAAAATGGCGCGAGAAATGAGTGGAGCAGAGGTTGTGATTGCTGTGATGAGTGGGAACTTTTTACAACGAGGTGAACCTGCTATTATCGACAAATGGACACGGGCCGAAGAAGCATTAAATCATGGTGTTGATTTAGTTATTGAATTGCCCTTTGCATATGCTGTACAATCAGCAGATTATTTTGCTGCAGGCGGAGTCAAGCTACTTCAAGCTTTACAGTGTGATGCACTATGTTTTGGTACAGACAATCACGCAGAGATGGATTATAAGTTGTTTGGGGAGTTTGTGAACAAGAATCAGACAAAAATCGACGAAGCTTATCAACAAATTAAAAACAATGGATTGAGTTATCCACAACAAATGACAGAAGTTTTTCGTAAGCTGTATCCAAAAAATGGGTTAGATTTTTCTTCTCCTAATCACATTTTAGGCTTAAGTTATGCCAAAGAAAATGCAACGTATGAAAAGCCGATGATGTTGTATCCGTTAAAAAGAGAACAAGCAGGGTATCATGATACTACTATATATCAGAATTTTGCTAGCGCTACTGCAATCCGAAAGGCGGTTTTCTCTGATGAATTAGATCAAATCCGGCAAGTGCTACCAACACAAGTGGCAATAGATTTAGTGAATTCAGCGACTGTCTCTTGGGAAACGTATTGGCCGCTATTAAAATACAAGTTGATTAGTAGTTCGATTATAGAATTAAAAGCGATTTATCAAATGAAAGAGGGCATCGAGTATCGGCTACAAGAAGCTGCTAAAACTTCTGATTCTTTTCAAGCTTTTATGGAAAAAGCAAAAACAAAGCGCTATACTTGGACACGATTACAACGATTAGCGACGTACAGTTTAAATAATGTAACACAGCAGGAAATAGAAAATTCTTGGAACCATAGTTTTATACAAGTCCTTGGTTTCACTGAAAAAGGTCAGAGTTATTTGCGAGAAAAAAAGAAGGATCTTGCTTTACCACTAATTACAAAAGTGTCCAAGAATTTAAATTCTGAATTAGCGGTAGATATTCGCAGCAACCAGGTTTATCAGTTAGGCGATCATCGCATTTTAGAACAAAGTTTTGGTCGTTTTCCAATTCGTATCTCTTAAAAGCAAAAAACACTTAACAAAAGTTCGTTTGCCAAGTATAATAAGAAAGGCAATACAATCAAAAAATACTAATGAATGAAAGCGAAGTGAGAATATGGGTCGTAAGTGGGCAAATATTAAAGAGAAAAAAGCTGCCAAAGACGCAAATAACAGTCGAGTTTATGCAAAATTCGGTATTGAAATTTACGTAGCAGCGAAATCGGGTGATCCTGACCCTCAAGCAAATCAGAAATTACGGTTTGTTATCGAGCGCGCAAAAACATATAATGTTCCAAAACATATCATTGATCGAGCAATCGAAAAAGCCAAAGGTTCTGGTGATGAGCAATATTCTGAGTTGCGTTATGAAGGATTTGGGCCAAACGGTTCAATGGTCATCGTAGATGCTTTGACAAATAATGTAAATCGTACTGCTTCAGATGTCCGTGCTGCATTTGGTAAAAACGGCGGTAATATGGGTGTCAGCGGTGCTGTAGCCTATATGTTCGATCATACAGGTGTGATTGGATTTGCAGGCGATGATGCAGATGAAATCCTTGAATATTTGATGGAAAAAGAGATCGATGTTCGTGATGTAACCGAAGAAGAAGGTCAGATCATCGTTTATACAGAGCCGGAAGATTTACATGCAGTGCAAGAAGTGCTAAAAGAAAAAGGGATCGAAGAATTCTCCGTAGCAGAATTAGAGATGATTGCACAAAATGACGTGGAATTAACGGGAGAAGATTTAGAGCAATTTGAACGAATGATCGATGTTTTAGAAGAGCTAGATGATGTTCAAAAAGTGTATCATAACGTTGATCTAGATTAGTTCTAGAATCTTGAGTTATAACTTTGTAGAAATCTAATTTTGAGATTACTATAAAGTTATAGCTTATTTTGCATAAGAAAATAATTATAGGATTTTTGCTTCTATTTTTTTGGAATCGTTTCCCTATTTTTGACATAATATGTTACAATTTTAATCAGTATTAAGAAAGCAGGGATAGGATGAAAGCAACGATGAAAGATGTTGCCGCATTAGCTGGAGTGGGAGTTGGAACTGTTTCTAGAGTCATTAATGGTGTAAAAGTAAAAGAAATTACTAGAAAAAAAGTTGAAGCTGCTATCAATGAATTATCTTACGAACCTGATGAATATGCTCGAGCTTTAAAAACAAATCGAAGTAATACGTTAGCATTAATTCTTCCAACAATCTGGCATCCTTTTTTCTCAGAACTTGCCTATTACATTGAAGAAGAATTAAGTAAAAAAGGCTATAAGCTTTATTTGTGCAATGCTGATGGTGATCCAGAAAAAGAGTATGAATATATTCAAATGGTCAAGCAAAATAAAGTTGATGGAATCATCGGGATTACTTATTCTGATGTAGATAAATATGTATCGTCTAATTTACCGTTTGTTAGTATAGATCGACATTTTTCAGAAGACGTGACGTATGTGACCTCAGACAATTTTGCTGGGGGCATGTTAGCTGCTAAAGAATTAGTCATGCGAGGATGTAAAAGCGTAGCATATATAGGCGGTTTCTCACCATTTCCAAATGAAACGGTGAATCGGCGAGAAGGGTTCTTAGCATATTGCAGAGACAAAAAGATACCGTTCAAAATACTGGATATGCCAGAACCAATCACAGATTTACAAGACCAAATTTTACGATTTATCAAGGAAAACGATACGATTGACGGTATTTTTACAGTCAATGATTTCATGGGATTAACCGTTTTGGAAACATTAGAAACAATTGGTAAAACACCACCTAAGGATTTTCAGTTAATAGGATTTGATGGTGTAAGAATGGCTCAAGAAAGAAAATATACACTGTCAACAATTGCTCAATCTGTTCCATTGATGGCAACTACAGCAGTTGATGCTATCTTGAATAAAATAAAAGGAGTAGAAGTTCCTAAGAGAATTATTTTGCCTGTGACGTTTGTTTCGAATGGTACAACGATTCAAAAGGAATAGAGTAGCGATAATCAGTTTTTTGTGTTTAGGATGGTACTTCTTACTTCATTCTAGACACTATTGTTTTTATCTGAAATTTAGAAGTGGATACTAGTTAAAATGCAGTTGACAGAAAACGTTTTCAATGGTATCCTTTTTTTATCAATTAATGAAACGTTTCCATTGTTGATTTTAGGATAAAATGGAAACGTTTCAGATTCGGGGGATTAGATAAATGAAGAAGTATTTTTACCAGCTCATAGCAGTAGTCGTTGCCGTTTTATTTATTTTTTCTGGATGTGGAAACGTTTCAAAAGAATCTGAGAATCAAATGAAAAATGAAGGGGACATAAAAATTTGGGTTCAGTTTTCGGATGAAACGCCTGAAGGGAAAGCTTGGCAGAAAATTGTGGATAATTTTAATCAAGAATACCAGGGTAAATATAATGCCATTACTGAATATATTCCAAGAAGCGGTAGTGGTGGTGGCTATGAAGACAAGGTGAATGCTGCAATCACAACGAGTAGTTTGCCAGATGTCCTCACTCTGGATGGCCCAAATACGGCAGCATATGCTAACGCTGGTGTAATTGAACCTTTAGATGATTATCTAGATGATGCAAATATGGATGATGTACTTGATAGTATCATTCAACAAGGAACTTATAATAAGAAATTTTATGCATTTGGTTTTTCTGAGTCTAGTGTTGGTATTTATTACAACAAGAAATTATTTAGAAAGGCTGGCATCAAAGAGGAGTCCCTGCCAACTTTAGATAAACCTTGGACTTGGAATGAATTTCAGGAGGTTTGCCAAAAATTAGTGAATAAATATGAGTCACCAGCAATAAATATTCAATTAGCATCCAAAGATGAAATGCTTACCTATGCATACACGCCATTTATTTGGTCAAACGGAGGAGAAGTTGTAAATCAAGCGGGTACGGAAGCATTAGGGTATTTTAATGATCCCAAAAGTGCAGAGGCAATTCAATTTATTCAGGATTTAGTGAAAAAAGGATATACAACCAATACCCCAATTGAAAAGGGGTTTGAAACTGGAAAATATCCAATGCTTCTAAGTGGATCATGGACGATAGCTGATTTAAATGAAAATTACAAAGGCCTTGAATATGGTATTTTACCGTATCCTGTATCTGATAAAACGAAAAAATTAGTTTCTCCAACAGGTAGTTGGCAAGTTGCAATGTCTTCTAAAACAGAAGAAAAAGAAGCATCGGCTACATTTATAAAGTATGTCACCAATACAGAATCAAGTAAAATCATGAGTTTGGGGAATAGTGTTTTACCTATTAGAAAATCAACAATCGAATTGATCAAAAATGATGTGTCCAAGGAAATGCGCTTTCTAATGGAACAAAACCAAAAATCAGGTCATGCGCGTCCTGTTGTAGTAGCGTATCCACAAGTTTCCCGTGCATTTCAGCAATCAATTCAAGATGCTAGTTATTATAAAGAAAATCCAGATGTGCAAAAAATAGTGGATGTTCACGCAGAAGAAATGCAGCAAGTTATTGATAGAATGTTGAAGCGATAAAGGAGGAAACGGAATGAATCGTAAACCGACACTCAAGGAAAATTTAGTAGGATATAGTTTTTTAGCACCAGCACTTATTTTATTGACGATTTTTCTTTTGATTCCAGTGGGAATGGTTGCCTACTACGCTTTTACAGACTATTATCTGTTGACACCAGGCAATCGTCAATTCATTGGGTTAGACAACTTTAAACAATTATTTAACGATCCAATTTTTATCAAGAGTATGGTTAATACAGCTAAGTTTGTTATTTGGATCATCCCAGTTCAATTGGGAGCAGCATTAGGGATGGCTCTGATTATCAACAAAAAAAGAAAAGGAAATTTATTATTTAAAGTAGCATTTTTCGCGCCAGTAGTTATGTCTTTGGTTGTTATTTCTATTTTGTGGCTGTATTTATTAAATCCAAATGAAGGGCTTATCAATTCATTATTAATGAAAGTAGGTATTTCAGCTCAACCATTTTTAACGAGTCCTAAACAGGCAATGTACACGATTGTTTTTGTTTCTGCTTGGCAAGGGGCAGGTTATCAAATGCTTCTGTTTTTAGGCGGTATGCAGAATATCCCGCAAGATGTCTATGAAGCCGCTGAAATGGATGGTTTCACAAAATTTCAACAATTTCGTTATATAACACTGCCTTTATTAAAGCCAACAGCCATCTTTGTCTTATTAACAACGCTTATCTCAGCGTTTAAGTTGATTGTTCAGCCAATGGTTATGACCCAAGGTGGACCAATGAATTCTACAATGACCATGGTTTATTATATTTACCAGACAGGCTTCACCGATCGAATGGTAGGTTACTCTAGTTCAATAGCGTTGATTTTTACAACCATGATTGGTTTGATTACGATTGGTCAAAGAAAATTAATTAAGGAGGACAAAGACGAATGAAAAAAAAGGTTGGGCCACTGATGATTTTTGAATATATTTTATTGTTTATTTTAGCGGCACTTTTTATTTTTCCAATGCTTTGGATGATTGTTTCTGCTATGAAATCAAATGCAGAAGTCTACACAAATCTTTCTTCTTTTAAAGCTTTTTTACCTAGTCTAAATCCTGTAAACTGGTTTAAAACCTATCAAGAAGTTATTGAACGATTCAGCATTTGGACATACTTACTAAATAGTATTTTTTATGGCATCACTTTTGCCGGAGGATCGATTATTGTCAATTCATTAGCAGGTTTTGCTTTTGCAAAAATCAATTTTACAGGAAAAAAAGTGATTTTCGGATTCTTGTTAGCACTTTTGATTATCCCAATGGAAACAGTACTGATTCCTCAGTTTACAATTGTAAATACATTAGGGTTAGTTAATAGTCGTATTGCGGTGATTTTACCAGCTATGGCTAGTGCATTTAATATCTATTTATTTAGAAATTTCTTTATTGCAATACCGGAAGAAATCATTGAATCTGCTAAAATCGATGGTGCAAGTATCGTTAAAATCTTTTTCTCAATTATGTTGCCAATGTCAAAACCAGCGGTAGCTACCGTTGGGGTTTTATCCTTTATTGGAAGTTGGAATGACTATATTTGGCCATTAATGGTATTAACAGATAAGAGTAAATTTTCTATGCAAGTGGCTATTACGACGATTAACACGACACAACCTGTGTATATTAATCAAGTTATGGCAGTTTTAACAATTTCGACGATTCCTCTAATCATCATCTATGTTGTCGCCCAAAAATATATCCTACAAGGGTTGGGCGGTTCTGGTACAGGAATTAAATAGGAGAGATAGAATGAAAGAAAAACTCGAACAAGCAAATCAATTTATTGAAGAAAATAAAGGGACAATCAATGATATTTATCGCCAAGGTTATCATTTGATGGCCCCTGTCGGTTGGATGAATGATCCAAATGGATTTGTCTATTACAAAGGTGAGTATCATTTGTTTTATCAATATTATCCATACGATAGTGTTTGGGGGCCAATGC
Source organism: Enterococcus plantarum (assembly GCF_001730295.1). GTDB lineage: Bacteria > Bacillota > Bacilli > Lactobacillales > Enterococcaceae > Enterococcus_L > Enterococcus_L plantarum. Next base: position 26,877 of record NZ_MIKA01000003.1, read on the forward strand.
ACTGGGGACATGCTAAATCAAAAGACTTGATACATTGGCAAGAGCTACCCGTAGCGCTAGCGCCTAGTGAAGAATATGATTTAGATGGGTGTTTTTCAGGAAGTGCCATTGAAAAAGATGGAAAACTCTTTTTAATGTACACTGGCCATTACGAACGTGAAGGAATCAAACGAGAAGTTCAGTGTATTGCAGTATCAGATGACGGTATCCATTTTGAAAAATTTTCTGGAAATCCTGTGATTTCGGATCAACATATTAAGGGGATCGCGCCAATTGAAGATTTTCGTGATCCTAAAATAGAGAAACGCAATGGAATCTATTACAGTGTCATTGCTTCGAAAACAACGGATCAACGAGGACAAATTTTATTATTTCAATCGGAAGATCTATTCCTTTGGAAATTTACTTCTGTATTGCTAACAGGAAAACGAGATCAAGGGATCATGTGGGAATGTCCAGACTTATTTCATTTGGACGGAAAAGATGTCTTGTTGATTTCGCCGATTGAAATGAAGAAAAAAGATAATTTATATGAAAATATCAACTCGACAGTAGCTTTTATAGGTGAAGTAGATTGGTTAACGGGCCGTTTTATTGTAGAAAATCACCATGAGATTGATTTTGGCCTAGATTTTTACGCCCCTCAAACTTGTGTAGATGACCAAGGCCGGCGGATCATGGTTGCTTGGATGCAGATGTGGGGACGTAACATGCCGACAAATGATTTAGGACATTTCTGGGCAGGGGCTATGACGTTGCCACGTGAACTTCATGTGGTCAATAAAAAATTGATTCAACAACCAATTAATACAATATATGAATTGATTATGGATAAAAAAACTATTATAAAAGAAAAACTAGAGGATTCATCCGTTGAACTAGATGATAATGACGCGAAGCAATTCTATATTGAGTTTAGTGGGATTTTGAGACAAACTAAAACATTAACAATAAAGGTTCTTAGAACGAAGGAGTCTTCTGTTGAACTGATTTACGATCCTAATACTGACTATTTATCTATTAGTCGTGATAGCTTTGGTTTAACAATCACAGGAAATGAAACAGAGCAATTAACAAAGCGTACGGCAAGTGTTCCTTTACTAAATGATAGACTTGTGTTAGAAATATTTAGAGATACATCTTCAATAGAAGTATTTGCAAATGAAATAGCCGTAATGTCTATGAACTTTTATGAAACAGAACAAAGTGAACCTCCGATAGTATCAGTGATGGGGAAAGTTGAACAATTGAGACTAAATTATGGAACAATCAAAATATAATGTAAAAGAAGCCCTTACCGTTGTTGAGCGAAGAAAACATCGATAAGGGCTTCTTTTTACAGCTACTTCGTACTTCTTGCACTCTTTTAGCAAGCGTCAAAGAAGTATAATGAAAAGATCAGGTTGCTTTGATGGTTTTATGAATAGAACTTAGGTTCAAACCAACAATATTTAACGAGTTGTTTGAACCTATGAATGTATAATATACGCGTTCAGTTAAACTAAAAATAAACCCTTCATACACACACTATATGAAGGGAAACACAATATGAAAAAACTAAGAACAAATGTATAATACCATTTTTGTTTTAAATTCTCAAATATTTCGAATTACACATAAAAAATTGAGAATATTGTTATGAATAATATATTTTAGGTAAAAAAAGTGTTCAAGTGATTACTGGTTTTATCTTATATTATTTTTAAACTAGTATATTCTCATATAATTATTTTTGAAACGACTAAATAGTCACTAGTTAGAAAGAGTTGTCACTGTGCAACGAAAAACGGATATAAAAATTGGATTTAGGAAAAAATTTGAAATAAAGGAAAAAGAAGCAAAAAAAATACAATGCGACTGCCATCAATTTAGATAATGATCCTAAAAATCAATTTTTATGGAGATTCATTGTTGTAATTAGAGTAATAATTCTAGCAATAATCTCAGGGATTATTTATTATTTTAATCAAAAAATGAAGTACGGACAGGGGAAATCAGAGGAATGAAAAAACTCCTAAATCAACCAGAATGATGAAGATTGATCTAGGAACTTATAAGTCAAATTTTTTCAGCCATCTCAGAAGAAGAGAGCAATTTGAATTTTTTTAAATATATGACGGGTACAAAAAGACAACGAGAGCAAAAAAATGTCTTGAAACTTAATGATCAAAAAGTAAACCATATCCTAAAGCAACGATTTCTCTAACATATGTTTTAAATCGAGCAGAAGATTTAGAAACTGCTGGTAGTCCGCTGATTTCAGAAATACCCAAACGCTTTGCTAATAGTTTTGAGCGATACATATGAAAGTCGCTTGTAACAATAACGGTATTCCCTAGCGCTCGTTTCTTTTGAGCATTTTGGATGTTTTCTTTAGTACGTGTAGAGGTATCTTCAGTTAAAATTTGTTTTTGTGAAATTCCGTTCGCTCTTAAATATTCCGCCATTACGTTGGCCTCGCTGTCAGGCTCGTCAGATCCCTTACCTCCGCAAACAATAGCAGTTGCCGCTGGATGCTCTTTTAGATAAGGGATTGCTGCGTCTAATCGTTCTTTTAAAACCGTACTTGGATAAGCATGATCTTTTGATGTACCTCTTACTTGTGCACCTAAAATAAGCACAGTATCTGGCGTTGCTGTTGGTTGCTCTTTTGTTCCACTTAAAATAAGGAAAAGAACAAGAGCAGTATATGTAATTCCTAAACCTATAATAATCAACATCATTCGTTTCACCCATTTCATAACACCACACCCTTTCTTGTCCAGTGTATTAGATAATCAGTGAAAATAGTGAATTCGAACATTGATTTAAAGTTTTTTTAACGATTTCAAGAGAAAGTATAACAGAGTGAGTAAAAATAGCTTATACTCTTTGTAAACCATAATAATGGAGGCAACTATGCGAACTGAAGAAGAAATGTTTACCTTGATTTTAGATACTGCAAAAGATGATTCTAGAGTGCTAGCTGTTGGAATGAACGGTTCTCGAACCAATAAAAATGTGCCAAAAGATCTATTTCAAGATTATGATATTGTTTATATTGTAGAATCAGTAGATAGCTTTCTTAAAGACCAGTCGTGGATCGATCGATTTGGTACACGTTTAATTATGCAGACACCAGAAGATATGGTGTTGTTTTCGCCAACTAAAAATGGAAGATATACTTATTTGATGCTATTTGAAGATGGGAATCGAATCGACCTTACTTTGTGTCCAAAAGAGCAAGCAGAAACTTGGAACGAAGGAGATTGTTTAGCTGAAATTTTGTTGGATAAACATCAATTGTTGCCAAATTTATCAGAAGCGACGGATCAAGAGTACTGGGTCAAACCTCCAAGTCAGGCAGAATTTTTTGATTGTTGTAATGAGTTCTGGTGGGTCAGTACTTATGTGGTCAAAGGGTTGTGTCGGAATGAATTGTTTTATGCGGCGGACCATTTAAATGAAAACTGTCGAAAAGAACTTTTACGGTTGCTTTCTTGGCAAGTTGGGGCAGAACAAGGGTATCAGTTTAGTGTTGGGAAAAATGATAAATATTTGCCTGATTATTTGACGGAGGAACAATACGATGCTGTTCAAAAAACAATGGATGTTTCTAGTATTCATGCGGCTTGGTCCGCTTTGGTTTCATTACAAAAACAATTTGATTATAACGCCCAGCTATTTTCACAAAAATATGGCTTGGAATATGATCAAAGAACAGCAGAGAAAGTCTTGGAGTATACAGCAAATTTTAATGTAAGTTCTTAAATTAAAGGGATTTTTCGACAAAATAGACAAGGTTTGAGTTCGTTTTTAAAGTTTATTGTAATTAAATTAGAATTTCCCTAAAGATAATGCCAAATAGTCTTTTTTCCTCTACCTAATGTGTGGTAGAATGATAAGTGCACTGCATCGAACTTTGATGGTTGTGGTTTCCTGTTTAGTAGAAATAGTTGAAATTTAAACGTTTATACATAAAAATATGAATTTTTTCTCATATGTAAGCAAATTAATTGAAGAATGAGAGGAATTTAACTAAACTAACTTTAAAATAAAAGCACTAATAAAAATTTTAGACAATTTAAGGAAGAGTTACTTCCTTTTATTTTATTTCAAAAACAGGGAAAAGCATAAAATCAAAGGAAGCATATAAATCATAAAAAAGGAAGATAGCTCAATGGAAAACGAAGAAACAGTTAGCCGCTCAGAAAAAAATACAAGGGCACCTCAAAACAATAATCACTCACATAATAAAACGAAGAAATGGTTAGTCCCAGTAGTCGGTTTGCTGATTTTTTTGGCATTGATATTCACTGGCGGGTTAGTCTACTTTCAATCACATTTCTTTATCAGTGCGAAGGCAAATGGTGTTGATATCAGCTTGCTAAACACAAAAGATGCGAAAAAGAAGCTAGAAGAACTGAATAAAGCTGAATCTGTTGTCATCAAAGTAAATGATAAAGAAGAAAAAATTACACTACCTGAAAAATATGAAATTACAGAAGAGTATTTAAAACAAAATATTGGGGATCGTTCAATTAAATTACCAATCAATGAAAATTACAAATCAGAACTAAAAAATAAATTAAACGAACTTACCTTCGAAGAAGGAACTCCAAGTCAAGATGCTCGGATCGAAAAAGTGGATGGCAACTATCAAATCATACCAGAACAAGTTGGAACGGTTGTGGATAAAGAAGCATTGATGAACCAAGTGTTAACAGATGTTGATGCGAACAAGGGTAGTTACGTTTATGATGTGAAAGAGTTTTATCAAAAACCAACATTGACAAAAGAGGACAAAGGTCTACAGGAGAGATTAGCTGTATTGTCGAAAAAAGAAAACAAAGCGATCACGCTTGATATTAATGGCGAAAAGTTGGCTCTCACAAAAGAAGAGTTACAGTCATTTATGGATACAAAAGGTGAGGTTGATCAAAATAAGGTTTATGCTTGGGTAGAGCAAACAAACCAAAAATATGGCTCGATTTTCCAACCAATTATTTTTAAAAATGTTCATGGTGTTACCACCAAATATAAAAACAATGGCAGTTACGGCTGGGATATCAATATGCCGCAAACAAGAGATTTGATTGTGCAAGCAATCAATAGTGACAAAGATACTGAGACAATCACTGTACCAATTGATGGCGATGTCAATCAGTCGTCAACAGTTGATAAAGATTATGTTGAGATTGATTTAAATGATCAAAAAATGTATTTCTTCAAAGGCGGCGTAAAAGTTGTCGAAACAGACGTAATCACTGGTCGTTATAATAAAGGAACTGCGACTGTTCCTGGATTCCACACGATTTTATACAAAGATACGGATACAAAATTAGAAGGCGAAATGCTGGATGGATCAAAATACAGTGTACCAGTAAAATATTGGATGCCATTGAAGAGTTTCGGTGGTGTGGTGACTCAAATCGGAATTCATGATGCAGATTACAAAGCAGAATATTTCGGAAACAAAGAAGCCTACAAAACAAACTTCGGGAGTAATGGTTGTATCAATACACCTGGAGACGCAGTGGCGCAAATCTTCAACGGTGCGTATGCTGGAATGCCGGTAATCGTTTATGGACATATATATGACGATGCACCAGGTGAATTTGATAAACCAGTCGATTATGGTGAACCCGTTTAAGAACTATTAAAAGAAGTCCAATTTGGGCTTCTTTTTACTAGCAAAAAAAAAGAAAAGAGAACGGGCGTATGATTCACTGAAACAATTAGAGCTAGCCAAGATTATCACAAGAGAAGTCAAAGTAGCATCAGGAGCGACCACAGATAAAATCGCACTAAATTATGGTTGTAGTAGTGGATTAATTGGTTTAGAAATCGCAGATAGATTAAAAAGAACATATTTGTTTATCCACCAAAAGGACACTTTTCGATTAGTGATTTTGATAAAAATGAAAAAATTAGTCATGAGAAAGTCCATAACAGATTTTCACAAACTGTGTTAAAAGAACAGCTGGAAGAGATAAGTTTTACGTTAGTTTCTAGAGGGATGCTTTATCATGGTGAGAACTGTTATGAAACAATCTGCCTCGAGGTTTTGTTTGAATGCTGAAAAATAATCATAAATTTATAGTAGAACATGTTATTATTGTAGTATCTAGAAAAACTGAACGGAGGAAACGTTATGCCATTTATTCATGTCGAACTGGTTGAAGGTCGCAGTGAAGAACAACTGACAAATATGGTCAAAGAAATCACAGAAGTTGTATCAAAAAATACAGGTGCTCCTCAAGAGAATATCCATGTTATTGTCAATGAGATGAAAAAAGATCGCTACGCACAAGGCGGAAAATGGAAAAAGTAATCATTTTTAATAAATGCTTGCTTTTTAGTTAAAGAAGTGGTTAAATTAACACATAAATGATTGATGAGAAAGACAACTGAACTTGCAAGCAGTCTTTTAGAGAGGAAAATCTCGGCTGAAAATTTTCCAGACCCGCACAAGGAATGACCACTTTTTCCAACCTTTGTCGAAACAAAGGCGGTCGTACCGTTAACACGCTTGAGGAACATGGCTGTTTGCTGTGTTTAAAAATAGGTGGAACCACGAATTTTTCGTCCTAGTAGCTGATAATTTTATCAGCTACTAGGACTTATTTTTTTGCTCAAGTGAATTGATATTGTTGGAAAGTCTAAGATTCTCATAATCAATGATAAAAAAATTGGAGGAAACAAAAATGTCAATCAACATTACTTTTCCAGATGGCGCAGTCAAAGAATTTGAGACTGGTTCATCAACATTGGACATTGCTAAAAGCATCAGTAACAGTTTAGCTAAAAAAGCATTAGCAGGTAAATTCAATGGTACATTAATAGATTTAGTTCGCCCGATTGAAGAAGACGGGTCAATCGAAATTGTAACGCCAGATCACGAGGATGCCCTTGGAATTTTACGTCATTCTTCAGCCCACTTAATGGCCAATGCACTACGTCGTTTATTCCCGAAAATCAAATTTGGTGTCGGTCCAGCGATTGATTCTGGTTTCTATTATGATACAGATAATGGTGAAAATCCTATTACAGCAGAAGATTTGCCAGCAATTGAAGCTGAAATGATGAAAATCGTCAAAGAGAATAATCCAATTGTCCGCAAAGTTGTTTCTAAAAGCGAAGCGTTAGAATTGTTTGCGGATGATCCATATAAAGTTGAATTGATTTCAGAGCTTCCAGAAGAGGAAGTCATCACTGTTTATGATCAAGGCGACTTTGTTGATTTATGTCGTGGTGTCCATGTGCCTTCAACTGGACGTATTCAAGTATTCCAATTATTATCAGTTGCTGGTGCGTATTGGAGAGGAAATTCCAATAACCAAATGATGCAACGTATTTACGGAACAGCCTTCTTCGATAAAAAAGATTTAAAAGAATTTATCAAGATGCGTGAAGAAGCCAAAGAACGTGATCATCGTAAATTAGGAAAAGAGCTTGATTTATTCATGCTTAATCCAGATGTTGGTTCGGGTTTGCCATTCTGGTTGCCAAAAGGCGCAACCATCCGCCGCACTATTGAACGTTATATTACAGATAAAGAAATTAGCTTAGGTTATCAACATGTGTATACACCTATCATGGCGAATGTTGAGTTTTATAAGCGATCTGGTCACTGGGATCACTATCATGAAGATATGTTTCCACCGATGGATATGGGAGATGGCGAAATGTTAGTTCTTCGTCCAATGAACTGTCCACATCACATGATGGTTTATAAAAATGATATCCACAGCTACCGTGAACTGCCGATTAGAATTGCAGAACTTGGTATGATGCACCGTTATGAAAAGTCTGGGGCGTTATCTGGGTTACAACGTGTACGTGAAATGACGTTGAATGATGGGCATACATTTGTTCGTCCAGATCAGATCAAAGAAGAGTTCTTACGCACTTTGAAGTTAATGGTAGAAGTTTACGCTGATTTTGATGTGACAGATTATCGTTTCCGTTTAAGTTTAAGAGACCCGAATAACAAAGAAAAATACTTTGATGATGATGCAATGTGGGAAAGATCTCAAACAATGATCAAAGAAGCGGCAGATGAAGCAGGGATCGATTATTTTGAAGCAGAAGGTGAAGCAGCATTTTACGGTCCTAAACTGGATGTTCAAGTAAAAACGGCTTTAGGGATGGAAGAAACACTGTCTACAATTCAAATCGATGCATTATTACCAGAACGTTTTGATTTGACTTATGTAGGAGAAGATGGCGAAAATACACATCGTCCGTTAGTTATCCACAGAGGGATTGTTTCGACGATGGAACGTTTCGTAGCATACCTAACTGAAGTATACAAAGGCGCTTTCCCAACTTGGTTAGCACCGATTCAAGCAACTATTATTCCAGTATCTGTTGAAGCACATTCTGATTATGCGTATGAAGTGAAAAAACGTTTACAAGAACAAGGATTACGTATCGAAGTAGATGACCGTAATGAAAAAATGGGTTATAAGATTCGAGCATCTCAAACGCAAAAAATTCCTTATCAAATCGTAGTTGGAGATAAAGAAATGGATGATGCAACAGTCAATATCCGTCGTTACGGAAGCAAAGAAACAGAGGTTATCGATTTAAATATCTTTGTTGATAGTATGGTCGCTGATGTAGCAAATTATAGTAGAAAATAATTAGAAAAAGAGGTTGGGGCAGAAGTGTTTAACTCCGAGAAATAAGAAGGAATTTACGAAAATTGCTCTTCAAATTTTTGTGACCAAGTAGGTACTGTGCAACATCAACTTGTTCCTTGTTGTGTTTTACAGCAATTTCGGCTTATTTCCGAAGGAGTTGCTTCTGCGCCCACCGTTTATTCGGTTACTAAGAGCCTGAAACATAACCTTTTTAGTTATGTACCAGGCTCTTTTTATTCAGTAAAAGTTAAATATTTTCTTAGTAAGAGGATTCCCTCTATTTTTTTTCACGTTTTTTCGTTACAATAGAGAAGCGAGACTTTTCTCATATGGAGGATTAAGGATAAATGAAAAAAATGAGCTTTTTAGATAAATTAAAAAAAGAAAATGAAGAACCTATGACACAAAAAAGTAAAAAATCACATATTCCGTTCCGATTGAACTTACTATTTTTCGTGATTTTCGGTTTGTTTGTTGCATTGATTGTTCGCTTGGGATACCTGCAGATTGCAGAAGGGCAGGAGTATGCACAAAAAGCTGAAGAAAATTCGACTTTAAAAATCAAAAGCAATGCGCCAAGAGGACAGATTTATGATGCAAAAGGCAATTTATTAGCTGGGAATAAGGCTAATTTGGCTATTACGTATACGCGTGGTAAAAAGGTTCAGACAAAAGACCTAGTACCAATTGCAAACAAAGTCAATGATTTGATTAATGTACCAGCAGATGAATTGACAGAACGAGACAAAAAAGATTTTTGGTTGGCAAATCCTGAAAATCTAAAAGCCGCACAAAAACGCTTGACTGATGCTGACAAAGTAGATGAAAAAGGCAATAAAATCACTGACGAAGGAACATTATATGTTAAAACGGTGGAAAAAGTAACGCCAGAAGAAATCAACTTTGATGAGCATACATTACAGGCTGCCACCATTTTTAAACGAATGAATTCTGTAGGTGAGTTGAATACGGCCTTTATTAAAAATGAAGGAGTTACGCAAGACGAGATTGCAATAATTGGTGAACATACTTCAGAAATCGCTGGCGTTTCAACCGGAATGGATTGGGATAGAGATTATCCAAGTGATACAGATCTTAGAAGTCTTTTAGGAAAAGTATCGTCACAAAAGGCTGGATTACCTGCTGAAGAAGCAGATGAGTATATCGCAAAAGGGTATGAATTAAATGACCGAGTAGGTACTAGCTATTTAGAAAAACAATATGAAGATATTCTTCAAGGTCAAAAAGCAATTTCAGAAGTAACGTTAGACAGCAACGGCAAGATCGTGACACAAAAACCTGTGTCAGAAGGTAAAAAAGGTGAAAATTTAAAACTAACGATTGATACGGCTTTTCAAGCGAAAGTTGAGCAAGTTGTAAGAGAACAATATCAACAATTATTAGCCACTGGAAATGCGGCCTATTCAGATGGTGCCTATGTCGTTGTGATGAATCCTAAGACGGGGGCTGTGATGGCGATGGTTGCACTGGATCGTGATCCAGCAACAAATGAATTGACCTCTAATCCATTAGCTACAATCAATAAAGCATTTGAACCTGGTTCAGTAGTAAAAGGAGCCACGATATCAGCAGGTTATGAACAAGGCGTGATCACTGGTAATGATGTGTTGATTGATGAGCCTTTACAAATTTATGGAAGCGAGCAAAAATCGTCTGTCTTTAATAAAGTTCCAGGAAATCAAATTCCGCTCACCGCAGAACAAGCGTTAGAGTACTCATCGAATGCTTACATGATGAAGCTAGTATTAAAAATGATGAATACAGATTATCAATACAATATGAAGCTACCTTATCAAACGGGAGATCCGACTTTATTTAATGTTTTACGTAAAACATTTGGTGAATATGGTATGGGTGTTTCGACAGGAATCGATTTACCAGGAGAATCAACAGGGATATCAAATAAGGATTTTGATTCTGATGCAGCGCCAATGCCAGGGCATTTACTCGATTTATCTTTCGGTCAGTATGACACGTACACAGCAATGCAATTAGCACAATATGCCTCAACAGTAGCAAATGGTGGTACTCGTTATGCGCCACATGTAGTTGAAGGAATTTATGATAACAAGTCTGATGGCTCTCTAGGTGAATTGAAAGAGCAAACAAAACCAAAAGAATTAAATAAAGTCGACATCAGTTCTGAACAAATGCAACTCATTCAAAATGGTTTTTATGATGTTGTGCACGGGAATGGTGTATTCACCACTGGGAAGTATATGCAAGGAGCAGCACTTGATATTGCGGCTAAAACAGGTACAGCCGAAACAAATGTTGGAGAACACATTACCGTGAATAGTAACGTAGTAGCTTATGCACCCTATGATGACCCAGAAATCGCGATTAGTGTTGTTTTACCACACTTAACCAGTGAAAGTACAAGACCTAATCAATCAATGGTTACGGCGATTGTTAATGCCTATGCTGAATACAAAGCACAATAAGATTTGTAAAGTAGTTTTCCTTTACAAATTTCACTAAAAGGGTAGAAATTCTTGAACAAACATGATATGATATTTTAGGCTAAGAAATATCTTAGAAATATGACATTAGATATAGGAGGGAAAACACATGCGCGTAAACATTACTTTAGAATGTACTTCTTGTAAAGAACGTAACTACCTAACAAGCAAAAATAAACGTAACAATCCTGATCGTTTGGAAAAACAAAAATATTGCCCACGTGAAAGAAAAGTTACTTTACACCGTGAAACAAAATAAGGTTATAACTCGAAACTCTGAGTCCTTGTCGTACATGGATTTGGAGTTTTTTGTTACTTTTATAATAAAAATGACATAAAGGAAGAAATTAATCTTTCCTTTCGAGTAAACTTTCATTATACTTTAGAAAAGATGATTTTAGTTATTTAATAGCTGGTCAAAAAAATCTAAACAATATTGGTTTAATGTCATTTACAACACTAATGTATTACTTGGTTGTTAAAGGAGTTTTTTCATGAAAAAAATGATGGTGATAGTTGGTTTATTGTTGATATGTTTACCTTCTATTTGTTACGGAGAAGATACTGGGGAATCTTCTACGAATGAGTCAAGTTTTGATGCTTCACACGAATTGTCGCATCAATATGCTCGTAAGCAAACGTTAAATGGCAAAACAACAAAGATTAAAAAGAAAAAAGAAGAGATTTATTTGGAGTTTCCTTTTAAAAATAGTCCATACGTAAGCTTTTCAGAGTTTGTCTTATATGGTCCAACGAATGGATATGCTGGATTTATTGAAACAATATTTTATCGTGACAAGATCAAGATCAGAGATATGTATTATGAAAATGATCCAGTTAAAACAGATAAAATCGGTATGTATTCAACGGATTTGTGTTTTACTTCTGAAGAAGGTGTTATTTATCATTACAAAAATGTGCCCTATTTAGTGAGTAGTGATAAGCCGACAGCCTTTTTTTCGGAGATTAATTTCGATAAAGAAAATAAAAAGATTTCTGGTGAACTTAAGATGCCAGCTTCTAAAAATACGTATCAAATCGAACTGTTTTACACAGATAATAATGAGTACCATTATCAAGAAACTTCGGTGGATAAAAAAGGCCAATTTAGTATTGATTTAAATCGAGAAGGTATCGAAGGTGAAATGTACCTTAGAGCGAGTGATGGATTAGGGAATTATGCGGATGCAAGTGATATTCTAAAAGAAGGAAGTTCACGTTATCATGTTCAACCAAATGAGTTGAAGACAATTGAAGACAGTTATAAGGTAATCAAAAATAAAAACACTCTTCTAGATTTAGTTGCTAGGATTTTGGCTCGAGTGTTAAGTGCTATCATTGTCCTCCTTACATTACTGCGTTTAAGGGTTCTTTTAAAGAGGAGAAAGAGACGAAAGAGAAGAAGACGGTTGAGAAAAAATAGAGAGTAATCAACAGTATGGCAGTGAACATTGCTATCAGTAAGACTAAAATTGTAGTGGATTTTAGTTTAAGGTGTATACTTAAAAAAGAATAACCTTTTTTAGGGAGAGAATAAGATGAAGATCATTATTAGACATCGGTATATCAAAAAAATTCCAGTCTTGGAAGTTGTTTCAGAAGAAAACAAAAATAGTATGTTACCGTTAGTTATTTATTATCATGGTTGGCAGTCAGCCAAAGAGCTATCATTGACTCAGGCTAGGAAATTAGCGAAAAAAGGGATTCGTGTGATTTTGCCTGATGCGATGAACCACGGTGAACGAAAAACGGGACCGATATCACCGATTCCCTCAGTGACTTTTTGGTCAAGTATTCAATACAATGTCATTGAGTTTGCGCAATTGGTACGTCATTTTGAGAAACAAGAGTTGATTGAAGATGGAAAGATTGGTGTTGGTGGTGTTTCAATGGGCGGTATAACGACATGTGCTTTATTGACCCAGCATCCAGAAATTAAAACAGCAGCTTGCATGATGGGGACGCCAGCCCCACAAAAGTATATTGAACGTGTAATGGAACGAGCGTCTGAAATGGAATTTTTCGTTCCTAAAGATTTGCCTTTGTTACTTAGTTGGGTAGCAAATTATGATCTTTCAATGGCTCCTGAAACATTGGCAGAGCGTCCAGTTTTATTTTGGCATGGCACGAAAGATCCTAAAATCCCATATGAAGACGTGGCTGATTTTTATCAAATGATCGAAGATAAACCTTATGCTAAAGAGAGCAAGTTTATGACAGGTGAAGGTGAGGGACATTTAGTTAAAGGTGAAATGATGGATGTTGTTGCTGATTTTTTCGAAAAGGAACTAACTTGATGAAAGGTATAAACCTTAGCAGCAAGTCAATCGCTTGTGTTTAGGAATGATGATTGTTTCATTTAGGCATGGTTAATAGGTTGCTGAATCAGCTCCATAAAATAATTTCTAATTTTTTATGGAGCTGATTCAAATAAATTTCAATAAACTAATTTTTACTAAACTATATTAAAAGAGAACGGTTGAGATAGGAATGGCTCCTATTCCAACCGTTTATTTACTATTTTGTGAATAATTGAAGAGTCAGAGCTGTTCTTAAAATGAAGGTCCTTGATCTTTAAAAAAAGCACAGTTGTCGAGTGTTTACCTAGAATCTTTGTACGATGAGGATAACGTTCAAAACGAACCACAATATTTAGGTTTACATTCCTTAACTCAGAATGTAAGTATTTTCTCATACTCCACAATGTAGTAAGGTATCTTAATTCAATTTTAATATAGAAAAAATAAGCTAACAAGACGGTGCTTTTTGTGAGAAATTTAAAATAATGAAAGAAATTTCCCAGGAAAATGAATGTTATTTTATTTACTTAAAAAATCAGTTTGTAGTCTATAAATAAGGCTGTATTTGATGCTTCTGGTTTATCTATTTAAAAAAATCGAGGATATTCAAAGGAAATCAGCTGAATAGTTTTTGATTCTTACTAATAAAAAACAAGCACTTTACACGATATTTCAAGAAAATAATAACGTTGTGTAATTTTAACGATTTAAATATATTTTTAGACAAAAATTAAATTAAAATATTTGAAATATTATTATATAGATAGTATTATTCAATTTAATCATGTATTACTTATTTGTCCATAAGAGTTAATCTAGAAAAAGGAGGCAATTATGAAAAAGCGTTATAGTTTTGTTATTACGTTAGTGGGTACTACAGTTTTATTTTTAGCTGCAGTTATCCCAAGTTCACTGACAATTTTTGGGGATAATGGTCAGTATGAAGTGAAAGCTGCTGAGTCAGTAAATGCGACAGATTTTGTGGATGTCAGTATCTTAAAAGGAACACAATTATCTTCCAATAATGGAACCGTTATCAACAATGGTGTTAAGTTGGAGAAAAATGCAGATTCTACATATGACTTAGATCTTTCGTTTCAAGGAACCGCAATTGCGGATGTCGGTTTAGTATCACCGAAGGTTATTGTTTTTGCGATTCCAGAGGAGTTACATGGGAAAATGGATGGACCGATTTTGATTAATACTAATGCCAAGTTGCTTCCAATCGTGCCTGGAGATGTTCCAGTAGTCAAAGATTTAGTTTTAAAAGTAGGTGGACTTGTAACGAGACTGCTTGGGTTGGCGAAACCTTTAGGCTTACAACTTGATTCATTAGAAAAGGCGTTTGAAGGGCTTAACTCTCTTCAAGATTTGGGTAGCTACGAAGCGACAGTTGAAGGGAAATTGTCACCAGATGGTAATTATGTGATGGTCGATTTCACTGATGGATTAGGCCAATATGTTCGTACAACGTATGCAAAGTTATTTGAGCCGCTGAAAGAAGCAGTTGCTGGATTAAAATTTACTGGTCTTTTGGCTATATTGAATCCAGTTCTGGAGTTACTAAAACCTGCCGTTAATGGTTTGCTTGATCTTGTAGGGCAAATTGCTAATGGAACATCGGATGTGTTGACTCAAGCATTGCAGGCTAATGTACTTGGTGATGTTACGTTTAATTTTTCTACGAAAGTTTCTGATGTAGTTGCTGAAAAAGCAAAGGTGACTGCTATGGCAGTTAATAAACCAGTGATTGATGTAGCGTTATTGAATACGATCCATGCAAATGGAGATGAGATCAATTTATATTTCGATAAAGTAGAGGAAGATTCTTTAACAAATTATTCCGTTGCAAAACCTAATGTCGAGGATATTTTAGAAGGTGTAGACAGTCTTAAAGGAAGCGTAGCAATAGCGCAACCTGTACCGGAGGGTGTGACATTTAAGGTAAACGTTGAATTGCCCAATGGCTCAAGGTTGATGGGTCCTATTGATGAAAAAGGTACTTTCACGATTCCATTTGGCTCCTATCAACCACAACGTAATGATCAAATAAAAGTGGTGATTGAAGCAAGTAATGAAAAACAGACCAAAGTCAGTGAACAAGAGATCAAACAAGTGATAGAAGATTCGTTTATACATTATGTAGTTCCAAAACCAGTACTTGATGATGTGCTAGAAGGTGTAACTAGCCTTAGTGGTAGGGTCGATCTGGCTTCACCTGTACCAAATGGGGTGACTTTTAAAGCTAGAGTGACATTACCTGATGGGACTACCGTGAGTAGTTCAATCAATGAGGAGGGGAACTTTACAATCCCGTTTGACAAGTATCAGGCTCAAGGGAATGATCTACTGAACGTAGTGGTTGAAATGAGTGATGGGAAACGCATAAATGTTAGTGAACCAGAAATCCTACAAGTAATCATTGATCCTTTGAAGAACTATCAAGTTCCAAAACCACAGGTCAAAAGTGTAAATGAAGGAAGTAAGGAGCTTAAAGGTTCCGTCACATTAACGAATGTTCCAATTGGGACTGAACTATTTATGCAAGCTCAATTCGCTGATGGTTCTATAAAAAGGGTAGCTCTTGAAAATGATGGAACTTTTTCAATCCCAGTAGCTGATAAAAAACTGAAAGAAGGCGATCCGATAAGAGTAGTAACCATTGCAGAACATGCTCAATCGTTAAAAGGGAAAGAAAGTGACAGCATTGTTTTTGCAGTAGGGAAGAGTCCATCTTTAGAAGGTTATGTTGTTCCGACACCAGTTGTAGCGCCTATTTTCGTTGGTGATGTAATAATCAAAGGAAGCGTTAAGATCATGAATCCTCCTGAAGGAACTCAATTTAGAGTTAGAGTGAGGTTCCCAGGAAATAGTTATGAAGAAGTACTAGTTAATGATGACGGTCTATTTTCACTAGATATTTCTGGTCGCCAGTTAACAGTCGGTACAGCAATCACCTTTAGCACGGTAGCAACACTTGGGACTGAGACAGCATCAAGTGGTAGAATCATTGTTTCTGTCGGTGCCAAATAACTATAAGTTTACTAATAAAGAGAGGGTGTACAAAATGAAGAGTTCAACCGTTTTATTGTTATCAGTCGTTTTTGGTACATTATTTTTAGGTCAATCTGCTTCAGCTGCTGATATTAATAAGGCTACTGATGTGGATGTTACGTTCACACCAGGCGCTTTAACATTGGAGGCTGTTTCTACAATCAGCTATGCGTCACAAACGATTTCAGTCGATGATGCTTCATATATTCCCACAAATCCTGAAGCAATCACTGTTGTTGTTTCAGATGCTAGAGGAACAAATGCCGGATGGAAACTAAGCGGGAAATTAAATGGATTTAAAGACAGCTCCGCTGCAGCTTCTTTACCGAATGCCAGTTTGAATTTTAAAAATACACAAGTAGGAACCAATAGTGAGGCGGACGCACCAACACCTGTTAATACAGTCAAGTTAGCGAGTGGAGCTACTACGGCAACACCATTCGCAACAGCCGCAACAGGAGCAGGTGCTGGAACTTGGACCTTTACATGGCCAGATGCTGAAAGTAAAGGTGTGACACTTGATGTGCCTGCCGCAATGGCAACGCTTGGGAAACATACATCTACGATCGATTGGACATTGGCCGATGCGCCATAGAATCAAAGGATGATTTTGAGAGAGTGGGATGAGCATCCGTTTATTCCACTCTTTTTTTCTGATGAACATGGAAGGAGTGGCTTAAATGTGTGATTTTTTTGGGTTAAAAGGGAGTACTATCTTATTTTCTATTGGATTTATTTTTTTATTTAGTGTTTTGAATGTAAAAACAGTTTTAGCACAAACTGATAGCAGAGAGACAAATAGCTTTTATGTGCAAGCGGTCATTCCGCAAAATCAAGTCGATATCAATAAATCTTATTTTGATTTGAAAATGCTGCCGGAAGAAGAGCAAGAATTACACGTTAAATTAGTGAATCCAGAAGATTCACCTATTTCTATTTCTATCAATGCCATAAATGCAACGACAACGGAAGAAGGAATGATCGATTATACAGTAAAAGGGATCCAGGATGAAACATTGGCATATCCTTTTGAATCTCTGATCAAGGTTTTAGAAACGACGATGTCCTTACAACCTTATGAAACAAAGATTGCTCATTTTCATTTGAAGATGCCAAAAGAAAGATATGATGGTGTGATTGCAGGAGGACTGCGTTTTACCAAAAATTCAGTTGAAAGTGAAACTAAAAGTAAAGAGGTGGCAGTTCAACAGCGATTCCATTATGTATTGGGTGTAGTCTTAAAAGAGACAGATACTTCGGTTTTGCCTGATTATGAAATAGATACAGTAGAAGTTGCCAAATCCAAACAAGGGAAGAAAATAGCCGTGATCCATTCGATTCGTAATGTAAATGCAGCGATTTCAAAGAAAATGGCTCTAAAATTTATTATTCGAAAAAAAGGGGATGAGACAGCGCTAATCAAGTATGAAAAAGAGGCGCTAGAAATGGCGCCGAATTCCATGATGGATTTTCCAGTACCTATCAAAAGACAGTTGCGGCCTGGGACATATATCAGTCAAACACAAATCAATCAAGATGGGAAAAAATGGGCATTTGAGAATGAATTTCAGATTACAAGAGGACAAGCGAAGAGAATCAAAGAAGAAAATGAAGAAACGAAAATTGTGAGCAAGGTTCCGATTTGGTTGATTTTAGTGATTATTCTGTTGGTTTTATTGGTAGTGATTCAGACGTATAGTTTGTGGCGAAGGAAAAAATGAGTGAACTAGATAGAATCCCTATTTTCTGCAAGGATAATGAGTAAGGATTTTTATTTGAACTTCTATATTGATTTCCATCTATCCTCGATAGAATGAGTTACTATAACGCTTAAAATCAATTAGTTACTTTATTGTTCCTTTGTTTTTGCTATAATAAGTAAAAAAAGATAGAGGTGCAAGAAAGGATCTATAAAAAATGAAAAAAGCGATAATTAGTAAAACAGTGAATTTATTAGATGGAGGTTGTAATGCTTGCGGAATTATTGAAGATGAAAATTATACTCTGACGATAGATGAGCAAGCAATTTCTTTAGAAGCATTGACGGTCAATTCTTTAGTATCAGCGATTGCACTAAAAAATGGATTTAAACGGGAATATCAGATGGATGTAATCGATGATTATACGTTATATAAAAAAGAAGAGTATCAAGTTACGCTTAAAGAAGAATATGATTTTTTGACGTATTCAACTGATTCTGTAAAAATTGAAACAAAAGATCAAATCATCGTTGAAACAAAATTAGTGAAGAAAGTAAATGATATTTTAGGAACCATTTTTAAAGTAGAAGAATTAGAATTTTGTTTTAAAATGACCTAAATGTATCAATTTAGCAATTTAGCAATTTATTAAAATATCAAGTATATAAAAATGCCTGTTGCAATTTTGAGCTACAGGCATTTTTTCGCTATTCTATTTGAAAAAAATCTGACATGCCTATTTTTTCAAATCGTTCTTGTGAGTCGGCTGGCGTTTCATCATGATCATAAACGAGCAGTTTGAAGTCTTCTGTTTTTGGGATTCGTTTAAATGTTTCGTTATCGGTCAAAAGAATGAGTTGCTGGCAAAGCCATTCAAGAACTGTCTCAATATCTTGTTCATCTTCTACCCAATCATCAAATAAATGAAGAGAGGCAAATCGCTGATTTTCATCCCAATCGCTTGAATTATATTTCATTTCTTCTATTTGTGTTTTAGTGTAGCCTTTATTTGTATAATAACTTGTTGTTTCTTGCCAAAGGTTCACTGTATTAAAGCATAAGTTGATTTCACCTTCCTCATAAATATTGCAGTCCAAAGCAAATGCATAAAATCGTTCATCGGAATGATCTAGTAAAAAATTGTCAATGCTGTCTGTTAAAAAGTTAAAAAAATACTCTTGCTGTTTTTCTAAAAAATGGTCCATTTATAGCCTCCAAAAGTTGGGTCTTTTAAACATTGAAACA
This sequence comes from Enterococcus plantarum, assembly GCF_001730295.1. Classification (GTDB taxonomy): domain Bacteria; phylum Bacillota; class Bacilli; order Lactobacillales; family Enterococcaceae; genus Enterococcus_L; species Enterococcus_L plantarum. The sequence goes on from NZ_MIKA01000003.1 coordinate 46,286, forward strand.
GATAAAAGAAAGAATGTCTATCTAAAGTTGTTTTTTTTAGTTGGATAGTCATTTTTTAAGAAAATATAAAGATTTTTTAGTGAAACGATTTATTAGCCAGCGTGGATTTTACCGTGGGAACAAGCACAGAGTCGGTTTAGTTTAGGAACATAACTACACAAGTTGGATAACGTCTATCAAATTTAATTTGACTTTGTGATTCGATACGATTATAGTTTAAAATGAATTAAATACTTGTTAGGTGAGGCTCCTATATAAACACAGGCTACTGCTCAGAAATGTCGAAAGACAGGTATGGGTAGGACAAAATTCGTCGAATTAAGGCGTTTTTCAAAGTAGCTAAAAGCGATGCTTTTTACGTTATATAGTGCTAAAACTCAACGAAGAGAAGAGTAAGGTACGTTCTAAATAAATGGCATATGTCATCATTTTAAACGCCTATAATCTAATCCCTTCGCTGAGTGCTCTTGGTGAAGTTTTTTGTTTTTATCCAATGAATTAGCGGAGCTATAGAAAGGAATAACCAATGAAGAAATCTGTAAAAATAGTGATTATCACGGTATTATCTATTCTTCTTGTCGTTGTCAGTGTAGGATGTTATGCAGCCATTTCATTCCAAACAGCCAAGGAAGAAAGTGAATCAACATTGTCCAATAAGAACCAGAATTTCACTGGTGATGAACAAGCAAGTGATAAAGAGTTGACTGTGATGATCGTCGGAAATGATTCAAGAGATGACGATGAAGACCAAGGGCGTTCAGATACGCTTATGGTAGCGCACTATGATGGGAAAACGAAGCAGCCTAAATTGATTTCGATTATGAGAGACAGCTATGTAACTTTTCCAGATGGCGGACAAGATAAAATAAACGCCGCATATGCATATGGTGGTGCACAAATGACAAAAGACGTGCTGAAAACGAATTTTGATTTACCAATCAATTATTATGTAGTCATGGATTTTAAAGAATTTAGTGATATTATTGACGAGCTTTATCCAAAAGGGGTAACGATTGACGCTGAAAAAGATATTAATTTAGACGGTGTGGATATCTTTAAAGGGAAACAAACATTACATGGTAATAGTTTACTGCAGTATGCTCGTTTTAGAATGGATGAAGAAGGCGATTTCGGTCGGATCAGACGTCAACAACAGGTGATGGATGCTTTAGTAGAGCAATCTAAAGATTTGATTCCAATTTGGGAATTACCACAAGTAGCAGGGAAAATGGTCGGAAAAATCGATACAAATGTACCCACAAGTCTTCTAATCGATTTAGCAAAAGATTTTCTAACTGGAAAAGTGAAACCATTAAAATCACTATCTGTTCCCGTAGAAGGGTCATGGAACTTCAATGATTATACTGAATCTGGAAGCGTGATTGAATTAGATGAACAAACGAATGCTGAAGCGATTCAGAATTTTATGAAAGACAAGGAATAACATAATGGATCCGTTTGCTCTCCTTGATGTGGGTAAACGGATTTTTTTATAAAAACGGAAAGTAAATCAGTTTAATTCTATGCGATTAGACCAAGCGTATGCTATTCTTTAAGAAAGCGTTTTTTTTATTTAGAAGGAAGGGTTTACTATGAAAGTTGTGATCATTGGTGCATCTTTTGCTGGCGTGTCGGCTGCTTTGGCTATTAGAAAAAAACACCCCGTTGCAGAAATTCATTTAATCGAGAAACAGGAAACGATTGGTTATTTGCCGGGAGGAATCAACCGGTATTTTAATAAAACAAGCGAATCTATTCAAACTGCAGAGTTTATTTCAGAACAACAATTAATAGAAAAGGGTATTTCTTTGTTGTTAAATGCCAAAGTGGTCAGTATGGATTCGAAACAGTATATCGTTAAGTATGAAAAACAAGCAGCAACGTTTTTTATGTCTTTCGATAAATTGATTTTAGCGACAGGTTCTAGTCAATGGTCGCAGAAAATTCTGGGTAGTGATTCAGAAAAGGTATTAAAATATAAATTTTTACCTGGCGTTTTACAAGCTATTGAACGATTGGAAAGGAGTGATAAAGTAGCCTTGATCGGTGGTGGACAAATCGGTGGGGAAGCAGCAGATATGCTGTTGAAAAAAGGAAAAGAAGTGCATCTTTTTGAGCGGATGGATTATTTATTATTCAAGTATTTCGATGAGGAGATGATACGACCAGTACAAGCCGAAATGGAGTCTCGAGGTGTTGTATTTCATTTTAATGAAACGGTTGAAAAAGCGATCGACACAGATGAAGGTCTACTGATTGAAACAAAGAAATCTAAACTGTTATGTGATAGTGCGATTTTTGCGATGAATGTCCGTCCGGATCTAGGCTATTTGGATGAATCTATTCAAACACATACAGACCAGACTGTTTTTGTAAATGAGTACTTGCAGACCTCTCAAGCAGATATTTTTGCAATCGGTGACTGTATTCAGGTCCAGTATGGCGTGTCAAAGGACTCTTTTTACATTCCTTTAGTGAATAATGCGGTTAGAGCTGGCTTAGTTGTAGCTCAAAATCTTGTTGAACCAACAACACCATTTGTCGGCTCGCTTCGAACGATTGGAACAAAACTTGTTGATTATTATATCGCAAGTACTGGGTTGACGGAAGCAGAGGGGCTCTTTCACGGGCAGTCAATTGCTGTTGCCCATGTTCAGCAAAAAAGTGCTCAATTTTCAGGATGTGAAAAAATTTGTGGAAAAATTATTTTTGAAAAAGAGAGCCACAAAATTTTGGGAGCACAATTAATTTCCAAAGCGAATATTTTAGAGAAAATCAACACACTAGCACTTGGTATTCAAATGGGTCAAAAACTTGAAGCGCTTTATCAAAAAGATTTCTTGTATCATCCATATTATTCCAACGTGATTGACATCACGAATCAGTTAGGATTTGAAGGATTGTGGAGTGATACGGATGAAAATTGAAGAATTATTAGATAAGAAAGAAGCAAGAGAAATCGGGATTTTAAAGAAAGTAATTTTGGCTGGCGGTCGAATTGCAGATCATGAGTTGCTAGATTATTTAGGGGTTTCAAAGGCTTCTTTAGAAAGTGATTTGAAGGAATTAAGTTATTACTTGAAACCTTACGAAAAGGACTGTTCCCTTTTTTATGATGGACAATGGGTGGCTATTCACTTGTCTGATCATTTTTCGGTTAGTAAGGTTTTGGATGATTATGTCCGCGCATCAGTCAAATTTCAATTGATTGATTATTTATTTCATTATCGAGAATTTACGATCGTTCAGCTCACTACAAAATTTATGATTAGTGAATCTTCGTTATTTCGAAAGATAAAAGAGTTAAATTTAATAGTAAAAGAATTTGATCTTAAAATTCGTAATGGTCAGCTAAAAGGGGAAGAGTTGCAAATCCGCTATTTTTATTTTCAAATTTATTGGTTTTTGACGCCTTATGATGTACATCAAGAAAAAACATTGACCATTCAAAATGCAAGAATCATTGAAGCACTCGAAAAAGCTTTATCGCTTTCTTTTGAAGAACAAGGCAAATTGAAGATTAGTTTGTGGCTGACGATCAGTAAAAAAAGAATTGCGGTACAGCCGAAAGAGTACAAAGGATTATCTAGTAAGAGTCAGGGATACGAACAGGATCCTTTTTTTAAAACATTGCGCTCTTTTGTTTTGCGTTTCTTTAGCCGCTATCCACTTGAAATCGATGAAGAAGAAAGCCTATTGCATTATATTTTTTTAATGAGTATGTCCGTTTTGGCTGAATCGGATTTCGCTGAGTATAGTTTGATTCGAGGTAGACGTACACCGACTTCATTAGCGGATACATTCGTGTTGGAGCATGTGATTTTATATTATCGGCCAAAAAAATTTTTCCCGGATCTGGAGAAAAAAATCTTCTATTATTTTTCTCAAATTCATAGTCGGCTCTATTTTTTTAAAGGAGAGTTGGAGTTATTTGATCGCGAGAATATTTGGCAGAAAGAACAAAGTCTTTCCAGTCATCAGTTGGCAGACTTCTCCCGTGTGCTTTTAGATAAAAGTTTGGAATGTTTTGATCGTCATTATGAAAAAGGCAATAGCTTACATGAATGGTCGTTAGTGAAATATCTTAGTGTGCTGGCAATTATTGATTTTGACATTGTTGGTGAAACTCGAATTGGAATCGATTTAAAGATGGACCACTTATATAAAGAAGTTATGACGCAAGTATTGGTTTTGAGTTTGAAGAATTTAAATGGCTTAACGATTGAAACTTACAATGCCCAAAAAAGCTATGATTTGATGATCACAAATGTTATGAAGCCGAATGTATATCGTTCAGTAAAGGAAGTATACGTGTTATCCGAGTTAGGCTCAACTTACGATATCAATCAAATTAGGAAGAAAATCAGAGCATTACACAATAAAAGATGAATTGAGTGAAAAAGCCCAAAAACCAAAAGAGTGCGTTGTTTTGGTTTGGGCTTTTCGTCGATAGGACAAAGAAAGAAGCAAAAACCTTCAATTATTTTTGAAATAAAAAAAAATATGACATTTTTAGGAAACGATTTGCGATTATTATTAATATATAAAATAAAACGTTTTCATTACGGGGTTTATTTATCAGCCGAAGCTAAACAAGCCCACTACGCTTTTAAAATAGGGAGGAAATCATTATGACAGAGCAAAAGTATATCATGGCAATCGACCAAGGGACGACTAGTTCAAGAGCGATTATTTTTGATAAAAAAGGCAACAATATCGGGAGTTCTCAAAAGGAATTTACTCAAATTTTTCCTAAAGCAGGATGGGTCGAACACAATGCTAATGAAATTTGGAACTCGGTTCAATCAGTCATTGCAGGTGCCTTGATTGAATCAGGAGTTAAGCCTTCTGATATCGCAGGCATCGGTATTACCAATCAGCGGGAAACAACGGTCGTTTGGGATAAACAAACAGGATTACCAATCTATAATGCAATCGTGTGGCAATCTCGTCAATCTTCATCTATCGCCAATCGGTTAAAAGAAGAGGGTCATGGTGAGTTAATTCATGAAAAAACTGGATTGATCGTAGATGCTTATTTTTCCGCAACGAAAATTCGTTGGATTTTAGATCATGTTGAAGGAGCTCAAGAACGAGCTGAAAAAGGAAATCTGTTGTTTGGAACGATTGATTCATGGCTAGTTTGGAAATTGACAGGTGGGGAAACGCATGTAACGGATTATTCCAACGCAAGTCGTACCATGTTATTCAATATTCATGATTTAGATTGGGATCAAGATATTTTAGATATTTTGAACATTCCACGTGTGATGTTACCGAAAGCTACATCGAATTCTGAAGTATATGGGTTGACGAAAAACTATCATTTCTACGGTAGTGAAATTCCGATCTCAGGTATGGCAGGTGACCAACAAGCTGCGTTGTTTGGACAAATGGCTTTTGAACCGGGAATGGTAAAAAATACGTATGGTACAGGTTCATTTATTGTCATGAACACAGGTGAAAAGCCACAGCTTTCTGATAATAATCTATTAACAACGATTGGTTATGGGATCAATGGCAAAGTCTATTATGCCTTAGAAGGAAGTATTTTCGTAGCAGGTTCAGCCGTTCAATGGTTGCGTGATGGTTTGAAGATGATTCAAACAGCTGCTGAGTCAGAAGCTGTAGCAAATGAATCTCATAATAAAAATGAAGTTTACGTCGTTCCTGCTTTTACAGGTCTAGGAGCACCGTATTGGGACTCGGATGCAAGAGGCGCTGTATTTGGGTTGACAAGAGGCACAACAAGAGAGGATTTTGTAAAAGCTACATTGCAATCGGTGGCTTATCAAGTGAGAGATATCATCGATACCATGCAAAAAGATACTGGTATTGCGATTCCAATCTTAAAAGTAGATGGAGGAGCCGCGAATAATGATTTATTGATGCAATTTCAAGCAGATATCTTAAACACTTCTGTTCAAAAAGCACAAAATTTAGAAACAACTGCTTTAGGTGCTGCGTTTTTAGCTGGTTTAGCGGTTGGCTTTTGGAAAGATTTAGATGAATTAAAAGAATTTTATGAAGATGGACAAGTGTTTGAAGCGAAAATGTCCGATGAAGAACGGGATGATTTATACGAAGGCTGGCAACAAGCTGTCGCTGCTACACAAATGTTTAAACATAAATCAAAATAAGGGAAGAAGTGAGTGGTATGTCATTTTCAATCAAAACAAGACAAACATCTATTGAAAAGATGAAGTCTGAAGAATTAGATTTATTGATCATTGGCGGTGGTATTACAGGTGCGGGCGTCGCCCTACAAGCAAGCGCTTCTGGTATGAAAACAGGGTTGATCGAAATGCAAGATTTTGCCGAAGGAACGTCTTCTCGCTCAACGAAATTAGTCCATGGCGGGATTCGTTATTTGAAAAATTTTGATGTAGAAGTTGTGGCGGACACGGTACAAGAACGTGCTGTCGTTCAAGCGATAGCGCCTCACATTCCAAAGCCAGACCCAATGCTTTTACCGATTTATGATGAGCCCAAAGCAACGTTTAATATGTTTTCTGTCAAAGTTGCAATGGATTTATATGACCGCTTGGCGAATGTGATCGGTACAAAATATGAAAATTATACGTTAACAAAAGAGGAAGTGTTAAAACGGGAACCGCAATTAAAAAGTGAGGGGCTACAAGGTGGCGGTGTTTACCTCGATTTTAGAAATAACGATGCTCGTCTTGTTATCGAAAATATCAAACGGGCGGCTTCTGATGATGGTTTGATGGTCAGCAAAGTCAAAGCGGTAGGCTTTATTCAAAATGAGCATGGTAAAATCGTTGGCGTAAAAGCAGAAGACTTGCTGACGGGTGAACAGTTTGACATCAAAGCAAAAATTGTTATCAATACGACGGGACCTTGGTCTGATAAAGTGCGAGGTTTAGATACAAAAGAAAATGTAGTGCCGCAAATGCGTCCGACAAAAGGGGTCCATCTTGTTGTAGACAATAGCAAATTACACGTACCACAACCAACTTATTTTGATACAGGTAAACATGATGGTCGGATGGTCTTCGTTGTTCCTAGAGAAAAGAAAACGTATTTTGGCACGACGGATACAGATTATACTGGGGATTATGAACATCCTACTGTTACACAAGAAGATGTCGATTACTTGTTGGAAATCGTCAATAGCCATTATCCTAAAGCCAATGTGACTATAGACGATATTGAAGCAAGCTGGGCAGGCCTTAGACCACTGATTTCAGAAAATGGTGGATCGGATTACAACGGTGGTAATAATGGCAAAGTTTCTGATGAAAGCTTCGATCAAGTAATTGAGATTGTTGATAGGTATAAACATCAACAAGCAACGCGTTTTGATGTTGAAAATGTATTGAATCACTTAGAAGAATCACTAGCTGAAAGCAAAGAAAACCCTTCAGCAGTTTCTCGTGGCAGTTTGTTGGAACGCTCAGAGGATGGTTTACTGACATTGTCAGGAGGGAAAATCACAGATTATCGTAAAATGGCGGAAGGGGCATTGAAAGAGATTCAACGAATTTTGAAAGAAGAATTTAATCGTGACGTTCAGTTGATTGATTCTAAAACATACCCTGTTTCTGGCGGAAATCTTAATGTGGCAAATGTTGAAGAAGAACTAACTAATCTTGCGAAAATCGGTGTAGAAAAAGGGGTGGATCAAGAAGAATCTGAGTATCTAGCTCACTTATACGGTTCAAATGTAACCGAACTATTTGAAAAAATTGCTACGACTGAACCAGTAACAGGGTTAAGTTTAGCTGAAACATTGGCGCTCCATTATGCGTTGGATAATGAGATGATACTGACACCAGCAGATTATCTTGTCCGTAGAACGAACCACTTATTATTCATGAGAGATACACTGGATGAAGTCAAACGAGGGGTTATTTCTGAAATGAGTCATTATTATAATTGGACCGAAAAACAACTAGAAGACTACACAACTGAATTAAATCAATTGATTGCCGAATCTGATTTGAGTGCATTGAAAGAAGGGAAGAAGTAAAATGGATACTTCAAATATGACACAGATTTTCAGTGAGTTTTTAGGGACGATGATATTGATTCTTTTAGGAGACGGTGTTTGTGCCGGAGTTAATTTAAAGAAAAGTAAAGCCGCAGGATCTGGATGGATCGTGATTGCGTTTGGTTGGGCAATGGCAGTAACAATTGCAGTATACGTTGCAGGCTATATGGGACCTGCTCACTTGAATCCAGCAGTGACGGTTGCGATGGCAATGGCGGGAAGTTTTGAATGGAGCTTAGTTGTACCGTTTATTTTAGCGCAAGTACTAGGAGCAGTTCTAGGAGCTGTTTTAGTTTGGTTAGCCTACTTACCACACTGGCAAGTAACAAAAGATCAAGGAGCGATTTTAGGGACGTTCGCTACAAGTCCTGCGATTCGTAATTATCCAGCGAATATGGTAACGGAAGTGATTGGAACATTTGTTTTAGTGTTAGGTTTACTGTCATTTTCACAACACAATTTTACAGACGGGTTAAATCCATTAGTTGTAGGAGCGTTGATTTTGTCGATTGGTTTATCTCTAGGTGGACCTACAGGATATGCGATCAATCCTGCGCGTGATTTTGGTCCTCGTTTGGCACATCAAATTTTGCCGATTTCAACTAAAGGAGAATCGGATTGGCGTTATTCATGGGTTCCAATCCTTGGACCTTTAGTCGGTGCGGTAGTGGCTTCTGGTGTTTATATGTTGATGGTTTGATTTTTATTGTAAGTTTACGAGAGGTTGGGACAGAAGCTTATTTCCGAAGAGATTGCTTCTGCTCCCACCGTTTATTCAAATTCCTTGAGGGTGAAGATGGCTTGTAGAGGTATCTCCTACCCTCTTTTTTTGTTGGGTTGATTAGGACAACATTAATTTTAGTGTGAAAAAACAAATATTTTATTTACAAGAGGGCTGTTTTTTTGTACCCTTAAATAGGATTGAGGTGACAAAGAGTATTACAATCGATTTTTCTATTTTTTAGTCAAGATTGAACGAGCGTAATCAGCTTCTAAAATAAAGGAGGAACAGGTGTGTCCTATCAAGAAATGTTATTTCCTTTTCTCGGAGGATTAGGGATTTTTCTATTTGGTATGAAGTATATGGGGGATGGTCTGCAGAAGTCTGCAGGTGATTCGTTACGGGAAATTTTGAACACTTTTACATCGACACCGCTCAGGTCTGTATTGGCAGGCATGATTGTTACAGCAATTATTCAAAGTAGTTCGGGGACTACAGTTTTAACAGTGGGATTGGTCAGTGTAGGGTTCATGTCGTTGCGCCAAGCTATCGGGGTGATCATGGGAGCAAATGTGGGAACGACAGTGACGGCTTTTATCATTGGGTTCAATTTGAGTTCGTATTCGTTGCCGATCATTGGTGTAGGTTCTATTTTACTGTTTTTCTCAAAAAGAGAACGAATCAATAATGTGGGGCAAATTTTGTTTGGTTTTGGTTGTCTATTTTATGGACTAAAGCTAATGGGTGAAGGAATGGCGCCATTGAGTACGTTACCTCAGTTTGCGGATTTAATGGTGGATGTTTCACATCATCCTATTTTAGGCGTAGGGATCGGAACTATACTTACGATGGTCTTGCAAAGTTCAAGTGCAACGATCGGAATTTTACAACAATTATACAGTCAAGGGAGTCTAGCAATTGAAGCAGTTTTACCAATTTTGTTTGGAGATAATATCGGTACAACTATCACTGCCGTCATTGCAGCATTAGGTGTCAGTCTTGCTGCTAAGCGTACAGCAGCATCACATGTGATATTTAATTTAGTGGGTGCCGTTATTTTTACAACATTGCTGACACCATTTACAGCGGTGGTTGTGCGTCTATCCAGTTGGCTCGAGTTAAAACCTGCAATGCAAATTGCTTTTGCCCACGGGTTATTTAATATTTCTAATTTATTGATCCAATTTTGGTTTATTGATAAAATCGAGTGGCTTGTGCGGAAAATGATTCCTGGCAAGGATAAAAGTATTGATTTTAAACCATCTAATCTGAATGAATCGATTATTCAAAATTCAGCTACATTAGCATTGAATCAAGCGAAAATCGAACTACTTCAAATGGGCGAGTATGTTTTAGGGGCCTTTGAAGCAACAAAATCTTATTATGCAAAACAAGACAGTATCGATAAGGAAAATGCGAGCCAGTATGAGACTGCGATCAATGATACGGACAATCGCTTAACAGAATACTTGGTGCAACTGTCGGCAACGGAGCTAACGATTTCTGAGAGTCATGAACAAACAATGATGTTAGAGTTAACAAAGGATTTAGAACGAATTGGCGATCATTGTCGTAATATTATTCAAAATCTCAATGAAGCGATTCATCTTGAAAAGAGGCAAAAAGCCAAAGAGAAAAAAGCAGGTAAAGTTTCCGAGCGTGAGACACTGATTTTATATGATGAAGATGTGGTAGATTTATTTGAAAAAGTTCTTAAAAATATTCGAGATTCTTTAATCGTCTTTGAAAACGATGATAAAGAAATGGCAGCTCACATGTTAAGTCGAGAAAAACAAATTGATCAGATGGTCAAAATGCTGCGCAAAAAATATATTTCTATTATGAATAGTGGAAAAGGTCGTGCGGCTGATGGTGTTTTGTTTATTGATATCGCATCTAATCTAGAGAGAATGAGCGATCGAACGATTCATATGGCTAAATATGTTTTAGGCGAACGGTATGGAACAGAGGAAATTGTTGTCGATCAGTCGATTAATCCAGTGATTACACTTCAAACATAAGAATAAAAAAGCCTTTATGATCCTATTTTGATGATCATAAAGGTTTTTTTCAGTTTTAATCGATTGAATGTTCATCAGTTGCACCTTTCAACATCTATAACATAATAAAAAAAGAAAATGCACATTTGACTACTTCATTTAATCAGAATACTTTATAATAAATAGTATCAATTGAGAAGAGGTAAGAGTATGAAACACAACACTTTTTTGTCATCCGATCAAAAAACAATGAGTCATTTTGTCTGTTGGGAGCCTACATGCGAGGCAATCGGAACTGTACAAATCATTCATGGAATGGCAGAATATATCGAACGTTATCATGATTTTGCGAAGTATTTAAATGATGTGGGTTTTGTTGTAGTCGGTCATGATCATTTAGGCCACGGGGAGTCTGTTCTACATGATCAGCCAAAACATGGCTACTTCGGAAAAGGAGAGCCTGTAACGTTTGTTTTAGATGATATTCATCAGGTCGAAGAATGGATTGGAGAAAACTTTCCGAATTTACCACATTTTATGTTAGGCCACAGTATGGGTTCATTTGCGTTACGTAATTATTTACAATTGTATAGATCTGAAATCAGCGGAGCTATTTTTATGGGAACAGGTAAAAATGCTGCCATGTTGTCTGTAGCTTTGTCTTTAACAAAAGGGTTAAATCTAACGGCGCCAGAAAAACAAAATAAATGGCTGGATCATATGGCTTTTGGTTCTTTTAGTAAGCAATTTCCAGAAGAGAGTCGTTTCAATTGGTTAAGCCGAAATCAAGAAAATGTAAAAGAATATGAAAATGATCCATTAACTGGTTTTACGTTCACAAATAATGGTTTTTATACCTTATTCCGTTTAGTTGATGGAGCGAATCGTGAAGGTTGGGCACAGAATATCGATCAGGATTTACCCATTTTAGTGATTAGTGGTGAGCAAGATCCAGTAGGAGATTTTGGCAAAGGACCTAGAAAAGTGGCAAAAGAATTAGACGAAGCAGGAATCAAAGATGTTTCGCTCGTGTTATTTGCAGAATTGCGTCATGAAATTTTACTAGAAAATGAAAAAACTGAGGTCTATAAAGCAATCGGCGCTTGGCTGCAAAAAAGACTTGATGCAGATATAAAAGACTAGAAATCTGTTTGCTATTTAGTGGGTTTTTCTATAAACTACAAGGGAAGGTTAAAAAGATATAGGCGTTATAAATCAAAGCGATTTACTGTGTGGAGGGATGAACGTGGAAAAAGAACGATTGAGGAAACTAGGTTTAGCAAACTTAAAATGGCTTCACGAGCACCCAATACTAAAAGAGCAAAAAGAACAAGAGATCAGTCAAGCATTATTCAATGATCCTTATTGGCAGAATGCAGAAACCATCGCGATTACTAAACCACTAGACTTTGAATTTAATACACATCTTTTACTTGAAAAAGGCTGGTTGGAAGGGAAAAATATGTTAATGCCGATTGCTGGTAGTAAGCGACAGTTGACGTTTCATTCTGTAACGACTGATACGAAATTCAAAAAGTCAGCATTTGGTGTGGCTGAACCTATTTCGGCACCTGTTGTATCTGCTGAAAAAATCGATTTAGTCGTTGTACCTGGAATTGTATTTACACATGAGGGGTTTCGAATTGGTTTTGGCGGTGGGTTTTACGATCGTTTCCTGCAACAGTATAAAGGGGAATCATGTAGTTTGGTCTTTAGTGAGCAGATGCAAGAACATTGGCAGGTAGAAACGTTTGATTTACCTGTAAAACGATTATTTATCAGCTAGGAGGAACTCATGGATTATCAAACACAAATGAAATTAAAAAGACTATTAAAACAACCACTCGTGACGTATCTGTTACTTGGCATCACTACAATCGTATTTTTAGGAATGGAACTGTCAGGTGGCTCAGAGAACAGTCAGGTTCTGATTCGTTGGGGTGCGATGTCTAGGGTAGAGATTCTTTATTTAGATCAATATTGGCGTTTATTCACACCGATGTTTTTGCATATCGGTTGGTTGCATTTTGTGGTAAATATGGTGACACTCTATTATGTAGGTTCACAAGTTGAGAGTATTTACGGTCACTGGCGTTATCTGCTCATTTATCTATTAAGTGGTGTGTCTGGAAATATTATTAGTTTTACGTTTGGTTCGCCAAACAGTATATCAGCAGGCGCTAGTACTGCTTTGTTTGGACTATTTGGAGCGTTTGTTATCTTAGGACGTCATTTTAAAAATAATCCAGCAGTCTCATTTATGGTTCAGCGTTATGCAACATTTATTGGAATCAACTTGGTTTTTAACTTATTTAGCAGTTCGGTTGATATCATGGGTCATATCGGTGGCTTGATTGGTGGGCTTTTGGTAGCATCTGCTTTAGCGGTACCCGATCGTTCAGAAGAGTTCAATATTCATGAACGGATCATATCTGGCATCATTTTTGTATTTTTGTTGGGCGTTTGTCTAGTCTTGGGTTTTAAAAAATTCGGTTTACTTGTATAATAAGGAAGTGCATTTAATGGAAACGCTATATGATGTACAGCAGTTATTTAAACAATTCGGTATTTACATTTATGTAGGTGCAAGAATTTATGATATTGAGTTGATGATGATTGAATTGAAAAATATTTACGAAGGTCACTTAATTGATAGAGACACGTATCTTCATGCGAGGAGTGTTTTGCAACGAGAACATCGAATTGAAGAAAGCAGAGCAACTGAGAAAGGAACCGAGTAAATGGACAAGAAATTGATTGGGATTGATTTAGGCGGAACAACGATTAAGTTTGCGATTTTAACAACGGATGGAGATGTTCAGCAAAAGTGGAGTATTGAAACCAATATTCTGGATGAAGGACGTCATATCGTGCCGGATATCATCGAATCAATCAATCACCGAATCTCTCTTTATGAAATGAAACAGAAAGATTTTATCGGAATCGGCATGGGCACTCCAGGTAGTGTAGACATAAAAAAAGGAACAGTAATCGGAGCATACAATCTTAATTGGACAAAAAAACAAAATGTAAAAGCACAAATTGAAGAAGCAACGGGTATTCCTTTTGTTTTAGATAATGATGCCAATGTGGCGGCTTTAGGTGAACGCTGGAAAGGTGCTGGGGAGAACAATCCTGATGTTGTTTTCATTACACTTGGAACGGGCGTTGGCGGCGGGATCATTGCAGAAGGTAACTTACTGCATGGTGTAAACGGCTGTGCTGGTGAAATTGGGCATGTAACGGTTGACCCTGGTGGTTTTGAATGTACATGTGGCAAACGTGGTTGTTTAGAAACTGTTTCTAGTGCAACGGGTGTTGTTCGAGTTGCTCGTCATATGTCAGAAGAATATGCAGGTGATTCTCAGTTGAAACAAGCAATCGATGATGGGCAAGATGTGTCAAGTAAAGATGTATTTGATTATGCCCAAGCAGATGATCCGTTTGCGTTGATGGTAGTGGATCGAGTATGTTATTTCTTAGGTCTTGCCATCGGAAACGTAGGAAATACCTTAAATCCGTCTAGTGTCGTAATTGGCGGTGGCGTTTCTGCAGCGGGTGAATTTTTACGCAGCCGTGTTCAAACTTATTTTGAAGAATTTACTTTCCCAGAAGTTCGAACTAGCACGCAAGTCAAACTTGCTGTGTTAGGCAATGAAGCCGGAGTTATCGGTGCTGCCTCACTTGCATTACAATTCTCGGAGAAAGAGTAAGAAAGGGATTTTAGAATGAACGTTTTATGGATTATCAATGGAATTTTAGTAACAATTTTATTAGCAATGGGGATCAATGAGTTATACCTTAGAATTATGGCAAAACGCTCTGCCAAAACAATCACAGAAGAAGAATTTAAAGAAGGTATGAGAAAAGCGCAAATCATTGATGTTCGTGAAAAAGACTCATTCGATGCAGGCCATATACTTGGTGCGCGCAGTATGCCGTATACAACGATCAAAACAACGTTGAATTCCATTCGTAAAGATCAACCTGTCTATATTTATGATCAAAAAAAATCATTAAGTATTCGTACAGCAAATCGATTACGTAAAAATGGTTACAAAGATCTTTATATTTTAAAAGGCGGCTATGAAGGCTGGACTGGTAAAACGAAAAAGAAAAATGCTTAACTAATTAAGCACAGAGAGAAACGACGGTTCGAATCTGGACAACGTTTACTTCTCTGTGCTTTTTCTTATGATTCAAATGATAAATCGTTTCTTTTTTTCTTAATTAGGCTAAAATAAAGAAGAGGTGACTAAAATGATTCAAATCAAAAGAGCTTACGAAAAAGCAAGACCTGATGATGGTTATCGAATATTAGTCGATCGCCTATGGCCTAGAGGGATGTCAAAGGAAAAAGAGCAGTTAGATTTGTGGTTGAAAGAAATTGCTCCTTCAAATGACCTTCGAAAATGGTTTAATCATGAACCAGATAAATTTCCTCTATTCAAAGAAAAATACTTAATTGAATTACAATCAGGTGAAGCACACATTGCTTGTCAAAAACTTTTAGACATTACAAGAGAGTATCCTGCTATCACGCTGATTTATGGGGCAAAGGATGAAGTGTATAATAATGCTGCAGTACTAAAAGAAATGGTAGAAAAAATGAGTCAAATAAATCGTAGAAAATAAGTTGAAAGGGGGAATTTCATGAAAATCGCGATTGTTGGCGGTGGTCCTCGCGGGCTTTCTGTTTTAGAGAGAATTGTTGAGTGGTCAAGAGATGAACAGGTGATTCAAATTACAATGTTCGATCCTTATGGACCAGGAGGCAAAGTCTGGCGAGAAAATCAGTCATTGTCTTTGCTGATGAATTCAGTTGCCTCCCACGTGACGTTATTTACTGACGAAACATTAAGTACTAAAGGACCTGTTGCGAAAGGTCCAAACCTATATGAGTGGGCGCAAGGAGAAGCTGCTGAATTTATCAAGAAAAACAATGTTGAAAATCGAACGGTATTACTGGCAGAGTGTCAAAATTTAGGGCCAAATGATCACTGTTCACGTGTTTTCTATGGATTATATCAAAGATGGTTTTATGAATATGTCCAAACACGAATGACAGAACAGACTTCAGTAAAATTCTTTAAAGATACGGTTAGGGCTGTCAAAACCCAAGATGATACGTTTTTAGTCTATACTAAAGCAGTTGAGACAACAGTGGATACAGTTATTTTGGCCTTAGGACATCAAGAAAATGAACTTGTTGGAAACGAAAAAGCGTTAGCTGAATATGCGAGCGAGCATCGTTTATTTTATTCCTCACCAAAAAATGCTGCAGATGCTTATCTTGAAGCAATCACAGAAAACACGCCAGTTTTGATCAGAGGACTTGGGTTGGTCTTTTTCGATTATCTTACGTTACTGACAAGCGAGCGAGGCGGAGTATTTAAACAGCAAAATGAAGAACTCGTTTACCTTCCTTCTGGAAAAGAACCTAAGATTATTGCAGGCTCTGGTCGAGGGATTCCGTATCATGCCAGAGGGGCTAATCAAAAAGGCTATGGTGAAGAGTATCAACCACGCTTTTTAAAAGAAAAGAGTCTAAATAAGTTTAAAAGAAAGGGCAAATTTTCTGCGGAACAATTTTTTGAGCTGTTAAAAAAAGAAGTAGAATTTGTCTATTATTCGGCGTTGGTGAAGAAAAATTATCCTCAAATAAATCAGAACCGATTTAATGAAGAGTTTATCCGTACAAAGGGTGCTGACTCGATTTTGGAAAAATATTGCATCCATCAAAAAGATCGTTGGGATTGGTCAGCTATTGAACATCCAGACCAAGTGGTAGGACCAGCCGATTCTTTTCAAGAATTTGCTAAGACATATTTACATTGGGATCTCAAGCAGGCAAGAAAAGGGACGATTTCAGGGCCTTTTGCAGCAGCATTAGATAGTTTGAAAGATTTGCGGGATGAAGTTCGTTTTATGCTTGATCATGAATTATTTACAAATGATGACTACAAAAAATGGTTGTGGGATTGGTTTACTCCGTTGAATTCCTTTTTATCAATCGGACCCCCTTTAGAAAGAATTGCTGAACTGAACGCGTTGATGAAAGCAGAAATCGTAACACTTCTGAGTCCAGAAATGGAGATAATGACAGAGGCAGGTTGGTTTATTGGCTCTTCTAAAAAAGAATCGAATCAAAAATATAAAAGCCACTTTTTAATTGAAGCGAGATTGCCCAAAACAGCGAATCAGATTAGTTTAAACCCGTTGGTACAACAGCTTTTAAGAGATGAAATGGCAGACTTACATCAATTGGAATTAGCATCAGGAGAAGTTTATCAAACAGGTGCACTTTTAGTAGAGCGAGAAACCAATCAAATACGGTCGAAATCAGGAAAAGTGCTGAGTGGGTTGTTTTGTTACGGGATTCCAACAGAAGGAATTCATTGGTTGACAGCTGCAACAGCCAGACCTGGAACAGATCCATGGAATCTTAGGGAAGCAGATTTGATAGCTGGAACGATCTTTGAAGGAAAACAAAATATGAAAGGAGGATGGAACAGAAGTGTTTAACCTCGAGAACCAAGTAGGTAGTATGTAACATCAACTTGGTTCTCTTTGTGTGGGGCTTCTGCTCCAATCTTTTAGTCTCCTTTGTTATTCAAAAAAATCCTGTTTATGATAAAAAGCATCACAAACAGGATTTTCTATTTACTGCTAAAGTCAAACGGTATAATACCGCTATTTGTATTATCTAGAAATACGTTTACGCATTGCTTTTTTACGGTTTTCCTCAATCATATCTTCTTTTTCTTCGATTGGATCAAGAACTGTTTTTTTGATGGTCGCCGCAAAACCGACAACGGCAGCACAAGTTACAGCTGTTCCGACAAGCATTCCTGAAATAAATTTTTTCATATACATTCTCCTCTCAATTGTTTATACATTTCTATTATGAACCAAAATAAGAAAAAAATCCAATAGAGTGTAACAAATGCTTATATAGTTATCTAATTCTTATTGTTTAAAAAGGATGTAATCGCAATATGAATTTGTTTCAAAAATGTGTTGCACAATTTAATAAATAGGTTAGGATTATAGGAATAATGATTAAGTGAGTAAAACACACTATGCAAAAAAAACTGCTTCTGATCTAATCACATTTTTATACATAATCTTAGTGAGACAAGAAGCTAAACTAGATTATTCTATCAAGCAAATAGACGAAAAATGAATACCTAGCAGATTTATCTAGTGCAAATGTTGATGATAGAGTAAGAAAGCTGTAGAATAAAGAATATATATCATGATATTAATAAATGTTTTATTCAAATAAGGAGGCAGTTACATGTCAATTTTAGTTTTAGGAGGGGCAGGCTACATCGGTTCCCATGCGGTTGATCAACTGATTGATAAAGGGTATGAAGTCGTAGTAGTTGATAACCTTCAAACGGGACATAAACAGTCGATTCATAAAAATGCCGTATTTTATCAAGGAGATATTAGAGATAAAGGCTTTATGCAAAATGTCTTCAAACAAGAAACGATTGATGGTGTGATTCATTTTGCTGCAAGTTCATTAGTCGGTGAATCCGTTGAAAAGCCATTAGTTTACTTTAATAATAATGTTCATGGGACACAAATCGTTTTGGAAGTAATGGAGGAATTTGGGGTTAAACAAATCGTATTTTCTTCTACAGCAGCTACATACGGAGAGCCTAAGGAGATGCCAATTGTAGAAACTACGCCGACTAATCCAGAAAATCCTTACGGTGAAAGTAAACTGATGATGGAAAAAATGATGAAATGGTGCGACAACGCTTATGACCTACGTTATGTTGCACTGCGGTATTTTAATGTTGCTGGAGCAAAAGCAGATGCGTCCATCGGGGAAGACCATGATCCAGAAACGCATTTGATTCCAATCATCTTGCAAACC
Source organism: Enterococcus plantarum (assembly GCF_001730295.1). Lineage (GTDB taxonomy): Bacteria > Bacillota > Bacilli > Lactobacillales > Enterococcaceae > Enterococcus_L > Enterococcus_L plantarum. The sequence goes on from NZ_MIKA01000003.1 coordinate 64,912, forward strand.
GCTTTAGGGCAACGAGACTATCTAGGAATTTATGGAGATGACTATGATACACCAGATGGTACTTGTATCCGTGATTATGTTTATATTGAAGACTTGATTGCAGCTCATATTGCAGCGTTGGACTATTTACAAAAAGGGAATGAGAGTACCGTTTTTAATTTAGGTAGTAATACTGGTTATTCAGTCAAAGAAATGGTAGAAGCAGCTCGACAAGTAACTGGTAAAGAAATTCCGGCTAAAGTATTGCCACGCCGTTTAGGTGATCCAAGCAAACTGGTTGCCTCAAGCGAAAAAGCAAAAATGATTTTGGACTGGCAACCTCAAGTTACAGATATCAAGCAGATCATCAAAACAGCGTGGGATTGGCATGTCAGCCATCCAAAAGGGTACAAATAATTCTACAGAACAGTGCGGTTAGCTTTTTAAATTTAGGGGGAAACATTGTGTCAATTAGTCAAACTATTACTGACTTTGTAACAGTAGCGATTCAAGCAGGTGGTTGGATGGAGCTGGATCGTCTCTACTTGCAAAATCGTGTACTTGCAATGATTGGTGAAGAATCGTTAGAATCTATTTCTCCAACTATAGTGACAAAAACATCCTTGGAATTGTTAGATGAATTAGTGGTTCAAGCGATAAAAAATGGTAAAGTCAAAGCAGAACCAGAAGAGTTAGCCATTTTCAAGGCGCAAATAATGGATTTTCTGACGCCACCGCCTTCAGTTGTGAATGCTCTTTTTGCGCAACATTATGAGAAAGACCCAGCGGATGCGACGGATTATTTCCATAAATTGAATCAAGAGAATGATTCGATTAAAACAAGAACTAGTGCAAAAAAAAGTATTTTCCCAGTAGAAACGGAATACGGGCAGCTTGAGATTACGATCAATTTATCAAGATCCGATGAATCTCCCCACCAACTTGCTGCTGATCAAGATTCCCATGTAGGTTATCCTAAATGTGTTTTTTGTATGGAGAATGAAGGCTACAAAGGTCGAACGAATTATCCTGCTAAAACCAATCATCGTATTATTCGAATGAACTTAAATGGAGAAAGCTGGGGATTTCAGTATTCCTCAAATCCTGATTATAATGAACAGTCGATTATTTTCTCTGAGGAACATCGCCCGATGGTTATTTCTAAAGAGACTTTTCGTCGGTTGATGAAGATTGTTGAAGTATTGCCACATTATTTTGTTGGATTTAATGAGGATGTACCAATTGTCGGGGAGACTACCTTAACTCATGATCATTATCAAGCTGGACGGCATGCGTTCCCATTGGAGAAAGCTGAGATAGAACAATATTTTGAGTTAAGTGATTTTCCTCTAATGAATGCCGGCACCGTTAAATGGCCAATGTCTGTGATTCGATTGCAAAGTCCAAATTCAGAAGATTTAGTTGAGGCGGCTACATTGATTTTTGAAAAATGGCGTAATTATTTTGATAAGACGGGTTCGATTCAGGCTTTTTCAAAAGAGGAAGCGTCTCAGCATAGTATCGCGGCGATTGCTCGTCGTAAAGGGCAGTTATTTGAATTGGATTTAGTTTTACGTGATAACAAAGTTTCTGACGACTATCAAGAGGACTTTTTCCCTCTATACAAAGAAATTCAACAAAATCTAAGTTTAGCAGAAGTGATGGGCTTAGTTTCATTACCCTCATATTTAAATGATGAGCTACAAGAAGTGGAAAAATATGTCTTAGAACAAGAAAACCAAATGACAGATTGTCATAAGTCATGGGCAGATCAGTTGAAAGAAATGTATTCTTTTGATGAAAAAAATATTAAAGAAATAATCCAAAAAGCAGTTGGAGAAAACGTAGTACATGCTTTAACTGATGCCAGTGTTTATAAGCGAATACCAGAAGGGCAAGCGGCCTTTAAACGATTTATTGATAGTTTGTAAAATTGGCGCAGCCAAACAATTACAAAATGAGCAATTACAAATACTTAGAATTCAGTACTTGTAATGAGGAAAATGATAATCGCAGCGAAAGCCATAAAAAGGGTGTGAGACAAAAGTAAAAATTACTTTTGTTTCACACCCTAAATGGGAATAAACGGTGGGAGCAGAAGCAATCCTTTCGGAATTGAACGCTTCTGCCTTAGCCTTTTCACTATTTATATGCAATGGCAAATAAATTGATATCATCATTAATACAACTTTGTAGAGTAATGCGTTCTCCGCCACCTGCACCAATGGTAAGATCCCAATAATCAGTTCCTGTACCAACTTCTGTTCCATAGTCATCCAATTGAAGGATTGTACGAACTGTATAAGTAGTTGGGGTGCCATTTCCATCTGTTACAACGATTTGACTACCTGACCCTAAAGAGAATACAGCAGAGAATACGCCAGGGTTATGCCCAATAAAATGAGTGTTTTGGCCGTCATCTCCTGATTGAACTGCAGCTCCTCCCCAAGTAGAAGCAACACCGCCAGGGTTTGAATCGATAATACTTTGGCCACTACCTTGTCCGCCATTTTGATAAGGAATCGATTGTCCATTCATGGTGATCGTCATTGCGCTAGATAAAGGCTCAGCTTGTGCTTCTGGTGCACTGGCAGGTGGAGCTAGAGCAGGTTCAGTAGATGCCTGTTCTACGGTAGATGTTTCCGTAGGAGGCGTTATTACTGGTTCGCTTTTTGGAACAATATGGAAAATTCTATCGGAAGTGCCAGTATTTCCGTTCGTATCTGTTACAGTAAAATGAATAATTTGTGTGCCAACAACGGATGTGTCTAGTGTTGAATCAGTTGCTACACTTGCCGAAACATCTCCGTCTTTATTATCAGTCGCAGTGACTCCATCATAAATATTGATTTGAGTATTTTGTTCAATTGTTTCTTCGGGTGTATTGATTGTAGGAGCTGTAGTATCTTTGGTCGTATTTAAGGTGATCATTTTTTCTTTGCTCTGTTTTTTCTTAGGAGCTGTCGCCATTTTAGCCAGCTCATTGCCTGTTGGAACATTTTTTATTAAGGTTGACTTTGCTTTTTTTGGTTCACTAGCCAAACTATTTGCTTTACTAGCAGTATCGCTAAAAATATACCCGCCAATAATTAGGGAAATACCCAAAATACTGATGAAACCAACGATGATAGTGTGTTTAATTGTGTTTTTTTTCATGTAGAATCCCTCCAAAAAATGTGGTGAGATTTTCCATTTATCGATAAATTTTAAATCCGCGTTTTTATATTTTCATAATAGTACCTGTTTTTAAATAAACCAATTGAGTTGCGCTTTAGATTAATTCAAAAAAGGGGTAGAAGATGCTATAATTATTGTTAAATAGGGATTTCTTCAAAAAAAGCTCAACTATTGGAAAATTTTGAAGAAAAATTTATTAAAGGTGAAATGAGGAGAGAAAATGGAGAGATTGTTATCGCCATCTATGCATCGAAGAGTGTTGTTGTTGAACTTACTAAATGGGCCAAATAGCTGGGTTACCTCTGAGTATCTCGCTGAAAGTATTGAGTGTTCAAAGAAAACAATCATGCTGGATTGTCAGTACATAGAAGATCGCTGGTCAGACTATCTGACGATAGAGACATCCAGAAAAAATGGGATTCGGCTAATTGCCTCCCCCCACCGATCGATCCACGATATTTATAATGAGATCATTCAAGAATCAAATGCCTTTTCTTTATTAGAATCGATTTTCTTTGAACCGATGCAACCAGCAGTTTTTTGGGAGAAAAAATTATTTTTAAGTAACTCTAGTTTATACCGGTTGTCTAATTTGATCAGTTCGGCATTAAAAGATCGAAATATTCAAATGAGTCGTTCGCCATATTTTGTGCATGGAAAAGATGAACGACAAGTTCGCTATTTTTTTATTTGCTACTTTATGGAAGTCTATGGGATTCGAGCATGGCCGTTTCATTTAGATCGAGAAAAGATTTTTCGCTTGTCAAATAAGATCAATAAGAAATTTAATTTGGAATTGAATGATAGCCAAATCGTTCATTTAGCCTATTCAATCGCGGTAACTATTATTAGAGAACGACAAGGTTTTTTGATTCAGAACCGAAAAGATCCAATCAATTGTTTTGTCAAAACTACAATCGACATTAGAAAATATCAATCCGATGTGGAGGAGATTGCGGAACCATTAAATGTTATTCTTCCTGATAATTGGTATGAGGATTTTTGTTATTCCATCTTTTGGTGGGATTTTGGTTGGGACAACGAACAAGAAAAAGTGAATGTTATCAATCAGGCGGAAAATTTAGTCAATACGATCAAAAATGCCCTTTCTATTTCTATTTCAGAACAGAGTAAGGCCAGCATTATTCGCCTGATTGAATATATATATGCGAAGCACAAAATGTTTCCTTATAAGAAATTTATGGTCTATGATCGTTACTTGTATTCTAGCCGAGCCATCAAACAAAATTTCATAGTGTTTACAGCGGTTGTTAATAAAGCGTTGAGTGTGTTGGAAGCGAAAATGAAGTTTCCGTGGAAAACAATGTATTTAGATGAGATCCTTCATGAAATGGCGATTCGTTGGGAAAATCTAAGTACACTTACCGACGAAATGAGGCACCAGCTATCTGTTTTAGTTTTGAGTGACTTAGGCAAGGAACATGCACAACTACTTCGTTCTGTATTAAAAGAAAATTTCCGAAACAAAGTCGATCTCTTTGTTCAAGAAAGTCATTATTATGACCAAACAATAAGTAGCTCTGATCGAAATTACGATTTATACGTTTCAAACTATGCTGTTGAAACGGTAGATGAGGAAATCAATATGATCGTAGAAGATATTCCATCATTTAAAAATCTCACTGATTTACGAAAATACATTGATAGAAGACGCTTAGTGTTACCGAAGGATATTGCGTATTTAAATGCTTAGATAGTTATATTAAATGATCGGTAAGGTCAATAAATGGTTAGAAAATTAAAAATTTAAGTGTTCTTTAATAAATAATAATGATATACTGAAAGAGTACTATTATTTATTAAAGGAGAGAATTATGAAAAAGAAAGCTTACAGAAACACACCTGCATTTGTCTTTCTAAGTTGGGGATCATTTGCCTTTTTTGTGGCACTGATGTTGATTGGTTTGTACACACTAAAAGAACCATTAATGGTTAAAGGATACTATTTGATGGGATCAGTAGGATTGATTTCTTCCTCATTTACACTTTCAAAAGTGATCAGAGACAATCAAGAAGATGAAGAACGTTATAATCAAATGTTCCGAGCAAATGACGTATTAGCGAAAAAAGAAGAAACAGATACACACATTTAATAAAGGATAATAAGGCTGGGATGTGACTCATAGAGTGATGTTACAGCCTCTTTTTTTGAAAAAATTATTAATGTGTTCGCTTTTTTTAATGCCTTATCCATAAAAATCACGTATAATAGAACATAGTGAAATTCCGAGGGAGGGGTAAATTATGGCTTATCAAGCTTTGTATCGTGTCTGGCGTTCGCAGCGTTTTGATGATGTTGTTGGTCAAAAAGCAATTACGCAGACCTTAAAAAATGCGATCATACAAAAGAAAACCTCGCATGCCTATTTGTTTACCGGCCCTAGAGGAACAGGGAAGACAAGTGCGGCGAAAATTTTTGCTAAAGCAATCAACTGTAAACATAGCGTAGACGGAGAACCGTGTAACGAATGTGAAACTTGTGTTGCGATCACAGAAGGGCGTTTGAATGACGTCATAGAGATCGATGCGGCTAGTAATAATGGGGTAGAAGAGATTCGTGATATCCGAGATAAAGCAAAATATGCCCCAACACAAGCAGATTATAAAGTATACATCATCGATGAAGTGCATATGTTGTCTACAGGTGCGTTTAATGCCTTACTAAAAACGTTAGAAGAACCACCGCAAAATGTCATTTTTATTTTAGCGACAACCGAACCTCATAAGATTCCGTTAACGATTATTTCAAGAACACAACGTTTTGATTTTAAAAGAATCAGTACGCAAGACATCGTAGATCATTTAGGCTATATTTTAAAGCAAATCAATGTCGAGTTTGACGAACAAGCATTGTATGTTATTGGTCGAGCAGCAGAAGGTGGCATGCGGGATGCTTTGAGTATTTTGGATCAAACGATTTCATTTAGTGATGAAAAAGTCACACTGACTGATGCGATGCAGGTTACGGGTAGCTTGACTTATGAAATGATGGACCAATATATTTCCAACTGTGTGTCAGGTGATGTTGAACAAGCATTAGAAGTGTTGGAAAGTATTCTCAGTTCTGGAAAAGAAGCAAGAAGATTTTTAGAAGATTTGTTATTATATTGTCGAGACGTACTTATGTTCCAGCAAGCGCCTAATTTGTTAGCTGAAAAAGTCGGAAATCTAACAGAAAATTTCAAAGAGTTAGCAAAACATACTGCTGCTGAAAAGATTTATCAAATGATTCAAATTCTAAGCGATACTCAAAATGACATTCGTTTCACCAATAATGCTAATATTTATCTTGAAGTAGCGACCGTTAAATTAGCAAAATCTGTTAAAAAACCAGTAGAAGTTTCGAATGAAACCCAATCGACTCCACCAGAAGAGATTGCAACGCTGCAGCAACAAATCGAACATCTACGAAAAGAATTAACTGAGTTGAAGAAAAATGGTGTGACAGCTAAAGAAGCTGAACCTGTTAAAGTAACACGAGCGACAAGCAGCAAAAATACGCTACGGATCCCAACAGAACTAGTGTATAAAGTGTTGAATCAAGCAACTAAAGATCATTTATTGAACGTCAAAAATGTCTGGGATGATTTATTACAGATGATGTCTGTGACACAAAGAGCGATGCTTAAAGCCAGCGAGCCAGTTGCAGCTAGTCCCAATGGTTTAGTGATTGCATTTGAGTATGAAATTGTATGCGGTCGAGCTATGGAAGATGAGGAAATGCAGTTAGCGGTTCATAATAACTTGAGCCGTTTGGTCAATAATTATGCTCCTGATATGGTGTGTATCACCAAAGAAAGCTGGCCAAAGCTACGTCAGTCATTTATCAGCCAAAATAAAGAAACATCAGGTACGGGAGATCCAACAAATGAAGATCGATCTGTTAACAATGAAGAAAATCATTTATTAACAGAGGAAGAACCTGTAAAAGAAGTGAACAATCAAGTAGTAGACGAAGCGATTGCTATGTTTGGCGAGTCGCTAGTTGAAGTAATAAACGATTAAGAGGAGACGATAGTTATGATGCGAGGCATGGGAAATATGCAAGGGATGATGAAACAAGTCCAAAAAATGCAAAAAGACATGGAAAAAGCACAAGCAGAATTAAACTTAAGAGAGTTTGTAGGTGCTTCAAGCAATGATCTAGTTACAGCTACATTTACTGGTGATCGTAAAATGAAAGATATTTCAATCAAAGAAGATGTTGTGGATCCAGATGATGTAGAAATGCTTCAAGACTTGGTGATTATGGCGGTCAATGATGCCTTAACTAAAGTGGAAAAAGAAACAGAAGCAACTATGGGCAAATATGCCAAAGGAATGCCTGGATTTTAATCAAGAGCAACCTTAAAGAAAAAGAGCCAAAGGATTAAATGAATAAACATTTATTCTTTGGCTCTTTTCTTCGTTCTATATTCAGCAAACAGAGGGAAATCCTCTGTAGATTTAATGATTATTTTACCAGTGACAATTATGCGATAGGGCAAGAGTTAATGGAATATCAACACAGTTATCAGGCAAATAAATCAAAAAAAGTTAGCTGGTTATTTATCTAATTGTTTTTTTCTAAAGATGTAAGCTCCTGCAATCAAGATTACGCCAGCTGAAACAATCGTCATACTATTGTTTACTTCACCTGTTACAGGTAATTGTTTTGCTTTTGTTTGAGTTGAGGTAATCGATTTTTGATTTTTAGTAGATACAGGATTCGCTACTGGTGAAAAAATATTGTTAGCTGGTTCTTTAGGATTTTTGTCTTTTTCAAGTGATGTAACCTGATTTAATGGGTTTTCACTTTCTGAAAGAATCGATAAAGTAATTGTTTTTTCAGCAACAACATTTGTAGCCATACGTATTAATTGACTGATATAATATCTAATTTTGTATGTTCCAACTTCAAGTAGCGTGTTGCCGATAGCTGTAACTTTAATAGGCGATTCAAGGATTTCAAACCCTACTTCATAGCCATCTGCATTGTGAAACGTTGCCCAACTTAAAATCATTTCTTCTGTTAATGTTTGACCTACGTACATTGTTTGGTCGGTAATTTCAATCGTTGGTTTAGCTTCATCCGTTGAACTAAGGTCAGTAGAGGTTGGCACAGTAACATCAGAATCCGTTGAACTAGGAATGGTCGAACTAGAGTCAGTCGAGCTCGGTATAGTGGAACTAGAATCCGTTGAACTAGGTGCCGTAGAACTAGAATCGGTCGAGCTAGGTATTGTGGAACTAGAATCCGTTGAACTAGGTGCCGTAGAACTAGAATCAGTCGTGCTAGGCTCTGGTACAGAAGAACTAGGTTCAGTTGGAGGATTAATCAATGTTCCTAATTTAGCTTTCAATGTTTCAATAAGAGAAGCAAAATCATTTTTAAGATTATTGTCCAAAGCATTTTGAGCATCGGCTATTGTAAGTTTTATGCTTGCAACCTCAGCTTCAGAGTATGTTGTATCAGGTGTTGATATAGTTGAATTTGCGAAAATAATTAAATCTTGTAATTGAGCACGTAGTAAACTAATCTCTTCGCTATCATCAACTGTTGTTTCCCCTATTTCTTCAGCATGAACAACAGCATTGACTGCTGGTGTTGAAAAGATAGCAGAACTGAACAGTAATGATACTGTTAATATTTTTAAACCCTTTTTCATAAAAACTCCCCTTTTGTATTTCCATCTTTTTATTTTCTCACCCGTTATTTAATATATAACACTTGTAATAAATGTCAAGATTTATTTAGTAAAAAAAATAAAATGTTAGAGTAAATTATAGATTCAATAACCCTTTTGAATTAGACGTTTTTGACAAAATACGTATCTTTTTATTCATCAATTGAAGCATTTTTTCTAATTTTTAATATAACAAAGGGAAAGAAGAATCGACGTAAAGCTTTTATTCTGTAAAAACATGTATAAAAAATGGTATAATATATGTTAGCTCTACAATGAATACATAATTTACAACCAATCGTCCATCGTTTGTGTTTGAAAGGATTTGTTGAAATGCATTACCCAGAACCAATCGCTAAATTAGTTGAAAGCTATATGAAATTACCTGGTATCGGTCAAAAAACCGCTGTTCGTCTCGCTTTTCATACACTAGATATGAAAGAAGAAGATGTTAATGCGTTTGCCAAAGCATTGATCAGTGTGAAACGTGATCTGCATTTTTGTAGTATTTGCGGCAATATTACCGAAGAAGATCCTTGCGAAATTTGTCAGGATACGACGAGAGACCGCAGTATCATTTTAGTCGTAGAGGAACCAAAAGATGTGATGGCTATGGAGAAGATGCGTGAATACCATGGGATGTATCATGTGTTGCATGGCGTGTTATCTCCAATGGAAGGAACAGGTCCAGAAGATATCAATATTGCTTCATTGATTCAACGCCTTCATGATGATGAGGTCAAAGAGGTTATTATTGCCACAAATGCTACAACAGAAGGTGAAGCAACAGCAATGTATCTTTCTCGTTTGATCAAACCGGCGGGAATCTCAGTGACGAGATTAGCCCATGGCTTATCTGTTGGTAGTGATATTGAATATGCAGATGAAGTGACTTTGTTAAAGGCTGTAGAGGGTCGGCGGGAACTTTAAAATATAAAAAATCAGTAGTCAGTTTGAATGGCAGCTGGTTTGTTTCTATTATGTTAAAATAAATAGCATATGATCTAAAGAGAGTAGCAGTAAAAAGCCGAGTAGAAGAATAACTCAAAGCAACTTAAAGATAAAATACTATCCAAAACTTGAGAAAATACTAAGTATTTTTAGTAGAAGTAAAAAAGGTTCAGTCATTTTAGAGAATTAAAACAGTGAAACTGGGGCAAAGTCTGTTAGGCTTTTCATCCCAGTTTTATTTATTCATCAAGAAAATTTTAATAATAAGGAATTCAATTAGACTGATTGTAGCAGATAAAGTATAATGGGTAAAAGGAATCAAAGTAAGTAAGGGGATTAGTAAAGTGCAAGGTATTTTTATAACGATCGAAGGACCAGATGGCGCAGGAAAGACAAGTGTATTGAATGAGTTATATCCAAGGCTAGATCTGGCGGCGGAAAGAAGTATTATTAAGACAAGAGAACCTGGCGGTATTCCCATTGCTGAGAAAATTCGTCAAATCATCTTAGATCCAAAAAATCAGGAGATGGATGAGCGGACCGAAGCGTTGCTTTATGCAGCGGCCAGACGTCAGCACTTGATGGAAAAAGTTTTACCTGCATTAGAAGAAGGCAAAATCGTTTTATGTGATCGTTTTGTAGACAGTTCATTAGCTTATCAAGGAGCAGGTAGACGTATTGGTGTGGAAGCTATAGCTGCAATCAATGAATTTGCAATTGAAGGGACGATACCTGACTTTACAATTTATTTAGACGTAGATTCAGATACTGGGCTTAACCGTATCAAACATCATCGTCAACAACAAATCGATCGATTGGATTCAGAAGGTCTTGAATTTCATCAACGAGTTCGTCACGAATATTTAAAATTAGTGGAGGAAAATCCAGAAAGAATCACGAAAATTGATGCCAGAATGAGTTTGGAAGATGTTGTGGAAGCAACCTTTCAAGCGATTGTGAACCGTTATCCAGAATATTTTAGAAACTAGGAAGGTGACCGAATATGAAAATTATTTTAGCAATTGTCCAAGATAAAGATAGTAACCGTTTAGCCAATGAACTTATTGATGCCAATATTCGTGCGACAAAACTTTCATCAACAGGCGGCTTTTTAAAGGCTGGAAACAGTACGTTTATTGTCGGGATCGATGATGACCGCGTAGAAGAAGCATTGGAATTGATCAAAAAAACATGCCAATCTCGTAAACAATATGTGTCAACTCCTGTAACACTAGATATTACGATGGATGGACAAGTTCCTTATCCCGTTGAGGTTGAGGTGGGAGGCGCAACTGTCTTTGTTCTTCCAGTAGAAGGATTCCATCAATATTAAGATGAAAGAAGCACAAGTATTAAAGGAGCAACAACCGTTGCTTTACCAGCAACTTCAAAAAAGTTTTGAGCATGGTCGTCTTGCCCATGCTTATCTTTTTGAAGGCGATACAGGAACTGGTAAAAAAGAATTTGGTTTATGGATGGCAAAACATATTTTCTGTACAAATCTGACTGAGAATAACCCTTGCAATCAGTGCAATAATTGTCTGCGAATCAATGAAAATAAACACCCAGATGTTTTGCAGATCGCACCAGATGGTCAAACAATCAAAGTTGATCAAATCAGAGCATTGAAAGCAGAATTTAGCAAAAGCGGGGTAGAGACTGCTCAAAAAGTCTTCTTGATTGAGCAAGCTGATAAGATGAGTATTGGTGCAGCAAACAGTTTATTAAAATTTTTAGAAGAGCCAGAAGGAAAAGTTTTAGCTATATTAGAAACAATGTCTTTAGCAAAAATCTTACCGACGATTCAATCAAGGTGCCAGGTTCTTCATTTTCAACCTTTAGTCAAGGAAAAACTAGTTCATGCTTTGGCAGCATCTGGAATCAATAAAAATACAGCAAGTCTTTTGGCAGAACTGACAAATAGTTTTGACAAAGCAGTTGAAATCTCTCAAGATGAATGGTTTAATGAAGCTAGGGAAATAACTCAGCAGTGGTTTGATTATATGATAAAAGATGATTTACAAGCTTTTGTCTATGTTCAAAAAAAGATGATCAAAGCATTTAAAGAAAAAGATCAGCAAGCGTTGAGTTTTGATTTATTACTTGCTTATTACCGCAAACAACTCACTGAAAGTGTAGTAGCTGATCAACTAAAACGTGTGATAGAACAACAAGCACAACGAGTTGAACTTATTTTAAAAGCACGTCAAAAGTGGGAAGCGAATGTTAGCTTTCAAAGTGTTTGTGAGCAATTAGTGATACGAATGATTCACCCTAAAACATAAATAGGAGGATGAAAATGGTAGAAGTAGTAGGAGTTCGCTTCCGTGAAGCTGGTCATATCTATTATTTTGCTCCTGGAAAATCAGAGTATTTTTATAATGATAAAGTGCTTGTGGAATCACAGCAATCTAAACAGCTAGCCACAGTTGCGATACCGAAAAAAACTATTGATCCGGAAGATTTACCTGAGGATTTAAAACCCATTTTAAATAGAGCATCAGAAACCGATTTAGAGAAAGAACAAAAGAACGTAGATGATGCAAAAGCTGCATTAAGTGTGGCCAAAGAGAAAATTCGAGCACATGAATTAGAAATGAAATTGATTCGTGTTGAATATACATTTGACCGCAGCAAGATGGTTTTTTATTTTACAGCAGACGGTCGAATCGATTTTCGTGAACTAGTCAAAGATTTAGCAGCGATTTTCCGTACGAGAATCGAATTACGCCAAATCGGTGTCAGAGATGAAGCAAAAATTTTAGGTGGGATCGGGCCATGCGGTAGACAACTATGCTGTTCGACTTTTTTAGGTGACTTTATGCCAGTGTCGATCAAAATGGCAAAAGACCAAGGCTTATCGTTAAATCCAGTGAAAATTTCTGGTTTGTGTGGGCGCTTAATGTGCTGTTTAAAATATGAAAATGATGAATACGAAGCAGCAAAAAAAGACTTACCTGATTATGGTAAAGATGTGATCACGCCAGACGGAAAGGGCCGAGTAGTCGGTTTGAATTTATTAAGCCGCATCATCAAAGTCCGTTTAGTTGGACGTGAAACAGCTGTAGAATATGATTACGAAGAAATCAAAGAAGCAACGCAAAAAGCTCAAGCCGAAAAAGGTGATCAAAATGGATAAACGTTCTTTATATGATGGTCTGAGTTCTTTAGAGACGGATCTACAAGGAACTTTGGGTCAATTATCAGAGATTAAAGAAGCACTTCACGAGTTAGTTGAAAAAAATACAACACTTGAAATCGAAAATCAACGCTTACGTGAACATTTACAAGAATTGACTAAACTAGCTAGCGATCCAAATGATCCAGCAAAGCAAGAGTTATCTAAATCGCGAATGAATTTGGAAAAACTTTATGAAGAAGGCTTCCATGTCTGCAACATTTTGTATGGTTCACGTCGCGAAAATGACGAAGAATGTGCGTTTTGCTTAGATGTTATTTATGGAGAAAGATATAAATAAATGTCGAACGATTCACATTTAGAGAGGCTGAGACAGAAGCTCATTTCCGCAGCCTTCAAATCTTAGTGCTTTAGCACTTAGAATTTGATGTGATCGAAGCGAAGCGTAGTGATTGCTTCTGCTTTTACCGTTTATTCGCATTTAGGGTGTGAAACAAAAGTGATTTTTACTTTTGTCCCACACCCTTTTTACATTAACTTATCTGTTGAAAAGGAGAAACGATGCAAAAACAAAAAAGTTTCGATTCATCTAGTATTGGGCAGTTATATTTGGTGCCAACACCAATCGGAAACTTAGAAGACATGAGCTTTCGCTGTATCAATATCTTAAAAGAAGCAACGATCATAGCTAGTGAAGATACTAGAAATACGCAAAAATTATTGAATCATTTTGAGATAACAACATCGCAAATCAGTTTCCATGAGCATAATTATAAAGAACGGATTCCACAATTTATCGAACGTTTAGAGGCTGGGGAACAGATTGCTCAAGTTAGTGATGCTGGAATGCCTTCCATTAGTGATCCAGGTCATGAATTAGTTGAAGCGTGTATAAAAAAGGGAATCAATGTTATCGCTTTACCTGGTCCGACAGCTGGAATCACAGCTTTGATCGCTTCAGGATTACCGCCTCAGCCATTTACATTTTATGGCTTTTTACCTAGGAAGAAAAAAGAACAAAAAGAAATTTTAGAGCAATTGAAAACAGCATTACCAACGCAAATTTTTTACGAATCACCCCATCGAATCGCCACAACGATCAAACATTTTTCAGAAGTATTTGGAGAAGAGCGCAACGCTGTGATTTGTCGTGAATTGACGAAACTTCATGAAGAATATCTTCGTGGGACTTTAGCTGAATTAAGAGATTATTTAGCTGAAAATACGTTAAAAGGTGAATGTTGTCTTTTAGTTGAAGGGGCAGATGGACCAGAAGTAGTAGAAAATCCTGATCTAGAGCTTTCAATCAAAGAACATATCGAGGTATTTATAACAAAGGGTAGTTCGTCTAAAGAAGCAATCAAAGAGGTTGCAAAGCTTCGCGGATTAAAAAAACAAGAGGCTTATAAAGCGTTCCATGTAGATTAAAGAATGAAAGAGGCTGATTTAAGAAATCAGTTTCTTTTTTAATTGGTATACCTAGCTGAACATATCACAAAAATAAAACCGTTCTATTGGTATAGATGTTATTTTTTATCACGTGAATTGTCAGAAAAATGAAATTATTTTCCTTGTTTAAGAGAGTTTTGCTAGGATAATTCAAAAAACGATGCTAAAATAACCGACAAAGCTAAAATGAAGGTTGGCTTATTTTTTTGAATTGGAGGAGTTTGTTATGGAAACAGGGAATATTGCATTTATTATGATTTGTTCTGCGATGGTTTTTTTAATGACACCTGCCTTAGCATTTTTTTACGGCGGACTGGAACGAAGAAAAAATATTCTTAACACAATGATGATGGTGATTTGTGTGATGGGATTAGCTTCAGTTTTATGGGTTATCTTAGGGTATTCAATGTCTTTTAGTGGAGAAGGATCATTCGTTGGAAATGTTGACAAGATTTTTTTTAATCATGTTTCAATGACAAAAGGAGAGACAATTCCAGAAGGATTGTTCGCGAGCTTTCAAATGATGTTTGCTTTGATTACGACAGCAATTATTACAGGTGCTGTTGTTGGGCGAATGCGATTTTCTGCAATCTTTTTATTTATTGGGATTTGGTCGATCATCGTGTATTATCCGATGGCGCATATGGTTTGGGGCGGTGGTTTTTTAGAAGAGATCGGATCGATTGATTTTGCAGGTGGAAATGTTGTTCATATTAGCTCAGGGATTTCAGGGCTTGTATTGGCAATGGTTTTAGGACAACGTCGAGAATATCGACAAACAGAATATCGTCCACATAATATTCCATTCGTCGTTTTAGGGGCGGGACTACTTTGGTTTGGTTGGTTTGGCTTTAATGCTGGCTCTGCATTAGCTGCTGACGGGGTGGCGATCCACGCGATGTTGACAACGAATACGGCTGCAGCGAGTGGGATGCTGTCGTGGATGCTGATTGAAAAATTAGCAATCGGAAAACCTACAGTTGTCGGAGCTTGTACAGGTGCTGTTGTGGGCTTAGTTGCCATTACGCCAGGTGCTGGTTTTGTTTCTCTTTGGAGTTCATTTGTCTTAGGAGCCTTAGTAAGTCCGTTTTGTTATTATTTTATTTCATTTGTTAAACATAAATTTGGGTACGATGATGCACTAGATGCGTTCGGTTGTCATGGCGTCGGTGGGATTTTTGGTGGAATCATGACAGGAATATTTGCAGATCCTACTATAGGAGGAAAAACAGGATTAATCTATGGTGGAACGGATCTGTTTGTAGCCCAAATCACTAGTATAGCTTTTACGATCATATTTGCTGGAGTTGCAAGTTTTCTCATTATTAAAGGGATTCAGTTAGTTATGCCGATCCGAGTTTCAGCGAAAGAAGAAGCGTTAGGACTAGATCGAATCGAACACGATGAAACAGCTTATCCGACATTTATGGGACTAGATTCTTAGGGGGAAAACAGATGAAAAAAGTAGAAGCAATCATCCAGCAGGAAAAATTAGAAGAGCTAAAAGTCAAAATGGCTGATAGTTTTGAAGCGTTAGGAATGACCGTAAGCCAAGTATTAGGATTTGGGAACCAGAAAGGGTTAAAAGAATATGTCCGTGGTCAAGAAATTATCACAACACTGTTGCCTAAAGTGAAAGTCAGTTTTGTCGTTTTAGACGAGGAAGTAGAAGAGATTATTTCTTTGATTTTGGCTATTTGTCAGACAGGAGAAGTAGGAGACGGTAAGATCTTCGTTTACAATGTAGAAGAGGCGATTCGGATTAGAACGGGTGAAAGTGGCCCGCAAGCGATATAAATTATTTTTAATTAAGGAGTAGAGCTGAAAGAGCACTATTCCTTTTTTATTCAGACAAAATAAGTTGTAAATGAACAAACGTTCGTATATAATGTGTATAATATATAGTTGTTTTTGAAGGGAGAAAAAATGATTGTTGAGGATCTTCTAGGTGGTTCGTATGAATCGGTGTGATGTTATTGATCAAAAGACTTGGCGGAACTATAGAAGAACAAATTGCAGGTTTGCTACATGATGTGTCACATACTGCATTTTCTTTTGACTTTAGCTAATCAATCAGGTAATTACCATGAGTAAATCAAAGTACAATTACTTGAACATTAGTCTATTCCAGCTGCATTAAAGCGGTGTGGAACTGAGTACCAATAGATTTTATGAGATGATGAACAATGGAGATTTTTGGAGTGAGAAGCGCCATTACTATGTTGTGATTGATTTTTTTATGATCCTCAAAATAGTTGTAGCGATGAATGGATATCAAAGGCTATCCAGCTAAGACTGGAAAAGTAAGACATTACTTTGAGCAATTTGACGATGACAGATTCAGTATTTCTCAAGAAGCTGAAATCGACCGGCCCAACTGATATCATACAATTGTTAGCTAAACTAAACCACCCATAGAAATATAGTAGTTGTTCCGACAAGGATAGTTATGATAGCCATAAAAAAAGAACACAAGGTTCATTGCCCCTTTGGTAAGAGTAGCTAATGAAATTATTTCTGTCTAAACTGTCTCAAAAATGGCTCAAATAAGGATTGAAATAGTACTGGCAGATAGTGAAAAAGGCACTTTTATGAAACTTGATGAAAGAATACAGGCAGACTGGACCTGATTGAAAGGAGAAGAGCGACTATGATCAATGAACTGCGTTTTCCCCTAAAAAAAGATACTTCTCGCAAGATTATTCATATCGATATGGATGCCTTTTTTGCCTCCGTAGAAGAGCGGGATCATCCAGAACTAATCGGACATCCGTTAGTAATTGCACGTCATCCTAGTGATACAGGTGGGAAAGGTGTTGTGACCACAGCAAATTACGAAGCACGTAAATTTGGTATCCATTCTGCAATGAGCGCTCAAAAAGCCTATGAATTATGTCCGGATGCAATTTTTAAACCAGGTAATTATGAAAAATATTCTGACATTTCTAAGCAAATTCGAGAAATTTTTCATCGCTATACAGATATTATAGAGCCTGTTTCAATAGACGAAGCATATTTAGATGTGACGACGAATAAAATAAATAGTACGTCAGCGATCAAGATTGCAAAATTGATTCAGTATGATATATGGAACGAACTACATTTAACCTGTTCAGCAGGTGTTAGTTATAATAAATTTTTAGCAAAATTAGCTTCTGATTTTCAAAAACCCAAAGGCTTGACCGTTGTAATGCCTGATGAAGCTGAAACATTTCTGAAGGCGTTACCGATTGAAGCGTTTCATGGAGTTGGAAAAAAAACAGTTCCTAAAATGCATGATTTAGGCATATTTACAGGAGAGGATTTATACAAGCAAGATGAGATGGAGCTGATTCGTAATTTTGGTAAAATGGGTTATTCTCTTTACCGTAAGGTTCGCGGAATCCATGATTCTCCAGTTAATATAACAAGAGATCGTAAATCAGTGGGTAAAGAACATACATATGGGACACCACTTACAACTGAAGCGCAGGTGACGGCTCAGTTACGACAGTTAGCTGAACGAGTAGAAGAATCATTGAAACGTGTCCAAAAGCATGGGAAAACCGTTGTTTTAAAAGTGCGTTATTCAGACTATACAACAGTGACGAAACGTCAGACACTTCCAGAATATATTTCTAAAAAAGAAGAATTGTATTATCAAGCAAATTTGATTTGGGAAGAGATTCTTGGCTTGGAGCAAGGGATTCGATTATTAGGAATAACGCTGACGAATCTTGATCCTATGTCTTATGAGAACATGGTTTTACCCTTATGGGAAAAGAAAAAAGCAGAAAGAAACGAAGAGTAAACGATCATTTAAGCAATTGGTTTTCAATTGAATCAAGCAGAAGTGGTAAAATTTTAGAGATAAATGACAATCTATGGTACTATCAACTTACTATTCATAAATACGAAAGGAAATAGTCGATGAGCAAAACAATTATGTGGTTCCGCAAAGACCTTCGTTTAGATGATAATACAGCACTTAGTAAAATGATAGAGGACAGTGAAGCGACAGACGAACTTATCTGTCTTTTTCAACTAAATCCACTCCAATTTATAGAGAACAGTTACAATCACGATGCTTTTTTTCAAAGTTTAGGTACTTTTTATGAACATGCTAAAACAAATAATATAGGGCTTCATTTTGTGTATGGAGATGTAGAAGAAAATTTTACAGCATTAAAAAAGACTTATCCAGATTGGAATAAGATATATTTTAATAAAGATGAGCGTGGATTCGGGCGAGAACGTGATCAAAAAATGATTACGTTTTTTGAGAATCATCAAATTCAAGTTCATTCGTTTCAAGATAGTCATTTACATGGCGTACAGGAAATAAAAAAACCAAATGGTGAAAGTTATAAAGTATTTACCCCTTATTTTAGAAAGTGGCTGACAATGCCTAAGCGACCTTATGAAAGAACAAAGAATAAGAATCGCTCTTTTGCCAAACTTACACACCCCTTGTTTAAAGAAGGAGAAAAACAGTTCAGGCAGATAATAGAAAATATAAAACTACCTTTTGATTATGAAAGTGGCGAGGCGGCAGCGGAGGAATGTTTAAAAGAATTCATAAAAAATCATTTACATGAGTATCAAAAAATGCGAGATTTTCCTTCCTCAGATCAAACAAGTAAGCTTTCAAAATTTTTAAGGACAGGTGAATTGTCGATTCGAAAAGTTTGGCATGCTCTGAATGCTGAGCCAGATTCTGATGGTCGTCAAACATTTATTTCGGAACTATGTTGGCGAGATTTTTATAATATGATTTATTATGAGAATCCAAAACAGAAGACACAAGAAATCAAAGAGCAATATAGACAACTAAGCTGGAGCTATAATCAAGAGTTTTTTGAGCGATGGAAGAATGGTCAGACGGGGTTTCCTATCGTAGATGCTGGGATGAGACAGCTGAACCAGACGGGTTGGATGCATAACCGATTACGAATGATTGTAGCGTCATTTTTGACGAAAGATTTGATGATCGATTGGCAGATGGGGGAAAGATATTTTCAAGAAAAACTGATTGATTATGATGCTGCAAGCAATATTGGTGGCTGGCAATGGGCAGCGTCTACGGGAACAGATGCGGTTCCTTATTTTCGAATATTCAATCCCACGACACAAGGTGAAAAGTTTGATCCGCAAGGGGAGTTTATTCGTCAGTTTGTTCCAGAATTGAAAGATGTCCCAAATAAATATATCCATGAACCTAGCAAAATGCCAGCAGATATTCAACAATCCATTGATGTTTCGATTGGGAAAGAATACCCCACTCAAATTGTTGATCATAGTAAAATACGTGCTGAGATTTTGACATTTTTTAAAGAATCATCTTCTTAGAATTTAGTATACGAGTTTTTGGTTTTAGCGTTTTTTTAATCCCCACCTAATGCGTCTGTTGCATTAGGTGGGGATTAGTTTTATTACGTAAGTCTAAATCATTTTTTTTTCTAATTTACTTAAATGTTAAAGTAAAGATTCTGCCCCGTCTACATAAAGTTCTGTTCCAGAGATATTTGCGGAGGCATCCGTTGCTAAAAATAAAACAGATTGAGCGACTTGCTCACTTGTCCCCGTTTCATTTTTTAAAGGTCGATCTCCCTCTGGAAATTCTACTTTGATTTCAACTTCTTTTAATTCATCAGAGTAAGTTGTCTTTTCATTGATTGCCGTATCGATAGCCCCAGGACAGATTGCATTTACACGAATGTTGTAACGAGCAAGTTCTAATGCAGCCATCTTTGTAAATGCAACTTGGCCAGCTTTTGATGCGCTATAAGCAGAGGCACCAAAATTGTTGAAAATTCTAGTACCATTAATGGAACTTGTTATAATAATCGAGCCACCTTTTTCTTTCATATGGGGAATTGCAAATTTTGTACATAAAAACGTACTCCGTAGATTCGTGTTTAACGTACGGTCCCATTCGTCGATTGTCAATGTTTCAATGGGAGCCCAAGTTCCATTGATGCCTGCATTACTGAAAAGGATATCTAGCCCTTCTAGACTATCGGCTAATGCGTCAATCGCTTTTTTTAAACTAGTTTCATCCGACACATCCACGCTTCGATAATAGCAGTCATGACCATTGCGTTTGAAATCTTTAGAAATTGTTTCTAAACGAGATTGATCCGCATCAATCAAACCAACTGTAAATCCTTGTTCAATAAATAGTTGTGCTGTAGCATAGCCAATTCCTGAAGCAGCTCCGGTGATGATCGCTTTTTTAGTAGATGAAAGTTGAGTTGTTGTCATAGTGTTTAATCCTCCTATTTTTTGATAATGAATTAGTTCATTTTTATTGTAATATACTTATAAAATATGAGCCAATAAGTCGATAGGTTGATTAGACTGAAATACAAAAAACGATGGGTGGGACACTGGACAAAAAGTCACTCCCCATCCTTAAGAAATTCAGATAAACGGTAACGACTACGCTTTGCTTCGATCGTATCAAATAATAGTACGTTGCTCTATGAGACAAGCATTTTAAATAAATTTCCCTTTTTTAATTGGTTCATAAGCTTGTTCGGCATCATGACATTTGTCCCAAATGACAGCTCGTCCACTATCTAACGATTTTTTAACATCGATGATTCGTTGATTGCTACTGCCTCTGAATTGTAAATTCAAATTTCGTTTCGATAGCTCAAAACGTCCGTCTACTAAAATATCTATTTTACCTAATAATTCTAGTTTATCGTCAGACTCTAATAACAGTTCCTCAAAGGTATAACCAGACCATGACCAAATATCTTTTTTTAGGTCAAATTCTTGATGAACACGATCTACAACGGTCAAACAAACCTCTGTATTTAGAAAGGGTTCTCCACCTAGTAAAGTTAGTCCCTGCACATAATCATGGGATAAATCCTCAATGATCTTATCTTCTAATTCTTTGGTAAATGGTTTACCATAGCGGAAATTCTGGACTGCTTGATTGAAGCAACCTTCACAAGCAAATAGACAACCACTGACATATAGGCTATTTCGCACACCTTCACCATCTACAAAATTAAATGCTTTATAATCAGCAATATAGTTTTGACTAAGCTCTTCTGCTAGCCATTCTTGTGGTTTAGGATTTCTCATGTTTAGTCCTCCTTTCAAATAAAAACGATGTATGCAAAACACTGCAAGAAACATCGTCTTTTTTACGATTGGTTTGCTTTTTATTGAATCTAGCGACACAAACCAGATCTCTCAACAAATAGATAAAAAGCTGTAAAGATAAAGACCATCTTTTCATCCTTTTCCTAATTTGTTCGAGATCAAAGCGGGCTTGTTTTGCTTTTTATTTCATATGTTTCACTCGTGATGAGATTTCTTTATGTCTTCCATGAACCATTGGTCTAGCTTGTGGGTTACCTAAATAGCCACAAGTTCGTTTTACTACATCGCAAGATTTTGGATCGTGGTTGCCACATTGCGGACATTCAAAGCCGCGTTCCGTTGGGGTGAAATCACCTTCAAAATCGCATTCGTAACAGTGATCGATTGGTGTATTTGTTCCTAGGTAGCCAACGCGGTCGTATGCATAATCCCAAACAGATTCTAAAGCTTTAGGGTTTTGCTGTAATACAGGATATTCACAATAATGAATAAAACCACCAGAGCAATAGTGTGGATAATCTTTTTCGAAGTCCAACTTTTCAAAAGGTGTTGGATTTTTACGAACATCATAGTGGAAACTATTTGTGTAATATTCTTTATCTGTGATATATTCTACCACACCAAATTTTTCAGTATCCAAACGACAGAAGCGGTCGGTCAAGCTTTCACTAGGCGTTGAATAGACACTAAAGTGATAGCCATAGTCATTACCCCATTCATCAGCATGAGCTTTTAGATCCTTTAAAATATCAAGGGTAAAGTCTTTCGCTTCAGGATTGGATTCCCAGTTGCCACCATAGAATGATGATGCAACTTCGTACAAACCAATATAACCTAACGAAACCGTAGCACGTTTATCTTTGAATAATTCATTCACAGATTCTTTTCGTGATAAACGTTTTCCGAAAGCACCATACATATAAAGAATTGGAGCATTTGCAGGTGTCGCTTCTTTACAACGTTCAACACGGTAGACTAAAGCATCTTTCATTGTTTCAAGGCGCTCATCTAAAAGGGTCCAGAACTTATCCTTATCACCATGAGCTTCCATTGCGATTCTAGGAAGGTTCAGGGTCACAACACCTAAATTCATACGGCCCACATTTATCTCTTCTCCATGTTCGTCTTTCCAACCTTGTAAGAATGAGCGACATCCCATCGGTACTTTAAAGCTACCAGTTAACTCAACTAACTTGTCATAACTTAGGATATCAGGATACATACGCTTTGTGGCACATTCTAACGCCAATTGTTTTACATCATAGTTTGGATCTGTTTCATTTAAATTTACACCACGTTTTAGTGTGAAAATTAATTTAGGGAAAATTGCAGTTCTGTGTTCACTACCTAGACCGTTGATCCGAATTTGTAAAATTGCTCGTTGGATTTCACGTTCAAACCAACTTAGTCCTAGACCAAATCCTAAAGAAGTAAAAGGCGTTTGACCATTGGAAGTGAATAATGTATTGATTTCATATTCTAAACTTTGCATGGCATCATAAATATCTTTTTTTGTTTTACTTTTAGCATAGGCTTCTTGTCGGTCAGTTCCTTCGATCCATTCTTTTGCGTCAACTAAATGTTTTTGATAATTTAATTCAGCAAAAGGTGCTAGCAATTCATCCACACGGTCTGCCGAGCAACCACCATATTGGCTAGATGCCACATTTGCGATGATTTGTGAAATTTGGGCAGTAGCTGTTTGGATCGATTTTGGTGCTTCGACTTCGGCATTACCGATCTTAAATCCATTATTTAGCATGCCTTTAAAATCAATCAAGCAGCAGTTTGTCATTGGGGTATATGGATGATAATCTAAGTCATGGTAATGTATATCTCCTTTTTGATGCGCATTTGCAACATGAGGAGGTAGGAGTTTCAGGCCAATCGATTTACCGACGATTCCCGCAGTTAAATCTCGTTGTGTGTTGAAGACATCACTATCTTTATTGGCGTTTTCATTCACCACAGATTGATCCTTGTTGATCAATTTGCTGATTGTAAAGTTGATATCTGTTGCTTTACTACGCTCAAAATCACGACGAGTACGGTAATTGATATATTCTTCTGCTAGTTCATATTCATTTCTTGCTAGTAAAATATGTTCGACAATATTTTGGATTTCATATATTTTTACATCTTCAGAGAAACGTGCTGAAATTTCCTGATCGATTCGTTCAACAATTTCTTGAATTCGTTCATGGGCAAGTGGGTCTAAAGAACCTCGAATTTTTTGTTCAGCTTTGATCAAGGCATCGTAAATTTTTTGATCATCAAAATCAACCAATCGTCCATCTCTTTTAACGATTTTTATCGTGTGTAGGGCTGAATCAGTTGAAATCACTTCATTATTAGCTTGTTTAATCTCCATCATGTACTACCCATCTCCTCATAGTTTTATTCCTACCTATCATAAAACAATTCAATAAAACTTTCAACTATATATAGTGTTAAATTAAAAATTGAACCTACATTTACAACTACATGTAGTGTTTATAAGAAATGAAAAAATAGTGAAAACGACTGCCTAAAAGGTTTGTGGAAATCGTCACAACATTTTACCTGAAAAATAAATAATTGTTAAAAAAATTTATTATTACTGAATTGTAAGAGGAAACGATGTTCATCAACACGAAATATTGATATTATAAGGACAATGAATAAAACTGGAGCGAAAAACATGAAAAAAATTTTAGAAGTGAATCATTTAAGTAAATCATACGGCTATCGAAATAATAAAGTACAGGTATTGAATAATATTTCATTTTCTGTTGATCAAGGTGAATTTGTCGGAATCATGGGGCCAAGTGGTGCAGGAAAATCCACTTTATTGAGCACGATCTCAACAATTGCGTTACCGACAATTGGAACAGTTCAAATCGATGGTCAAGATATTTTAAAAATGAGAGACAATCAAATCAGTGATTTTCGCCGCAAAAAACTAGGCTTTATCTTTCAAAATTTTAATTTAATGGATACCTTGACTGTAAAAGATAATATTTTGCTCCCTTTGATGGTTGATCGAATGTCCTTGGTTGAAATGGAAAAACGCTTAGCACATGTTGCGAGTGTTTTGGGGATTGAACAATTGATGAACGCCTATCCAAATGCTATTTCGATCGGACAAAAACAACGAGTAGCTGCAGCACGTGCGTTGATTACCAAACCTAAAATAATTTTTGCTGATGAACCAACAGGATCTTTAGACTCTAAATCAGCAGCTGAATTGCTACAATACATGACAAATATGAACATACAAGATGATACAACGATTATGATGGTCACACATGATCCTTATACTGCAAGTTACTGTAATCGCATTTTGTTCATCAAAGATGGTGTGATTTTTTCAGAAGTTGTTCGGCAAGGCTCTAGAAAAGAATTTTTTAATCGGGTGATCGACATGCAAGCAACGATTGGCGGAGGTGGTCGAGCGAATGATTTTTAATTTGTCTTGGAAAAATTTTAAAGGCCAATTTCTCAATTATTTAGTTTACTTTGTCAGCATGACATTTGCAGTAGTTGTTTACTATTGTTTTAGTGCAATCACTTATAATAGAACGTTGGCAAATAGAGTTGGACAAGAGGTTCATATCAGTGGGGCGATGAATCTTGGTGGTGTTCTCGTTGTGATCATGATTTTAGGGTTTATGTTTGCAGCGAACCACTTCTTTTTATTGAAAAGAGGAAAAGAAATCGGCTTGTATCATTTGATCGGGATGCGAAAAGGACGGATCTCATATTTGTTTTTTGTAGAGACTTTGATTTTAGGAGCCATTTCTTTAGTTACGGGGATTCTATTAGGTATTGTCTTGTCTAAGCTATTTTCCATGATTTTGGCAAAGGCTATGTTTTTACAAGTAGAAAGTCTGTTTTTCGTGTCAATTCCTTCGATGATTCAAACGAGTATCGTATTTGGTTTTATGTTGTTGGCTGTCTCACTCCGAAGTACGTGGCTGATTTATCGTTATCAAGTTACAAATTTACTTAAGCCAATTGAAAAAAATACAACGAATCCAAATAAGCTGTCCTTGCTAAAAGGATGTTTAGGGATTCTTGGGCTAGTCCTTATTATTACAGGGTATTTTTTTTCGTATTATGTGATTCGGTTTGGTACAGTTTTAACGCATACATCTCTCGGCTTCGCTGGTTTTTTCATTGCGCCTTTACTCATTATGATTCTCTGCATGGTGGGAACGTATCTATTTTTTAAATATACGATGTATTTGATAGCATTTTTGTTTGGAAAGAATAAAGTCAATTATTATCGAAATTTGAATATGCTCGCTTTGGGAAATTCAAAACTTCATATTAAAAGAAGTGGAAACACCTTATCTATAGTGACTATTTTTATTGCAATAGCATTAGGAATGATCGGCGGTGCGGCCTCTATTTATACTATTGGTATGAATTCGGTCAATATAACAGCACCTACTGATTTTATTGTTGCAGAGGATAGTTTTAAAAAAATCGAGCAAATAATTGAAAAGGAACCGGATACAACCATTGATACATTAGTAAAATTGAATTATAAGTTGACGGGTAGCCAATTTCATCTTAAAATTGGACAGGATGAGAAAGAAAATAGAATTAGTCCGGTGAACCTATTAGCACTTTCAAATTATCGTGAATTTCAAAAAATAAATCCTTATTTAAAGAATATTCATTTAAAAAACAAAGACGATATTGTTATTTTAGATAGTTTACAAAATATTCTAAGTGGGTATATTCGTTATGATTCGACTATTCATTTATCTGAAGGAATAGAACTTCATGTTTCGGACGTTCGTCCTGATTACTTAGGGCAGTATCTATTAAGGTACACGCTTCCTACCATTGTAGTATCAGATGAACAGTTTAAGGAGATAAACTCTGGTATTACCTATGCGCTCAGAGCGTTTAATGTCCAAGCAAAAGATGAAGAAGCTTTAGCCAATAAGTTGTCAGAGGTTGTTAGACCCAATTGGGTATCACCTGTTTATTATAAGTATGATTTGCTAGATGGTCAGTTGGAAGGTTATACATCAAAAACCAGTTTAGAACCTAAAAATAAGAGTCAACAAAATTTTTCAGAAGAAAATGAGCAAGAATACTCTCAACTAAATTATACGAATCGTTTTACAGAATTAAGGTATGAGAGAAGAGTAATGGGATTGTTTATTTATGTGGCAATGTTTTTAGGTGTCTTGGCCTTTATCATTACGGGTAGTATATTGATGTTGCAGCAATTTTCTGAGGCGGAGCGAGAAAAAGAAAGCTATATTTTGTTAAAAAAAATGGGGATTCCCCAAAAAGAAATTACTAAGCTAGTCTACCAGCAAAATAGTATTATTTTCTTTCCACCAATGATCATTGGTGTCTTGCATGCAACTTTTGCGATTTATGTGTTTAGTCGCTATATCACAAGTTCTGGTTATTGGTTGGCCTATCTTTCTTGCGGGATGTTGATTTTGATTTATTTAGCCTATTATTTCTTAACATCAGCAATCTATTCAAGAATTATTCATGGGAAAGATCGATAATAATTTAAATTTTTTTTAAGTATTTTATATCTGGAAATTCATATAAAAAAAAGAATTTTCTTGTATTTTCCTTATTATAAGAGGGTGGAACAATACGTTTTATTTTTGTCCCGCCTTCTTTTTATGCAGAAGTGACAAAACTGTTAGTGTAAAAAAAACGTTCATCTGCGAATTAAGTTTCTTTTCTTGATTGTTTTGATTACAATAGCAGTACAAAACGTGAATATGTGTAATTTTTGGAGGCATAAAATGAAACAATTTTTTGATAAACCCAATGTTCAATATTGGGGTAAATTCATTGGAAAAACCCTTTTTTATTTTGGCATACTGCTAATGTTGATTTATTTATATCATTACAAAAATATTGATGGTGGCTCATTTATTTATAATGAGTTTTAGGGAGGAAGACTTCATGACGATTTTAAATATTATTGACGCAATCGATCGTTGGGGGATGAAGGAGCCAAACCGCCCCGTTTATATTGAAACCAATCGAACGTATACTTATGGAGAGTTGAAAAGAGACTCTGATGCAGTGGCTGCATATTTGCAGAAAAACATAGGACATAGTCGTCCAGTAGTAGTGTATGGTGAATTAGAATTTGAAATGTTGGCGTGTTTTTTAGGCGCCTCAAAAGCTGGGCATGCGTATATACCAATCGAAGCACATACACCAAAAGACAGAGTTGAAATGATTTTAGAAGTAGCCGATCCAGCTGTGATTTTTTCTGTCAAGGAATGGCCAGATCTAGAAACTGCGGCTGAAATTGTTCCACTTGAAAAAATTCAGGAGATTTGTACTCAATCGTGGACTTTAAACGTTCCGTTTGAACCAGTTGTTGATTCAGAAACCTACTATATTATTTTTACCTCTGGAACGACAGGTGTCCCGAAAGGAGTTCAAATCAGTCATGCAAATCTTTTAAGTTTTGTTAATTGGGAACTTTCGGATTTTGGTATTACTGAAGGGATGCGTTTTTTGGCACAAGCACCTTATTCATTTGATTTATCCGTGATGGATTTGTATCCTGCACTAACTTCTGGTGGTTCCTTAACGCCAATGCGAAAAGAAATTATCAATGACTTCAAGCAATTATTTACAGTGTTGCCAACGTTAGAAATTGAAGTTTGGGTTTCAACTCCTTCATTTATGGATATCTGTTTAATGGAACCAACGTTTGATGGAGAGCATGTGGATCGTTTAAAAGTATTTCTTTTTTGTGGAGAAGAGTTGCCTAAAGCCACAGCACAAAAGTTATTGGAACGTTTTCCGAAAGCACATGTCTTTAATACGTATGGACCAACAGAAGCAACAGTTGCTATTTCTGGTGTAGAAATCACACATGAACTTCTAGAGGAATACAGTCGTGTACCGATCGGCTATGTAAAAAATGATACAAATGTTTACATCATGAATGATGAGTCTGAGGTTTCAGCTGAAGAAGTAGGCGAAATCGTGATTGCAGGACCAAGCGTTTCGAAAGGCTATCTGAACAATCAAGAAAAAACAGATGCTGCTTTCTTTGAATACAAAGGTCAACCAGCATATCGCACAGGCGATGCTGGAAAATTAAAAGAGGGTATGTTGATTTATGATGGACGTATCGATTTTCAGGTAAAACTTCATGGTTATCGAATTGAGCTTGAAGATATCGATCACCATCTGGCGGAAGTTTCCTATGTGAAACAAGCAGCCGTTGTACCTAAATACCAAAATCATAAGGTTCAACAGCTCGTCGCTTTTGTCGTCGCTAATCCTCATTCGTTTGAAAAAGAATTTAAATTATCAAAAGCTATCAAAGCAGAATTAGGCTTGTCAGTAATGGAGTATATGATTCCACAGAAATTTATCTATGTGGAGCAACTACCACTGACAGCCAATGGAAAGATCGACCGTAAAGGGCTGATGAATGAGGTGAATGCAACATGATCGACTTTCCTCACATGATTCCTTATGCGAATCCGATTTATTTTATTTACTTACTGATTGCACTATTACCGATGATTCTGACATTATTGATCAAAGGCAAACGGTGGGCATGGTATCAGGTTTTAGTAACATTATTGTTCTTGTATATGAGTTTTGGCGGTGAAGATTGGAAACAAGGTGTTGCGTTGATCGGTTATGTCATTTGGCAGACGATCTTGGTCTGGTTTTATTTTCATTATCGCCAAAAGAAAAATGCAAGTAAGATTTTTTACTTAGCTGTATTTTTAGCGATTTTGCCATTGGTATTAGTAAAGGTAATGCCTTTTGTTTCTGGACATGCATCATTGGTAGGATTCCTAGGGATTTCCTATTTAACCTTTAAGTCTGTTCAGATCATTATGGAAATGCGTGATGGTTCGATCAAAGAATACAACATCTTCCGCTACATTGAATTTCTGTTATTCTTTCCAACGATTTCATCTGGACCGATCGACCGTTATCGTCGTTTTGAAAAAGATGTTGAAAATCCACCAACACCTGAAAAATATGTCGACTTTTTAGGCAAAGGAATTCATAATTTTTTCTTAGGATTCTTGTATAAATTTATTATTGGGTATTATTTTGGTCAAGTGTTGATGCCCGTTGTGGCGAAAATAGCCTTAAAAACGGGTGGTTTTTCTTGGGAATTAGTTGCGTATATGTATATTTATAGTATGTACTTATTCTTTGATTTTGCCGGTTACAGTTTGTTTGCCGTTGGAACGAGCTACTTGATGGGCTATGATACGCCGATTAACTTCAATAAGCCGTTCTTGAGTTGGAATATCAAAGAATTTTGGAATCGTTGGCATATGACGTTATCATTTTGGTTCCGCGATTACGTTTATATGCGTTTGATGTTTACGTTGATCAAGAAAAAAGTCTTTAAAAGTAGAATCGTCGCTTCAAATGTAGGGTACTTTGCTTTATTCTTATTGATGGGTGTTTGGCATGGACTAACCTGGTATTATCTAGCCTATGGTCTTTATCACGCTGCGTTGATTTGTTTGACGGATGCTTGGCTACGTTTTAAGAAAAAACACAAAGAACATATTCCATCGAATAAATTCACCCATGTATTTGCGATTTTCTTAACTTTTAATGCAGTATGCTTCAGTTTCTTGATTTTCTCAGGATTTTTAGATACATTATTCTTTAAATAAAAACAAATAACATACAGCTAAAAACTGTACGACAGAGGAGAAATACACATGAACATAGAAGAAACAGTCTTAGATATTTTAGAAGAAATTGCCGGAACAGACGAAGTGAAAGAAAATAGAGAAGTTGATTTATTTGAAGAAGGCTTGATGGATTCACTTGCAACGGTTCAGCTATTAGTTGAAATCGATGGACAATTAGGTGTACAAGTACCAGTTTCAGAATTTGACCGCGATTTATGGAACACACCAAATAAAGTTATCGAACAAGTGAAAGCATTACAATAATGAGCATGAAGAAAAAACTCTTTGGAATCTTTGGGCCAATCCTGATCTCTGCGGTACTATTAGTTGTCTTCTTCTTTGCACCTTTCAAAATAGATTTGGAGAGCAAACATGTTCTTGCAGATGCCTCCACTTCTATGGCGACAAATGTGCTTAGAGGAAATGCAATTAAAAATAAAGCAATTGGTTCAAAAGAATATGTTCCATTTTTTGGCTCTTCAGAACTGAGTCGAATTAGCGCATTTCACCCTTCTGTTTTGGCGGATAAATATAATCGAAGTTATCGTCCGTTTTTATTAGGTGCACCGGGAACACAATCTTTAACACAAGCATTGATGATGCAATCGATGGGGGAAGATCTTTCTCATAAAAAGGTTGTTTTCATTATTTCACCACAGTGGTTTGTGAAAAATGGGGTAAGCAATGATTATTTTAATGCTTATTATTCTGAGTTACAAACGTATCAATGGGTCAGTGATTTAAAAAAAGTTACACCGGATGATGTGTATCTAGCAAAGCGCCTAATGGATTTTCCGAAAGTAAAAGAAGACAAACGCTTAGCTAGTGCTTTGAACGCTATTATTTCTGGAAAATTACCCAATTCATCTGACAAGCAGTATATCGAGTTAATGATCAATCTGTTTTCTCGTGAGGATGAATTATTTGGCAAAATTGGTATGATAAGCAAAAATAAAGAAATCAAAAAAGCTGAAAAAGCTTTGCCAGAAACGTATAATGCGAATGAGTTAGATCAGCTAGCTGCTGAAATAGGTCAGAAGGCAACTAGCAATAATTCGTTTGAAATCTCAAATTCTTTTTATACAAAACGCTTAAAAAAGAATTTGAACCATTTAGAAAATTCGCAAACAGATTTGGATTATCGTTTTTCACCAGAATTTTCCGATTTGCAACTAGTGTTAAGTCAATTAGCACAGGATAATGCTGAAGTATTATTCATTATCCCGCCAGTGAATAAGCATTGGTCGGACTTTACAGGACTTTCTCAAGATATGTTGCAAGAATTTGCAAAAAAGGTTAAATATCAATTAACCTCACAAGGATTTACAAATATTGCGGACTTGACGAAAGAGTGTAACACGCAATATTTTATGGCCGACACGATTCACTTAGGGTGGCGAGGTTGGTTGGATGCGGATCAACGCATTCAACCATTTCTTGAAAAGAAATCACCAAATACGCTGAACTATAGACTTGATGAGACTTTTTACTCAAAAGAATGGCAGCAAAAAGAACCAGATGATATAAAAAATTAGTTAGTTAGTTTTGGCAAGAATGGACATACGAGTGTTCCCTTCTTGCTTTTTTTATTATTTGACCAGCTCTATTTTATTTTCTGAATCTTATTTAGATAACTTTTATATGTTAATGACAGATGAATGGTATAATAAAATAGAAATTTTTATGACTAGAAGGGAGTTTTTAATGTGGATCACAAAGAAGAAAAAATGTTAATAGCGTTAACAAGTGCCAAAGGAGTACCCGGCAATGAAGGGGAAGTTAGAGACTTATTCAAAAAATACGCAGAACCTTTTGCGGATAAAATCATGTATGATGGTTTAGGGAGTATTATTGCTAAACGTGTCGGTGATAAAGAAGGACCAAAAATTTTCTTCTCAGGACATTTAGACGAAGTTGGTTTCATGGTGACACAAATTACTGAAAAAGGGTTTATCAAATTCCAAACACTTGGTGGCTGGTGGGGACAAGTCATGTTAGCTCAACAAGTGCAGATCAAAACAGGTAAAGGTGAGTTGTTTCATGGTGTAATTGGTTCGAAACCACCTCATGTATTAACTGTTGAGGCGAGAAAACAACCATATGACGTTGCAGATATGTTTATTGATATTGGTGCTTCGAGTGATAAACAAGTAGCGGAGTGGGGGATTAAACCAGGGGATATGATCACACCGTACATTGAATATCGCCGAATGAACGATACTAAGTTTATGTTAGCAAAAGCTTGGGATAATCGCATTGGCACAGCGGTATCTTTAAGAGTGTTAGAAAACTTAGCGACAGAGGGACATCCTAATATTCTATTTGCTGGTAGCGATGTACAAGAAGAAGTTGGCTTGCGTGGTGCTCAAACCAGTACCCATCTAGTTGATCCAGATATTGCTTTTGCTCTGGATACGGGAACAGCAGGAGATACTCCTGGTATGACACCAAAAGAAGCAGATTCTGAACTCGGAAAAGGCCCGCAAATCTTAATTTTCGATGCGTCAATGATTCCACATAAAAAATTACGTGATTTTGTGATCCAAGTTGCAGAGGAAAATAATATTCCTTTTCAGTATACAGTGATCACGGGTGGAGGGACTGATGCAGGTAGAATGCATTTAACTCGAAACGGAGTGCCGTCACTGGCAATCACAGTTCCAGTTCGTTATTTACATTCGCATACCTCTATGATCCATGAAGATGATTATTTAAATACTGTGAAGCTGGTTACAGAAGTAGTGAAGCGTTTAGACAAAGAAACAGTCGCTAAACTTCGTAGTTATTAAAAAGGAGATACTTTAAATGAAAAATCAAATAACAAATGGCATGCACCGAGAACAAGCTCGAACAGCATTAAAAGACCATTGGGGAACGATGGCTTGGATCACGTTTCTAGCTGGATTTATTCGTCTTATTATTGGCTCGGTAATAGGCGGTATTGCTAATTTACCAGAAGATAGTGCAGGAAGTAATTTTATCTCATTTTTACTAAATAACTTTCTCTTTTTTGCTATTTCTTATGGTACGTATTATTGCGCTTTGCGGGTATTACGTGGTAAAAGAGTTGAATCAGGAATGCTAACGACAATTTTTCAAGGTAAGTTTTATTTTCCTATGTTGTTGATCAATTTTATCCAGTACCTCATTGAATTAGTATTGAATCTAATTGTGTTGCTGCCAGTTCTCTTGTCTTCTGGCGTAACCATGTACTTTGGATTGATGTTCAATAGTATTTCAGTTGAACGACTTCAATCTGAAATGAGTGGCGATCTCTTTTTTGTTCTATTATTACTTATTTTTGGATTTTTAATGATTTTAGTCGGTGTTTTTGTCAGTGGCGTCTTTCAATTTGCTGTTTGGGTAAAACTTGATGATCCAGAATTATCAGTAGTAGATGCCCTTAAATATGCATTGTTCTTGATGCAAGGCCGCTTTGGACAATATTTACTTCTACAATTATCTTTTATTGGCTGGTTTATCATCGGAGCGTTAGTCTTCGTAATCGGTTTATTATGGGTGATTCCGTATCACGATGTTGCAATTGCAAGTTTCTATGACACAGCTCGTGAAGAAAAAGGTGCGCCAACAATAGTTGAATAACAGAAACAAAGCGAGGCTGGGACAGAAGCGTTTAATCCTGAGAAATAAGAAGGGATTGCTTCTGCTCCCACCGTTTATTCGCATCTGGGGTGTGAAACAAAAGTGATTTTAATTTTGTCTCACACCCGTTTTTTTTGTAAAACATTGAATGATTTATTAGGGGAACTTTAGAGAAAAAGTAGCAAAAGTTAGTATTCAAGTATAAATAATTGTCTTCATTTTCCTTTTTTATGTTACGATTAAGTGAAGACGAATCAAGGAGGTCGATGAAGTTGAAAATAACCGTATTAGGCTGTTTAGGCGCTTATCCTTACAAAGGAGAGGGGACCAGTTCCTATTTGTTAGAATCAGATGGGTTTAAGCTATTGCTAGATGCTGGTAGCACCACTTTAGTCAATTTAGAAGAACATCTTGATCCATTAATGTTAGATGCAGTCATATTATCACATTATCATTATGATCATATTGCTGATCTTGGTGTGTTGCAGTATTATCGCCAATTGTACCCAGTGATGGAGCCGATACCTGTTTTGCCGATTTATGGACATACAGATGATCCTGTTCACTTTGACGCGTTAAATATGTCAGGTGTATCAAAAGCGGTCCCATATTTTGAAGCAGAAGAATTAAAAGTAGGCCCATTTCTTGTGACATTTATGAAAACAATCCACCCTGTCCCTTGTTACGCGATGCGTTTTGTCGAAGAAAAAACAGGCAAAGTATTTGTTTTCACTGGTGATTCGGGTTACTTGGAAAGTTTTGTGGATTTTGCGAAAGATGCGGATGTCTTTTTAGCAGATACGTATCTATTTGAAGGCAACGAACATCATCATGCTCATTTTACTTCTAAAGAATCAGGTGAAATCGCAAAAGCAGCTCAGGTTAAACAGCTGATTTTGACCCATTTACCGCAACATGGCTCACTAGAAGAGCTAAGACAGCAAGCTGAAAAAGCTGCGGGCAGTCAAGTAACTGTTCGTTTAGCAGAAAAAAATTTAGTTATCAAAATTTAAGGAGTGGTGAACTGTGATTTTTGTACCAAACGAAAATAACGATCCAAGAGTCAACTTAGCGATTGAGACCTATTTATTAAAAGAAAAACCTTTAGATGAACCGATTCTATTATTTTATATCAATGATCCATCAATTATTATTGGACGTAACCAAAATACGATTGAAGAAATCAATAAAGAATATGTAGATGAACATGGAATTCATGTCGTTCGTCGTCTAAGTGGCGGTGGTGCAGTGTATCATGATCATGGAAATTTGAATTTTAGTTTTATCATGCCAGATGATGGGAACTCTTTCCGTGATTTTGCTAAAGTAACACAACCAATCATTCAAGCTTTACATGAATTAGGGGTTTCTGGTGCAGAATTAAAAGGCCGGAATGATTTAGTGATTGATGGTATGAAGTTTTCCGGAAATGCGATGTACGCTACAGCAGGAAGAATGTTTGCTCATGGGACATTGATGTTTGACAGCAATATTGATGAAGTTGTGAATACATTAAAAGTTCGCAAAGATAAAATCGAGTCAAAAGGCATTAAATCAGTGCGTTCACGAGTAACCAATATCAAGCCATTCTTGTCAGCAGACAAACAAGATATGACGACAGAAGAATTTCGTGAAGATATTTTATTGAAAATTTTCGGAGTTGACTCTGTAGATCAAGTAAAAACGTATGAATTAACGGATGAAGACTGGGAAAAAATTAACAAAATTTCAGACGAGTATTATCGGAATTGGGATTGGAATTATGGCAAATCACCAGCCTTCAATCTAGAGCGTCATCAGCGTTTTCCAATTGGTTCTATTGATGCACAAATGAACGTAGAAGAGGGAGAAATCAAAGAAATCAAAATCTTTGGCGATTTCTTTGGACTCGGTGAAATCAAAGATGTAGAAGATATTTTAACTGGTACAAAATATGAAAAATCAGCAATCGAAGCAGCAGTTGATCAGATTGATATCAAAAACTATTTTGGGAACATTGAAAAAGAAGATTTAGTCGGTTTATTGTATTAAACGAAAGAATAATGAAAAGTGTGTGTTGCTTGTTTTTAGATAAAAACAAGTAATGTACACTTTTGTTTTTATCTCATTTACTCGGATTTTAAGTAGCTAGGAGAAGACGTTTTGTTTTATTTTGTTTATTTCTATTTTTTCCTAAAAAATCTAAATAATTTACATTATCAATTGATAAGGATATACTTAAAAAAACGAGTTGGTGGTGTATAATAGTGAAAAAAGTTATAGTAATTGGTGCAGGAGCTGCAGGATTAGCAGCAGCTATTCGTCTGCAACACGAAGGGTATAATGTTCATTTGTACGAGAAAAATGAACAAGTCGGTGGTAAAATGTACCAAATAAAAGAACAAGGATTTACCTTTGACGTAGGTCCGACCATCGTAATGATGCCTGAAATTTATCGTGAAGTTTTTGAACAATGTGGGAAAGACCCAGATCAATATATACCGATGAAAAAAGTTGATCCCATGTTATCCTTGAACTTTCCAAATGAAGAAACGTTGAACATGTCTTCGGATCTAGTGTCTTTAACGTCACTTTTAGAAGGTATTTCAGAAGAGGATATGCAAGGATATCTAGAATATTTAGCAAGTATTTATAAACGGTATCAAATAGCGAAAAAGGCTTTCATCATGAAATCATTTCGTTCTTTTTGGGATTTTTATAATCCGAGATCATTGATTGATGGGTTTAGATTACACACATTTAATGATGCCTATAGTTCTATTTCAAAATTTGTAAAAGACGAAAGATTACGGAAAGCATTAGCCTTCCAAACTCTTTACATAGGGGTTTCTCCTTATAATGGTCCTTCTCTTTATACAATTATTCCTATGATTGAACTAATTTATGGCATCTGGTTTATTGAAGGTGGGATGTATACCTTGGCTACAGGAATGGCCAAAGCTTTTGAAGAGCTTGGTGGTACGATTCACCTTAATACACCTGTGAAAGAAATCATCATAGAAAATAAACAAGCAACAGGAATCAGGACAGAAGAGGGCATTATCCCGAGTGATTACGTCGTGTGTAATGCTGATTTTCCTTATGCAATGAAGTCATTGTTACCAGATGAAAAGACTAGAGGAAAATATACCGATAAAAAAATTGATAAGTTGGATTATTCCTGTTCATGTTTCATTCTTTATCTTGGTCTGGATAAAAAATATCCAGTGGATTCACTTCATACGATTCGATTTGCTGAAGATTTTGAAAAAAATATTAATGATATTTTTGAAGATGGAAAATTACCAGATGACCCTTCATTTTATATTTATGTTCCGTCTTCAATCGATGAAAGTTTAGCGCCAGAAGGACATGAAGGAGTTTATATTTTGGTGCCTGTTCCTGAACTCTCACAAGGAGTTGATTGGAACGAATCAACAACGCAGGCATTTCGACAAAACGTTCTCGATTTAGTCAAAAAAGAAACTATTTTCTCTGATATAGAAGAACATATCGTTTATGAATCTCTCTATACACCTAAAGAGTTCAAGCAAAATTTTAATGCTTATAATGGTGCAACATTCGGACTGAAACCGACCTTAAAACAAAGTAACTATTATCGTCCTCATAATAAATTCGATTATGCAGATAACCTTTATTTTTGCGGTAGTAGTACACATCCAGGGGCGGGAGTTCCGATTGTTTTAACAAGCGCTAAGTTAGCTGCGGAGGAGTTGTTGAAAGATGATAAAAAGAAAAGATGACGTAACGAAACTATTTTCAATGTATGAATCAGATTTCGCTTTGTGTGAGGAAACGATTCGCAAACATTCAAAAAGTTTTTATAAAGCCTTTTCTAAACTTCCAAAGCAAAAAGCACTAAGTATTTTTGCTATTTATTCTTTTTGTCGTGAAGCAGATGATAGCATTGATGTATACCGTGATGTGGATCGTTTAAACAAATTAAAACGTGAATTAGATGACTTTTTAGCAGGGAAAATTCCAGATCGTTATTTTTGGAGAGCCTTAGTGCCAGTATTCGAAACCTATGAAATGAATCAACAGTCTTTTTATGATATGTTATTGGGGCAAGAGATGGATTGGACGTTTCAACAACCTGAAACACAGACTGAATTAGAAGAATATTCTTACTATGTTGCAGGATCAGTCGGATTGATGTTGTTGCCAATTCTTTCTGATCGTCCTGATGAAATAAGAAGCCAAGCAATCCAATTAGGTGAAGCCATGCAAATCACGAATATTTTAAGAGATATCGGAGAAGACTACAATAATCAGCGAATCTATCTTCCAAAGGAAATCATGGAAAGATTTGATGTTTCACTTGATTCGTTGGAAAAAGGCATCATCAATGATTCTTTTATAGAATTATGGGAATACGAGGCAACAAGAGCTGAGCAACTATACTCAAAAGCCCAAACAATGCTAGCTTCTATCCACAAAGATTGTCAAGAAGCGCTGTTACTATCTATCTATTTTTACAAAGGAATTTTAAATTCAGTTAGGCAAAGCAACTATCAATGTTTTAACAAGAGAAACTTCGTGAAGAAAAGTCAGCAACTTGAATTGTACCAAAAAGCAAAAAACTATTTGAAAACATTATAGGATAATGGATACTCTTTAAATGTTTCATGATTGTTTTTAGTTTAAGTCTAGTAAAATCGTAGTAGATTAAAAAGAATGCATTGTTGTTAAAAGACATGAACGAAACTATTTTCTCAAAACAGCTAAAAAAGGCTATTAACCGAAAATGATTTCTGCTATATTACTAGTAGTGAAAACTAGAAATGATTGACTTTTGGAAGGATGAATAACGTGCGCAACGAAATGATGCATCGACCAGTTGTGAAACCAGAACTTGTTGAATTTATGCGAAATAAACAAAAAAAAATCCAAGGTGAACTTGGCGTAATCGAAGAAGAAGCACACGAAGCGGGAGTACCGATCATTCCCCATGAAACAGTAGTGTTCTTACAATTTTTCTTAGGTCAAATCAAACCTAAGAACATTTTAGAAATAGGGACAGCAATCGGCTTTTCTTCTAGCCTTATGGCGCAATGTGTCGGGGAAGACGGACATGTTACGACGATCGATCGATTTGATGTAATGATCAGAAAAGCGAAAGTAACCTATGAACGTTTAGGTCTAACGGACAAAGTAACTTTATTAGAAGGACAAGCGGCGGAAATTTTGCCGACACTAAGTGGTCCTTATGACTTTATTTTTATGGACAGTGCAAAATCTAAATATATCGAATTTTTACCAGAATGCTTACGCTTATTACGCGTTGGCGGTGTGTTGATGGTGGATGATGTTTTCCAAGCAGGCACGATTTTAGACCCAATCGAAGAAATTCCACGTAGCCAAAGAACGATTCATAGAAAATTGAATCAATTTTTAGAGACAGTTATGACCCATCCAGATTTGACCTCAACATTATTGCCGTTAGGTGATGGCGTGATCATGATCACAAAAGAAAGAGAACTAACTGAATAACGAATAGACAACTTGGGTCAGGATTTAATTATTTTGATCTGAGTTTTTTTATGTGACGATAAAGGAGTAGATAAAGTTGAAATCAGATAAAGAAAAGCTTCAAGTGTTAAATAATTTGGTCGCACATTACGGTTTTCAATATTGGTGGGAAGATGAAAATCGGATTTCTGATTGGGTTTCGATGATCTTGATCCAGCAGACGACTGAAAAAAATGCGCATAAAGCATTGGCTAATTTGGAACCTTATCTAACAGTAGAAAATCTTCATGAAATGGAATTAGAAACACTTCAAGAACTGATCCGTCCAGCAGGATTTTTCACTCAAAAAAGTAACTATATCAAAGCATTGATCAGTTGGTTTATTTCCCATGATAGTGATTTTGATAAATTTCGTGCTTACTCTACTGAAGCGTTAAGAAAAGAGCTGTTAACGATCAAAGGTGTTGGATCAGAAACAGCAGATGCGATGCTCCTTTATATTTTTGAACGAAATGTTTTTATCGCGGATCAATATGCCATTCGTTTGTTTAATCGTTTGGGGTTTGGTCCCTATAAGACGTACGAAGAAATGCGGAAAGACTTCAATCATTTGACGGATGGAATTCCTCATGATTTATGTAAAGAATGGCATGCAGCAATTGATGTTCATGGTAAGCATTTTGGCAAAGACAAGAATATGGATGAATCATTTTTAATCTCCTAAGCTTAGTTTCCTTCTTTCGATTGTGTTTAATGTTCGTTTAAGTTTCAAGGCGTACACTTTCTCTATCAGAGGAGGGAAACGTCATGAATACTACTAAAAACATAAAAAGAAGGATTTCTAAAATATTTTTGATTGTAGGTGTTATTCTAATGCTCTTTCTTTTATTTCAAAAAAGCCTAACGGCATTCGCCGAAAAATTTACATCAACAAGTGCCCCCGTGGCAATTCAAACGCCAACGATTTTTGTTCCAGGCACAAATGGGACAGTGAATCGATTCAATGGCTTGATCAAAGCCTTAGATTCAAAAGCTGACGTGTTAAAAGTGACCGTAGCAACAGACGGAACGGTTTCCTCTAAAGGAAAATTAACAAGTACCGCAGAACATCCTATCATCGTGATCGCGTTTGAAGACAGTAGTGATGAGACACTACCCGTTCAAGGAAAATGGTATCAATTAGCATTACATTATATCCAAGAAAAATACTCATTTGAAACATACAATTACTTAGGGCACTCCAATGGCGGATTAGTCATTACCTCTTATCTGGAAGAATTTCAACAAACTGGTGACCCTGAATTAGCCAAACTAATCACACTAGGAACGCCTTATAATGATACGTCAAAAAAATATAATGAAGCGGTGACTTCATTTACCCAACTAAAAGAAACTAGCGACCTGCTTAAAGGCTATTTAACGAATCTAGAAAATATCCCTGATACAATTGAGATGTTGAATATTGCTGGAGAGGTTGATGATACGGCATCTGATAATACCGTTCCTGTGCAAAGCGTCTTTTCTGGAAGGTACATTTATCAGGATCAAGTAGCGGAGTATCAGGAAGTGTTGATCGAAGGAGAAAATACAAGTCACAGCGAGTTAGTTGAAAATCAGAAAGTCGTTCAATTATTGAAAGATTTTTTTTGGTAGAATAGAATGAAAATGAAATAGGATAAAGACTCTTGTCTTTGTTCTGTTTTCATTTTATGATGTAAGTATAATCAGACAAGTAAAAAACGATTGTTTTTTTGCTTAATGAGAATGAAAGAGCTATTTTCTCAAAGAAAAGCCGAAAATAGCAAAAATAAAATAACTAAACTATAATAATTCTATTGACATAATAATTTTAAATTGATACGCTAAGAGTGTAGAAAAATGTCTAGCTACACAGGCTAGCTTTTAAAAATTAGGAGGAATATGTAGATGAACTTAATTAACACAAAACTATTAGATTTCGAATGTGACGCCTATCAAGATGGAGATTTTATCAAAGTATCAACAGCAGATGTATTAGGTAAATGGAGTATTTTCTTCTTCTATCCAGCTGACTTTTCATTTGTTTGTCCAACAGAACTTGGCGACATGCAAGATCATTATGATCACCTAAAAGAGTTGAACTGTGAAGTATACTCAGTATCAGAAGATAGCCATTTTGTTCATAAAGCTTGGGCAGATGCGACAGAAACAATCGGTAAAATCAAATACCCAATGTTAGCTGATCCAAATGGAAAAATTGCTCGTTTCTTCGGCGTTTTAAATGAAGAATTAGGTCAAGCATACCGTGGAACATTTATCATTAGCCCAGAAGGCGAAATCAAATCATACGAAATCAATGATATGGGAATCGGCCGTAATGCAGATGAGCTAGTTCGTAAATTAGAAGCATCTCAATTCGTAGCAAAACATGGCGATAAAGTTTGTCCAGCAAACTGGAAACCAGGCGAAGAAACAATTGCACCAAGTTTAGACTTAGTTGGTAAAATCTAAACGTTTGAATAGACAACCTTAAGACTTCCTTTCTGGGAAGTCTTTCTTAAAATTTGTAGATCAAAATAATGAGATAGACAAAAAGGAGAACACACATGAGTCAAGAAATTTATGATTTGATCGTAATCGGCGGCGGATCAGCTGCTTTATCAGCAGGGATTTATGCAGGTCGTGCGATGTTAGATACATTGATCATTGAAAAAGACAAGATCGGCGGACAAGTAACCACAACTTCTGAAATCGTGAATTACCCAGCGATTCGAGCAACTACCGGTCCTGAATTAATGGAAGATATGCGTTTACAAGCGCTAGATTTTGGGGTTGAATTTACAACTGATGAAATCATTGATGTCGATTTAAGCCAAACGGTCAAAACAGTCAAATCCGCGACTAAAACCTATCAAGCGTATGCGGTGATCATCGCAACAGGTGCATCAGCACGTAAAATCGGCTTTCCAGGGGAAGTTGAATTTACAGGACGTGGCATTGCATACTGTTCAACTTGTGACGGTGAATTCTTCCAAGGTTTAGATATTTTTGTACTTGGTGGTGGCTATGCGGCGGCAGAAGAAGCGGTTTATTTAACTCGTTACGGTAAATCAGTCACAATGATTATTCGTGAACCAGATTTTACTTGTGCCAAATTAACAGCAGAAGCAGCCAAAAAACATCCAGATATCAAAATCGTCTACAATACAGAAGTCAAAGAAATTACAGGTGATGACTTTGTTCGTAAAGCGGTCTTTGTCAATAATGAAACAGGCGAAGAAACGACTTACGAAGCACCAACTGACAGCACATTTGGGATGTTTGTGTTTGCTGGAAATAAACCAAGCACAGAAATTTTTGAAGGAAAAGTCGAATTAGATCGTGGTTATGTCCCAACCAATGAAAACATGGAAACCAATGTTCCTGGTGTTTATGCTGCCGGAGACCTACGTATCAAAGAATTACGTCAAATCGTTACAGCAGTTGCAGATGGTGCAATCGCTGCAACGAATGCGCAAAAATACATCACTGAAGAAAAAACAAAAGCAGGCCTATCAATCGTCAATGAACGGATGGAAAAACGTTTAGCGAAGCAACATGCCGAAACGAAAGAAACGCAACCAAAAGCAGAAAAGAAACCTGCTAAAGCAACAAGTGGAAATAACACATGGTTCCCAGATGCAATGAGAGAACAATTGGGTGGTATTTTTGGTAAATTAACGAAAAATGTAACCTTATTACAAGTGATGGATAGCAGCGAAGAAAAATCGCTAGAATTGAATTCTTTCCTAACGGAATTTGCCTCATTAAGTGATAAAATTTTGTTGGAAACTGTTCAAAAAGGTGCGGACTCTGATGTAGAAGCGAAATATGGCATTGATAAATTACCAAGTGTTGTTGTCTTAAATGATCAAGGCGAGTACACAGGAATCAAATTTAGCGGTATTCCAAGTGGGCATGAAGTCAATTCAATCGTTTTAGCTGTCTATAATGTAGGAAG
This sequence comes from Enterococcus plantarum, assembly GCF_001730295.1. Classification (GTDB taxonomy): domain Bacteria; phylum Bacillota; class Bacilli; order Lactobacillales; family Enterococcaceae; genus Enterococcus_L; species Enterococcus_L plantarum. The sequence goes on from NZ_MIKA01000003.1 coordinate 108,124, forward strand.
TGCTGGACAGCCAATTGAAGAGCCAGTAGTGAATAAAATAAAAGAATTACCGAAAAAGAAAGTTCAGATTTTCGTTTCATTAACCTGTCATTACTGTCCAGATGTCGTGGCAGCGTGTCAACGAATTGCTTCTATTAATCATAATGTTGAAGCAGAAATGATCGATATTGGTGTTTTCCCAGAATTGAAAACAGAGAAGAAAATCATGAGTGTTCCTGCGATGATCATTGATGATAAAGACATTGTTTTTGGTTCTAAAAATATGGATGAGATCATTGAGATTTTAGAAAAATAAAGAAAAAGCCGAATCAAAAGAACGAACTGTTCTTGATTCGGCTTTTTTTATTTGATTGTAACAAGTTTTTTCAACGGTTCAACACCAAAATGTTTTTCCTGATACAGTAAAATTTCAGCGCAAGCTCGGCTATCTTCTAGTGCATCATGATGATTGTTCAGCTGGATATCTAGATTATCACAAATCGTGTTTAATTTATGATTCGGCAACTCTGGAAATAACTTGCGACTCGTTTTGACTGTACATAATGAAAGATAATTCGGTTGTTCGATCCCATAATAATCCAAGGACCCAGCTAAAACACCACAGTCAAAAGGAGCATTATGAGCAACCACTAAACTATTGGGTTTAAAACAGGCTTGGATCTGCTTCCAAACATCAGGAAATTTAGGGGCATCCGCCACATCTTCTGGTTTGATCCCATGAATTTGGATATTTTTCCAGAAAAAGTCGGTTTCTGGTTTAATTAGTGAGTAATATTCATCAACGATGCGGCTATTCTCTACTTTTATTAAAGCAACAGAACAAGCGCTATGTTTAGCGTAACTGGCTGTTTCAAAGTCTATGGAATAAAAATTCATAGTCATTATCCCTTTCGGTTCAAAATTAATTCATACATGCAGTATAACAAAATAATAGATACATGGTAAGTCCAATTCAGTAATATTAACAGAAATTAAATAAAAAGAGGATGGGAAAGAAGTGTTAAACCCCGAGAAATAAGAAGGAATTCACGAAAATTGTTCTTCAAATTTTTGTGACCAAGTAGGTACTGTGCAACATCAACTCGTTCTTTGTTGTGTTTTACAGCAATTTCAGCTTATTTCCGAAGGGGTTGCTTCTGCTCCCACCGTTTATCCGGATTCCACGTGAGCGGGATATGACTCGAAGAGTTATGTCCCACTCACTAAGCAATCGTTAAATCAACCTCTACTGGACAATGATCACTGCCAGTAATTTCCGTATGAATTTTCGCACTTGTTAAAGCTTCTTTCAATCCATCAGAAACAACAAAGTAATCGATTCTCCACCCAGCATTATTTTTCCGTGCATTAAAACGATAACTCCACCAAGAATAAACGCCTTCTTGGTCAGGATAGAAATAGCGATAAGTATCAATAAAGCCACTATCCAATAATTCTGTAAATTTTCCACGTTCTTCTGGTGTAAAGCCAGCATTTTTTTGATTGGTTTTCCAGTTTTTCAAATCGATATTTTGATGAGCAACATTCAAATCACCACATAAAATCACTGGTTTTTCTTTGCTCAACTCATTTAAGTAGGCACGAAAAGCATCTTCCCATGTCATACGATAATCCAATCGTTTCAGCTCATTTTGCGAATTAGGTGTATAACAAGTAATCATAAAGAAGTTTGGATATTCCAATGTGATCAAACGACCTTCTTGATCATGTTCTTCAATTCCCATGCCGTATCGTACGCTGAGTGCTTCTTCTTTGGCAAAAATGGCAGTCCCTGAATACCCTTTTTTCTCAGCATAATTCCAGTATTGATGGTAACCTGGCAACTCTAAGTCAATTTGACCTTCTTGTAATTTAGTTTCTTGCAGACAGAAAAAATCTGCATCTAATTCGTTGAAAACTTCCATAAAGTTCTTTTTAACAACAGCACGTAAGCCGTTAACATTCCACGAAATACATTTCATCTTGAGGACCTCCTTCAAAATTGACGCGATTTATTGATTTTTGTAAGTAAGACTTTAGATTAGTTTAACATACATAATCCAGATTTTGGTATTCTGTGTCGACTTTCTGATTGAAATCAACAAGTATCATTTTTGTATTCAGGTATTTAGATTTATGATAAAGTGAAAGGGAAGTCATGGAAACTATAAATATTTTGAACTGAAAGGAACTATCAAATTGAATACAAAAGAAATTGGGTTGCTGGTTTATGGCGTGGTACTAAGCAGTATGATTGGGGTTATATCGTTTATCTTTTTAAGAGTGGAAGGAATAGGTTCTGAACTGCTTTGGAATTTAGTTTCGCCGGATACTCCTTTACGTGTGTTCTATATTTTAGGGCTTACGTTAACAGGTGGCGTTTTACTAGGGTTTTTACGAGCAAGATGGGGGAATTTACCTCATACAGTTCATGATTCTGTAACAGAATTAAAGCAAACAAAAACACTCGATCATAGTAGTGTTTTCCGTAGTTTGTTGATAGCTCTTGTCGTATTGATTTTTGGTGCAGGCGTAGGACCAGAAGCGGGGTTACTAAGTGCGGTTATTTATTTATCTGTATGGCAGGCGGATAAACTGCGCTATTACTACTTTCACTTTAACAAATTGAAAGAGTTGTCTCTAAAAGAGCAGACTGCACGTCTGATTCATCCTAAAAACTATTTGTTGACGTATGATGAAAAAAGAGCTGCTGCTGCAGGCCAGAAGTCGAAGAAAAAGTTTTTTTATCTACTATTTATTATTAATGGCTTGATCACTTTTTTCCTTTTAATGAAACTGACAGGACAACCTTCTTTTGTTTCTAAAATGGGCGAATCAAATTGGATAGGAAAAGAGCTGTGGATAGGCTTGCCGTTGATGCTTTTTGGGGTAATAGTTGGAAAATGTTATCTTCTGTTTAAAACCTTTCTAAAGAAACGATTAGATTTTTGGCAAGAGTTTCCGATTCGCAAAGCATTGATTGGATCTATCGCAATTTTTCTAATAGGTGTTTTTCTACCTAATTTACTTTTTTCAGGGCAACTATCGCTTTCATTGGCACCATTTGTTGGAAGTCAAGCTTCATTTTTAGTGTTAACGATGATTGCGTTGATCAAATTAGTATTCTTGCAACTATGCCTTAATACAGGCTGGATCGGTGGCGATATTTTTCCTATCGTATTTGCGGCAATCATTCAAGGCTTTGCTGTATCGCAATTATTTCCTCAAACAGATCGTTTGTTGATTGTTGCAATCGTGAGTACCAGTATTGCAATTGCAATCATAAATTCGCCGTTTCCAGTAGGTGTGTTTATGATGCTGTTTTTCCCACTAAATCTAAGCCCAATCATTTTAGCGGTAGCAACTATTTTATTTTTCGCCAAAAAAGGGTCAAGTTAATTCATCCAAAAGAAAACAGTGAATCAAAAAATAGAATAAAATATCATGTATCGGACTAGGAATATTTTTATGTAAATAGGCGTTATCGATTTTATAAATATCGCACAAAAAGCATATTTACTTGTGTACCCTTATCCAAGCATACCTTACTTATTATTAAGGGAGATGCCACTAAAAGGACACCTCCTCATTTTTACTTCTTAACAAAATGAGTAGTTACTTTTCTTTCACGATCTAACTTCTTAATTTTGATTTGTTCAGCTTCCACCAAACGGATAAATTCTGTGAAAAAAGCGTGGAACAAATGACCACAAGCATAATATTCTTTGATAACTTTTTTCTTGTTGATTGGACCCGTTCGGAATTGAAAGAAATGATCCAATACGGCAAGAGGTTCTTGCCATGGGTCAAAATGATCTAGTAAATCTTGTAAATCAGTAATATCTTGATAGGGGATTTCTTTTAGGGTATGTAGCTCGTTTTTCATAATGGTTCTCTCCTTTTTTGAAGCACTGAATTTCGTACTTCAGCGCTTCTTAATGTACGCATTGACTTAGGCAACTTATTATATTAGCGGTAGAAATGACTTGTGGATGATCATTGTCAGTCTGGTAGAATTTCTATCGCCTTTTTTGGGATAAAACAAAAAACGCTATTGGAGCAGTCAGTGAGAAAAAGCTATTTTTTCAACAACGTTCTAAAAATACCTCAATCCGAAAAGTGCATTGATTCCTTTTTAGTCCAGTTGTTCAAAACTTAACGACTTTTTATCATCCTAAAACTACCAATACCGCCATCAATTATCTAGAAAGAGTATGCAGACTTTATTAAGTACATGATTTTAACAAAAAGTTTCCAGACAGACTAGAAAATTCCAGTAAAATTAGGTACAATAAAGAATGCTAGGACTTTGTGCTAGCAATTGGCAACTTGTATAGATAGTTTGCTCTGTCTATGCAAGGCTTCATCAGTTGGTTGTCGCCAAATGATGAAGTGCCTTTTTGCTTTGCACCACTACATTCCACTTCGATCTCATCAATTTCTAAGAGCTAAAGCTCTAAGAATTGAAGGACCACGACTGACCAAAGGGCAGAGTGGATGATGCAAAGTACAAGGTGAACGAAGTGAACGTTGTCTCCTTGTCTTATATCTATAATTGATCATTTGTTTTAATTTGAAGTGAACCTCCTTTACTTGAATTTGTAGAATAGAAAAAACGATATCAGGAAATTTCCCAATATCGTCAACAATAGTCTCTAAAAATCATCTACCACTTCTTCTAAAATAGCCCAAAAGTTAACAAACCTATGGCAAAATAGGTAAACTTTAGGTACAAGAAAGAAGCTAGTACATGTTGCTAGCACTATTGGCAACTTGTTTGGGCAGTTTGCTCTGTCTTTACAAGGCTTCAATTATTTGGTTGTCGCCAAATATTGAAGTGCCAATTTATTTTATATTCTGATTTTAACAGCTCGTTTACAAATGGGCTGTTTTCTTTGTTCTATTCTACCTCCTAAGTATATACGAAAAGAAGGCGAACACGCAACCTAATTTTCCTCTTAAACACCATTAAATAACACGAAAAATCGTTTCCTTATATATAAGATAAATAACAAAAAAATATTTTTATTATGTAAGTGCTAGAGAATGGTAAGCTATCAGTTTATATATTTACGTTTTATCGTGAAATTCATGTAGAAAGTATCTAAAAATACAATTGTGTCTATGTGTTTGGTTTGTTATACTTATCTTTTATAAATTTAACAAGGAGTGAAAATATGGGGATAAAAAGCAGTCTATCTATAGCAGGAAATGTATCCGCTTCTTTTAGCCAATCAGCCAATGCCTTAAACAACATAAAAGGACCAACCAATATCGCGACGAGAACGAACGTGATGGGCAATGCGAAGGCGAAAGAAACAGCGACAAATTTTGGAAACGATATCAAACAACTCTCAGCTAGTATTGTAGCTACTGGGAAAAATATACACTCTGTTGCAAAGGATTTTTCCGAAATCGACTTAAAAGCATCACATCAATTTCAAGC
>NZ_MIKA01000004.1 GCF_001730295.1 Enterococcus plantarum
ATCCTTTTTTTTTGATTTAAAACAAATAAAAACTCTTTTGTGGGTTCCAATGCATAGTATTTACACTTATTTACGTAGTATAAAAAAAACGAGGAAACATATCAATCGTACATACTCAACAAAAAGGGAGTTGGTTATCAGACTGTAGATAACGTTGTCTTCCGTAAGAAAACAAGCTTTAAATTAAGTAGTTTTTCTAAATCTTCGAAGGAGCCTGGGACATAACTAAAAAGGTTATGTTTCAGGCTCCTTCGAAGAACAGACGAAAAACCAACAATAAGCACTATTTTCGTTAATTTCTTTGATTCTCTGTCTCATAGAACGAATATTAAACAAGTATTGATTGATCATGTTCACTGTATCAACACTGGGACAAACACAAGCCGAATACATAGATTCTACAATGAGGTAAATGAAATCAAACTAAATTGTAGCATCAATCTTTTAGTCCAAGATCATCAAGCGTTAACCTAGCGGATTGGTTTCTTCCTTCAACAAATTTTTTTTTCATCATTAGAATCACTTCCAAAATAGTTTATATAAATTAGTATAAAAAAACTGTAGACAGACTCCTAATGTAGGAGTCTGTCTACAGTCTGAAGGGTGTGGGACGAAAGTAAATCACTTTTGTTTCACACCCTAAATGCGAATAAACGGTGGGGGGCAGAAGCAATCTCTTCTGTCCAGCCTATTTTTTTATAGAATTCTATTAACGAATACTTTTACAATTTACTTTCAGTTACAGGGTCTTTCACTAAATTAGATCCCCATAAACCAGCTAGGGAAGTGATGATCATCCCAAGAACCATAGCTACAAAGCCCCAGATAGACGCTTTTGCTACTGTATTTGAAGCATCTTCCGCAGTTTGTCTAGCTTCTTTGATATTTTTATCCAAGTCTTCTTTTGCATCTTCTAGACTTGTTTTAGCATTTTCGATTTGTGTTTGTGTTTCTTTAGACGCTTTTTGTAGTTCATTATAGATATTATCTGTTGCTTGTTCGGCTTCTTCTTGCGATAAATCTGTATTTTTTGCTACTGCGTTTGCGATTGCTGGGCGATCAACTGAATCACCGATTTTTTTCGCTTTTGCTTCTAAAGAATCTGCAGTATCTTGGAAGATTTTATCAGAGTTATCAGGATTTTTGATGATTTCTTTTCCAGCATCCGTGATTTCATCTGTCGCTTCTTTCATTTTATCTTTCAAATAATCTGGTTGTAGTTCTTTTACGTCAGTATCAGATAAGACTTTTTTAACTTGTCCTTGAAGTTCTGTCGTATCCACTGATTGAACTCCATCTGTCACTTTATCAAATCCTTTACTGATCGCATCAGATGTGCCTGAAGCTACAGTTTCCACAGTGCTGCCAGTTGCTGAAGCGATATTCCCAAATAGAGAACCGATTGCTGAAAATGCTCCGATTGCTGTATAAGATAGGATAGCCAATAATACCAAGACACTTGTTGCCCATGTTAGAAAACCATGAACTAAGCCTACTCTGCGTGCTGCTACCCCTGCAATAAATCCACTACAAAATAATGAAAGAACAAATGTCACCACTGTCCAAATAATAAGGCCCATTCCTACACCATCTAACGGATTATCCGCTGTTGGCTTAACAATACCAAAACCAATTGCTGAACCAATTAAACTTAAGGTAAAGAAAATCGCAAAGAAGGAAACTAGTCCTGCTATGATTGACCCCCAAGAGATATTTACCCCTGCTTCATCTTGTGTCGTTAAGTACGATACAAACCCTTTTTTTCTCGTATTCTTTTCCATAATTCCCATCCTTTCGTTTATTTTTTTACTAATTGGTACACTATCAACTATAAAAGCTTAAAATATTTTGTGCAAATGATATGATTTTTTTTCTAATCAAACACTCACTTCTTCTGTGACAAGGTATATCATTTGCATCTAATGCAAAAAAATGTTAGGCCATACCAACTATTGGTATAGCTCTAACATGATATGTTCGATGATAATAATAGTATGTTAGTGTGCTAAAGTCCCCAAAATAACACCTATAAAAATCAACCAGTCAAAAGCGATATGAATGATTGTACCCGCCCAGATTGAATTTGTTTTTAATGTCGCCCATGTAAAAGGGATGCGAGTCAACCCAATCACAACCAAGCATTGGAACCAATTCCAATCATACGTCGATAAATGTAGTGACCCAAACATAAGATTTGTTAAAATAACTGAACCAATGATAGCTGTTTTTCGTTCAACTTTATACTGCAGTGCTATATGAACTAGTAAAATCAGTGGAATCGTCGTAATGATTTCCTCTCCTGCGAGCATGAATAACGTTTTACCTAACAAAGTAAGCGCCGGTACCAAGCCATGACTAAATTCATACACGATTGGATTAGCAGCAGTCGGCTGTCCAATCGCTCCGGCTAAAACGTTTGCCAAGAGAGCCGTTACCCAACTTAAAACGTATGCAATCATTATAATTTTAACTGATCCTTTTTTTAGTGGGGAATAAAGTTGTTTAATGCCTTCCACACCATACATCAAGTACATTCCTACTAATCCTGCAACGAGAATCATACAAAAATTCAAAATAAATGCCGTGTTCAATAATGAATAAAACGCGCATCCTAATAATAATAACGAAACAATTGCTGGAACTAATTTTACTTTTCGATCAAATAATTCTTGCATTTTCTCCACGCCCTTAAGGTTATTTTCTTTTAGTATAGTTTTTATCTTTGTAGCAAACAAATGATTCGCCTAGTTTACAAGCAAATCACTTCCGCTGTTTAGATAATAACCACTTTTCATGTTTTTAATTGATTTAGTCTGATATATAAGACCTGACGGAATCCAACCTTTTGATACCTGTAGAAAAACAAGCTAAACTAGCTTTAGGAGGTGCTGAATAAAGGAAAAATTATGGGCTAACTGTCAGACAAATTCGTTTAAATAAAGGATATAGTCAAAAAGAAGTATATAACGAGATCATAACAAAATCCTATGCTATTGAATTTGAACAAGGAAAGCATGATATATCACTCTTTTTATTTATGCAGATTTTAGACCGCTTAATGGTAGATAGCGACGAATTTTTTTATATTCATAATGAGTATCAATTACGGGAAGAAAAATTATATCAACAATTTTTCTCACGCGGCCAATCGCCATGATATTCAAGCTTTAGAAAAAATGTACCAAACCCAATTGCACCTCACCGACCCTACTGCTTTGACCCTTGTACGTCAGGCAGAACTACGTTTAAGAATCCAGTCTCTCAGCTATTTTGAGAGCCATAAAAATTTTTAGAATTGGCAGGGCAATCCTGAAGATATCCAAATCCTTAGTCATTATTTGATGAATGTTCAAAGTTGGACATTACAAGAAATTCTCTTATTTAGCAACAATGTTGATATGTTTAACCAAGAACAGCAACTTTTCTTTTTTAAGCTACTACTAAAATCCCTCCCTCACTACCAATCATACAATCGAGCAGTCCCAGTCTACGCGTCTCTACTCGCGAACCTATTGCCAACATTGTTTCGTAAACAAGAATGGGCTGACATTTCACAGGCATTAGGTTGGTTGGAAGAACTGAGTAAAGAATTTACCAGCAGCTTTTTTCGAATCGTCTTTCTCTATTACAGTGGACTCTTTGCTATTTGTCAGGGAGACACTATCGCTGGAGAAAAAAAAGTTCTTTAGGCATTGAATACATTGAAGATACTTGACCAAGCAAATATTGCAGCCGAACTAGAAGCTTTCTTTATGACCCTAAAAAGATAGGAGAAAGAACATCGTGGAATCAAGTCTACTCACACCGTTTAGTTAGCTTTATAATAAAAACTAAAAAAATGAGGGAGGAACAAAAGTAACAAGCACCTCTGTTCCCCCTCATTATTCTTCTATTATTCTTGATAATACGATTCATAACCAAAATGTTCATAGGCTAATACGGTTGCGATTCGACCTCTTGGCGTACGCTTGATAAATCCTTTTTGAATTAAATACGGTTCATACATATCCTCTACCGTTTCAGTTTCTTCACTGATATTGACCGCTATTGTGCTTAATCCGACAGGACCACCGCCGTATAATTCAATCATTGTTTTTAATAATTTTTGATCGACATAATCCAATCCTTGATGATCAACTTGCAATAAGGTCAATGCTTGGTCTGCAATTTCACGGTTGATCGTGCCATTCGACTGTACTTGGGCAAAATCACGGACACGTTTTAGTAAGCGATTCGCGATTCGCGGTGTGCCACGAGAACGTCGTGCAATTTCAAAAGCGCCTTCTTCTACGATCTCCGTTCGGAAAATATCAGCTGAACGTAATACGATTTCTTTTAAATCTTGTGTTTCATAATATTCCATATGTGAAATAATGCCAAAGCGATCACGAAGTGGCGCAGATAACATACCAGCTCTTGTCGTGGCTCCTATCAAGGTAAACGGAGGTAATGGAAAATGAACTGGATGAGCTGTTGTTCCTTGTCCCACCATGATATCTACATAAAAATCTTCCATTGCAGAATACAACATTTCTTCTACTACACGAGGTAAGCGATGGATTTCATCAATAAATAAAACGTCTCCTGGTTCTAATTCGTTTAATATCGCGACTAAGTCCCCTGCTCGCTCAATTGCTGGTCCACTCGTCGTTCGGATATTAACATGCATTTCGTTGGCGATCACCATTGCCATCGTCGTCTTACCCAGCCCAGGTGGACCGTATAAAAGCGTATGGTCTAAGGCTTCTTCCCGATTGCGAGCAGCTTCGATATAAATCGTAAGCTCTTGCTTGACTTTGTCTTGCCCAATGTATTGTTCGAGAAATTGCGGACGTAGCGACTTTTCCAAGGACTCTTCCCCTTCACTTCTTTGAGCGGAAAGTAGTCTTTCATCTTCTGTCATAACGATTCCTCCTTAGCGTTTCATCATAAATTTCAATGCATTGCGCAAGTATTCATCTGTCGCTTGTGTACCTAATTCTTCCAATTTCGGCGTGATACGTTTGATTTCTTTTTCACTATAACCTAACGCACTCAACGCTTCTAATGCTTCTGTCAGCGACTGATTTGCTGATGGCGTATTTGGTGTTTTAGCCATCGCTTCAACAGCAGCATCTGACGTTTCTAGCTCTCCTAATTTCCCTTTAAGATCAAGTACCATTTGTTGTGCAGTCTTTTTACCCACACCAGGAAATTTTGTTAGATAAGCAGCATCTTCACTCTCGATCGCATTGATCAACCCACCGTGATCTTCTGAAGCCATGATTGCTAAACCACTTTTAGGTCCGATTCCTGAGACACTAATCAACTTTAAAAAGAGTTGTTTTTCATCTAAATCACTGAACCCATATAAAGAGTGGGCATCTTCACGAATGACTTGATGGACATAAATTTTAGTTTGCTGATCCGTTTTTCCAGAATAACGATAGGGATTTCCTACAGAAATTTGATAGCCAATTCCATTTGTTTCTACTACAATATAATATGGACTGATAAACGTCACTTTACCAATAATATACTCGTACATAATTTCACCTTTCTTGAAACCTTGCTTGCGCATCACACGCACATATGTTTCTATTTTAGCACAGATTAAAGGAAATCAGTAGCTTGAAAAAAAGCATCTTATTTAACTATAAAAAAACCAATACGAACTATGCTTCCATTCGTACTGGTCATATGATGAGGTAGGGGTATATCTCTACGAGTTACACCTTCGCCCTCTTTTACTTTTTATTCAGAAATGTAAGTCCATTTATAATCGTATCGCGCACCAGCTCCGTGAGCTACTACGCCTTGGACTTTTTTACTACGCATGTGTGCTTCTGCTTTTTGATAAACTGGTGCAACGCCCATCTCGTTCATCAATAGTTTTTCGGCCTCTACCATATCTGTCCAGCGTTTTTCTGGATCAGAGGCGTCTTTACTACCTGAAGCTTTGACTAATTCATCGTATGTTTCATTTGAGTAGCGCCCTCTGTTATATGAACCACCTGTTACAAATAAATCAGTGAAACTGCTTGGGTCTGCATAATCAGCTCCCCAACCGCCCATGATCACTTCAAAGTCACCATTTTTACCGCGATCTAATCGAACGGTAAAGGGCACATTTGTAACGGTCACGTCTACACCATCAAGTGTTTCTTTCACTGCGCCTTGGATATATTCTAGTACTTTTTTGGTAGAATCAGTATCATCACCCACGATATCAAATTTGAATGAATCAATGCCTAATTCTTGTTTTGCTTTTTCCCAGTATTCTTTGGCTTTTTTGGTGTCATGTGTCAACACATTTTTATTTTCATCCGCAAAGTCTTTATTGCCTGTGGGTGAGAATGACATTCCAGCTGGTACAAGACCAGTAGAAGCAATCGAACCATCTCCTAAGATTCGGTCAACCAATGCATCACGGTCGATTGAATAAGAAATTGCTTTACGTAAGTTTTCATTGTGGTACGGTGAATTCGCATCTCTTTGATTGAATTCAAGATAAGACGTTCTAGCATCTTTTTCAATCACAAGTTCTGGATCATCCGCCATTTGTTTTGCTAATTCTCCACTTAAAATGACATCGTCTGCTTGACCATCTTGGAATAGATTTAATGATGTAGGTGCTTCTTTAACCACTGTTACTTCAATTTTATCTAACTTAACTGCGTCTTTATCCCAATATTGATCATTTTTTGTATACGACCATTCGGTGTCTGTTCCAGGTCCGTCAAAATCAGTTAACGTAAATGGGCCGTTATAAACGGATGCGTCGCTAGTTGTTGCATAGTCTTTGCCTTTTTCTTCGACAATTTTTTTATTTTGTGGGAAAAAGGATGGGAAGGCCAATAAATAATCAAAGTATGGCGTTTCTTGTTCTAACGTTACTTCTAATTCATAATCCCCAATTGCTTTGATCCCTAACTCATCCAAGCTTTTCTTACCAGCAGAAACATCGGCACCGTTTTTAACTAATTCAAACATATAAGCATATTCTGCTGCTGTTTTAGGATCTGCTGTTCGTTGCCAACCATAGACATAATCTGCCGCTACCACAGGATCACCATTTGACCATTTAGCGTCTTCTCTAAGTTTAAATGTATAGGTCAATCCATCATCACTTTTCTTTGCCAACTCAACTGCACCAGCTGGCTGTGGTTTACTTTTATCATCTAAACGATATAACCCTTCATAAACATTGTTCAAAGCTGAAAAACTAATTGTATTGGTTGCAACTGATAAATCTGCACTTGGCATTTCTTGTTGGACTACTAATTTAAAAAGCTGTTCCCCACTCGCTTTCTTACTATCGTTACTACTATCTGCAGAATCAGTCTTACCACCGCAAGCTGCCAAAACTAGAGTAGACAGCATCATCACACTGATTAATTTCCTCACATTTACTTTTTTCATTTTATTCTCCTCAATAAATAATTATTTTCTTTCCTAATTCTAATTTTCGGAATGTTTTCATAATACTAGAAATTAAGGCAAATAGCAATTGTTTTATGAAGGAAATAAAAAAAGCCTATTTAAGCAATTTTAATCTGCTTAGATAGGCTTTCCTATTATTTAAATAAGGTTTGATAGTCCCCGTAGCCTGCCTTTTCTAGCTCGTCTACCGGAATAAACCGTAAAGCTGCTGCATTGATACAATAGCGTAAACCACCTTGCTCTTGCGGCCCATCTGTAAAAACATGGCCTAAATGGGAATCGGCTTCTTTACTCCGTACTTCAACACGACGCATTCCTAAAGAAAAATCTGAATTTTCTTTGACACCTTGTTTTTCAATTGGCTTAGTAAAAGCTGGCCAACCGCAGCCTGCATCATATTTATCTGTTGAACTGAAAAGTGGTTCGCCACTGACCACATCAACATAAATCCCCTCTTGGTAAAAGTCATCATATTTACCAGTAAAAGGTCGTTCAGTTGCATTTTCCTGCGTTACGGCATATTCGATATCGGATAGCTTTTCTTTCAACTCTTCTTTTGATGGTTTTTCCATGACAAATCACACCCTTACTTTTTAGTTAGTCCTATCATAGCATTATTAAGAAAAAAACACTCATTTTCTGTTTAGAAAATAAGTGTTCAAGTCGACTTTTAGTTCCAAGGAATATCCAGATCGACATTTTCGGCTAAATCAATACTTTCTTGTCGCTTGGCTTGTCTGAATTGTTTTCTGGCTTCATATCCTTGACAGATAAAACGTTCTTCTTTGGTCTCTGGCTCGATTGTTTTTGGCAAGCTCGCTCCTTTAGGTACGACAAAGGTCATAAAACAAGTTCCAGCTAGATAGCGTTCTCCCGTGAATAAATCTTCCCCGATCACTTTGGCGAATATCTCCATCGAGCGCGTACCTACTCCTGATACGTATGCATCAATACAGACTGAATGGTCTGCTTTTAAAGGGGCTAAAAAGTCTAAATGATCGACAGATGCCGTTACGATTGCCGCTCTAGATATTCGAACAGCTGAGATCCCAGCCGTTTCATCCAGCCATGCCATTAGTTGACCACCAAATAAGGTTTTATGAAAATTTAAATGAGGATACGTGATCATATGTGTCTGAATGGCTCTTGTTTGTGAACATTTCATTTGTTGTTTCCTTCTTTCATCGTTCAGTTACACGTCAAAGGCTGGTAGCATTCGGTACAGAGTCGCAATAGGCAAGCCCATGATCGAATAGTAGTCACCTTGAATATTTTTAACCAATAAAGCACCTTGCTCTTGAATCCCGTAGGCTCCAGCTTTATCTGTGTATTCTTTTGTATCTAGGTAGCGATTGATTTCTTCGTCCGTCAAATCGTAAAATTCTACTGTAGCAGGAACTGTAGCCGAAGATTCTTGATCATTTTTCATTAATACGACACTTGTATAAACTTTATGTGTTCTGCCACTTAGTTGACGCAGCATCCGAAAAGCATCCTCTCTGGAAGTGGGTTTTCCTAATATTTCATTGTCGATTGTGACGATCGTATCGGAACCGATCACTAAATCATTTGGATATTGTTTGGCAATATGTGCTGCTTTTTGCGCCGCCATCGTTAAAACGTAGTCCATTGGGGTGAAATACCCTTTGACTTCTTCATTTATATCAGCTGGCACAACATCAAAATTAGGGATAATTCGGCTCAACAACTCACGTCTGCGAGGCGATTGAGAGGCTAAAATAACTGCCATTAGGATAAAACCTTCTTCCTATGTTTTTTAGTGTGGGTCTTGAATACGTTTAAACATTTTTTCCATGTCTGAATTTGTAAAATGAATCAAAACAGGACGACCATGAGGACAATTAAATGGATTCTCACAAGTCTCAAGATCCTTCAATAAGACACGCGCTTGTTGTTCATTTAAATAATGATTCGCTTTGATCGACCGTTTACAACTCATCATGATCGCTGTGGCTTCACGGAATTTTTTTACACTAACAGACCCTGTTGTCAAAAGCATATCGATCATCTCACGGATGATCGTTTCTTCTTCACCCGCTGGATACCACGTTGGATGAGCCCGAACAATAAAACTATTTTGACCAAAATCTTCTAAATGAATGCCAACTTCTGCTAAATTTTCTTTTTGTTCTTTGATTTTTAGCGCGTCACTATTTGGATAATCGATCACGATCGGCACTAATAGCTCCTGTAGATCGTTCGTGACTTCACCGATTTTTTCTCTAAAATACTCATATTTGATACGTTCTTGAGCTGCGTGTTGATCGATGATATATAAACCATCTTTACTTTGAGCAAACAGATAAGTACCATGCATCTGACCAAAATATTCTAGTTCTGGAAACCGTTCTTTCGGACGTTCATCCGACAACTTATTCAACACTTTATTTAAGTCATTTTGAGCTCCAGTTGCGGAAAAATCAAATTCTGGATGATGACTTAATTCTTCTTCATAGACTTGTTCGTCAACCGAGGGTTCTTCATTTTGCGGAGGTATTTCCGCAAGTTTAGTTGGTTCTGCCGTTTGGCTATTATCAGATTGCTGATGTGCCTCAGGTTCATAAGGTGAACTGAAAGCATGGGCCATCAACGCTTCTTTTTCAAGTTCCTCTTTACTCAGAGATTCCGATTCTTTTGCCCCACTGTCCGTAGACGATTGGGGGACATATTCTGCTGTCGTTTCTTTAACAAAAAAGTTGCCACTCGTTGGATCATAGCCTAGGCTACCCGATGTGCGAATAGGTTTTGTTACTTCCTCTTGTTCTGTTAAAGGAATTTCCATTTGCTCCACTTTCGGCTGTGGTTCGACTTTCTTTTTAAAGCGAAGGTTATCTGCAGCATTTGGGATCAATTGCTCTTGGCTTAACACTTCACGAATCGCATCACTAATCAAGACCATCAATTCTTTTTCCTTACTTAAACGGACTTCTTGCTTGGTGGGATGAACATTGACGTCAACTAACAACGGATCCATCTCAATTTCTAATACAGCCAAAGGAAAACGGCCAACCATTAATTTGGAGCCATAACCGTCGACGACTGCTTTGTTCAACGCAAAGTTCTTGATATAACGACCATTAATGATCGTTGACAAATAATTACGACTAGCCCTAGTAACTTCTGGTAATGAAACATAGCCTGTTAATTTAAAATCCAAATCTTCTGCTTCGATCTTTAGCATTTTTTTCGCCGTACTAATACCATATATTCCAGCAATCGTTTGCTTCAAATCGCCATTTCCCGCAGTATTCATCATTTTATTGCCATCATGAACTAAACGAAACGCAATATTAGGATGACTTAAAGCTAAGCGGTTGACGATATCCCCGACATTGGCAAGTTCAGTTTGGATCGTTTTAACATATTTTAAGCGAGCTGGTGTATTGAAAAATAAGTTTGAGACGGTGATTTTTGTTCCTTTTCTTAAAGCGGCTGGGCGATGCTCTTCGACCTTACCGCCTTTCATTTGAACATAACTACCTTCCTCTTCTTCAGACACAGCTGTTTCTATAACAATTTCTGAAACGGACGCGATACTGGGCAAAGCTTCTCCACGGAATCCCAAACTGCGGATACGAAATAAATCATCTCTTGTATGGATTTTACTTGTCGCATGGCGTTTAAATGCACTAAGAATATCATCTTTTGCGATTCCTTCACCATTGTCGATAATTTGGATCGTTTTCAGTCCTGCTTCTTCAATAAAAATATCGATTTGTGTACTTCCAGCATCGATCGCATTTTCTACAAGTTCTTTGACAACTGATGCAGGACGTTCTACTACTTCACCAGCAGCGATCTGATTGGCAAGTTGTTCTGATAATTCTTGGATTTTTCCCATCTATACGATCCTTTCCTTGCTCAGTTTTTTAGTTTAAATTCTTTTTTGCAGTTCATGCAATTTATTCAAAGCATCCATTGGTGTTATTTCTAATAAATTGATTTTCTTCAAGGTATCGATCACACCTAACTCATCCGTCGATACTTCTTTAAATAATGATAATTGTTCCGTATCTTCTTTAATCTCATCTTTGTATTCAACTGTTTTAAGCGGTTGCTCATCTGATTCTAAAGCCGAAAGAATCGTCGCAGCGCGCTCTAGTAATGTACTTGGTAATCCAGCGATTTTAGCTACATGGATCCCATAACTTTTATCTGCTGGACCATCCATCATTTTATGCAAAAAGACAACTTCGCCATTTTTTTCTACTGCACCGACGTGAATATTTTTCACTCCACTCAACTTTTCATCTAAGACGGTCAATTCATGATAATGAGTTGAGAACAATGTTTTCGCTTTAACTTCTCTGTGGATATATTCGATAATTGCTTGTGCTAACGCCATCCCATCATAAGTAGCAGTTCCTCTACCAAGTTCATCGAATAAAATCAAACTGTTTGGTGTGGCATGACGTAAGGCTTGATTGGCTTCCATCATTTCCACCATAAACGTACTTTGACCTGCAATCAGATCATCTGATGCACCGATTCGTGTGAAAATCTGATCAAAAATCGGTAATTCAGCCGATTCAGCTGGGACAAAACAGCCGATTTGAGCCATAACTACCGTTAGTGCTAGCTGGCGCATGTAGGTACTTTTACCCGACATATTTGGTCCTGTAATCAACAAAATAATGTTTTCTTTACTCATATGAACACTATTTGGGATATATTCTTGATGCCCTAACACTTTTTCCACAACTGGATGACGTCCTTCAACAATATGTAGCTCTTTACTATTGCTTTTTAGGGTCGGGCGAACATATTGGTATCGTTCACTGACTGTTGCAAAAGCTTGTAAGACATCCACTGCACTAATTGTTTTTGCTAGTTTTTGCAGACGCTCGATGTTGGCTTTAACTTGTTCGCGAACTTCTAAGAATAATTGATACTCTAAATCGACCGATTTTTCTTCCGCTTCTAAAATCAAGGTTTCCATCTCTTTGAGTTCCGGCGTAATAAAACGCTCCGCGTTCGCCAGAGTTTGTTTGCGTTCGTATTTTCCTTCTGCTAGATTTGCTAAGTTGGATTTTGTGACTTCGATGTAATACCCAAAAACGCGATTAAACCCGACTTTTAAGGTTTTGATGCCCGTTTCTTGTCGTTCTTTGGCTTCTAGTTCAGCTAACCATTGTTTGCCATGGCGCATCGCATCACGGTATTCATCTAGTTTTTCGTTGTAATGATCTTTGATGATATTTCCTTCTGTAATGGCAAGCGGTGCTTCTTCGTTAATCGCATTACTGATCAGTTCAACGATGTCTTCAGCAGGATTTAAATCTAATAATAAATCATTCCATTCCCCTTGATTGATTCCTACAATCAATTCACGAACCAATGGTACTTGTTCTAACGAGGTTTTCAGTTGGATCAAGTCACGACCATTCACATTCCCAAATGCTACACGACCAGCTAAACGCTCCAAATCATAGACTTTGGTCAATGTAGATTGTAAATCAACACGTTCGAAATAAGCATTTAGTAAGGATTGAACCATTTCTTGTCTTGTTTGAATTTGTTTTTCTTGGATTAAGGGACGATCTAGCCATTGTTTTAATAAACGGCCGCCCATTGCAGTTTTCGTCTCGTCCAGCAGCCATAATAGGGTGCCTTTTTTCAGTCCAGTTCGAATCGATTGGGTCAATTCTAAGTTGAATTTAGAATAGTGATCCATTTTCAAGAAATGATCTGGCTGATATTCTACTGCTTTTTGAATATGAGACAATCCACGTTTTTGCGTCACAGTTAAATATGTTAATAATTTGCCTGTTACATCAACTTCTAGCGGATGTGTCAGTTCACTTGTTAAAAAACTGAATTCAGCATTTTCTTCTGCTTGGTTTTGTTCAGAAAAAATAATGTTTAAGCGATCTTTTAATGTTTGTTGCAATGTTTCTGATAATTCGCTACCTAATACGATTTCTTTCGTTTGCAACGCCGATGCTTCATTAATCACCGCATCTTCATCACTTAAAACAGCTGTTTTTAGTTCTCCAGTACTTAAATCAACATACGCTAAACCAAATGTACCCTCCTTTTCGACGATAGCTGTTAAATAGTTATTGTCTTTCGCTCCTAAGCCTTTACTCGTCATCACAGTGCCTGGCGTAATGAGCTGAACAACTTCTCGTTTGACCATGCCTTTGGTGGTTTTAGGGTCTTCTACTTGTTCGCAGATTGCTACTTTATAGCCTTTTTCAATCAATGTATCGATATAGCCTTGTGCAGCGTGATGAGGAATTCCACACATTGGGATTGGGTCATCTGCATTGCGATTCCGACTAGTCAAAGTTAATTCCAATAACTGTGAAGCATTAACCGCATCTTCGTAAAACATTTCGTAAAAGTCACCTAAACGGTAAAACAGAAAAGCGTCTTGATATTGGTCTTTGATTGCTAAATATTGTTCCATCATGGGTGTGTGTTTTGTTTTTTGTGGCATTGTTACCCTTCCTTCTCTAGTTCTTCATTGATTCTATATTGGATCATATCTGTGACGTGCTGCAAGAGGTCGTTGGCTTCCATCAATTGCTCGCGATAGGCCACAACTAAGGGATGTTCATCGAATTCTTTCGTTAATTCGTCCGCACGCTTGATTGCGTCTTTTTCTGCTTCTGGTTTATCATAATGAGCAAATTGAACAGCA
This sequence comes from Enterococcus plantarum, assembly GCF_001730295.1. Taxonomy (GTDB): domain Bacteria; phylum Bacillota; class Bacilli; order Lactobacillales; family Enterococcaceae; genus Enterococcus_L; species Enterococcus_L plantarum. The sequence goes on from NZ_MIKA01000004.1 coordinate 14,090, forward strand.
TCTTTTTGAGCGGCTTTGATTTGTTCTACTAAGCCGGTCAGTTTCTCGTTATTTTGGACTTTTTCTTCTAATTCTTTATAACGCTGAATCAATTCGTCCTCGCCAAGCAAGTCCAATAATTTGGTTAATTCTTCATTTATTTCTTTATCTGTAATGGATGGCTCCATGATTTCACACCTTTATTCTGGGTAAGATTTTATTGTAAAATAGGTCTACTTATTTTAACATAATTCCAGCAGAATCAACAGTTTGCGAAAAAAAATAGCACCTAAGCAGTAAAAGTTATTTTATAAGATAGCGTCAAAAGCTGAAATGGTCGATAAAAAGAACAGAGCACCCTTTTATTTTGGTTACTCTGCCCTTTAAGAATGTTTTGAGAACATGACATGCTACTACGTAAAATTCATCTTATCCTATGTTTGGATAATCCCCACTAACTCTATTCTACAAACGGACGATCTTCACTGATCTGAATCGGTTCGATTTTCTTCGCTTGTCCTGTCTGATCGTCGATATCAATGACACAAGCCGATAATAAACTCCGTCCTTCTTCGATGACTTCAAAACGTTTTGGTAATGCTGTCCTAAATTTTTCAATAATCGGTCCGCGCTTCATGCCTAAGATCCCATCATAAGGGCCTGTCATGCCGACATCGCTTAAAAATGCTGTCCCAGCTGGTAAAATCCTAGCATCATTGGTCTGCACATGGGTATGTGTCCCTACAACGGCACTTACATGTCCATCTAAAAACCAGCCCATTGCTTGCTTCTCGCTCGTCGTTTCACCATGAAAATCAACAAAGATCAATGGTGTCCGCTTGCGAGCTTCTGTGATTAATTCTTCTGCTTTACGAAACGGATCATCAATATCCGCCATAAAAACACGCGCCTGCATGTTGATAACTGCTAATTCAAGTTGATTGACTTTGACAAAAACCATCCCTTGTCCAGGTGTCCCTTGAGGAAAGTTAGCCGGACGAATCATTTTTTTAGCATCGTCGATAAATTCGAAAATCTCTTTGTTATCCCAAGTATGGTTTCCTAATGTGACAACATCTGCACCATCTTGCAAGAACTTCTTATAGATCTTACCTGTGATTCCACGACCTGCCGCCGCATTTTCACCATTAAGAATCGTGACTTGTGGACGGTATTTTTTCTTTAATTTTGGTAAATAGGTCGTGATTGTCTCTCGACCTAATGATCCTACTACGTCTCCTATAAATAATATACGCAAAAAACTTCCTCTTCTCTTTTAATTTCTACTATTATTATAGAGGTTTTTTGAGCGGAAAGAAAGGGCTGTTAGTTTGTGACAGTTGTCATGGCTTTATTTTTAGTAAACACAGTTCAAAAGGTTCGCCACCTTTATTTTCCCTCATGCAAGGAATCAGTTATTCAATACTCATCCATTTTCTAATACCAAAACTTATTAATTTAAAAAATCTAACAATTAGTTTAATATTGTGTATATAAATCATTTATTATTTGGTATCATTATGATTAGAGAGTATATATTTAATATATTTCGAAAAAAATCAGACATATGCGCTTATTATCAATACCCATTTTTAATAGGCAAATAAATGAACTTCTAGCATTCAGAACCTGTGTGAAAGTTAGTCACGCTAGCAATCATCGGTAACTGTAATACGTTTTTTTACCAGTAGTTTAGCGTTCTGTATTGAATAGAACCAAAAAGGAAAATCAAACCATTTTTTAGTTAAAATTGTTAGTAAAGACTTCATTATCCGATTTTTTTACTAGCATAAAAATAAAAGAAAGAAGGCCTTATGACCATGAAAAAATTGATCAAAAACAATTTACATGAAATACGAAGTAGCACGAATATCACACAAGAAGAGTTAGCACAGAAAGTAGATGTCTCTATCCAAACAATCCAAAGTATAGAAAAAGGAAAATACAAACCTTCTGATTCTTTAGCGTTAAATATCGCCAATTCATTAAATAAAGAAGTATCAGATATTTTTTCTTAGATCTTTAAGGATCAAGAAAATAATGGTACATTAGCTTGATACCTTGTCTAACTTATTCTTAAAATATGTGAATCATCAAAAATACAGACTACGCTCATAATCAAGTGAACCAAAAAAGTTTAACTTTTTCGGAGTAGAAAAATCTACTCCGTTTTTTTCTGCGATGAAATTATATATGAAACTACTTGTTGTACTAATTTTCGACATTAGATAGGACTTTCCCCGTTTAATTTCCTTTTCATACATCCATAAATTTATCGGAGGCTGTGGATGGTCCGCTCATCTTTTTTGGGCTCTTTGATGCAATTACGTTCTTCAGGTGTTTCTTCGCTTACGGTTTCTTTTATATTCACATTTTTCTTAGTCAAAGTTAGCGGATATCCTTTCATTTTCAAGGATCCCTCAATACCAAATTTTCTAGCTTTGCGTATCTATGATCCATATTTAGTTAAAATTTCTGATACATAGTTTTGAATCGTTTCGCTAGACAAAAAGACTCTTCCAGCTAGTTGACTGGAAAAGTCTTTTGTCTTGTTTCTTAATCTTCGATATATGTCCATTTAAAGTCATATTTTGCGCCTGTTGAGTGGTAAACAACGTCTTTGACTTTTTCAGAACGAAGATGTGCTTCAGCTTTTTGATACAATGGGATAACGCCCATATCGCCCATAATCACTTTTTCTGCATCTAACATATCTTGCCAGCGTGCTTCTGGATTATTTGCATTTGTTGTTGAAGCAGCATCTACTAATTTGTCATATTCTGGATTTGAATAGTGTCCTCTGTTATAAGAATTGTTTGTCGTAAATAAATCTAGGAAACTACTTGGATCAGCGTAATCTGCTCCCCAAGCACTAACTGCGATTTGGAAGTCACCTTTATTTGAGCGATCTAAACGAACAGAGAATGGTACTGGACTAACGGATACTTTTAATCCATCTAGTGTGTCAGACAATGAGCCTTGAAGATATTCAGCCATCTTCTTAGCATTGTCAGTGTCATCAATCAATAAATCAACTGATAACGTAGAAATACCTAATTCATCTTTGGCTTTCTTCCATGACTCTTTTGCTTTATCAACATCATATACAACTTCGTCACCTGATTCTTTCGCGAAGTCTTCATCTGTTTTTGGATTAACAGCTAAACCTTCTGGAACAAGACCAATCGGAACAGCAGAACCATTTGCCAAGATTTGATCCACTAACGCTTTGCGATCGATCGCATATGAGATTGCTTTACGCAAATTCACATTGCGGTAAGGTGAGCTTTCTTCTCTTTGGTTTGGTTCAAGATAGAAAGTTGAGGCACCTTTTAAAACGATATAATCCGGTTCGTTTTTCATTTGTTGTGCTAGTTCGCCAGATAGCGGTACTTCATCTGCTTGACCATCTTGGAATAAGTTTAATGAAGTTGGTGCTTCTTTTACTACATCGATTGCGACTTTGTCTAATTTAACAGTGTCTTTGTCCCAATATTTGTCATTTTTTGTGTAAGACCAGCTTGTATCTGTCCCAGGACCATCAAAATCAGTTAATGTAAATGGACCATTATAAGCTGCTTTATCGCTTGCTGTTGTATAGTCTTTACCATATTTTTCAGCAATATCTTGTCTTTGTGGTAAAAATGAAGGGAACGCTAATAGATAATCAAAGTATGGCGTTGCTTTTTCTAAATTGATTTCTAGTTCATAATCCCCAATTGCTTTGATTCCAAGCTCTTCTTTTTTCATTTCACCTTTAGAGATCTTTTCAGCATTTTTTACAGAATTAAACATATAAGCATATTCTGATCCGGTTGCAGGATCAACCGTTCTTTGCCAGCCATAAACATAATCTGCTGCAGTTACAGGCTTGTCATCTGTCCATTTCGCATCTTCTCTTAATTTGATTTTATACGTCAGACCATCTTCACTAACTTCTGCCATTTCAGCTGCGCCAGCTGGTTGAGGTTTACTTTCTTTGTCTAAGCGGTAAATCCCTTCGTACACATTATTCAATGCAACAAAACTTACTTCATCCGTTGCAAGTGAAGGGTCTGCACTTGGCATTTCTTGTCTTTCAATAAATCTAAATACTTTTTCATCACTACCTGAACCGCTATCGGCATTTTTAGCGTTTCCCCCGCATGCAACTAGGGCGATGCTCGATACTGTAATTAAACCTAGTAAGGCACTTTTCTTTAATTTCATCTAAAAAACCCCCAATTTTAATAAAAGCTATCAAGAATATATCAAAGTTTTAGGCTCGTCACAATTAAAACACTACGATGAGTTTAGTAAAAATATTCTGAATTTTTTCTAATTTTTATGATAAAAAAGAAGCAACCTCTCCAAGGGAGTTGCTTCTTTTGACTTTACTTATTTAGCGTAATCTACTGCACGTGTTTCCCGGATAACAGTCACTTTGATGTGTCCTGGATAATCTAGGTCGTCTTCGATTTTCTTACGAATATCTCTAACTAAACGAACAGCTTCTAAATCTGTGATCTCATCTGGTTTGACCATTACACGAACCTCACGACCAGCTTGTACTGCAAAACTAGATTCAACGCCTTCAAATCCATTAGAAATATTTTCTAAATTTTCTAAGCGACGAATGTAATTCTCCATTGACTCGCTACGGGCACCCGGTCTAGCAGCTGATAAAGCATCTGCTGCTGCAACTAATACTGAAATAACAGAAGTTGCTTCTACATCTCCATGATGTGATGCTATTGCATTAATCACTGTTGAATTTTCTTTGTATTTCGCGGCTAATTCGGCACCAATTTCAACATGGGAGCCTTCGATTTCATGATCTAGCGCTTTACCAATATCATGTAATAGACCAGCACGTTTTGCTAATTGGATGTCTTCACCAATTTCTGCGGCTAGGACACCTGTTAATTTCGCCACTTCGATTGAGTGATTCAATACGTTTTGACCATAACTTGTACGGAAACGTAAGCGACCCAAAATCTTAATCAAATCTGGATGTAATGTGTGAGCGCCAACTTCAAAGGCAGCTTGTTCACCATATTCACGAATGCGTTCATCCATTTCTTTACGAGATTTTTCAACCATTTCTTCAATACGCGCTGGATGAATTCGACCATCTTGTATCAATTTTTCAAGCGTCATACGTGCGATTTCTCTGCGAATTGGATCGAATCCAGAAAGTACAACAGCTTCCGGCGTATCATCAATAATCAAATCGATTCCTGTTAAGGTTTCTAGCGTACGAATGTTACGTCCTTCACGGCCAATGATTCTTCCTTTCATCTCGTCGTTTGGTAAACTAACAACAGAGACAGTTGTTTCAGAAACTGAATCAGCTGCACAACGTTGAATCGCTAGTGAAAGTAAATTTTTAGCTTTACGATCCGATTCTTCTTTTGCACGTTGCTCAGATTCTTTGACCATTACAGTTAACTCGTGACTTAATTCTTCTTCTGTCGATTTCATGATGATATCTTTTGCTTCGTCTTTAGATAGTGAAGCAATACGTTCTATTTCTTGATGTTGCTTTTCAACTAGTTCTTCTACATCTTTTTCTCGCTCATCAATTAATTGCTGTCTAGCACCAAGTTTCTCTTCTTTTTCTTCCAGTGAGTTTTCACGTTTTTCAAGAGAATCATCTTTACGATCTAACGTTTGCTCTCTTTGTAATAAACGATTTTCTTGAGATTTAAGTTCTACTTTGCTTTCTTTCAACTCACTTTCAATTTCTGATCGATACTTCTGGTTTTCTTCCATAGCTTTTAATAAAGCTTCTTTTTTCAGAGTCTCTGCTTCTTTCGTAGCACTTTCGATTATGCCTTCTGCAGAGGACTTTGCACCATCTATAGCCTTTTCATGACGTGATTTTGCAACGACTAACCCTAAACCAAGACCGACAATTACACCGATGATAGCGAGGAGAATTTCTAAACCCATTGTTTCCACCTCCGTACTATCTTCAAATTTTCAATATTCATGTAGTTTTCTGATAAACTATAATCAATTATCAATATGTCTACTTGCATACAGGTAAAAGTTATATACTAATATTTGTATACAACTTTATTCTAATGTTTGTGCACCAGTGTGTCAACTTAAAAAAGCCCTCTCCTATCGAAAGAGCTCTGGTAGTGAAAAGAATTTCTACTACAAAAAAAAACAAACCAACAAAAAGCTTTTGATAGCCTTTAGTGGTTTGTTTCTAAATCTGTATTATTATTCATCAAGAGGAAGTTCTTCTTGCGCTTGTTCTTCTTCAACAAAAGCTGTACCATCACCGATGCCGAATGCATCACGGACACGTTTAGAGACTTCTTCTACCATTTCTGGATGTTCAGTCATGTAAACTTTGACGTTTTCACGTCCTTGACCGATTCGTTCTTCTTTATAACTGTACCACGCACCACTCTTATCAACAATATCTTTTTCGACCGCCATATCAAGTAATTCTCCTTCTTGAGAAATCCCTTGGCCGTACATGATATCTACTTCAGCTACTTTAAATGGCGGTGCCACTTTATTTTTAACAACTTTGATTTTTGTGCGGTTACCGATAATATCTGTCCCTTGCTTCAATTGTTCTGCACGTCTTACTTCTAATCGAACAGTTGCGTAGAATTTCAAAGCACGACCACCAGGTGTCGTTTCAGGATTACCAAACATGACACCAACTTTTTCACGAATTTGGTTAATGAAAATGGCGATTGTTTTTGTCTTGTTAATTGAACCTGAAAGTTTACGTAAAGCCTGTGACATCAAACGTGCTTGCAAACCAACATGACTTGCTCCCATCTCTCCATCGATCTCTGCACGCGGTACTAAAGCCGCTACAGAGTCAATTACAACGATGTCGATTGCGCCACTGGAAACCAATGCATCTGCGATTTCTAAACCTTGTTCACCAGTATCTGGTTGTGAAAGAAGTAACTCATCAATATTCACACCCAATGCCTGCGCATATTGAGGATCTAATGCGTGCTCTGCATCGATAAATGCAGCAGTTCCGCCTTGCTGTTGTACAGATGCGATCGCATGTAATGCAACAGTCGTTTTACCAGAACTTTCTGGTCCATAGACTTCAACGATTCGTCCACGAGGATAACCGCCAACACCTAATGCAACATCTAATGCTAGTGAGCCACTAGGAATAGTCGAAATTTGTTGATCGATCTTTTCCCCTAATTTCATTACTGAGCCTTTACCAAAATTCTTTTCGATTTTTTTTAATGCGGCATCTAAGGCCACTTTACGATCATCTGCCAATCGATAATCCTCCTTATATATAAACGATTTAAGTTCCTTTTCAATACATATATCATAACTGGTTTACTTAGAAAAAGCAAGAGAAAAACGAACAAACATTCGCCTTTTTAATTTTTCTTAACTACCGCCCTTCGAACCAGGTCTAAGCCTTTCATCACGGCACTTTGACGAATATACTTTCGATCACGATTAAACTGTTGAAGTACAGCTATTGTCGGTTGACCTTTTTGGGCTAAACCAATCCAAACAGTTCCTGCTGGCTGGCCTTCTAATTCATCTGGACCTGCTACACCTGTAAATGAGACAGCTAAATCTGCCTCTGCAACCTTTCTTGCTTGTTCTGCCATAGCGATTGCACAAGCTTCGCTAACGGTTCCTTCTTTTTCAAGTAATTCCGGATCAATCCCTAGAAAACGTTCTTTTGTCCCTATAGAATACGTAACAAAACCACCTTGGAAAATTTCTGAAACACCTGGTATATCTCCTAAGGTACTCTGGAACAGACCTGCCGTTAGACTCTCCGCAGCTGTGATCGTTTTTCCAGATTTTTTTAATTCGTCTACTGTGACTTTTACTAGGCTATTGTCATCACCATATCCATAGAAATACTCGCCAACTTTATTCATCACTTTTGCTTCTAAATCATCTAACAACTGCTGACCAGTTAATTCATCAGCAATTTTAGCTGTTAAGCGTAATGTCACTTCATTTGGTTTGGCATAGGGGGCAATCGTCGGGTTGGTTTGGCTGTCGATCAACTCTTTTAATTCTGTCACTAGTTGTGATTCGCCAATACCGTAAAACCTTAACACTCTTGATATTAGCTGTTCTGCTTGCGGAAATAGGTCTTCCAATAGCGGCCGGGCATTCTGTTTAAACATCGGGTTTAACTCATTCGGTGGCCCTGGCAATAACAGATAGGTCGTCTCGTTTTCCGTGATCAATGTTCCTACTGCTAGTCCTGTAGGATTTTGAACCGCAATCCCACCCTCAATCATCAAGGTCTGTCTCAAATTGTTTTCGGTCATTTTATTCTTTGAAAACTTGAAAAATTCATGAAGACGAGTAAGTGCCTGCTCATCTTGAACTAAAGAACGATGAATATGTTCGGCTACAGTATCTTTAGTCAAATCATCGTCTGTCGGTCCTAATCCACCACATAGAACGATTAGTTCACTGCGGCCATCAGCTTCAACCAATAATTGTTCTAGTCGCTTCGGATTATCTCCTACAACGGTATGATAGTACACCTCAATTCCCAAATCTGCTAATTCTTCTGATAGAAACGTCGCATTTGTATTGACAACTTGTCCTAATAATAACTCTGTACCAACTGCAATGATCTCTGCTTTCATTTTTCTCCTCTTCTCTGATAAGATACGTAAATGATTCTTATTTCATTTTATCACAGGAATTTTTTTTATTACTACCAAACGCCTTTATCTGCTTTATAATCTAAAACAATGGTATCACTATCATTTATATAATATTATGGTACAATTTGTATAGTGAGTTAAAGGAGGAAAAGGAGAATATGGCAGTATTTATTGCACTTATAAGCTTTTTAGGAATACTAATTGGAGGCTTTCTTTCATTAAAAGCACTTTTCAAAAAACAACCAAAACAGAAGGCATTACTTTTAACGGGTGCTAGTTTTATCGTAATGATCGGCGCTGGATTTGCACTACCCGCATCTCCAAGCATTGATATTGCGGGCAAATCAATAGAAACAAACGATCAAGGAACCGCGACAATTGAAGGAAAAACGAATGATGAAAGCGAGATCACTCTTGGTGGCGAAAAAGTCGAAACAAAAAACGGTACTTTCTCTTATAAAATTACATTAAAAGATGATCAATCACAAAAGCTAACCTTTGTTGCTTCAATCGGCGATAAAGACAAAGCTGAAACTATCGAAGTCAAACCTTCCAAAGCATTTGTTGCTTTTTTAAATGAAGCAAAACAAGATCAGGAAACAGTAAAAAAAGCTGAAACTGCCCTAGTTTTAGCTGAAAATAAACCTACGCAAAAAAATTATAATGAAGCCGCAACACGTATTACTTCATTAACTAATGAACAAAAAGATTTTACCCGACGGTTAGCCATCGTAAAAGACAATGTCCCGATTTACGAAGCTGTTGAACTAGCAGAAACAAACCAAACAAAAGAACATGTCGATTCTGCAACTGCCTTAGTTGCAAAAGCAACCTTAAATAAAGACTCTTTGCTAAAACGTTTGACAACTGTCCAACAAAAAATTACTGAAAAAGAAAAGGCAGAAAAACAAATTGCCACTGCTCGTGAAGCCGTAGAAAAAGCAGAGCAGGAACCGACAGATGATCATTACAATCAAGCAATTGCTAGAATCAAAGAACTGCCAAATGGCAATGCCGAGTTAACTAATCGAGCAAACAATGTAAAACAAACACTTACAAATCAAAAAGAAGAAGCAAAAAGAGTTGCCGAAGCACAGAGGAGAGCTGAACAAGAAGCCCAAAAAACAGCTGAACAAGCGCAAGCTGCCGCTGCCGCTCAAACACCAGAAACTCCTGCTCCAGATACACAAGGGATTGGGCAAACTGTCTTAGTTACACCAACTGGTTCTAAATATCATAATCGCAAATGCGGCAATGGTACCTATACTCCAGCAACGCTAGAAGAGGCACAAGCAAGAGGCCTTACCCCTTGCTCTAAATGTTTTTAAAACTAATCATAAAAAATAGGCACTTCCCATCTAAGGAAGGCCTATTTTTAACGTTAAATCAATGTGTAAACAGATAAGCAGAAACCAAATACAAAATCCAAATATGCAATGGATAGAAGAAATAAAAGAAGTTCTTCATCCCTCTTCCTTTTTCACCATTAAACAATAAAATCGGAATCACAGCAAAAATCATCATCCATTGTGTTGATCCTTGAGAAAAGAAAAATAGAGCTGCTATCACAATCAACAGACATTGCAACCAACGTTGATTTCTTGCTAAATACATCAATGGGATTAGCAATACCATAAAACTATTTTCTGTAAACAGCAATGCTGGAATAAAATTCACACCCCAGACTGCAGCCATGATCGTATTTGGATTTGACAAGAGTGAAAATAAAATACCCGATGAGATGACTGGAAATAGTATAATAGCAACGCCTAATAAAATTTTCCCGATTTTTTTACTTGAACGACCTTCAGAAATTTTATCGATTCCATACATCATTAATGTTCCAACTAAAAGATCACGAAAAATATTATTCATCAACTGAACTTCTTCGTATCCAACAATATTCTGAATTACAAAACTGCCTAATGCCATAAGTACCATGCCTAAATACAACCGCATTATATATTTTTCTTTGCTTCTTGTATGACTAAACCCCACCACACTCACAAAGAAGAAAAGCGTCGCAACAGGTCGCCCAAACCAATCAAGCCAATTCGGCGCCCCCATCGGAACAAACATTTGATGAATATGATCGATAAACATCAGAACAATGCCCATTATTTTTAAATCAAATGTCGTAAATCCCTTAAAATTACTCGTTGTTAAACTATTCATTCTGATACGCTCCTCACTTATTCACCTAACATATTATAAACTAGATAGTTCTTTTCTACCTTAGAATTACCTTTCAAGAATCTTTCAATTTTGTCATTCGAAAACGAGTAGAAAGGGTAATATTTGATGATCCAAATTAAGAGGATTTACATGATAGTTACAGGACTAAATACTATGTTAACAGCGTTGCCTAACACACTTAATTCATGTGCGAGTGAGAATCAATTGAGGATTTTTTTCTTTTAGACCTAACAAAAGTCTAGCTTTTGAGATTGATAAAATTTCGGATTAAGAAGATGGAACTACAGAATCTGAGTGTTATGTTGTTTTGTTAAATAAAGAAGAGTCGATGCAAGTTTTCTTAAGCTTAGGCAGATCAAGTATGATTAATTACATTTTTTTAATGCAATGTAGACTCCCGAAAAAGTTTATTTAATTAGTATGAAAAACTGTAAACAACACTCAAAAATTAACGAGTTTGTTTACAGTCTGAGCTCATTATAATTACTTACGTAAAAAGATTGTGTTCATTTAGAACCACCAGTTGTTGTTGCAGCCAGTTAATCGAGTGCTATTGTTATACCCATTCTGACCACATTTAGCGCTCCAATTATAGCAGGCCCTGTTATTACTTCCATATACTTGGTTATTGACCCCAAATCCTTGAATGACTTTCATTTCTTCCATAGTTAATTCTTCAAATGATTTTCCAACCTTTTGTAAGGCAGTTTTATTTAACATAGATTTCAACCTCCTTGTTTAGTTCATTATATTTTACTATTTGTTCATTGAGAAGTAAAGTTGAAAACATTGAGATTCGTATAGGTTGAACAGATTTTATATCAACGCCGGGAACCTTCATATATATATCATGATAGTTGTTTAGAATATGCTTGTCCGGTTGGGTAAAAAGTATAAAGAGAAAAAAAAATGAGCCTGGACATAACTAAAAAGGTTATATTTCAGGCTCTTAGTAACCGAATAAACGGTGGGCGCAGAAGCAACTCCTTCGGAAATAAACACTTCTGTCCCAACCTCAAATGCTAAATTATCTGATTTCATATGATGATTTTATTGAGCTATGGTTTCAACCGTACTATAAATTTTAATTGGTATATGGAATCCATCGCCTGAAACGGCTTCTACAGTTATTCTATCTCCAATTTTCAAGCTAATTGGACCATTGAATTGAGAATTTGTTGAATAGTCACTCGCTCTATTCGATGCCCGACCAACGTATTTACCGTTCACTAATATTCTATAATAAGAAGCATTAGGATGTTTTGTTCCAGAAATATGAACAGCGCTATCTGCTGCTACAGGATTCACACTAAATGTTTCAGAAGGAATTTTATCTGGCTGAATGACTCCTTGTTCTACAATTGTTTCAACTGTTGAATAAATATTTTTTTCAACATAGAATCCATCACCTGAATAAGCTTCAACTGTAACTTTGTCTCCAACAGACAAGGCAATTGGATCATTCTTTCCAGATATATTTACGTAACTAGTAGAATACTTTAACTTCCCATCAATATATCGGGTTCCCGCTTGTGAAACATAACGACCGTTAACATACACGGAATAGGATGTCCACGGCGTAGATATCGCTGTACCACTAATATGTTGTAAACCTGACTTTACAGAATCGATTGTTATCTGATCTTGAATACTCGTCTCTCTATCCTGTTCGGAAACCTCTGTAGCATAGCTTGTTTTTCCTATGAATAGACTTGAAAACAAACCTAAAGCAATTACTGAAACTAGAACTAATTTTTTCATCATTTGTACCTCCTATTTATAAGTTAAATTTATAATAGCATATAAATATAAACAAATTATAAACAAATAGAAAATAATAAACAACTTAATGAGTTGTAACTGAGGGAGTAGACTATAATGAATGTAGAGGGTAAGAAACTTTCAAGAAGCGTTCGTTACTACTTCTTTATGTCGGGATCAAACATTATTCATAAAAATTTGATAAGAAATATAGACTGGACCATGCAAAAAAAGGATCAAAATCAGAATTACGTGCTAAAAATAACTATTTTTGGTACAAGCACCCCTTGTACTTTAAATCATTTTCTCTGTGTATGTTATACTGTACTCATTATAAACACCAAAGGAGTTTGCTTATGATTATTGTCCCTACAAAAAAATCATTACCACTTTTCAATGAATTTCCAGTCTCTACTAATACCTTAAGTTCAACTGAACGATCCTTTTTCTCTTGGCATGCTAATTATTTTACTTTAGATAGAAAGAAAATTTTAGTGTTAGTTAATGATCTTTCTTTTTCTCCAATCGTTTTAGCTGACATTAACGCTAAAAATAGTCCACAGCTTTCTCTCTATATAAAAGAAGGTATTGAACATGTCTTTAGTTATAGTACAGACAAATCGTATCAAATAAAAAAATATTTTCTGAGAGCTGGTAGAATGGAAATTTCTTATGCTTACAATCGCTCTGTTATGAGTATCAACAATAATATGATTCAACTGTTAAAATCTTATCCTGAAAATATTGACCAACGTTTACGTTTACAAATTTCTGAAATGGAATTTCTTGCAAACATTCCTTACCGTAGTATGACCCCTGAATATTCTTTCAGTACTGAAGTAGTTAAAAAAGAGTTAGAAAAGTTATAGACTGAACAGACGCAAAAAAGTTAGACCACAAATCTAATTTCTTGGGATCACTACAGACTTCCTAACTTTTTAGCATGCTGCTATGAAAAATAATGGACTATTTACTCCAATGAACATGACAAAATTTCAATTAGAAGATTACTATATAAAGACAGATAAAATCTCTATATTAAAAAGGTGATAGATGTAGATATTTTATACCCTCCAAACTATAATAAGTATTATCGACTTTTATAAAGGAGCTTTTGCATGTTCAAATTTAAGCGCAACATACCTCTTATTACTAATGATAGTAGATTATTTGCAAGTTTAATGGCTTTTTCTGGTGGAGCTATTGACGTTTATTCTCATATTTATTTTCATGGTTTAGTCGCAACTCAAACAGGAAATGTCGTCTTATTGGCATCAAATGTCTCTCAAAAAGAATGGTATCAAGCTATGCCAAAAATTCTTTCTATCTTGACATTTACAATAGGTTTTTTAATGTGTATTTGGATTAAACATAGTAATTCTAATAGTTATTGGCGTAGTTATACGATGCTCCCTGTTATATTGACTAGCTCCTTAGTGCCATTCTTTTCAGAACAATTTGATTTGATCAAAATAGGGTTTCTTGCTTTCGGATCTGGGTTAATTATGTTAACTTTCACTGGAAGTAAAATTGAAGATAATCCTTACACCATCATGATGACATCAGGAAATTATCGTAAAATGCTCAATCAGTGGTATCTCCATTTTAAGTCAAAAGACAAATCATATAAAATAAAGCGTAGTGCGCAAAATTATACAATTGTGGTCTTGGCATTTCTAATTGGAGCTTTTTTACTAGCATTCACCAATGTTTTTATAGGAAAGTATTCTATTTTTTTGGCTACATTCACATTCTTGTTTTCTTTTTTTATTGAAATCCTTCATGCAAAAAAACATCAGAAACAAATTAATAATAACTGATTGTTATAATTTATTAAAACATGTCGAACAAACGTTTAGTATTAGATATTCGTTACAGAAAATACCTGCATATTATTCGGTTAATAAGAGAGATTATGGCTTTATAAAGATTAATTGATTCTATTCAAGCTGTTGTTCAGATTGCAATCATTGGCGATATGGGTACTTTTACGAGAAACTGACATAACATTTTTATGTCGGTTATACCCTATTCGAGTTTTATTACTTATGACCGTAACTTTTGACAGTCAATTTTCCTGATTCAGACTGATTGATTTTATTTGCTCGATCCTTTTAAGTTCTCATAGTCAACGCTTGAGAAAATAGGAGTAACTACATTTTCTCATCTTCAAAGTCATTACGACTAATTTTTTTATACTTTAGTATTACTCGTCCGATTCCAATTGAATGAAATTTACGTTAAGTTCTTCATCCAACTCTAATATCATTATGTCTTCTATATTCGGAGTACCATTATCTGCCAATATTTTAGTTAGCTCATTCTCTGTCAGTTTCGATCTATTCGTCTCATCTTCATTTACTTTACCATCAGAAATGATTAAATAGTTTTTTTCTGTGGCTTCCTTCAAAATAACTGACAAGCTTCCATTTTTCTCAATGGTCCCTACTTCAACTTGTGTTATAGATCCTACTCCTTGAGTTCTCAACATTGAATACAATTGATCGATGGTTAAACTGGCTTCTGTTAAGGAATTTTTAACAATCGACCCCTTTTCCAAAACTCGAATAGTTCTGCCATCGAGCAATTCTGAAATCTTTGGAAACTGTTTTCTTACATAATAAAATGATATAGATATTAATCCCCATATAAACATTACAATGATAAACATTCCAATTGTGATATCTTGAGAATAGATAGTTCCCCCTATTATTCCTCCCAAAATATAGTTTTGAATTTGATCGATAGGCGATTGAGGTGCTAATGTCGTTTTACCAGTTACTTTAATAATAGCTGTAGCCATTAGCAAACCTAATAATAATTTTATAAATGTTTCTAGATAAAACATGTTATTTCTCCTTTTTACTGTATTATAAAGAGCCTGGGACATAACTAAAAACGTTATGTTTCAGGCTCTTAGTAACCGAATAAACGGTGGGCGCAGAAGCAACTCCTTCGGAAATAAGCCGAAATTCACAAAAATTTGAAGAGCAATTTTCGTAAATTCCTTCTTATTTCTCGGAGTTAAACATTTCTGTCCCAACCTCTTAAATTTAATAGTTTATTGAACTCTTGACTCTGTAGCATCTTTTGCTTTCGCTACACCGTTACTTGCCATTTTTTTGGCTTTTTCTGTTTGTTCACTTGTGAAATTGCTTACTGATTCGGTTGCATCACTTAAACGGTCTTGAACGGTCGTTGAATCTTCTTCATATTGCTCTTTTGATTTTACGTCTGTTACAGTTACATTCACTTCCACTACTTTAAGAGAAGTCATTTTTTCTACTTCTCTAGAAATAACCTCTTTGATTTTTTCATATAACGCTGCGATATCTCTGCCGTATTCGGTTACAACATCTAAATCAACTGCAACTTGTTTTTTCCCTACTTCAACATCGATTCCAGTAGTAACATCTTCCCGATTAACAAGCTTATTAGCAACGTTTGAGAAAAAACCGCCTTCTACTGTTAGTAATCCATCTACTGACTCTAACGCAATCCCGATTATCTTTTGGATCACTTTATCATCATAAGTAAGTTCACCCTTGATTTCATTTACATTTACTTCTTCTTTTTTTTGTACATTTTTGTTATCCATATGCTCAAATCCCTTCTTTTAGCTAATTTATTTATAGTTTTACTTTCTTTTGTTAGAAAGAAAGATATCTATCCATCTCTGTGTACTCGCATACCATCCCACAAAACCACCAACAATAACAAATACGATAATTAGAACCGTTTTGAAAAAACCTAACGTCAATATCAATAGTGCAATCAACAAACCTGCTAGTGCACCAATAATAGGACCTCGATATGTTTCCCATATTTCATCCATATGTTTCCTCCTATTTCACCCGATTATTATTTTCTGGTTGAGGTTTTTCGAATTTAATTTTGATTGAAATTTTTACATCAGGTCCAATCAAATCGTGTAGTTGAGTTTCTAACTGTTCACTCCATTTATCAGTTTTTCCATATAGATCTGAAACTATTTGAAAATCACCTTTAACTTTTATCTTTATCTTTTTTTGACTCATTGTTGCTTTCACATTTGGATTTTTCATCAATTTCTCTGCTGCTAATGCCTCAGCAACAACTCCTTCAACCGCCTTTTTGCTAATTCGTAAAACGCCATCTGTTTTTCTAAATTTAAATTGGCTCAATTTCTTTGGATAAAATATCGTAACCAACATTAGAACAAATAAAACAATGAAGACACTACCTGCGAGATAGAATGTGATTGTAGGGAGCCATTCCCCAACTAATGGATACTCATCCAGATTTAAGAAGTAAAATGGTATAGATACGTATGTTTGATTAGATACTATTACTGAAAAACACAAATACATAAATAACAAAAGAAAAATAGCAACAATTGTTTTTTTTAGTTTACTCAAAGTGAACCTCCTGTCAATTATTGTCTTTATTTATATCTATATATAAAAATAACAATAATTTGCTATTTCTGTCAAAAGGTATGCTTCGGAGTAGCTAGTTGATTAATGAACATAACAAGCAAAAACAGCGCTTAATGATAGAACTATAAAAGTGCTTTCTACCTTTAAGATTATATTTTTATGCCTAAAACGACGGTTTTAGGGAATCATCTAACTAAGCAAATCTGATTCAATATGCTTAGATCAAATCCTGATCCTTTACCTAAAACCAGCAATTAGAAACTAAAAAAAGCGTTCAAACAAAACTTTTCACAGCTTTGTTTGAACACCTCGAATGGCTTTCTATTGATGAACACTAAAACGTTGGTTAGGATGTGTATTCTTTTCGATTTCATCTACCATCGCAATTGCATAATCAGCGTATGAGATATAGCTCTTGCCGTCTTTATCTACTTCTAGTTCTTCTCCTGCTATCACATATTTGCCTGTAATTGGGCCTTCTGCATCAAATTCTGCTGCTGGGCTAATGTAGGTCCAATTCAATCCTTTGGATGCTTCCAATAAGTCTAACCCTTTGCCCATTGCAGTCGCTAATGGTTTAAATGCTTCAGGAAAATCTGGTGTTTCGCTTAAACGAACCGTATGTTCTGGATTTACAAATAAGCTTCCAGCTCCACCAACAATGAATAAACGCGTTTTTTGATTTGTTAAAATATCGATCAAGTGTTGTGTTGACCCTGTAAATTCGCTCACATCACCCCAGAACCCCAAGGCACTGACTAAGACATCAAAGTCTTTGACATCCTCTGTTGTTAAGGCATATACATCTCTTTCAATTACAGGCGTGCCATCTGTGATTTTAGCTGCATCACGAACAATAGCTGTCACATCTAATCCTCGTTTTTTTGCTACTTTCAAAATTTCTGAACCTGCTTTTCCATTTGCTCCTAAAATTGCTACTTTCATGATGATCTTCCTTCCTTTTAATGAAACTTTTTTTGTTACATTTTATTTTAAAAAGAGAAGAGACCGTTCAAGTCTCTTGTTGCTTGATTTGATGGATTACATCCGACAAATTAATCTCTTTTAGTTCTGCTTCCATGCTTTGCTGAACCTTTGCATATTGCACTTCCAAAGCCGTTTGGATAGTTGCTCCGACTAGACAGTTTGGATTAGGATTTTGGTGAATATTGAATACTTCATGATCTAATTCAACTGCTTCATAGATATCGTAGAGAGAAATATCTTCCGGTTTTTTCAATAAATACGTTTGCGTGGCACCTCTGCTTGTATGAATGAGTCCAGCTTTTTTTAGCTTACTCATCAGTCTTCTAACAACAACTGGATTTGTATTGACACTTGCAGCAATCAATTCAGAATTGACACGATCGGGTGGTCCGATTTCGATCAAACTGAGGATATGGATCGCCACACTTAATTTTGTCGACATGGCCATGTCTATCACTCCAACTCTTAGTAACAAAATAAGTTACATTTAAATCTTACTGCGTTTTCTTGTAATTGTCAATGAAAAGTATTCGATTATTTTAAGTTATTCACATAGTTAGCAACGAAATCCCTATTTCTAAACGACTGATCGCAAAAAACGACTTCCAACTTCCTCACACCTCAATTCCAGAAGGTACTAAGTTGAAAATCGTTTCAAGCAGTGATCTAATCCATATAAAAAGGATCTGTCTCTTTCTTACGCACTATCCAAACATATGCAATAAAACTACCCATACATATAAGCAGTAACGCAACACCTGTCAAAAATCCTTGCGGTAAAAAGACAAATTCAATTTCATGTTCTCCAGCACTTACTGGTAAGGTCAAAAGGGCCTGCTTAAAAGTAGGAATAGACACTTTTTTCCCATCAATATATGCCTTCCATCCCTTATCATATGGGATACTCGTAAAGAGGACTTGATCTTGATCCAATGATACTTCCGCCTTCGCTCTACGTCCTTCCACTTTAAATTCAACCCCGTTATCCTTGATTGCTTCAATAGATTGACTGAATTTATCAACATCTAATAACGCAACATCGGGTTGAACGATTTGAAAAACATTTTGCTTTTTAACATTGGAAATAGTCATTTTAAATGTAACTTTTTTGGCTTCTTTATGGTAACCTAAGGAGTAATACTGCCCAGTCTCACTAACGGAACTGTCATACACCACACCATCTACTTCTAACTTCAACGTCGGGCTCCCAAAGGTTCTATAATCTACTGGAAAAATACTGACATATGCCTGTTTATTAGCTGGCACCTCTACTGTCCATTCCAAAACCATCGGTTCATTTTGTTTTTTAGGAATATAGGTCACAACATCCGTTTGATTGATTCGTCCCTTTTCTTCACGTATGTTCACCATATTCACTTGCTCTAAGTCACTAAACGTAAAGAAATCTTCGTTCGTTTTCGCTAAATGATTCAAGAGTGTTGCTTGAGATTCGACTGCACCAGGTTCATAGATTGCATCATCTGTCCACATCCCTAAAGGCAATGCATACTTATTTTCATAAAGTGCATACTCTTCTTTTTCAGAGATTTTACTATAACCAAATTTCAGAACATCCTCTTTCGCTAAATTGTATTTTATCCCTACTAATGAATCCATCAAAAGAGTATTGTTGGCATAACGAATATTCAAGTTCGTTCCTAACGATCGATACCCTAATCCGTTCAAATAGTACGACGAATGACGATTTCGAATGGAGGAGAACATACTGACACCGCTATATCCATAATTAAACGCATCATTAGGTGAAACAGGATTCAAATTTTCTAAACGATAGAACGTGTCATTATCATCTTTCGTTTGATCCACTAGTTCTTTGATTGGTTGATAGGGATCTGCATAGTATTTTCGAGCTGGATAATGCCACTCCGTTTGGATTCCCTCAACGATACCATAACTATTAAGTCCCGCCTCTACACAAACCAATAGAATAAAAAAGACCCCAATGCCCTTTCTAAAACCGTTTTTTCTTTTTACTAAAGCAAAAAGGAACAAGTAACTAATTAAAAAAACGAGTGTCCAAATAAAATTGATTGATTGAATATAGGTATAATCACCTTGACCCGTCATAAATTTTACCGCCATATACGTGCCTATCAAGCCCAAAACAATGGTTACCAACTGATCAAAATCATCAGGCTTAAATTTTTCAAAACCGTAACCTGCTAGGACTAAAACGAAGAAAGAGAACAAAAAACTAAATCGAAAATTAAACATGTTTGGCGTATGCATCCCTTGCCAAAAGAGATTTAGCGGTTCTAAATAGAAACTCGCCACTAAGACAAGCAGTAGACTGCCATAGCAAATTTTTTGGCGTAATGCTACTTTCTTCGTCACAAAAAAGAATAGACAAAAAACAACTGCCAACAAACCAATATAAATAAAAGGAGTTGACTTAACCTTCGTACTATCATAGATCCCTACCATATTTTTGATCACTAAATCCCAGGGACCAGTGTTTTTTGTTTTCAATCTAACAATTTTACTAAGTGCTTCACCATTGTTTCTCAAATCTAGTAAAGTCGGTAAAATCATGACCATTGATGCCCCACCTGCTAAGAGTGATGTGATCAAATACATTGGAAAACGAGGCAAATATTGGGAACGGTTCGTCAACAAGCGTGCGAGAAAATAGCCAAAAGTAAACACCCCCACCATAAATGCCATATAAAAGTTTGACACAAATAAAAGAAAGTAGCTAACAAACAAAAGAACTGGCTTTTTTTTGTCCATTAAACGGTGAATTCCCAAAACAATCAAAGGTAAGTAAAGCATAGCATCCAACCACATAAGAATTTCAGAATAAGCAATAACAAACGACATCAACGCATATGAAACACTCAATACAACATGATTCCACTTAGGCAAACGAAACGTCTGATAAGAAAAAATCCAAAATGCTCCGCCCAAACTACCGATTTTCAACAGGGTCAGGTAATAAAGAAAATCTGGAAGCTGAAGACTTGAAAAGAATAGAACCAACGGACTAAATATTCCGCCTAAATAATAAGCAATAAAGGTCCAATAATTCAACCCCATCGAACTATTCCACGTATAAAAAATACTTTGATCGCCTTTAAATACGTTGTTTAAACTAGCATAAAAATTAACATATTGAGAAAAAGCATCACTCGCTAAAATAGTTCGATGCTCACTTCCTGGATAAATACCGATTTTTGCATATACAACAACCATGATCAACATCGGCAACGCTAGACTCAATAGTATATAAAGACCATTATCTTTAATAAATAAATGAATTTTCTTTCTCATACTAACCTCACTTTACAGTTTAATGAACAAATCCAAATCGATTGAATGGATAAAATCTAAAGTTAACCACCCCTTCAATTTGATCACTGCTAACAAACCCAATCGAACGACTATCTTTAGAATTGGAACGGTTATCCCCTAAAACAAAATAGTGATCCTTCGGAATTTCTTCTACATTACGTAATAAATTCAAAGTAGGTTCCTGTGCAATCCTCACTACTACAGTGCTATCTGGTAAAACTCCGGCATCGATCCATTGGGAAAGATCCACATCGTTATCTAGATGCTCAACTAGATACAATTGGTCATTCTTGACAAAGATACGATCCCCAGGTAATCCAATCACGCGTTTGACATACGACTCACCCAGCCCATCTTTAGGTTCAAAAGTCACAATATCATAGCGCTCAAATTTTTTACTTTTGTGAACAAGCAAGCGGTCTCCATTTTGGAATGTAGGATCCATTGAATGACCATCCACAAAATGAGCGCGATAGTTTAAAAGAAAATTGATACAACTAATAGCAAACATCAGAAATACGAGTGTCTCTAAATAATTGGAGCGTTTCGCTCGTTTATTTTTCCCCATTGTTTTTTTTATTTTTTGCTTTTTAGAACTCTGAATTTGGTTTTTCTTCTCAGATGACCGTCTTTTTCTTTTTTTGGGGGGATATGGACTTTTTCGGTTTACCTTATATGCTTCTTCCTGCTGTTTTTTTCTTAATCTTTTCGGACCCATATCATCTACCTATCTTTTCTACAATTTCATCATTTCATGAAGTGGGAGTAATTTCATTGTAGCAACACCTATGATATCCTTCTCGTCAACGAGCCCGTAATATCGACTATCGGTTGCGAAAGTGCGATTATCCCCTAAAACTAAATATTTCCCTTGGGGTATCCTTCCTAGAACTGTTCCTGGTATATCTTCTGTACTAAAGTCTTCTGTTAATTGGTACCCTTCTTTTTTAGCTTTTTGCAACTCTTCAGTTAAAAAACGCTCCACTTGTTCTTGCCCATTAATCAACAAAGTATCCTCTTTGTATGTTATTTTTTCTCCTGGTAGACCAATCACCCTACGAGTAGAAACTTCTTTTGAACGTTTTGGCACATGAAAATAAACAAGGGAAAATCTTTTGATTTCTCCTAAACGATTAACGAAAATACGATTCGGTTCTTTCAAATTCGGAGCCATTCCAAAACCTTCTATTTGTGGAATCACAAAGGTCAATAAAGACACTAGGTAAATGAGCAACACAGCTATTGTGAGACTGGAAATCAATTCTACAAGTAGCTTCTTAATTCTTTTTCGCTGCCTTTTTTTTCTTTGTTTCAATGATTGCTTTCTAAAGTGTTTTTGTTTCACAGATTTTTTAGAAGCAGAATGAGGTGGCTGGCCCCTTTTCCTATTTCTACCTTTTTTTTGTTGAAGAACTTTTGGCTTATTTCTACTCATTAAAGAACCTCCTTAACGTGCGAGAAAATAGCTATTTATTTCCTTTTAAAGATGCTTCATTGATTCGGAAATACTTTAATACTTTTTTCTGATTGTCTTGGGTTTTCTTCAAGTCTGCTTTGTACCCGTCTAATGTTTCTTGGTCGCTTAATGACTCTACCGTTTGACTTCCCATATTCACTCCTAATTCTTTCATGTTTGAATATAGGCGATTCAATTGTTTTTGCCCTTCTTCAGATAATCGTCCATTTGCAGAATGTGCCCCGTAACTAGCGAGTCGCGCCGATAAATCATATAGCGTTCCTTGAACTTTTTTAGGGTTATCTGTCCCCTGTACTTGATTCAGTTGCTCCTCGATACCTGAAATTAAAAAGTAGCCTTGGACCAACGCATCTGAATCTTTTTTTCCTAGATTGGTTGCTTGATAATAACGACTGTAAAACGCTCCACTTAGTCCGATGATTCCTATCAATAAAAACGTTATCACCCAACGAATTTGTTGTTTGCGTTTTTTCATCAAAGCACGGCAGGCTCTCTTCCATTTTTTCAGTTTAGGCTTTCGTTTTGGCTTCTTGACTTTCAGTCGACGAATTTTTTTACCCGTTTGCATTGTCACCACCGAAAAGATAAGCATAAATACAAAACAGAGGATAGCTAAGGAAAGTAATCCTATAAATAACCAATCTAGTATTTCCATTCTTCTAGGCCTCCTCTAGTACTCATTAATTCTTCTTTTTCTTCTTTGGTGATGAAGTTTTTCTTTTGCCTTTTTTCTTTTTAGTATTTTTTTTCATCAGACGGATCAAAATGAAAATAATGAACACTAAAACTAAAATACCACCCACAACGATTGCGATCAGTACCCAATCAATACCCGATTCTTGGACTAAGGTCAAATCCTGCTCATTAAATTTATCCGCATCTTCATCAGTAATTTTAAATCCTTGCTCCCACTGCCAACGATCACCAGCCTTTGTCGTTACTAAGATTTTTGCCCGGTAATCTCCTGGTACCATTTTTTCACCGTTCATTGATACTGGGAAATCGATCAATGTATTTGGTGCCATCCGCATTTTGGCTTTTTTGGTATCGTATAAAACTTCATCTGAGCCCTTCCCCATGATTTGAACCTCTACGGTCATATCATTAATATAAATTGGTTGAATATTTGAAAAATTAATGAATACTGAATTACGATAGTTATTTAGCTCAGGATAAACTTTATTCAGTTTTAAATCTGGTTTTATTTGATCTGTATCCCCTTCACTTAATTGAATACCCGTTTGATAAACGAATTTATTTTTGATCATTCCTTCATCAGATTTAGAGTCTAATCCATCTTGATCTTTTTCTGACAGACTGACCGCTCCTGTAATATACCCTTCAAAAGAAGCATCAGGTACTTTCAGATCTAAATCCAATATTTTTTCACTTTTCGGTGCTAAAACTACTTCTTTTGGTCCTGTTACGATGTCTTTAAAATCATATTTTAAAGAGGCATCGTTTTTCATTTTATTTTCTCCATACTCAATAACGCCATTACTATTGGTTTTGGCGCCATTTAAGCTAACTAAAACAGTTGTTTCCTTATCTGCTGTATTTCTCATTTTAATTTGAAGCTTTTGTTTTTGGCCTGGTGTTACTCTTAAATCAAAGTACCCTGCTTCGGGATTATGTTGGTTTTCTGGAAGTATGACTTCATAAGAGAAACCGCCAGAATTTTGACTTCCTTTCGATGCTTCTGCCTGAACCGACTCTGCAGAAACAACGATGATTGCAACTATGTATAGTAAACCTAGCAGTTTAATCGCTACTTTTTTTAGCATTAAAAATCCCTCTTTCTATTCTTGAAAATAAGAGGGTGGGACAAAACGATGGATTCGTTTTGTTTCACCCTCTAACTATTGATAAAAGACTAGTGAAGCGAGGATCAGACAGAAGTATTTAACCTTGAGACCAAGCTATGACTCGTAGCATTATATCTCAGTCTCATTTTTTACATTATCCTCTCTAGCCTCTTTTTTAAAACAGTTCTCTACGGTGCAGCAGTGATGGCCCAAGTGATTTCAGCTTCGTATTTAGCTTCTTTCAAAACGTTGTCTCCAGGAACTTTCAATGTCACACCATCATAAGCATCTTTACCAGCTTTGGCTTTTTCGTTTGTGTCAAACATTAATTCAAACACACCAAACCCTTTACCTTTTTGATCATTTGTCAAAATTGTTTGTGCTTTTGAACCATCTTCAGCAAATTCTAAATCGGAAACTGCTTTTACAGCTGCTGAAGTAGGCAAAGTAGCTTTATTTGTACCTGTTACTAAAGAAACATTGTTGTACGTTAATTTTGAACCAGTCAATTCAGAAGCAACTGCTCCTGTACTTGTAAATTGTTTTGTCAGTGCAACGGAAATGCTGTAGAAGTTCTCAGCAACGTTGGCACGAACATCTCTAAAACGGACAAAGTGAGCTGTTGTTTGAGTACCATCTGTGAACGGTAACGCTTTGTATGTCTTTTCAGAGTCATTCGCAATAATATCGTGCTTATCAAAATCCATATCTGTTACTGAAACAATTTTCAATGCAGATGGATCAGGATTTTGAGTTGGCTCTGTTAATTCATCACCTGATGATTCACCTGGTGGTAGGTTCGTTGGATTTGTTGTTAAATCTGTTTGGAATTCAATATTTCCTTTTCCTTTTTGTTCAGGTGCTGCTTTTGTTGCTGATGGCATTGCAAGACCTACGCCGACTGCTGCTAATAATGCAGCACTTGCTAATTTGTGTGTAGTTTTCATTTGTATTTCCTCCTAATATTTTGGACTATTTATGGTAGCTCGGATAAAATCCAAGTTATCACCGTTTGATAAGTTACCGGATCTTTTTTCGTTGCCCCCGGTATGGACAACTTTAATGCGTCATTTTTATACATTGGTTTATTATCAAAGTTCGGGTCCATGATTGGATTCCCTTCTTTGTCTAAACGTGGTGTTAGTGACTCCTTTTTCCCCTGATCATTTTCGGCAGAAGCACCAAATATAATAGACCAAGTACCTTCTCCAGAACCAGGTTTAGCTTCAGCTAAATTATATGTTTGCCCGATATTGTCAATTCGAATCACATCTTTTTGCACAATTGGTGCTTCTTCTTTACTTCTGGTTGAATTTGCCCAAGACTGATCTAAGGAAATCACGGCACCGTTTAATTCTTTGTTTTCAGTATTGTCATTTTTGAATTGTGTTTCTTGACGAACCTGTAAACTCCACCCTTTACCAGTCCCACGATAATCAGACACTTGTACAAAATTGCCTCTGGCTCCAAGTTTTCCATGGAACAGTTGCGCATTTCCTAAATACACAGCATCCGTTGTGGTTTTCTCGTTTTGCCAAAATTCAAACTGAGGAACAAAATCAATTCTCAGATCACCTTTTGTAGACGGGCTGTCTCCTGGATCTACTTCATTTTCTGGGTGTTCTGGATCTTTGAGTATTTGATCGTATTCCCCTTCAAACTGAATTTTTCCTGTTCCGTGCCCAGTTGTTTCTGCATATACAGGCACTGATCCTTTCAAGAGCACAACTAAGAAAAACGGCAACATCAACAGAGGACCCATTTTTATTCTTTTCATTCTGTTAAGCCCCCTTTTCCTCAGTGTTTTCGCGCTCTTTCTTACGTTTCAGATAGAACAGAATCAAAATGATTGCAACTAACACAGCCCCGCTGATTCCAAGGCTGGCTTTCACCAATTCTCCTGTTGACGGATATCTCCCTACAGGTTTTTGACTCGTTGGTTTTGACGTAGTTGAGGGTGTCGTACTTTGTTCAGTTGAGCTATTAGATATACTTTCTTCGTAAAAGGTAATTCCGCCATTTGTCTGAACCGCTCCGCCGTTTTCTTCAGCCATTCCAAACAATGGATAGCTGAAAAATAGGACAACCGCAACTACAGAGACAAAGAAAGCTGAAAATAAATGTTTTTGATTCATTATTCTTTCCTCCATCTGTTATGGTGTTGCTCCAACAGTCCAAACAATCGTCGCCTTATATTTCCCTAATTCACGAACCGCACCAGCTGGAACATCTAATTTAAATCCTCGCTCACCAGTCTTCCATTTGTCACTGACATCGTATTGACCTGTTGTCGTATGCGCATCTTCAACAATTGGCTGATTCTCATTATTCAAAATAATCTCACTTTCTTTTCCTTCACCCGTTCGATAGCGAATGGCTTCCGGTAAGATTTTTGCTCCCTCACCATCATTACTTGTCAAGTAAGATTCCAATTTCGCATCTAAAGTCCAATTCGTTAATTTTGTTCGATTATCCCAGATGATCAACTCTTTATCATACGCAGGTTTCTCTACACGAACACCAAAAATACCGGCATCCTGCAAACCAAAATCAATAGATTGAGGGGCAGAATAGATAAACAATGTACCTGAAAAAACGTATTGAACTGCATATTCTGTTTCGTTCACAGGAATAGCATCCTCTGGTATTGGTGTTTTTTGAATTTGATAATTTTGACCAATCAAAGTATCCAATACCGCCTTGACATCTGAGTTCTTTGTCAAATCGATTGTTCCACCAATATTTCCACTGACCGGAACAGTTTCGTGAATTTTTTTACCGGTATCATCAACAAATTCTACATTAACTGTCGAAACACTTTTAATGATTGTTACTTTGATGTTTTTCTCTACCTTAGCAGGTCCTTCACCATAACTTAGCGTTAATTGATAATCTCCACTAGCAACTGGAGTTCCAGGTGCTGCCGGTCCCGGTAAAGTACCTTTATCAATAGAAATTTGGGACGCATCCAACGAAGTAACAGTTGCATCATCGATTTCCCAAAGCGCTAGTTTCCCTTTTTCACGAATCATAGTCAAAATCGCTTCTTCTGAAGTCGGATAATCTTTCGCAGCTATACTGAAATCTCGACCATCTACTACATACTTATTGCTTGTTACCATCTCATCATTTTTGACAAAGATTGGAACAGTCACTTCTTCTGCATTTCCAGCCTCATCAGTTAAGATCACTACAAAACTAGCTGGTCCTACTTTTGAAACAGTATTCACTAGGTTTTGACCTGGTTTTAGCGTTACAGCAATTTTATCTTTAGCTGAAACATTATCCGACCAGTCTGTTAAATAAGCTGTATAGTCGGATGCATTTTCAATAGACGCATTATCCCCTAAATCAACAAATGTTAGCTTACCTGTCCCAGTTGGTTTGGTTCGATCATTAAACGTAACAGTGATCACTTTCGTTGTGTCTTTCAACTTTAATGTTATGTCATGCGCAACTTCTTCAGCATTTGTTACTTTAGATATATCGATGCTAAATAATGTTTCATCTGCTGTTACATCCGTCACATCGAGGATATTCCCGGCTTCATCTTTGACGAACTGCCATGCTTCAACTTTCCCTTTAGTAACAACTAAAGGACGTTGATCTTTGCTTGGCCAATCACTGTAATCCATTCTAAAGTCAGTACCCTTGATAATACCGTCTTCTCCCCAGTTGTAAGAATCATCAACTACATAAATAAACGTATCGTAATCTGCTGAATTCCCTGCTTCATCAGTCAAACGAATCTTGATTGTTTTTTTGCCCACAGTTGAAACAAGTGACGGAATATCCGTTGTTAAAAGTTTTGCAGTAATCTTTTCTTTTGGAGAAACGTTATCGGATATTGTCGTGAAAAATCCTTTCAAATCAACACTTGATCCAATGATGGCCTCTGCATCATTTAGTGTGACCTTCGTCAACTTGGCTGTAGCAATTGGGGGTTCAACATCCAAAACATTCAGTAAATGTTCAGTATTTGACTCAGCGATTACTGAATTATCAGGATTCAGTCCTTTTGGAGTAGCCTTTGTTTTTAATAGTTTAGAACTAGCAGAGGCATCAACTTGAGCTGTATAGACTAGCTTTAAAATACTGCCTTTGCTTCCTATCAATAAATCATCATCTGCCGTTTGAACAACAGCAAATGGTGTTTTTTGTGATACTACTGGTAACCCTAAATTCTTAGAATTACCGGTTGAATCAATCATCTCTGCTGAAACGGGCGTTACATTTTTATATAACGCATCTAATTCCGCATACAGTTTTGCTTGCTGCCAACGACTTAAATCATTCGTTAATTCTGATGTTATAGTAAAGCGAACTTCATCCAACGGTTTTGCTTGTTCACTTTTTTTCCACGAACCATCTGACTGTTTCACCTCTGAAACAACCTTCGTCATAAATTCAGGATTACTAAATTGCTTTACTGTAATCGGTACACTAATCTTCTCAGTCAAACCACTTTTGTCTCCTTTAATGACGACAATGACTGTCTCGTTGCCAACTGTTGAAAATGTCTTTTCGGAATCAAAGCCAATTACGCTAACTGTTTCTGAAGCAAAAACACCTTTTAAATTCGATACCAAATCCGCTGGATCCAAATCTTGTGTACTTGATCCGACCATTACTTCTTGCGGTACTGGATCAGCTGTTGGGGAACCGCCTAATTTTGTCTTAGCTATTCCTTCATTGATCTCACTTTGTCCATCTCCAGTAACATTGTAAACAGTCATTGGAATGTGTAAGTACCCATCACTTTGATAATATTTTTCCTTATCAACACCTGCAGTGAGTTTAGACGTAATCTGAAATTCATATGAATTATTAACAAATGATGCGCTACTTAGCGTACTCGCTGGAACAGTTACGACAAAACGATTATTAGGAATGTCTTTTGTAATCGTAAATTTCGAAGTAGTATTAGCTCCGTTCATATCTGTAACTGTCACGGTCGCCTGAGACAAATCAAAAATCTCATCAGCATTCATATACATCGTATATTGCTTAGGATAAAAAGAGGCATCTGATTGTTCTGGCATATCTTGAACAACAGTGTAATCAATTTTATTTTGATCTTCGTTGGTTTCTCCCAGAATTTGAGGCGGTGGAAGAATAATCCTCGTCATAGCTGACGTTTCATATTTCAAATAACCCACTGCTCCTGACGGTAAATCAATTGTTTGTTGCATAGAACCATCTGAATTAAATAGATACGTAAACTCCTGCGTTGCTTTTTCTCCACCAGAAGTCCCAACAAACCTAGTCGTTCCGGCACCCACATCACTGTAGATAATCTCACTATTTGAATACGTGTATAATCCTTGTAAAAAGGCACTGTCAGAATCAATCGTTAATCCCTTAAGATAATTCAATCGTTTCACATTCCACATTGCTTTCATGGGAATTTTTGTTGTAGTGCCACTTTTGAAGAAATCATATCTTATCCTCATTTGCGCATTAGTACCACGTGTATCGATTCTTAGAAAGTTTTCTTTTTGCGCATTACTACTTGTGGAAGTTGGGTAGTAGATATACGCAGTTGGATTCGCTGTAGAAGATGTATACGATTCGATCGTGGCGCGCAAATCTACAAATCCACCTTTATAAATCGCTACTTTATTCAATTGCACAAAGTTATTTCCTGTAATATCCCGTTTATCAAAGCGCGCGTAGTTCGCTCCTTCGCTTGTCGCTCCTGAAACTGTATAGGTCAATCTAGGTGTAATACGAAATAGTGTTGCATATTCTCCTGGTATTGGCGTAGCAGCTCCTGGATTGGCACTGTCCACCA
Organism: Enterococcus plantarum; assembly: GCF_001730295.1. Taxonomy (GTDB): domain Bacteria; phylum Bacillota; class Bacilli; order Lactobacillales; family Enterococcaceae; genus Enterococcus_L; species Enterococcus_L plantarum. The sequence goes on from NZ_MIKA01000004.1 coordinate 44,455, forward strand.
AATTGACGTTGGGATAAGTGATCAATGACCCACTAGCGCGAGTAGTTGGTCCATCTGCGTAAGTAGAAATGCTTTCTTCCGCTTTTATTTCAGCTTTTTCAAAGTAAAGATACCCAGCTAAAATGCTCACCATACAAGCAGTTGTTATGATCCATTTTCTTTTCATTTTTTTCCTCCTTCCCCGTAAATTTAAAGCAATTTATTTCAAATTCTCTATTATTGAATATAATCCTCTTCAATAATAAAAAATTGAAAACTAGTTTAATCATGTTAGCAGCATGTACCCTTTAGAACGAATTGTTTTGATATATTGAGTAGAAGAATCACCATTCGCTATTTTTTGTCTTAAATGGTAAATAATGTTAGCAACTCGGTATCTCTTATCTCTGGCCGACCCATTCCAGACGTATTGATAAATTTCTTCATAAGTCAATGCCTGGCTCGGATGATTGCTTAACAATTCAATCGTTCGAAATTCTAACTGAGTTAAGCTCACTTCAATTTTTCCAGATAATAGAATGCTAAAATTAGATGGAATCAATTCAATTTTTTTCTTTTTCCCTACATTTTTCCCCTTAAATGAACGATCAGGAGAAAAATTGTTCTCCGTTGCGCTTTTAACATATCTATTTAGGTTATTCTGAATAAATAAGGAAAGTTCATCCGAATCGATCGTCTTGTTGATAATACCGTCCGCACCTAACTTCATATAGACAATCCTGGTAGATTTGTCCGCATTTTTCGACATTACCCAAATCAAAGCAGAACTTTGTTCCCGTATTGTTATAATGGATTCGCAAATCTTCCCTATCTGATTATCCATTTCCGTCTCTTCAATTATGAGAGCATCTAACTGTTCTACGCTGACTAACCATTTTTGTTTGTCCTGTAGATAATGAACCGTACATTCTGATTCTTCCAATGCATCTACATAGGTACAGTCTTCTACTTTATTATCTGCCGAAATAATTCCTACATTATACATTCACTGTCGCCCCTCTTTGATTCTATGTATTTTTTTGTCCATTCTTTCAAAAGTTAGTCATTATGTTTGCAGTAATCTAGAATAGTTTCTATACTGTTTATCTAGATATTAAAAACTTAGGAAAAGATTCTTGTTTTACGCTAAAACAAGAAATAAATGAATTCAGCCTTTATTTATGGGAATTATAGAACTTTATGACGGTAAAAATGACGGCGCGAAAAAACAAAAAAAAGCCAGCCTACAGAAAAAGGACTAACTTTTTAATAAAATAAATAATGGCATTACTACTCGTTTATGAAGAAGACAGAAATTGAATGTACATTATATAGAAGCTAATCTATCAATAGTCGTACGTTGTTCTTCAAGAAAAGAACTTGTATACGTATCCAATGTTAGCTTTATAGACGAATGACCCAGTAATGAACTAATTGCTGCGATATTCGCACCCAACTCTACACACCGAGTCGCAAAGGTATGACGAAGTGCGTGAAAAGGTACATTTAATAAACCTAGCTTCTGTTTTATGCGCTCAAAGCGATAACTAACAGTTCTAGGCTCGATAGAATTTGAACCATTGGCGACAACATAAGTAGAAGCTGACTGGTTCTTCCATTTTAATAAGATTCTTTTGATTTTTTTAGAGAGCGGGATTATTCGATCTGCATTCGTTGTTTTTGGCGCCGTTTCTACGATTTTTGTCAGGTGTCCTGAACCGCTAGGCAAAGCAATCCGTTGTTTGGTTCGGTGAACTCTTAAGATAGACGCTTCAAAATCTATATCTTCCCATTTCAGCGCACAGATTTCACCAATTCGCATACCCGTTTCTAATGCTAACAAAATAGGCAATCCTTTTGTCGATTTCAAACTCTCCGTTTCTACCTCTTTTTGCTGTTGTCGTGTTAGAGCTCGAACTTTTTGTTTCCCTATTTTAGGCAGTACTGTTCGTTCACAAGGGTTCAAAATAAGATATCCTCGTTCCTTAGCGGCCTCAAAGCAGCTTTTTACAATACGAAAAACAATATGGACAGAACTTGCCGCCAAATTTTTAGATAAACTCTTTACTAAACGATCGATATCTATTGCTGTTATTTTCTTTAATGGACGTTTTGCTAAAATTGGTAAAATATGTAATTGTAGCTTATTGCTGTAACTTGCATAAGTACTTTCTTTGATAGTTGGAGCCATGATGTCCGATAACCAAAATTGCGCCCACTCTCCAAATGTCCCTTGAAATTCTCTAGTATTCTTTGTGTAAAATAATCTTAACTGAATTTTTTTGTCTAGCATCTGGTCCTTGACTGCTCGGTATGAACGCGCATAAATGTACCCGTAGTAAATAGAGCCGTCTGCTTTTCTACCTTTCGGATATCTCCCCTCCCAACGACCATCTTTTCTTTTATATATATTTTCGCCTTTACTCAAAAAAATCAAATCCTTTCTTTCCTGACGGCGGAATTGACGGCGGAAAAAAACAACCGATCATTCAACTCATCATTTCGCTTATATCACATAAATAAAAAATAACCATCCTATTATTCTCATTTTTTTATATTATTCCTTAAAAAATTGAAAAAATAATAGTATGTTTTTTCGTCAACTCCCATTGATTTTCTTTCAAAAAACCAATACAATGAATTTGTTATACAAATAATTTCAAATAAATATCAAAAACATTTCTTGTTTTAGCGTAAAATAAGAAATGTTTTTTTGATTAAAATGGACCCTTTTCCACTTTCTGATAACTCATGACAGCAACAAAACTTTTCTATAGTTATTTATTTTTAGAGAAATAACTTCTTATTACTTATTTTCATCTTATAAAACATATATATATTATTTAAACTCTCTCTATTACACTTTATATAACCTTTGTATTTTTATAAAATCCCAACTTTAGCCTACTCTACATTATTTCTAATTATAAAACAACACATTTTATTTCACATAAAAATAACAGATAATCACATTATATAAAATATGATAAATAATGGGTCACTCGATTTTTTTATTTTATAGTTTTTTAAACATTAAGTTTTTAACGCCACTCATATAACAAACCAATAAGATTGGACAGAAGTATTTAACCCCGAGAAATAAGAAAGAATTCACGAAATTTATCCTCAAACTTTTGTAAATATCAGCTTTTTTTCGAATAAATGGTTGCTTCTGCTCCAACCATTTAATCAGATTCCTCGAGACTAAGATATGACTCGTAGAGTTATTTCTCAGTCTCTTTCCTATTTCAAAATAACTATTCGAAACGAAAATTGATTTTAATTGAAGGACTTATCTACAGTTTCATGATAGACTCTAAGTGCGGATATACAAGCATTATGATACATGACGAATCGAATTATTCCCTGAAGGAGATAACTATGGAAATTCAATTAAATGTGCTTATCACAGAAACAAAAACAAGCATTGAATTGAGCAACAACCAAGGAATTATTACGATTATTGAAAACAGCGATAAAATTGTACTCGATCAACCAGCTATCTATATTTTATTTAAAGATGATACAATCACTTCAATAGGAAAATCAGAAGCTGGCACTTTCCAAAACGAGGTAGATTATAACACAATAATCACTATCGCTCCGTCGTGGGATATCGAATTGGATTATTTAGCGCAGCAGTTCATTCTAGAAGCCAAAGATAATGGCATCCAGTTGACTATCCCTTCACAACTAGAAACAAAGATCCCTACAAGTTATCAAAAGACAGTCTCTACTTATAAAGACGAAGTTTTATTCATCTTAAAAAGATTCGGCTATCTTTTAAAACACAATGAAGAACCTAAAAAAGCCAACGCCAAACCTGCTAAAGCACGTCACAAATGGACCAAAGAGGTTAGTCAAATCGACTTTTTTGTTGATACAAGAGAGAGTAAAGCAACCGTTCTTTGGCACAAGAGAAATGAAATGCTTCTAAAATCTGGGGCTACTATGATGGCAAATCCACCACTTAACAAAGACGGGTCGCTAGGCTTTTCTGCAAAAATGGGGCAAAGAATTCGAGAAGACCATAAAGACAAAGTTAAAAACAATGTGACGACAGAAGACATCATTTTAAAAAGTGTCAATGAAGTAGGGTTGTTTTTATATTTTGGTGGAACAAATAGTTGGCTTGAGCTGGTTGATGCTTCTGGGAAAACATTGAACGAGTGGACAGCTGTTGAGTAAGTATAGTTCTATCTTTTAAGATTGATATAGCACAAAAACTCTTTTGGTGATTTATACATCAAAAGAGTTTTTTTAGCATTTTTCAGACAAAATTACGCAACTGTCTTATTTCGTACAGCTATCCTTTGTGGGTAAAAAAGTTCCTTGCTACAATAACAGTGTAACAAATCAAAAACCAGGAGGGATCTTTATGAAGTACGTAAGTGGGAACTATGAAGCATTTGCAAGAAGCAGAAAACCTGACGGTGTGGATGGTAAAAATGCCTATATCGTTGGCGCAGGCTTAGCTGGTTTAGCAGCAGCAGTCTTTTTGATTCGTGACGGACACATGAAAGGTGAACATATCCATATTTTTGAGGAACTATCCTTATCAGGCGGTTCGTTGGACGGAAAATTTATTCCCCATGATGGTTTTGTTACACGAGGTGGACGTGAAATGGAGAATCATTTTGAATGTTTGTGGGATCTTTTCCGTTCCGTTCCTTCTTTAGAAGTAGAGGATGCTTCAGTATTAGACGAATTTTACTGGCTGGATCATGACGACCCTAACTCTTCAAACTGTCGTATCATTTACAATCGAGGCGAACGTGCCTCAGATGATGGTGAATTTACTCTCTCTAAAAAAGCGCAAAAAGAACTCGTTGATTTATTTATGACCTCAGAAGATAACCTAATTGGGAAACGAATCGAAGATGTCTTTACCGAAGAATTTTTTGATTCTAATTTTTGGTTATATTGGTGTACGATGTTCGCTTTTGAAAAATGGCACTCTGCTATTGAAATGAGACGCTACGTGATGCGCTTTATTCATCATATTAAAGGATTACCAGATTTCACTGCTTTAAAATTTACACGCTACAATCAATTTGAATCGTTAGTCAAACCATTGTTAGCCTTTTTAGACGAAAATGGTGTAGATTTCCAATATGAAACAAAAATCAATGATATCAAAGTGGATATCACCGAAGAAACAAAAGTTGCGAAAAGTATCTTACTAACCAGAGCTGGCAAAACAGAAGAAATTCACTTAACCGAAAATGACTTGGTTTTCGTAACAAATGGTTCAATCACTGAAAGTTCAACAGAGGGCGACCACCATACACCCGCACCGATTACACACGATTTAGGCGGTAGTTGGAACCTTTGGAAAAATTTAGCGAAACAATCTTCAGAATTTGGAAATCCCGATGTCTTTTGTGAGAATTTACCAGCAGAAAGCTGGTTCGTTTCTGCTACTGTAACATGGGAAAACTTTGATATCGAGCCTTACATTTCTAGACTGACACACCGTAAATTGCGAACAGGAAAAATCGTGACTGGTGGGATCATTACGATCAAAGACTCCAACTGGTTAATGAGTTTTGCGATGCATCGCCAACCTCACTTTAAAGAACAAACTGAACAACAATCGATCACTTGGGTATATGGTTTACTATCAAATACTCCAGGAAATTATATTAAAAAACCAATCGAACAATGTTCTGGTGAAGAAATTGCACAAGAGTTGATGTATCATTTAGGCGTTCCGGAGGAAGATATCATCAAATTTGCGCAACATTCATGTACGGCAATTCCAGTTTATATGCCATTTATCACCTCTTACTTTATGCTACGTGAACCAGGAGACCGGCCGTTAGTCATTCCTAACGGTTCTAAAAACTTAGCGTTTATCGGAAACTTCGCAGAAACAGAGCGAGATACCGTCTTCACTACTGAATACTCTGTTAGAACTGCGATGGAAGCTGTTTATCAATTATTAGACGTTGAACGTGGCGTCCCAGAAGTTTTTGCATCAGCTTACGATTTACGGACTTTGGCAAATTCTGTTTACTATTTATCTGATAAGAAAAAATTAACTGAAATGGAATTACCTTTTGTAGAACGTAAAATTGTTGAAAAGTTCGTTGATAAAACGAAAGATACGTATATTGGGGATATTTTGAAAGATGCTGATTTGATTTAGATCATCAGCTCTTGTTACAAAATAGTTGAATACAAATGGTTAGACTACTTGTTTCTAGTTCTTTTAGAACACGAGTAGTCTATTTTTGATTTATGAAAAAATTTATAGTTTGTTTATAGTTTATTTACTCTCCGTTTACTCACTTGAAGTAAGATTAATTAGTAGAAATACCTATTACACAATAAAAAATGGAGGTTTTACAAATGGCTAATCACGTAAAATTTAAGGACAGCTATGTTTATGTTTTATTTACAGTATTGTTTACATTGCTTGCTGTAACGAACGGCTCAAAGGTCTTTGCATCAGAGTTTGAACCAAACCAAGTTCTCGGTTCAACTAATTGGGAAGGAACATTCGTTTACGATGCACAAGGAAATGACGTAACCAGTCAAAATAGTAATTTTATCGGACGAGCAAAATATGACGCAACTACGAATCGCTATGAGTTTTTTGACAAGCAAACCAATGTTTCTAGAGGGGATAAAGGGGTATTCTTCGTTACACCAGACGGTAAAAAAAGAATCTTACTCTCAGAACTTGGTTATCGAGCAGTTGTTGATATGGTCAGATTAGACAAAGATATGTTTACTTATCGTAGAGAAGGTGTGCAAAAGGATGGCTCAAATGGCTTCGTTTTTGTAGAACATATTCCTTATAGTGGGGAATTAACCTTTACATCCCAACCACCTGTCCGCTCTAAAGAAACAGGTACAATCATCAAAGATCAACCAGGGATAGATATTCTTAGTTCCACTTTTTGGCAAGGAACAAAAGCACTTGATGAGAATGGCAATGATGTTTCTGAATACAATAGAGGGTATCTAGGCTTAGCCCGTTACGATAACAAATCAGGAAGATACGAATTCTTTGATACAGAAGGTAAATCAAGAGGTGATTTCGGTTATTACGATGTTATTCTTGATAATAAAGAAAGAACACATATTTCTGTAGGCAGTAACTATGCCGCAACATTAGAATTAACAGAATTAAACAGCGGACGATTCACCTATGCTAGAAATGGAAAAGATGCAACTGGTCAAGATATTACGATTACGGTTGAGCATGAACCATACACAGGAGCACTACCTTTAGACTTTACTTTTAACCCAGCTAACGAGTTGATCGTGATGCCTCCGATTAAAACAGAAGAAGATGCAGAAGGTTCTGCGAAAAGTAATGCGATTGTCGAAGTAGAAAACCTTACCACAGCGGGTACCGTTAAATTTAGTGAAAATGCGGCGACTGAAGCAAGTATTATTTTTGAAAAGCTAAACACAAAAGATAATCCATCTACTTTGAACGAAAAAGAAGCTGGAAAAGCTACAGTCAGTGTCCTTGACACACGAAAAGGGGCTGGCGAAAAAGATGAATGGACAGTCAAAACAAAGTTAACAGATGGCCCTTTTGGAAATAAAGGCTTTCTATTAAATAAACTAGGCGTTAGTTTAGAACCTTCAACACAAGATAGCACACTAACACCAAATGCTAAGGTGACAATGAATGATAGTGAGGAACATCAAGCCTTTACAATCGGTTATCAAGAAGGCAATAATGAAAGAAAAACACTGACACTAAATCCTCAATTAATAATCGGACAAAGTAGTTTATTACAATCAGGCGTATATGGCGCTAATATCACTTGGACATTGACACCAAAAGTATAAACTAAACACTTAGAGACTAAGGCATAACTCCTTGAGTTAGAACCTTGGTCTCTTATCAAATTTTTTTATAAAGGAGTCTAGAAAATGAACGCCAAAAGCCTATCCCATTCCCTACTATTTTTATTAGCCAGTCTATTTCTCCTACTTATGTTTCCTAATACAGCTTCAGCACAGGAAACTGCTTACTACCTAAAGCCATTGATTCCAGAAAATCAGATAGAAAATACGGAGGATTATTTTAATATCGCCACATCCTCCGCAATTGATCAAACCCTTGAATTATTGATTGTAAACGAATCAGCTGAGGAAAAAGAGATGAACGTAACCATTTTGGATGGAATGACCACAAAAGATGGTGCAATCAGCTATGCTGTAGATCATAAATACGATCCAGCCCAACAATATAAACTCTCACAAATTGCTAAAGTGGAACAACAAGAAATAACCGTTGAAGCAAATAGCACACAACTAGTAAGCGTCGTTTTAAAAGCTGAATTGAAGAACTTTGACGGGACAATCTTAGGAGCAGTCAATGTGAGCGAAAAGACCACAGAACAGCCTAACGAAGGCATAAATAATACTTTTGCCTATAACATCCCCATTAAAATTCGAGTAAATAAAGAAACTAAGAATAGTCAAATGAACTATAAAGGTATAAATTTAGTAAATAACAAACCTGAACGATTTATAGACGTGTCTTTCCAAAACCCCATACCAACTATCATCCGGGATCTAACTCTTTCATTTGAAATTTATAAAAAGGGGCAACCTACGAAGATTCTTTTTAAAAACAGTATGACTGGTATCGAAATAGCGCCAAATAGTCTGTTTTCCCCCGAATTATCCCTTACAAATTCCAAGCTAAAAGCAGGTAATTATGTATTAAAAACCACTGGAAAATCTGAGGGGATCAATGAAGTTTGGGAAAGTGACTTTACAATTTCACAATCCGATTCACGTACGATTAATGAAGGTTTGGACGTATTGAATGAAGACAATAGAGCTTGGCTCATACTTGCTAGCATTGTTGCCTTACTCATTTTAGGAGGATTTGGGTATGTGTTTTACAAAAGAAAAAAGTAAAGCCTTGATAACCATCTTTCTAACCTCGATAATCAGTTTATTTTATTATCCTAACACTGCAAATAGCGAAACCATTGTAAGCGAAGTGACTGTCGAAGTTCATAGAGATACTTCAACTCTAGAACAAGTTGTCCAGGGTATTCTTCCAAAAACAAATGAAGAGCTAGGACTTTTTTTAAGTTGGATCGGTGGATTCCTACTCATAGGATTTGTTGTTTTGATCTCGTTTTATTTTGTACACAATAAATACAGCTAAATATAAATCAGATTACTCCTTATTTAGCATCCTGTGAAATTCAATGGCATATAGAATTGACGTAGCAATCATATTGTGTTTATTTAACACAATTTTCTTTGAAATTCTTGATGAATACTCATGGGAAGCTCCAATTCTTCTTTATATCCAGCTTTTATTCGCATTTAGGGTGTGAAACAAAAGTGATTTTTACTTTTGTCCACACCCACACACTCAACCAACGATTGCTAAAAATCATATTCCGCTTCTTTTTGCTGAATCATTGTTTGATACGTATCCAGTAATAAGAAAAAGTCATCCACGAATCGATCCAATCGAAATTCAATATCGGGATTTTTAATTTCTTGGCGAATGATATCTTGATCTGTAATAAACACATAATTCGGCACTAAATTAGCTTTCATATAGCTTAGTACTGGGCGGATTTGTTGCTCCGGAATCAAAAAGTGTTTCTCTGACCCCGCAGTGACGATCATTCCTGCTACTTTATTGCGGAAAGCATTGAGTGGCAACATATCAAACAAATTCTTCAATGTTCCAGGCATCGATGCTTGGAAAATCGGCGTGCCAATAATCAAGCCATCTGCCTCCATGATTTTTTTCAATGCCGCCCCAACTTCGCCTTCGTGCTGAAGATATTCCCGTCCATCAGCGAATGGAAATTGGATTTCAGAAAAATCAATCACGTCTATTTCCACATCTTTACGCACTTTTTTTATGTTATTGATCGTATAATTGACAGCCACTCTTGATTTACTACCAAAAGCGGAGCCGATTATTGCAACTATTTTCATCACTATTCATCCTATTCTTTGGTATACTTTTTAACTTCTGGCATCACTTTGGTCGCAATCAATTCAATATTTTTCTTCACTAGATCCAGCGGTACACCGCCAAAATCGATTTGTGCCATAAAACGTTGATGTCCGTATAACTCGTATTGATACAGCATCTTCTCGATGATTTCATTGACGCCGCCGACCATTAGCGTATCTCTAGTATCTTGTGATTGAGCAAAATGTTGTTTAGGATATGTTCCACCACGAATCGCTGACCAACCGGCATTTAAAAATGGATACATTTCTTTACGCGCTTGGCTACCAGTCTCTGCAACATAAAATAAACTTGTTGTCGCAAGAGGAAATTCTGTTTCTTCATAGCCTGCTTCTTTCAATGACAAACGATACGCATCCACTGCTCGTTTGAAAATCGGTGCAGGTCCTGCTAATGTCGTCAACATCATTGGAATACCGTCTAATCCAGCCTTGATCGCACTATCTGCTGGACCACCCACTGCACGCCAAACAGGTAAATGTCCACGAAGCGGTTGGGGTAAAATTTCTGCATTCTGTAACGGTGCACGAAATGCGCCTTCCCAGTTCATTCGTTTATTTGGTGTCGCTTCATTCAATAATTTTAACAAGTGCATTTTTTCTTCAAACAGTTCTTCATAATCTTTTAAATCAAATCCAAGAAGTTCGTAAACACCAACACGTGAACCTCGACCCGCCACTATTTCAGCGCGACCATTTGAAATTAAATCTAACGTGGCATATTCTTCATACACTCGGACTGGATCGTTGGTACTTAAAACTGTCACTGAACTAGAAATCTTAATGTCTTTTGTTTGCGCTGCGATTGCTGATAGAATCACTTGGTTTGCTTGCCCGATAAAATGACTTTGATGGCTTTCACCAACACCAAACACGTCGATGCCTGCTTCGTCAGCAAACTTTGCTGCTTCGATAATATCATTGATTCGTTGTTGCTCGCTGATCAGCTTTCCTGTCATTGGATTTTTAACGTGATCTCCTAGTGAATATAACCCGATTTCCATGCCTTTTGAAGAATCGATTCCGAATTTTTCGTTCATTTTTTTATTCATTTTCCTACACTCCTTTTTCATGCTCTAACTATTGTTATGATTTCATCAATTTTTTGCTGATTTTTGCTAGTTGAAGTACTTCTTGCTTCGTTAAATTATCAAATGCGGATGCTTGCAGCTTACTTTGGACAATAAAGCAATTGTCTAGTTGCTGTTGTCCTTTACCCGTCAGGGAAATGTATTTTTCCTTCCATTCTTGTTGGCGTGTGATCCAGCCATCCGTTTCAAACTGTTTGATCATTTGCGAAACACCGCCCTTGGAGATAAGTAATTTCTCCCCTAGTTCCTTTTGCGTGATTGGTTGGTTTTCCTGAATCTGATGAAGCATATCAAACTTTGAAGCATTTAGGTCATATTGTTTTAAAAACTCATTGGACTGGAGATTGCTTTTTTGAACAAACTGCAAGATGGACATCCAACAACTTAATTTTACTTTTTCTGTAAGTGATAGTTTTTCCATTTTTCTGAACCTCCTTTTAGTTTAGAACTAAACTGATAACGCTAGTATAATACACTTACTAAAAATAAGCAAACTGTTTTTACTTTTTATCTCTAACTTGTATTACGATTAACACTAACCTTAGCTGACATACAATTCTTCTCTTTGATTCTTTCCAGTATTATTAGTATAATGAGTATGTTTTTCAGAATCTAACCGAAAGCAATAGAGTGGAGAGTATAAAATGATGAATAATTTTTGGGCAGATCTACCAAAGCCTTTTTTTATTTTAGCACCGATGGAAGATGTGACCGATGTTGTCTTTCGCCATGTTGTCAAAGAAGCAGGCGCACCGGATGTCTTTTTTACTGAATTTACGAATTCGGATAGTTATTGCCACCCAGATGGTAAGGATAGCGTGCGTGGACGTCTCGTTTTTACCGAAGATGAACAGCCGATGGTCGCTCATATTTGGGGCGATAAGCCTGAGTTCTTTAGAGAGATGAGCCTTGGATTAGCCGAAATGGGTTTCAAAGGTGTCGATATCAATATGGGTTGTCCTGTCCCTAATGTAGCGGGGCGTGGCAAAGGGAGCGGCCTTATTTTACGACCAGAAGTAGCGGCTGAACTGATTGAAGCAGCCAAAGCTGGCGGTTTACCCGTTAGTGTTAAAACACGTATCGGCTATGCGGAAATCGCTGAGTTGGAAGACTGGATCACTCACTTATTAAAACAAGATATTGCCAACTTGTCTGTTCATTTAAGAACACGAAATGAAATGAGTAAAGTCGACGCCCATTGGGATCTTATACCTCAAATCATGGAAATCCGTGATCGCATTGCACCGCAAACACTGATTACGATCAATGGTGATATTCCTGATCGTCAAACAGGTCTGAAACTTGCAGAGCAATACGGTGTAGATGGCATCATGATTGGTCGCGGAATTTTTAAAAATCCTTATGCGTTTGAAAAGGAACCGAAAGACCATTCGCCTCAAGAGTTGCTTGGATTATTAGAGATGCAGCTTGATTTACAGGATCATTATGCGGAAATAGTTCCACGCTCCATCGTTGGTTTGCACCGTTTCTTTAAGATTTATGTGAAGGGATTTCCTGGCGCTAGTGACTTGCGTGTGAAATTAATGGGGACGAAATCGACAGATGAAGTGCGAGAGATTTTAGGGGCGTTTTATAAAGTGAAACCAAATGAGCCTTTATCAGAATAATACGGTTATATAGTTGTTTTAAGCGCATCTAGAAATAGAGCGCTTTTTCTTTTACTACCGAGATTTAGTAAGTACGAAAAAAATAGTATAAAAAAGCACCCACTTTTTGTAGGTACTTCATATAAGATATCGCAATGTTTTGTTATCAAGGTCTCTAAAAACTTAGTCAGCTTTATAATAGACATACTCTGCTCGAACAGATGTCGCGGTGTTTTGCGTACCCACAGCAACAATTTTATCTCTGGTGATATCCCCTTCTAATATGTCACCCATTATACCTTTTGGTAAGAAGGACACGTAGATTACCGCACTTGGGAGATTACTTCGTAAAGAAACAAACCCTTGGTTCTCTTCAAGCCCTAATTGTTGTTCATACGATTTGACTTTATTACTATCTCCCATAAACGATACTAACTCAGGCGTCCCCTCTGGTGAATTTAGTTGGGGAATATCTACATTTAGCCCAGTTATTTCTGCGGCTTGCTTCTGGTTTGAAATGTCTGTAAAACTCATTGTATTGTTTGCCACAAAAATTGTATTTCCTAATCCATTTACCCAAGTTCCATTGAGACTTGTGAAATCACCTTGTTGAATTTGAGAAAGGTCCATCGATTCAATGACTTCGTTTGCTTGCCCTTCTCCTGTTTGTTCCTGTGATGCATCTGTTTCTTTTGTCTCCTGAACTATGCTAGATTGCGTAGTTGTTTGTTCTGTGGTTTCTTTAGTTTCTTTGGTTTCTTTCATACTAGTAGTCAACTCTGTAGTTTCTCTACTGCTAGATGATGTTGTAGCCGTATCTACGCTTGATTTACCAGAATTGTTACACCCTACTAAAACCCCCAGAAACACCAGGCTCAAACCTAACAAAATAGTGCTCTTTATTTTTTTCACACCAAATCCTCCAAGTCTTTTGTATAACCTTTAAACTATACGTATCCCTGTTATAATAATATACATTATACGCCTCGTCTATCTTTAAATGATAGCTAACTAGACTAGCATAACCTTTCTACATGCTTCAAGGAAAGGTTTTACTCGGTTTAACGCCTATTTTTCTTAATAAATTCACTAATATCTCGCATACAATCTTCTGCCTGTGGATAATTTCCTACATGATCAATGTATGCATGCCCCATACCTTTGTATAAAGTAAAGGTCGTATCCACTCCTAAATCAACCAATTTTTTAGCATATGCTAAGCTTTCAAAGGTTAAGAAGTCATGTTCTCCTGAAGTGATCATCGTTGTTGGCATTTTTTCACTGACTGACATATAGGGTGTTAAGTATTTATTTAAAATATCTTTTGTCCCTAAAATATCGGATAAACTGGTCGTCATTTCACCAAAAATCTCAATACCGGGACGAATAACATTGGCTTGTTTCGCGTAAATCGCTACATCCTGATCGATATCAAATTCAGTATATTCATCCTTGATCCCACCCATATTAAGCGTTGGGTAAAGTAAAATTTGACCACATACATCGTCACGATTTTCTTCAATATTTCTGTTACTACAATACGCTGTTAAGTTCCCACCAGCGCTATCTCCCGCGACGAAAATACTCCGCTTATCAGCTCCCCATTCTTCCACATGGTCGGCTAACCATCTTAAGCCAGTGTAACAATCCGTATGCCCGATTGGAAAAGGATTTTCAGGTGCTAAACGATAGTCGATACTGACCGCAATCATATTGGTTTGACTAACAAATAACCTCAAGGCTTCTCTCACAACATCCGTACTACCAGCAAAGAAACCACCGCCATGAATAAAATAGAGCACAGGTGAATGAGCCATCGGTTTTTCCGATTGAAAACGAGTCATGGGAATATCAAAACCATCTTCCGCTTTAATCGTAAAAGTCATTTCTTTAATGTCCTCTTCAACCATTGGTGTCGAATCTACGCTATTAAACATTTTTCGCAAACGTTTGATTGATTTTGGACTAGCATCCATTTTCAGCATACTTTTGGGGATAAATTTCATCAGTAGACTCATTTTTTTAGCCCCTTTATACACCCGTGGATCCATCGCACCATCAATATCGCAATCTGGAATTGGTTTTACGATGACCGACACATCGCGACGTGTTTCTGTATATTGATTATTTTTAATCGCTTCTACTAATTTTAGATCGTATTCCCGTGCCATTATGATTCCTCCCAAAAGTGAAATGATTAATTTTCTTCTAATTCTTCAAGTAAATGATACAAAGCTCCCAACAATCCAGCTTCATTTCTAAAATGACAAGGAACAATTTCTACTGGCGTCAACATCGTCTCTAACACTGGAGCAGAGGCAAGTAATTGTTGATATTGTTGCTTTATTTCTTCCACAAGAATTGGTTGTGCGCTGATACCGCCACCAATAGCGATTCGTTGTAAATCAACGACTGATTGAACATTCATGATCACAATGACCACATTGCGACAGAATTCTTCAAATAATGGATAAATCAATTCATTTTTCTTTTCTAATTCTTCGAATACTTTTTTACCATCTAAAAGGTCCTCTAACTTCAATAAGTTTGACGTTTGTCGAATGAAATTTACTGCCGAACCTTTCGCTCCCGCCACAGTCTCCAAACTGATTGGAAGATTCGTTGAAAGGAGCATGAAACTTAACTCCCCTGCTTGGAAATGACTGCCTGAGTGAAGTGCTTTATTTAAAACAAGACCGCCACCAATGCCTGTACCAAGTGTCATCACACCACCATTTTCGATGTCTTTTAACTGCCCTAACCACAATTCAGCAAGTGCAGCTGATTTGCCATCGTTCATTATGGCACATCGCAGGTTCATATAAGATTCAATAAATTCTTTCAAATGAAACTGATGTAAGTAAACCAACGCTCCACCATGATAGACAACTCCTTCTTTTGAATCGATTTTACCCGGACAACTAACAGCTACCGCTTTAACTTGTCCTTTGTATTGATCAAGAATACCAGTTAAACAGCTTTTGAACTCTTCAATATTCTTTGGTGTCTCTTCTTTTTTCACAAAAATAATTTGGCCACTACGATTAATTAAGGCGTGCTTCATGTAGGTGCCTCCAATATCAATACTTAAAAAGTGAGTGGTTAATTCAGTCATTCGGGTTTCCTCCTATTATCTCTTGAAAAGATTTTAATAGCGCTTTCAATTGTATTCTACTCGTTTCAGAGAGAAATAATAGTATAATTTTATGATTAATGGTATTTTTATATCAAAGGGGCTGAAAATGATGATAGCGCTTATAAAATTTTTGAATCATCTATCCGATATCGCTATTTTTTCTTATATTGTTGTGGATAAAGTAAATGGACAGATCAGTCACCAGAAGAATCTTACCAAGATTCAGTTGACAGATAAACAAATTCAACGAATAATCACGCAAACAAGTATCATTCATAATTACTATTTCAAAGAACAAAAATTGCTACTATTCGCTTATGATACCGACGAGTTAAATCAATTGGTTTGTCTATTCATTGATGATGAAGTCGGCAATTTCATTTCTCACAATGACCGGTTATTGAAGATTTCTGAAACCATTCATCTATTTATGAAGGAAAAAGAATTCACCACTAAAGAAGTTCAGTCTCTCAATCAAAATATTCTCTACCTAAGAAAAACGATCATTGAAAAAGTACTAAGTGAACAAATCGAACAACAACTTTATCACCACGACTTTGAAAGTGAAGAGGCTATGTTTATCGAAGTAATGAACGGTAACGAAGAAAGGTTAAAAAGAGACTATTACGCTTTTCAAAAAAATAGCCAAACAGGCCTACTTTCAACTGAATCAGAATTGAGAAATCAAAAAAATATCTTAATTGTAGCCGTAGCGATTTCCACAAGATATGCGATTAAAGGCGGCGTTCCACATGAACGAGCGTATACTTTAAGCGACAACTTAATTCAAGATATTGAACGAAAAAATCACTTTCAGAGCGCCCAACCACCCGTCTTAGAAATACTCCTATTATTTTGTAAAGAGGTACGTAAATACAATTATATCAAATACTCTACTACGGTCAAAAAAACGTGTGAGTTTATTCATAAAAATATCTACTCGAATTTATCTGTCCCGATGATTGCGGCTTACACCAATTACTCTGTCCCTCATTTATCTATGTTGTTTAAAAAAGAAGTAGGACTTTCCCTCAATCAATATGTGATGAAGCAAAGAATTGAAGAAAGTAAGCGATTATTAGAATTTAAACAGTACGATTTAAACACGATCAGCTCATTACTTCACTTCAACGATACAAGTTATTTCATTAAAGTATTCAAAAAATATGAAAATATGACCCCAAAAAGTTACTGGCACGAAAAAAATTAAGGAGGCTCAACATGACTTTTGAACATGAATTTATTGAATATACACACGAAATGATTCCTATCAATTGGATTGTTCATGGGGCAGACCATTCCACCGGTCCTGTGCTGCCCCATTGGCACACGTCATTTGAAATTTCTTACACCTATTCTGGAAAAATTGAAAACTATACAATCAACAACGTTACCTATCAAACCGAGCCTGGCACAATTTTGTTCATTAATTCAGCTGAGGTACATGGCGCTGTTTCCAGTTATTGCGCCGATCTTGAAGCATTGACGATCCAGATACCTTATGACTTTTTAAGTAAGCTGATTCCTCACTTTGAGTTTATGCGTTTTGATAATCTCCCTTCTGGAAAACTTGCGCAAGTCAATCAATTACGGGAAGCGTTAAGTCAGTTTTATCATCTAGTCAGACGGAAACCGAAAGAATTTTTAGAGCTACAATTAATCCGTTTAACTTACGAAATAATCTACCTAATGGCAAAAGATTGGATGCATCGTGAAAAAATGCCGATCAATTCAAATGTCTACCATCGAAATTTAGGTCAGATGCAGCCGATCATTTCCTTTATCCAAGAAAATTATCAGCAAGAATTATCTGTTGGAATTTTAGCGAACAACTTTCATATGTCAACGAATTATTTAAGCAAACTTTTTAAAAAAAGTCTTGGATTAAGTGTCATGAAATATGTCCAGCTAGTTCGAATCAATCGAGGGCAAGAATTATTACTTCATAGTGAAAAACCAATCCATGTGATTTCTGATATCGTAGGTTTCCCTAATGAGAAATCATTCAGAAGAACCTTCGAAGACGTTTTCCAGCAAACACCCAAAAAATATCAATTGGACTATCGAAAAAAAAGAATGGCAGAAAATGACCTTTTTTCCGATAGCTTCTGCCCCTTTTAATGAGTGAATTCATGATATCCTTTGTTTGTAATCGATTACAACAACATATTGGAGGACCTATCATGAATAAAAACAGCTTTTTATTTAAACCGTAGGATGACATAAAGACAAGATCAAGGATTGAACCTGATTCCCAGATTAAAAGTCTGGTGCGCTACCGTTTACGCTCTTAGCTATGATTATCAAGAGAAACATTAGATAGACGATTATTTTTGTGTGAATAGTCTAACTTTTTTAACCCTCTCATAGACAAGCGGGAATGGTTTACAAGATTTCAGATTTTTAGAAAAGTGAAATTTGATGTCTGAATTCAAAATACCGATCAATTTTATTTTTTATTCTTTGAGACATAGATTTTACAGTTCCAACTTCAATTTTCATTTCTTTAGCAGCTTCCCCATAGGTCATGCCAACAGTATGAATATAATAAAATAAGTCTTCTTTTCTTTTGCTAAAAATTGAAAAAATCTCTCTTACTTGAACCCATTGATCTTTTTTCTTTCACTATAAACTTCCTGTAACTGAAACAAAGTCTAAAAAAACAGTGGATGATTTTGCAAAATTTATGGATATTTAGAAGAGTTACATTTTTTATGCATTCAATAAACTTAAAATGATTAAAAAAAGGCACCCTCTCTTAATGAGAAAGCGCCTTGAAATGTTGATATATAAAGATATATTAACGTTTAGAGAACTGTGAAGCTTTACGAGCTTTTTTAAGACCTGGTTGTGTGTCAGAGATTTTGACAGAGTTGAAAAATCCTTTAGTAGCAATGGATTGAGTAATATTTTAATAGGTACAGTTTTAATGGATTTCAGCACATTTTAAAACTCTCGTACCTCAAGACGTACCCAAAAATACACGTGAATCAGAACAAGACTATCTTTATAATCATGCCTCATCCTCGTTGAAAATACATTTAGACAGTCTCTTTTCTTAATTTCAAAGTAATACCGATAAGAACACTAACCACAGCAATATAACAAACAATACTCATCACAGAAAATCCAAAAGTAATTTCTGTACTTGGTAGCGGGGAATACGCAGTTCCTCCAATAACTATATTAGGAAAGTTCATAAGATTTGTCAGACTGTACTTACTTGAAGTGATATTAAAGTTTGAAATAAAAACAAATGAAATCAGCAAAAATATATTGATTATAAGATTTCCAGTGAATAACGAGACGAAATAACTAACCAGGGAAAAGAAAATAACCAATATAGAAAAAAGAAAAACACATTGGAAAATGAACGTTGTAATCGAAATTATCTCAACATTTCCAGTCTCAGTAATTTTTGATACTGGATAATTAAAATTACCAATTCCATTCTTTAATGCCGAGACAACAAAAGAAATAGCTAAGCTAATATAAATCAACAATAATGCGCTAAATATTGTTCCTACAATTTTTACTAACAATTTTTTTGAAGTAGCGAGTGGGGAAACATTGAAAAAATCAATCGTTTTTCTTCTTTTTTCAAATGTTGAAAAATTGGCAATGATAATAAAAGATACAAATAAAAAATACATATAGGGCAGTAAATCAGAAAATACATAATATAGATAGTTTATCGCTGGAATTTTATTAAGCGAATAATCAACTTGTTCAATTTTATGGGAAATCAAATAATCAAGTTCACTAACCTTTTTTTCCTGCTCTATTTGGGGAGCAGCCACTACAGATCCTTCTTTCATTGAGTTTAGTAAAGCAACCTCTAATTTATATTCTACTTGTAACAGCTTTTCGTTATCGTTGTTTTTTAATGCACCTAAGGCTTCTTCAAAATAACTATTTTCTTGCTTTGCTTCAGCAATAACTTTACGGGCTGTGGGATCATTTTTTGTTTGTTCTAAAAATACCTTATTGTTTTGTAATCGCTGTTCATACTGACTATTTTTAAAAGACTGATCACCATTCATAAAAAAAATAGGAGCAATCAAGATTATTAATAATAACAAAAACAGTAAATAGAGGCTTTTTTCCCTAACAATTTTTATAATTTCAAATTTAATCATTCTATAAAAGACCTCCTTTTTCAAAAATTTGTTTATACAACAAATTTAGATTACCTAAATTTTCAGTATCATAAACAATCTTTTTCTCATTCATAAAAACGACTCTTGAACAAATTTGTTCTATATTGTACAAATCATGTGAAGAAATCAAAATAATCTTCCCTTCTGTTTGAATTTCCTTCATAACCTTAATCATTATAGAGACGCTAGAAGGGTCAAGTCCATTTAAGGGTTCATCAAAAATAAGAACGGGACAATCACTGACCAAATACATTGCAATAATAAGATGTTGCTTCATGCCTAAAGAAAGATTCTTTATGCGTTTTTTCGCATACTCTCTCATTTTTAATTTATCAATGATTGTTTCGACAGAGATGTCACTCTTCCATACCTCCTTCACATAAAAAAGATGTTCATTAACTGTCAAATTTTGGTACAAACTTTCAGCGCTCTCAAAATAAAAGAATTGTTTTAAATAATTCACTCTTTCTTTAGTAACTTTAAAATTATTAATCGTTATACTCCCTCTACTATGGTTAATAAGGGTTGCAATTGATCTAAAAAGCGTTGTTTTTCCTGTACCATTAGGTGCAATGACACCAACCACTTCGTTTTTTAAAACCTCTAAGTTCAGTCCAGAAATAATTTCATTTTTCGATAGTTCAACAGATAAATTTTCTATTTTTAACATAACTTCCTCCTTCCTTAAAACAGAGATAAAACAACTACCCAAACAGCTACATGAAGAAAACTTAAAAAAATGTTGCAAAGAAAAAATAGAGTTTCATTCAAAAAAATATCTTTAAAATCATTTTTGTCAAAAATCTATTTATAAAAACATTATATATGTTATACTGTACATAATAACATATATAATGAAAAATCTTAAACTATTTTTAAGGAGGAAAAAAAATGAAAAAAAAGGTAAATGCATTGGCAATATCAGCTATGTACGGCGGGGTATTCTTATTTGGATTATGTAGTCAGACAGAAGTACATGCTTCTACAGAAATACCTAACAAACTCTCATCATTGGAAAAAAACTATTCTAGTCCAGAGGAAGCTATGAACGATTTTAAAATCCCTAAATCACAAGGTCCAATTTCAAGAGCTTGGGTTGAAACAGTTCCAAACATTGCAGATCAAGATCGTTATGGGAGTAATACTTGGAGCGGTCTGTATAATGTTCAGTATAGAACTATAAGAGTTCCTAACAACTATAACCGGACTTATAATGAACGAAAACCATCAAGATGGTGGCCTATTAACAATAGAACATACTATTGGCAATTTTTCTACAGAGTCTGGTAATACTTTAAATTTAGAAAGTTTAAAAAAAACTCAATAATGAAAGACAATGGCTAAAAGCAAGTTGCTTCTAGCCCACTCATTCGTAGTCGCAAAGAATGCAAAAGAAAACCACTCTATTCACCATAGAGTGGTTTTTGTGCTTCATTGATAAAAATATAGTATCGTTTTGCACAATCATCATACCAAAGATAAGATTAAAAATCAAATTTAGTATCACTTGAGTATTTTTTATTGCAATGATTTCAGCATAGCTAAAATATTTTCTAACTTTTCAAGATTATGTTTTATTTACACTCACATTGAATCTAGGTGACCGAAAAAGTGAAAGTTATGCCTTACAGTGGAAGCACATTGATTTAAAAGAAGGGACAATTCTTCTTGTTCAGAGTAAAGACAAAATCGGAAATTTAACTGCTACAAAAGGACGAAAAAATACTAAATTCCATTTACCAACTTCACTGATTGAACTTTTAACAAGGTGGAAAAAAGAGCAAGCAAAAGAATTATTAAAAGTTTGTATTAAGCAAACTTCTGACCAATTTCTTTTTACTTATACAGATAGAAAAGGCAATATCAACGTTCCTGTTCACATTGATTATCTCAATTATCGTATCAATTCCGTGAAGCGTAGACATCAACATTTAGCTCATGCGACACCTCACAAGTTGCGACATACCTTTAGTACCTTAGCATATGAAGGTGGGGCTTCAACGGAACAAATTTCAAGAGCTTTAACACATTCAGATACCAAAACAACAGAGGTTTATGTGAATACGCCAAATATTGTTGATTTATCTACTTATGAGAAATTTGAACAGCGATTGCAACAAGCCAAAGTACAAATTAAATAACAGGTCTAAGATAGCACACTTCACAACTTTCGCTTACGAGAAGAATTGATTTGAAAAAGTCGTACCCATTTTCGTACCCAAAGGCATAAAAAAAGACACTCTCCAAAATTTGGAAAGTGCCTTGAAACGTTGATATATAAGCAATATTAACGCTTAGAGAATTGTGAAGCTTTACGGGCTTTTTTAAGACCTGGTTTTTTACGTTCTACCATACGGGCATCACGAGTAAGAAGTCCAGCGCGTTTTAAAGCAGCACGGAAATCAGGATCTACTTCTAATAATGCACGAGCGATTCCGTGACGGATCGCACCTGATTGACCAGAGTAACCTCCACCATTAACGTTTACCATTACATCATAAGCGCCTTTAGTTTCAGTTACGCCAAATGGTTGGTTGATAACTTCACGCAAGTCAGCGTGTGGAATATATTCTTCAACATCTTTTTTGTTTACAGTAATTTTACCAGTACCAGGTACTAAACGTACGCGGGCAACTGCATTTTTACGACGGCCAGTGCCGATATATTGTACTTGAGCCAATGAATTTCCCTCCTTAAATTAGGTTAGTAATATCTAATACTTCTGGTTGTTGTGCAGCATGTGGATGCTCAGCTCCACCGTATACGTTTAACTTAGTAAATTGTTTACGGCCTAAAGTGTTTTTAGGAAGCATACCTTTTACAGAAGTTTCGATTAAACGACGAGAGTTTTTATCGCGTAATTCACCAGCAGTAACAGATTTCAACCCACCTGGGTATTGGCTGTGACGGTAGTAAATTTTATCACTTGCTTTATTACCAGTTAATTTGATTTTATCAGCATTAATTACAATTACGAAATCTCCAGTATCCACATGTGGTGTGAATGTTGGTTTATTTTTTCCACGTAAGATAGAAGCAACTACAGTTGATAGACGTCCCATTGGGATATCTGTTGCATCTACTACATACCATTTACGTTCTACTTCGCCAGATTTGGCCATATATGTTGTACGCACGATTCTTTCCTCCAATTTTCTATTCGATGTTTGACATTCACTTGAGTTTCCGGGGCTCATTGTGGGGCAAACAATACCATTTAATATGATACCTTCTATCACTAGTAAAGTCAATGAATTTCTAAGGTTTTCCACTATTTTTCTTCTAATTTTTTACGATAAAAAAAATTTACTTCTAATTTCAAAATAGAAAACACCTAAATATGCGTAATGTATATTACGCACCTTTCAAAAGTAAAAATGTATATTATTCCTAAAATATTTATTTTTATGTATATTTATTTATAAAAAGTGTTGATTTTTGCATTTTCAAGTGATATGATGAGAACAATCAAAAAAGACAATTAGAAAATAAGGAGTGTTACTCATGAAAGAAAAAGTTGTTTTAGCCTATTCTGGAGGACTAGATACCTCTGTTGCTGTTAAATGGTTAGTGGATGAAGGATACGATGTGATTGCTTGCTGTTTAGATGTTGGTGAAAAGAAAGATTTGGATTTTATCAAAAATAAAGCTTTAGAAGTTGGTGCTTCTGCTTCTTATACGATTGATGCTAAGGAAGAATTTGCACAGGAATTCGCTTTGATTGCATTACAAGGGCATACCTTTTATGAGCAATCTTATCCACTAGTATCCGCTTTATCCCGCCCGCTGATTGCTAAGAAATTAGTAGAATTAGCTCACGAAACTGGCGCAACCACAATCGCTCATGGCTGTACAGGAAAAGGGAATGATCAAGTCCGTTTTGAAGTTGCGATCAACGCCCTTGCACCTGAGTTAAATGTGATTGCACCAGTTCGTGAATGGAAATGGTCACGTGAGGAAGAAATCAATTATGCCAAAGAAAAAGGTGTACCCGTCCCTGCGGACTTGGACAATCCTTATTCTGTCGACCAAAACCTTTGGGGCCGTGCCAATGAATGTGGCATTTTAGAAGATCCCTGGGCAACACCTCCAGAAGGGGCTTATGAATTAACTGCTAGTTTAGAGAATGCACCAGATGAAGCGGATATTATCGAATTAACTTTTGTTGAAGGCGTTCCAACAGCAATCAACGGAAACGAAATGCTGTTATCCGATTTAATTTTAGACTTGAATGATTTAGCTGGTAAGCATGGTATTGGTCGGATCGATCATGTGGAAAATCGTTTGGTTGGGATCAAATCACGTGAAGTCTATGAATGTCCAGCAGCGATCACACTAATGACTGCGCATAAAGAGTTGGAAGACTTGACCTTTGTTCGTGAAGTAGCTCATTTCAAACCAATCATTGAAAATCAATTATCACAAATCATTTATGACGGATTATGGTTCAACCCATTAACTGATGCCTTGATTGCTTTCTTAAAATCTACCCAAAAATACGTAAATGGCATAGTGCGGGTTAAACTCTTCAAAGGTCATGCTATCGTTGAAGGGCGTAAGTCTGAAAACAGTTTATACAACGAAAACTTAGCGACTTATACTTCTGCCGATACCTTTGACCAAGACGCTGCTGTCGGATTTATCAAACTATGGGGACTTCCAACCAAAGTCAACGCAGAAGTCCAAGCATCGCTACACAAAAAATAATCACTGATATGCTTATTTTTTCTAAGTTGAATCGATACGTGAGTTAACTTTTACATTGTTGTAAATAAGGTTATCCGATTCACCTATTTTAAATGACTTATCCGAGGAGAATTTCTTTTTGATCTGCGGATCGAAATAAGGAAATCGATATGTCTTCATTTTAGTCTCAAGAAATCAGAACAAACGGTTGGCACAGAAACCACTCCTTCTTATTTTCTCGGAGTAAAACACTTCTGTCCAACCTTCTTTCTTATCATAATGAATAATAATACATAAATGAGGTGTGCAGTATGGGAAAATTATGGAGTGGGCGTTTTGAAGGAAAAAGCGAAGCATGGATCGATGCGTTCGGTGCCTCGATTCCTTTTGATCAAAAATTAGCCAAACAAGATATCATCGGAAGTTTAGCTCATGTAAAAATGTTGGCTAAGACGGGAGTTTTAACAGAAGATGAAGCCAAACAAATCACTTTAGGACTTACGACGATTCAAGAAAAACTGCTTGCCGATGAACTGACATTCAGTATAGAAAACGAAGATATCCATTTAAATATCGAAAAACTATTACATGATGAAATCGGTCCAGTTGCAGGAAAATTGCATACAGGCCGCAGTAGGAATGATCAAGTCGCTACAGACATGCATCTTTATTTAAAAGAAATCGCTCAAGAAGTCATTAGCAAGATCCACTTATTCCGTCAAGTTTTAGTCCACAAAGCCGAAGAGAACATTGAGACCATCATGCCTGGCTACACCCATTTACAGCATGCACAACCGATTTCGTTTGCTCACCATATGATGGCTTATTACGGTATGTTGACACGAGATCAAGAACGCTTTTCCGAAAGCTTGAAGCGAATCGACATTTCACCATTAGGCTGTGCAGCTCTTGCCGGCACGACTTTTCCAATCGATCGTGCTTATTCAGCTGGATTACTAGGTTTTTCTTCCATTTACGAAAATAGTCTAGACGGCGTAAGTGATCGGGATTTCATTTTAGAATTCCTTAGCAATAGCTCCATTCTAATGATGCATCTTTCCAGATTTTGCGAAGAAATCATTTTATGGTGCAGTCACGAGTTTCAATTTGTTGAATTAACAGATACTTTTTCTACAGGCAGCTCGATTATGCCACAGAAGAAGAATCCAGATATGGCAGAATTGATTCGGGGAAAGTCTGGGCGTGTATATGGCAATTTATTCAGCCTTTTAACGGTTTTAAAAGGATTGCCGCTAGCTTATAACAAAGATCTACAAGAAGACAAAGAGGGCATGTTTGATACGTCTCACACGATTTTAACTAGTTTAGAGATCATGGCTGGCATGGTAGAGACGATGAAACTGAATCAAGAGATCATGGAAAAGTCCACTGAAAAAGATTTTTCAAATGCAACAGAACTAGCAGATTATCTAGCAAGCAAAGGAATGCCCTTTAGACAAGCTCATGAAGTGGTTGGAAAATTAGTTTTAGATTGTACAAAACAAGGCATTTATTTACAAGATGTTCCATTAGAACAATATCAAGCAATTACACCTTTGATCCAATCTGATATTTATCAAACCTTATCATCAAAAACAGCCATTGAGCGTCGGCATTCATACGGTGGAACTGGGTTCGATCAAGTGAAAGCCGCAATTGAACGTAGTAAGCTGAAACTAGAAAGCGAAGAAAACTAAAAAATCTTCTAAAAGATAGTATGTTATCTTTTAGAAGATTTAACTTTTTTGATTAACGAGTTTTCGCATGTGAATCTGCATCAATACCAGGCGCTTTGCCTAATTTTGCTTGCAACATCCAAATATTTTTCTCGATATCTGTTTTGTTTGCAATAAAGATATCTTGTGTAGAATCGTCGCCTTCTTCACCAGACACTTCAATTCCTTTTTGGTATAAATCAGCTAAATAACGGTAGCCTTCTACTAATTTTTCCATACGTTCAGGAATTGTACGTTCGTATGTGCCGATTTCATCTGAAATACCTGTATGATCAGCAAATTCTTGTAATGTTGAGTAAGGAGCGCCATCTAATGTGATCAAGCGTTCAGAAATAACGTCTAATTGATCATTGATTTGGTCCATATATTCGTCCATTTTAGGGTGTAATGTCAGGAATTCTGGGCCACGCATATACCAGTGTGTTTGGTGGATCACCACTGAAAACTGGCTTAAATCCGCAACTAGTTGGTTCAATACTTCTTTAGTTTGTTCAAATTTCATTATACATCATCCTCCTAAATTTTTATCTATAGTTAATTGTAGTACGAAACAATGAAAAAGTACACTAAAATCCTCATCATTAAACTATTTCTCATTTAATAATAATTATAAACTAGGACATTAAGGTAACGGTAACGTGTCCAATGAATCGATAATTTCCTTAGCTACTTCATTTAATGCTTCTTCCAGTTCTTCATTCATCGTATTAGTATCTTTCGAACCAGAGATGAATGACATGAACAAATTAGAGACAGCCGTTTTTTGATTATCTGGTACAAACCACTTCCCTTTTTCTTTCTCTAAACGTAACGTTAATTCAACTGGATCTGTTTTGATTTTAATTGATTTGACTCGTTCTTCTAAAATAGAAAAAGTCGCTTCCAGTGTTTTTTGCTCATCTTTGGCTATTTCAGGATTTGCTAGTGTGTCTTTTACCAGTTGCCTTGTCATCTCTTGCATCGCACTCACCAAATCCAAGCCAGTCACATAATAAGAGATTGTTGCGCCAGTTTTTGTTTCATCTATTTGAACGATTTTATAGGTTGCTTTTTCTCTTGCTTGTTGCAATAGCTCATTTGTTAACTGATCTGCTTGTTTTTCTGGAACCTTTGCTCCTGTGGAAGATAATCCTTTCACAAAATTTTCTTCGAACGTTTTACTATTTTGATCTAGTTCTTTACCAACTTGTTCGCCATCACGAAATTCTTTAGCAAAATTATTTTTTTCTTTTTGATAAACTAAACGATCCACAAACAACGCCCCAGCGTCTTCTGCTGAGATACCTCTAGATCCACAACTTGTCAGAAAAATTCCTACTAACAGTAAAGAAGTGATCCATAACTTTTTCATTTCCTTTCCCCCGTTCTCTTACTACTAGTAAAGCAAGTTCAGAGGTATTTGTCAAAATAATTTATTCTAAATCCGCTCTTAATTTTGATAATTGATGATAACTGGCTGACAGTTGTTGTTGCGTTGTTATAAACAGGGGATAGATCTGTTGATAAATTTCATAGTTTTCAGCATTAGGTTCAACTATTTCATAAATCTCAACTTGTTCACATGCTGTTTCTAAATCTGGTATTATACCTAAACTTTGCCAACCTAATAAAACAGCTCCTAAAGCTGAAGCTTCAAGACTTTCAGTTAATGAAAGGTTATGTCCAAAAACATCAGCCATCACTTTTTTAAACTCCTCTGAATCAGCAAAACCACCAGTAGCTCGAATTTCCTTCACTGTTCCACCAAGCTCTTCTAATTCTGTTAAAATACGCTTCAAATTTAAACAAATGCCTTCAACTACTGCACGCATCATTAATTTGTCATCATGATTTCTTTTCAGACCGACGAAACTCCCGGTAGCTTCTGCATTCCATAACGGTGCACGCTCTCCAAGTAAATACGGGTGAAACATCAATCCCTTAGCTCCTGTTGGCGTATCTTTTACTAATGCCATTACCTTATCATAGGGATTTTCTCCGGATTTTCGCGCTTCAGTTTGAACTTCTTTCACTAAATTCTCACATGCCCAATCGAAGATTCCAGCGCCATTACTTGTCGCTCCTCCAATCACCCAATGATTTTCATCCAACACGCAGCAAAAAGTCTCAGCTTGTGGATGCGTACGCGGCTGCTCTACAACATACCGTAAAGCACCACTTGTTCCAACCGTCAATGTAGCTATTCCTTTCGTCATGGCGCCTAATCCTAAGTTGGATAACGGACCATCTGCCCCTCCCAATACAAAAACTGTTTTCGTAGACAAACCTAATTGCTCCAACCATTCAGCACTTAAATCCGTTAATTGATGGGTGGGGGTGACCAGTGTCGGTAACTGTTCGATGGTAATATCCATTTCCGATAAGGCTTGCTGATCCCAAATAAGATCATGGATATTTAAAAAACCCGTCCCAGAAGCCGTGCTAATGTCTGTCATATACAGACCGAATAAACGATAAAAAACATACTCTTTCATGCCAATAAATTTCCCTGCTTGCTCGAAAATTTCATAGTATTCTTCTTTTAGCCAACGGATTTTATGAAAAGGTGTCATGGGATGCATCGGCAATCCTGTATTTTGATACATTGTCTTTCCTAAAATCGTATCCTTCAACTCTTCCGCATATTTTTCTGCTCGGTTATCCGCCCAAGTAATCATTCGAGTCAGTGGTTGATTATTTTTATCCATAACGATCAATCCATGCATCGCCGTAGAAAATGAGATTAGTGAAATTTCAAGCGGTTTCACCGCACTTACTACTTGTTGGATACACGCAACTACCGCTTGAAAAATTTGATCGACATCTTGTTCTGCCATGCCTTCGGTTTCCTGAATAAGCGGATAACGAACATAGAACGATGCCTGAACTGTCCCATCTTTTCTAAACGCGACAGCCTTTGTCTGAGTCGTACCAATATCTACACCAATTGCTATTTTTTCCATCTTCTCGCCTCATTTCACACTTTCATTATTCCGAATAAAAAAAGAATTGTCTAGTTAAAAAGCCAGTTATTTGCGTATTTCTTTATGAAAGGAGTTTTTATATGTTGATGATTTATTTTGTTTTTGGTAGTGTGATGGGTTCGTTTCTTTGTTTAGCTGCTGAAAGAATCCCTATTGGAAAATCCATCTTATTCCCTGCTTCTCATTGTTCTTATTGCCAGACTAAGTTGACGATTCCTGAATTGATTCCGATTATTTCCATTATTTTTCTGCGCTTTCGTTGCCGTTATTGCGGATACAAATTATCATCCATTTATTTCTACAGTGAGGTGATTGGTGGATTTCTTTGCTTGTATATAACTTTTAAGTCGATTCACCCGTTATATTCCCTTTCCTTTTTATTTACAGCAGTTATCTTATCTTTAACAGATATTTTCTATTTAATCGTTGAGCCTAAAATTTTTTATCCGTTGTCTATTTTATTATGTATTGGACACTTTTACCTAGCCTTACCGATTTATTTTTTCACTAGCGGAATTATTTTCTTTAGTTTACATGGGTTAAACTATATCTTGCCTGATTCCATAGGGGGTGGAGACATTCTTTTATTAACTGTATGGGGGGCGCTTTTAGGCGGTAACTCTCTTGTCTTAATATTGTTTATTGCCAGTAGCAGTGGTCTGCTTTTTCTTTTTATTTACCAATACATTTTAAAGAAAAAAATGGAACAGCTCCCTTTTGTACCGTTTTTAAGTATCGGATTATTCCTTGTATTTGTATGTAAATAAATAAACTGAGACACGACTCTACGAGTCATATCTCAGTCTCAAAGAATCCGAATAAACGGCGGCAGCAGAAGTAACTACTACCTTTGCTTTGATCACATCAAATTCTAAGTGCTAAAGCAAAATAAGGGCCAAATTGATGTTACACAGTACCTACTTGGTTCTCGGAGTTAAACACTTCTGTCCGATCCTCGATTCATAAATTAGTTATTTTTCCAATTTTTTCGAATAAACCCCGCACGTCCAGATCCTTCTTTATACAGGTTATAATGTATACTATGTTTTTTATAATAATCTTGATGGTAGTCTTCAGCTGGATAAAAAGGCTGAGCAGGTTCGATTTTTGTAACGATTGGCTGAGTAAAACGACCACTAGCTTCTAATGCCGCTTTCGATTTTTCTGCTGCTTCCTTTTGATTCTCATTAGCATAAAAAATGACTGGACGATAGGAGTCACCACGGTCAGCAAATTGTCCTAAAGCATCCGTTGGGTCTGTTTGTTGCCAATACGTCTCTACTAATTTTTCGTATGGAATAATCACTGGATCATACGTAATTTCAACTGCTTCTGTATGGCCTGTTGTTCCTGTTGTCACTTGTTCATATGTTGGATTTTCAACGTGTCCTCCAGTATATCCAGCCACAACTGAAATGATTCCTGGTTGAGTGTCAAAAGGTTTGACCATACACCAGAAACAGCCACCAGCAAAAATTGCCGTTTCATATTGTTGTTCCATGATTCCTTCACCCTTTCTTTTTCTTTATCATAAGCCGAATGAAAGAATAATGATATTGATTTGCTTGAAAAAACAATTGACATGGGATGGTTTCCATATGATAAATTGAGTAAAAAGAAGGAGATGTGAATAACTTGAAAATCATCATTGAAGAAAACTACGAAAAAATGAGCCGGGTTGCTGCAAATATTTTATTAGGTAAAATGTATCAAAATAAACGAGTAAATTTAGCAATAACTGCTGGCTCAACACCTGTTAAAATGTATGAATACTTAGTTGCTGACACGAAGAATAAACCCTATTTTGACAACGTTCATTACTACAATTTTGATGAAATTCCTTTTAAACAAAAGCAAGGGTATGGCGTAACTATGACAAATCTCAATACTCTATTCTTTCAATCTGCAGAAATTCCTGAGAGTCATATACACCCACTCGATGAAAATAATTATCTATCACAAGATAAATGAGTAGAACAAGATGGTGGATTAGACTTGATCTTATTAGGTATCGGAACAGATGGTCATTATTGTGGGAACCTACCAGGAACAACAAAATTTGAAAATTTAACTTCTTATGTTGGGGAAGACGCTACTGAACATATGAAAGATATTTTATTAAGCGAGGTCGGTGGCGATGAAAATGAGCGTCCAGACTTTTACGTCACTATGGGACCAAAAAGTGTGATGCAAGCCAAAGAAATTGTGCTCTTTGCCACCGGCAGAAAGAAAGCGATAATTATCAAGCGTGCTTTCTTTGGTCCAGTTACAAATGAAATACCCGCTTCTTTATTACAAACACATCCTAACGTAACGATTGTACTAGATCAAGAAGCTGCTTCAAAGCTTTACTAAGCAAAAAGGCTTGAAATCGATTGATTTCAAGCCTTTTTCTTTTTTTCTATTTATTCAACTCATTCAAAGCATCTTCAGCAGCCATTTGTGCTTCAATATCAGAGATACTGTAGACATTTTCGCTCGCTACGCCAACTTCTTTTGGTTCCATGTTACGGTAACGAGCCATACCAGTACCAGCTGGGATGATCTTACCAATGATAACATTTTCTTTCAAACCAAGTAATGGGTCTTTTTTACCGCGAATCGCAGCATCTGTTAACACACGAGTTGTTTCTTGGAATGACGCAGCAGATAAGAAACTATTTGTTTCTAATGATGCTTTTGTAATCCCTAGTAAGACTGGACGGCTTGTTGCGGGAACGCCACCAGCTACTAATGTGTCATAGTTACGATCTTTAAATTCAGCGATATCTAGCAATGTACCCGGTAAGATTTCAGTGTCACCTGGATCCATGACACGAACTTTACGAAGCATTTGACGAACCATTACTTCGATATGTTTATCACCGATTTCTACCCCTTGCATGCGGTAAACGCGTTGTACTTCACGCAATAGGTAGTTTTCAACAGATAAAACATCGCGAACTTGTAGCAGCTGCTTAGGATCGATCGAACCTTCTGTCAATGGCTCACCACGACGGATCGTATCGCCTTCAGCGACTTTCATACGAGCTGTATAAGGAACTGTATACGTGCGTGTATCAGTTTTCCCTTTGATTGTTACTTCTTTTTGGCGTGTTGCAGGATCTTCAGAAATATCGATTACTTCACCGGTTACTTCTGTGATAACTGCTTGTCCTTTAGGATTACGTGCTTCAAAGATTTCTTGGACACGAGGTAGACCTTGAGTAATATCATCTCCGGCAACCCCACCTGTATGGAACGTACGCATTGTTAATTGAGTACCAGGTTCTCCGATTGATTGAGCAGCAATTGTACCCACTGCCTCCCCAACTTCAACACCTGAACCAGTTGCTAAGTTACGGCCGTAACAATGTTTACATACACCATGTTTGGTATTACATGTAAATACAGAACGGATCGTTACGGTTTCAACACCAGCATCCACGATTTCTCTTGCAAGATCTTCTGAAATCAGTTGATCTTCGCCAATAATCATTTTGCCAGTTTCAGGATGCATCACTGATTTACGCGTATAACGTCCAAGTAAACGTTCTTCTAACGGTTCAATGATTTCATTCCCTTCACGAATTGATTGGATCACTAGACCACGGTCAGTTCCACAATCGTCTTCACGAATAATAACATCTTGGGCAACGTCAACTAAACGACGAGTCAAGTAACCTGAATCGGCTGTCTTCAAGGCTGTATCGGTCATCCCTTTACGAGCACCATGGGTAGAGATAAACATTTCCAAGACAGAAAGTCCTTCACGGAAATTTGAGATGATTGGCAGTTCCATGATACGTCCGTTTGGAGCGGCCATCAGTCCACGCATACCAGCAAGCTGAGTAAAGTTGGAGATGTTACCACGGGCTCCTGAATCTGACATCATGAAGATCGGATTTTTAGCGTCCATACTTTCGATCAGTTTTTGTTGGATCTCATCTTTGGCTTTGTTCCAAACAGCAATAACACGTTCATAACGTTCGTCATCTGTAATCAGACCACGACGGAATTGTTTCGTAATATTTTCAACTTGTTTATGGGCATCATCAATGATTTCTTGTTTCTCATGCAATACCATGATATCGGCGATACCAACAGTCATACCAGCATGAGTCGAATGTTTATACCCTAAGTCTTTCATTCTATCAAGCATCTTAGAAGTTTCAGTGATATGGAATCTCTTGAAGACTTCAGCGATAATATTTCCTAAGTTTTTCTTCTTGAATGGTAAGACTAATTCTTGCTCTTTAATGTGAGTAGGAATGTCTGTACCAGCTTCTACAAAATACTTGTCAGGCGTTTGCACTGTCAAGTTGTAATCAGTTGGTTCATTCAAGTAAGGGAACTCTACAGGCATGATTTCATTAAAGATGATCTTACCTACAGTTGTGACCAAAATACGTTCTTTTTGCCAATCCGTAAACGGTTTGTCACCAAGTAATGTTGTTTGAACACCGATACGTGAGTGTAAATGTACGTATCCATTACGCCATGCTAAAACAGCTTCATTCATGTCGCGGAAGATCATACCTTCCCCTTCACGTCCTTCTTCTTCCATTGTTAGGTAATAGTTACCTAAGACCATATCTTGAGAAGGTGTTACAACTGGTTTACCATCTTTTGGATTCAAAATGTTTTGAGCAGCTAACATTAGCATACGTGCTTCTGCTTGTGCTTCTTCGTTCAACGGAACGTGAACGGCCATTTGGTCTCCATCGAAATCGGCGTTATAGGCTTCACAAACTAATGGGTGAAGACGGATTGCACGACCTTCAACCAACACAGGTTCAAAAGCTTGGATACCAAGTCTGTGTAGTGTAGGTGCTCGGTTAAGCAATACTGGATGCTCTTGAATAACTTCTTCTAGAATATCCCAAACTTCATCTTCTCCGCGTTCGATTTTACGTTTTGCATTTTTGATGTTTGTTGCAATTTCACGTTGAACTAATTCACGCATCACAAATGGTTTGAATAATTCAATCGCCATTTCTTTTGGAAGTCCACATTGGTACATTTTCAAGTTAGGTCCTACGACGATAACTGAACGACCAGAGTAATCCACACGTTTACCTAGTAAGTTTTGACGGAAACGACCTTGTTTCCCTTTTAACATATGAGAAAGAGATTTCAATGGGCGGTTACCTGGTCCTGTAACTGGACGGCCACGACGACCATTATCAATCAATGCATCGACTGCTTCTTGCAGCATACGTTTTTCATTTTGAACAATGATATTTGGCGCATTTAAATCTAATAAACGTTTCAAACGGTTATTACGGTTGATCACACGACGGTATAAGTCATTCAAATCAGAAGTTGCAAAACGTCCACCTTCTAATTGAACCATAGGACGTAAATCTGGTGGGATTACAGGGATGACATCCATAACCATCCAGCTTGGTAGATTTCCAGAGGCACGGAATGCTTCTAAAATATCTAAACGACGGATTGCACGCGTTCTTTTTTGACCTTGTGCTGATTTTAAATCTTCTTTTAAGCCAGCTACTTCGCCATCTAAATCAACGTTATCCAATAATTGTTTAACCGCTTCTGCACCCATTGCTGCAGTAAACCCTTGACCATATTGATCACGTTTATCACGGTATTCACGCTCTGTTAATAATTGTTTTTTCTCTAAAGATGTATCTCCAGCATCAATTACTACATACGATGCAAAGTAAATGATCTCTTCCAGAGCACGAGGACTCATGTCTAAAACAAGACCCATACGAGATGGAATACCTTTGAAATACCAGATATGTGAAACGGGTGCTGCTAACTCGATATGTCCCATACGTTCACGACGAACTTTAGAACGAGTTACTTCTACACCACAACGGTCACAAACGATACCTTTATAACGAATACGTTTATATTTTCCACACGCACATTCCCAGTCTTTAGTTGGGCCGAAAATGCGTTCGCAGAACAAACCTTCACGTTCAGGTTTTAACGTACGGTAGTTAATCGTTTCGGGTTTCTTTACTTCACCGTAAGACCAGCTTCTGATCTTTTCTGGAGAAGCTAAACCTATTTGCATACTTTCGAATTTATTTACATCGATCAAAAGGGATTCCCTCCATTCAATTAGTTAGAAAAGCTGAATGAGCTATTCACCGTAGTTTGGAACTAGAAACAATCAGGTTGATCTTTCTAGTCCACAACTAACGGATTTCATTGGCACTTTATACAAAATGTGAAACAATTAGTCTTTTGTATCTTCAGCAGTTTCTATTTCTTGTTCAAGCACTGCATCAGCTGCTTCTTTTGCTTCAGCTGCTTCTTTTTCTAATTGTTTCGCTGATTGTTGTTCCGCGAATTTTGTTAGGGCATCAACAGTGATCAAGTCATCATCATCATCGTCCATATCACGTAATTCGATTTCTTGTTCTTCAATGTCCAATACGCGCATATCTAATCCAAGTGATTGTAATTCTTTCACCAATACGCGGAATGATTCTGGAACGCCTGGTTTTGGAATTGGTTCACCTTTGACGATGGCTTCGTATGTTTTCACACGACCAACAACGTCATCAGATTTGTACGTTAAGATTTCTTGTAATGTGTAAGCTGCACCGTATGCTTCCAGTGCCCATACTTCCATTTCCCCAAAACGTTGTCCACCAAATTGAGCTTTACCTCCAAGTGGTTGTTGGGTAACAAGTGAGTATGGTCCAATAGAACGGGCATGTAATTTATCATCGACCATGTGGGCCAATTTGATCATGTACATCACACCAACAGAGATACGGTTATCAAATGGTTCACCAGTACGTCCGTCATAAAGAACTGTTTTCGCATCACGAGCCATGCCCGCTTCACGAACAGTTTCCCAAACGTCATCATCATTAGCACCATCGAATACTGGTGTTGCAATGTGGATACCTAACTGACGAGCAGCCATACCCAAGTGCAATTCTAGTACTTGTCCGATATTCATACGTGATGGTACCCCTAGTGGGTTCAACATGACATCAATTGGTGTACCGTCTGGTAAGAATGGCATATCTTCTTCCGGCATAATACGGGATACAACCCCTTTATTACCGTGACGTCCGGCCATTTTATCGCCTTCGTTGATTTTACGTTTTTGAACGATATACACACGAACTAGCATGTTTACGCCTGGAGATAATTCGTCTCCGGCTTCACGAGTAAAGATCTTCACATCATGAACGATCCCACCGCCACCGTGAGGCACACGTAGAGATGTATCACGAACTTCACGCGCCTTTTCACCAAAGATTGCATGTAGTAAACGTTCTTCAGCAGATAACTCAGTTACCCCTTTAGGCGTTACTTTCCCTACTAATAGGTCGCCATCTTTAACTTCAGCACCGATTCGGATAATGCCCATTTCGTCAAGATCTTTCAAAGCATCTTCCCCAACGTTTGGAATTTCACGCGTGATTTCTTCAGGGCCTAATTTTGTATCACGAGCTTCTGATTCATATTCTTCGATATGGATAGAAGTATAGACATCATCTTTCACCAAACGACGACTCATGATGATCGCATCCTCGTAGTTGTACCCTTCCCATGTCATAAATCCAACAAGGACGTTTTGCCCTAAAGCCATTTCGCCTTCTTCCATAGAAGGTCCATCAGCTAATGTATCGCCTTTTTCAACTTTTTCGCCTAAAAGAACGATTGGACGTTGGTTGTAACTTGTTCCTGAGTTTGAACGACGGAATTTTGTGACCATATACTTATCTAATGCGCCATTGTCACGACGAACGCGTACTTCTGATGCATCCACATATTCAACGACACCATCATGTTTACATAGTAAAGCGGCACCCGAGTCATGTGCTGATTTGTATTCCATACCAGTTCCCACAAGTGGTGAACGAGGTTGGATCAACGGCACTGCTTGACGTTGCATGTTGGCACCCATCAAGGCACGGTTGGAGTCATCGTTTTCCAAGAAAGGAATACATGCAGTCGCAACAGCTACTACCTGTTTAGGTGAAACGTCCATGTAATCGACTCTATCGATGGTTACTTCAAGGTTTTCACTTTGCAGACGAGCCATTACTAATTCTTCAGCAAATGTTCCATCTTCATTCAAACGTGAGTTTGCTTGCGCTACGATATAGTGATCCTCTGTGTCAGCAGTTAAGTAATCCACTTGATCGGTTACTTTTCCTGTGGCACGATCAACACGACGGTAAGGCGTTTCGATAAACCCAAATTTATTCACTTTGGCATAACTTGATAAGCTATTGATCAGCCCGATATTTGGTCCCTCAGGTGTTTCGATCGGACACATACGGCCATAGTGGGAATAATGAACGTCTCGAACTTCATAGCCGGCACGGTCACGAGTCAAACCACCAGGTCCTAAGGCAGATAGACGACGTTTGTGTGTCAACTCACCTAGAGGATTTGTTTGATCCATGAATTGTGATAGCTGAGAAGAACCAAAGAATTCTTTGATACTTGCTACTACTGGACGGATATTGATCAGTTGTTGTGGTGTTAATGTTTCAGTGTCTTGAATCGACATTCTTTCACGAACCACACGCTCCATACGCGCTAAACCAATACGGAATTGGTTTTGCAGTAATTCACCCACTGAACGAATACGACGATTTCCTAAGTGATCGATATCATCTACGTTACCGATGTCTTCTTGTAAGTTAAAGAAATAGCTCATTGAAGCCACGATATCCGCTGGACGAACAGTCTTCACACTTGTATCAGGATAACCATTACCGATGACATTCACGATGCGTTCTGGATCTTTTGGAGAAAGAACTTTGATTACTTGAACTGTCATTGGTTCAGTAACCACACCATCTTCACTTGGGTAATAAGTGACGCTGTTTAAGCCATTATCGATATGTTCACCTAATGTTTCCATTACTTGGTGAGTTAATACTGTCCCTTTTTCAACAATGATTTCGCCAGTTTCAGCATCGATCAATGTTTCTCCTAAAGTTAGGTTCAATAGACGAGTTTTTAAATCTAATTTTTTGTTGACTTTGTAACGACCAACGTTCGCTAAGTCATAACGTTTTGGATCGAAGAAACGAGCATTCAGCAAGTTGCGAGAACTGTCTGCTGTCTTTGGCTCGCCAGGTCGTAGACGCTCATAGATGTCTTTTAACCCTTCCTCAGTACGAGAATCGCTCGCGTTTTTGTGTAAATCTTTTTCGATCGTATTACGTAAGCTTAGTGTTTCACCGAAAATTTCAAAAATTGTATCGTCAGAGCCAAAACCTAAGGCACGAACTAATACAGTTAAAGGAATTTTACGTGTACGGTCGATACGTACATAAGAAATGTCTTTTGCATCAGTTTCCATTTCTAACCATGCGCCACGGTTAGGGATCACTGTTGAGCCAAAGCCTTCTTTACCATTTTTATCTACTTTTCCATGGAAATAAACACCTGGTGAACGGACTAATTGAGAAACGATAACACGTTCTGCACCATTGATGATAAATGTTCCCATTTCAGTCATTAGAGGGAAATCACCGAAGAATACTTCTTGTGATTTGATTTCTCCAGATTCACGGTTCGTTAATCTTAGCGTAACATGTAACGGTGCAGAATAGTTTGCGTCATGTGCACGCGCTTCTTCTACCGTATACTTAGGTTCTTTTAATTCATAATCCACAAATTCCAAAGATAAATTCCCTTGAAAATCATCGATCGGTAAAATATCCTCAAACATTTCTCTTAGTCCTTCATCTAAAAACCATTGGTAAGAGTCTGTTTGAATCTCGATCAAGTTGGGTAATTCCAACACTTCACTGATCCGGGCGAAACTTCTACGTTCGCGGTGTTTTCCGTATTTTACTACGTGTCCAGCCAAGCTCTTCACTCCTCTAATTAAAAGTCTATCAAAACACTAACCGAAAATATTTCTTTAATATTACAAATATTAAATATCTGTAATATTGAGCATTTTTTGCAGTTTTTAGGCAAAAAAAAACCAAAAATAGAATGTGCTCTTGAAAATTTCTCGTGCGTTTCTACTTTTGTTTCCCTATTAAAAACCGGAACGGACAATATTTCGCTCCTGCTTTGTCATTTTTCAGATAGTTTTTGCATCTATACATTGTACTTCCTTCTATAGCAAAAGTCAAGGGTTTTCGCGAGTCTAAAAGACCCTATCAACTGCGAAAAA
Organism: Enterococcus plantarum; assembly: GCF_001730295.1. Classification (GTDB taxonomy): domain Bacteria; phylum Bacillota; class Bacilli; order Lactobacillales; family Enterococcaceae; genus Enterococcus_L; species Enterococcus_L plantarum. Next base: position 83,926 of record NZ_MIKA01000004.1, read on the forward strand.
AGACACTCGATAAAAATCGAATGTCTTCTACTGTTTTTTCCCTATTGAACGGTCGTTTCTCCAGTAATTTCAGCGCCTTCTTTGTCTAATGTTGCTGAAGTTTTGTATTCTTCTTTTTCAAACGTTACATTCCCTTCAACTTTTGTTCCATTTAAGACAAATCCATTCGCTTTAACTAAGATATCACCTTTAACAGTCCCATTAACGATGTTGAAGTTTTCTGTTTCAACAATCAATTGAGGAACCGTTACAGTGTATTCAGCTGTAACTTTTTTATCTGAATTTTGTGCATATAACGCTAATTTTCTATAAATATCGCCTGAAGCTTCCCCTTTATCATGGAACTCACCCGCAACTGTTACATCTTTATCAAACGTAAGATCCGCTGTTGCTGCAACAATCCAGTTACCGTCTTTGCTCAACGCTTTTTCGATCACTTCTGGTTTATCACTAATTGAAGCGCCACTCACTGCATCCACACTTGAGCTCATTGAAGTTTCTGTTTTGCTATCAGAAGAACTATCTTTAGACTCTTTCTTATCACCATTACATGCGCCTAATACCAACACTGTTGCTGCTAACGTGCCTAATGTAATTAATTTTTTCGAAATCATATACATCCTCCTAAGTAATTGCTATTTATTCAACTAAATATTACCACGAATCCGTTTACATTCATAAAGATATCTATTTTCAAATGATTTATTACTATTAATTTAAATAATTCACAAATATATACTCTTTTTTATTCATCGTTGTTAAATGAATGTTCAGAAAATTTAAAATAATCTGTTGACAGTTGGCTTGCTTTTCCCTTATACTATACACAATTCAATTTGCGGAGGGATTTCTATGACACATTCAATCAACCCACAACTGAATAAAGCTTACTTTAGCTACTTTAGATAGTTTTGTATTCATGCAATCGTGGGTACAAACAGCAAAAACCTGTTTTTGTATCTATGATGGCTAAAGCGCTTTGTACTGAACAAACAGCCACGTAGACAATCCTAAGTGGCGAATGAAGAAGTGTTTACCTACGACTTTTATCAATCCATTTAGGCATATTGTCTGAATGGATTTTTTGTTTTATCAATTATAATTGGAGGAATCAAAATGAAAAAGAAATTAGTCGGATTAAGTATCATATCAGCAGTAGCTTTATTGGCTCTTGGCGCATGTGGCGACGGTAAAAAAGCAAATGATGGCGCAAACAGCGACAGTAAGAAAATCGGTGTGTTACAGCCTGTTGAACATGGGTCACTTGATGCAGCGTTTGAAGGATTCAAAGAAGGGTTAGCTGAAAACGGCTTTAAAGACGGCGATAACCTAACTATTGAATACAGCAATGCACAAAACGATCAGGCACAATTGAAAAGTATGAGTGAAAAATTGGTCAAAGAAAAACCCGACCTACTTTTGGGAATTGCAACACCTGCCGCTCAATCATTAGTAAACGAAACAACCGATATTCCAATTCTAGTCACAGCAGTTACTGACTTAGTTAGTGCGAAATTAGTCAAATCAGATGAGAAACCTGGAGGTAACGTTACTGGAACCACTGATATCGTACCCATTGATAAACAAATCTCTTTATTATTGAACATCGTACCTAATGCGAAAACCGTTGGGATCATGTATAACGCAGGCGAAGCAAATTCTAAAATTCAAGCGGATATGGCTGAAAAAGCCCTAAAAGATGCTGGAATCAACTCTAAAGTTTTAACTGCCAACTCTACAAATGATGTCCAACAAGTAACAACTAGCTTAGCAAAAGATGTCGACGCGATTTACATTCCAACCGACAACACCTTCGCTTCGGCCGCTGCGGTTATCGGCGAAGTAGCAAAAGAACACAAAATTCCCGTCATCGCAGGTTCAATTGAGCAAGTTGAAGAAGGCGGATTGGCAACTGTGGGAATCGATTACCAATCACTTGGTAAACAAACAGGTGCTATGGCGGCAAAAATTCTAAAAGGTGAAGCAAAACCTGCCGAAATGCCTGTTGAAAAAGCAAAAGACTTAACACTTTTCGTAAATAAAGATATGGCAAAAGCTTTGGACATCGATCCAGATACGATCAAAGCACCTTAAATTTCTCCGCATTTTTGCGGGAAATACATAAATATTATTGAAAGAAGCTGATTTTATTGTTAGACATATTACTTTCCTCAACCTCTCAAGGCCTTCTTTGGTCACTATTAGCCATCGGAGTCTTTCTGACATACCGTATTTTAGACATTGCCGACTTAACCACTGAAGGGAGCTTTCCATTAGGTGGCGCTGTTGCCGCTGTTATTTTAGCAAAAGACCCAACTACTTGGCCTGCATCGATCCAGTCTTTATTTGATGTCCATTATATGGTTGCACCTATTATTGCATTACTGTTTGCATTTATTGCTGGTATGCTGGCGGGTCTTGTTTCAGGCCTTCTGCATACAAAACTAAAAATCCCTGCGTTATTGGCGGGAATCATTACGATGACTGGCCTTTACAGTATCAACTCACGAATCATGGGCGCTCCAAACATTTCTTTGATTGGCACAGACTCCATTTTCTCTCATGCACAATCATTAGGTTTTTCTAAAATCAACAGCGCGATAGTTGTCGGTGCAATTATTGTATTTATCGTTATCCTTCTACTTGTTTTATTCTTCAAGACTGAAATTGGCCTGGCTACGCGAGCTACGGGTGACAACATTGAGATGAGTGAAGCGAACGGAATTAAAACAGATAACATGAAGATCATCGGTTATATGCTTTCAAATGGTTGTATTGCTTTGGCAGGTGCTTTACTTGTACAGAATAATAATTTTGCCGATTTAAACTCTGGTATTGGAACAATCGTTATCGGACTTGCCTCAATCATCATCGCCGAAGTTCTCTTTAAGAATAAATCACTTGGTTTAAGGTTGATTACGATTGTGATCGGTGCGATCTTGTACCGCTTTATCCTTGCATGCGTTTTAGAATTACGTGTTGATCCGGCAGATTTGAAATTATTCTCAGCGATTATCCTGGTCATCTGTCTTTCTTCACCTTTGATTCAAAAAAAATTAGGCTTTTCTAAACTAGGAAAACGTAAAGGAGGGGCAAACTAATGGAACCTGTATTAACAATCAAAAATTTGCACCAATATTTCGAACGCGGAACGGTTAATGAAAACCACGTATTAAAAGGAATCGATTTAACGATCAACCAAGGTGAATTCATTACGATCATAGGCGGAAACGGCGCTGGTAAATCTACTTTGTTAAACAGTATTGCTGGAACATTACCGATAGAAGAAGGTCAGCTAGCTTTAAATGGCAAAGACATCACAAAACAACGTGTCGTTGCTCGCTCTAAACAAATCAGCCGTGTTTTTCAAGACCCTAAGATGGGGACCGCTGTTCGTTTAACTGTAGAAGAAAATATGGCCCTTGCTATGAAACGAGGAAAAAAACGTGGTTTAGGAAATGGTGTGCGTAAACATGACCGCAATTTCTTCAAAGAACAATTAGCTAGTTTGAATTTAGGACTAGAAAACCGTTTAGGCACAGAAATTGGGTTACTATCTGGCGGACAGCGACAAGCAATCACGTTGCTCATGGCTACCTTGATTCGACCAGAATTGATTTTATTGGATGAACACACTGCAGCACTTGACCCTAAAACATCGATCACTGTTATGGAGCTAACTGAACAGTTGATCCAAGAACAAAATTTAACGGCATTTATGGTGACACACGACATGGAAGATGCGATTCGTTACGGCAATCGTTTGATCATGCTTCACCAAGGCCAAGTTGTGGTAGAAGTACCTGCTGATCAGAAAAAAGAGTTGACTGTCAATGAATTAATGGATATGTTCCACAAAAATAGTGGTACCGAATTAAAAGACGATCAATTATTATTGGGTTAAAAAAGGGTGTGGAACAAAAGTAAAAAATCACTTTTGTTTCACACCCTAAATGCGAATAAACGATGGGAGCAGAAGCAATCCCTTCTTATTTTAAGGATTAACAGTTTCAGTCCCAGCCACTTTTATCTAGAGGCTATTAACCACCCATCAAAAAGTCTAACACATTCCAACCGTCTGTCGTTTGGCCACGGTATAGTTCCGTAAAGCCACATCTCGTACAGCTGACTGTGATAAATTTTTTATTTTGCACATCAAATATTTTCGTAAAGTTTCCTCCTATTGCTTGAAACTGATCGGAAACATACTGTTCATTTCCACACTTATCACAAACGTATTGTTGCTTTTCCATTCTTCCCCACTCCATCTCTGAAATTCTCTATTCCCAGAACAATTTTGCTCAGTGTTCTTCGTTCCTACTATTTAAGTATAGCAAGCCTTTCAAAAGAAAACATACATCCTTAGATGGATTTTCTTCTCCTCATTCAGCTGTATTGTGGTTGACCCCCATTCCTTTCATCAGATACAATGAAACTATTATAAAGGAGCGAATATTATGTCTACTAAAAGTCAGGTGTTAACCTTATTAATGAAACAAACACCCTCATTTATTTCCGGAGAAGAAATGGCGCAACAACTTTCCTTATCTCGAACAGCCATTTGGAAAGCAATCAATGAATTAAAAAAAGAAGGACACCTTATTTCCAGTAGCCGAAACAAAGGCTATCGTTATGATAAATCCGACGTTTTATCTGCAGAAGGAATTCGTTTATCACTAGATTCGAAAACACCTAAACTTTCAATCACCGTTTTAAGTGCCTCAGAGTCTACGATGAAAGATGCTAAACTCGCAGCGATTAATGGCGAACCAGATAATACTTTGATCGTAGCCGACATTCAAGAAGCCCCTAAAGGACGATTCGGTCGACCTTTTTTCTCAAAAGCAGGTAGCGGTATCTATATGAGCATGTTATTGAGGCCTAATCAAAACTTTGAAGAAATGGCACAATATACCATAATCATGGCAGTAGCAATCGCTCGAGCCATGGATGATTTCACTTCTGTACAAACTGAAATCAAATGGGTCAACGATATCTATATCAATGGCAAAAAAGTCTGTGGGATTCTATCAGAAGCCATGAGCGATGTTGAATCAGGACAAATTTCAAATGTCATCATTGGTATGGGGATCAATTTTTGTTTAAAACAAGATGATTTTCCAGAAGAACTGAGAGAAAAAGCTACTTCTTTATTCCCAGAAAAAGAACCTACAATGACACGTAATGAATTAATTGGTGCTATCTGGAACCAATTTTATCGCATACTGAATCACTTACCTGATCAAAATTTTCTAGAAGAATATCGTCAAAAATCCTTTGTCCTTGGTAAAACTGTTTCATTTACACAAGCAGGTGTCAACTACGAAGGAATCGCCACAGCAATCAACGAACACGGTGAGCTTGTTGTAACACTTCAAGATAAAACAGACAAAGTGCTGTCTTCTGGCGAAATTAGCCTAAGTAGTATCAATCCAACGATTTAGAATTTACACCATAAAAAATATTAGAAATTCCTTAAATCCGTTGCAAGTATAGAGTACTTTTCTAAAAAAGAAGGAAACAAAACCGTTGTTGGTCTCTGCTTCCTTCTTTTTATTTATATTTTTTCTAAACTAATCGTCAGTAACAAACCTAATAAATAACTTCCGTTAAACGCCATCAAGTTTTTTATTGAATACCCAAAACTTTTAGGGTGTGGCAAGTCTTTCTTAAATGATTGGAGATTTTTCCAAACAATAGGCAACGATAAAAATACGGTCAGAATTGGCCAACGATATACACCAAATGGTAAGCCAATCAAAATAACTAAATAACAAGTAAACATCAATAATTGGAATACTATCACGCCTTGTTTCCGTCCAATATAATAAACCAACGTATAGCGATGATTGTCAATATCCGTATCTAAATCCCTCAAATTATTCGCCAACATAATATTGGCAATCGTAAACACCATGGGTAAAGATGCCCAAACAATAGCAAATAACGCCCATAAATTTCCGTTCAAAGCGAATGTTCCACGCTGCCAATCAAGCATTAGGTAGAACGGACGATCCTCTTGTACATTCAAATAAATTGTCATCGCAAAGATCCCAAGTCCCATGGTAAATCCACTAAACACCTCACCTAGAGGCATTCGAGAGAGCGGGATCGGTCCGAAGGTGTAAAAAATACCGATAAAACAACATACACCGCCCATCACTAAGAACAACCAACCTGTTTTGACGGTTAAAAAGAACCCGATCGCTGCTGAAAAAGCAATCATCCCAAAGATCATATTTCTTACAATAACGGGTGCGATTCCAGAACTGCCAATAATATTCTCTTCATATTTATATACTTCGGACTTCGCTTTTTTAAAGTCCATATAATTATTTATCGCTGTTGTCGCCATATCAAAGACGACCATCCCAGTGAAAAAAAGAACTGTGTACCCTAATTGAAACTGATTGAAATAAGCAATAGAAAATAATACCCCAATTGCAAAGGGAAACAGACTGGCTAACTTTGTCTGAATTTCCACTACTTGCAAAAATACTTTCAATGACATATCTGTTCTCCTTATTTCAGATCTTTACGATCACCCATCGTATAACCTGAATCTTTTCCTAACTCAAATTCTTTTTCAATATCCTTGCTTACAAAGACCTTATCTTCTTTTGTCACAAAAATCACGTCAACATCTTTCAATCCTTCAGCATACTCCAACCCTTTTTTGACCCCCATAGAAAATACAGCTGTTGATAATCCGTCACCATCGATTGATTCTTTTGTAATTACTGTCACACCAGCAATATCATTATCAAAAGGGTAGCCCGTCTTAGGATCAAATAAATGATGATAATTTTTACCATCTACTTCTAAAAAGCGCTCATAGATACCAGAAGTTACTAAAGTCTTATTGCTTTCTTGAACTGTTCCTATCACCGTATTGCGTGCTTTGTTCGGATCTTGAATCCCAACATTCCAATCCATATCCTTACCGCGTGGGCTATGTCCAAGTACATAAACATTACCACCTAAATCCACGATTGCTGTTGTTACGCCATTGTCTTTTAGCACTTTCACGACCTCGTCTGTAATGAATCCTTTTGCGATTGCACCTAAATCCAGTTGCATACCTTTTTCTTCAAGATAAACTGTTTTATCTTCATCGTTTAATTTTACTTTATGATAATCAACTAATTTTAATGCTTGGTCAATCTCCCCCTGCGATGGTTTGCGGGCATCGTCAAAGCCGATATGCCACAATTGCGTGATTGGTCCGATTGCCATATCAAAACCACCTGAAGAATCTTCACTATATTCATATGCTCGTTTTAACAATGGATAAATATCATCAGAAACTTTAACTGGTTTGATTCCAGCTTGTTCGTTGATTGCATCAATTTCCGAGCCTTTTTCGTTTACTGTGATTTTATCGCCTAATTCTTTGACACGATCAAAGGCTTTTTCTAATACATCTTTTTTACCGTCGTCATAAATTCTCACTTGGACATAGGTTCCTAACAATGATTGTTGATCCGAATAAGGTTCTTTATTGATTTTTGTCCCTTGGTTCTTCGCATTGCATCCTGCTAAAATAACTAAAAATAGTGCTGCTATTAAAATGATTAGCGATTTTTTGTTTTTCATCGTATCCCTCTTTCTAAATAGAAAAATTGTCTTATTTATAGTAGCGCTTTTTGGCATTAATGGGAAGGATTTTCTATTTTTGTTGGTGTTTTTAGATCAATTAAAAATAATATTTTCTAGGAGGACATCGCACTATGTAAATCAAGACAATGAAACAACGCTCCTTGCAGTCACATGCTCTTCGATTCTTGGCAATTCGTTTGTACGATATCTTCCACTGATTACTATTTGGATATTCGGAATAAGAGCGCTTGGTGATTCCTAGTGTGGTTGCTTCTCTTCCTCCTGTCGCCAAGTACTGTTCATCATCCACTTTGCAAAAAGCCAGTCGTGGAGATTCAAAGCAAAAAGGGTGTGGGACAAAAGTAAAAATCACTTTTGTTTCACACCCTAAATCCGAATAAACGGTGAGAGCAGAAGCAATCCCTTCTTATTTCTCGGGATGAAATGCTTCTGTCCCAGACTCACATCATTATCTTTCAATTTATTCTATGAAAAATTATTTTTTCATTACAATGTTGTCTACAACGATTTCATCAGTATTGCCTTTTTCAGCAGCATTGATCAATTGTTCTGCATACGTTACAAATGAATGAGAGCTGTGAGTTGCACCTGTTACGACTTCTACATCAGCAGCTGATTTGCCTTCTTCACCCATTGTTTTTACTAATTCTTCGTTTAATGTTTTAATGTATTCCGCTGGGCCTACGCCTGATTTTTCTTTCATGTTCTTGTTGTAATCAGCATCATCTTTTTTAGATTTGCCTTCATCATTCACATTATCGTAGTTAGATTCAGTTACTTTACCATCTTTAACAACGATTGAAAATTCTGTGTGGTAGCCATTTGAATTATTTTTTTCTTTCAATGAATACGTGCCATCTTTAAGATCAGCACCATTATCGATTTCGATTGTTTTAGTGTCACCAGCTTGAGCTGCTTGAATTAATTGTTGTGCATAGTTTTGGAATGATTCACTAGAGTGAGTCGCACCTGTTACGACTTCTACACCATCAGCGCTTTGTGCTTTAACAAAAGAATCGTTTAATTCTTTGATGTATTCCGCTGGGCCTACGCCTGATTTTTCTTTCATATTTTTATTATAGTCTTTGTCATCCGCTTTTGATTTACCATCAGCGTTGATATTATCGTAGTTAGATTCTGTGATTTTACCATCTTTAACAGTCATTTCAAATGTTGCACGGTAACCGTTCGATTCGTTCTTTTCTTCTAATTTATACGTACCATCTTGTAAATCTGCACCAGCTTCTTTTTCTGTTGCTTTAGAAGATTCAGCTGTTTTTGATGTGGCCGTGCTTGAATCAGATGATTTAGCGGTATCCTTTTTGTTGTCTGAGTTACATGCTGCTAGTAAAAGAGATGAAAGTGCGATAGCTGTGAAGCCCTTTACAATTTTGTTCATTTTCATTTTTGTTCACCTTTTCCTTTTCTTAAACATTCACAAATTAAGTTTGTGATATAATTTACATTCTATAGAAAAATTCAATTATGTCAATTAAAGTTACAAAAGAAAGACAAAAATTTACCCGTTTTTCACACTTTTTTAATAATAAAAGTTTATTTCCTATATTTATAAATTGTTATTAGACAAATCCCGATTATCGCTATATAATGAATTCGATTGTGTAATTATTATCATTTTCTATTTTATTTTTTTAAGGAGCGGATTATCAATGACAAAGCAAAAAATTGTCGTTGTGGGAGCTGGTTATGCTGGAGTTTCAGCTACTAAATTTTTAGCAAAAAAATTGAAAAAAGATTCTGACGTTGAGATTACTTTAATTGATCGTCACTCTTACCACACCATGATGACTGAGTTGCATGAAGTAGCTGGAGGACGTGTTGAGCCTTCTGCTATCCAATATGACTTGCAACGTTTATTCTCACGTAAAAAGAACGTTACCCTTGTAACAGACACTGTAACTGGTATCGATAAAGACAAAAAAGTCGTTCAAACCAAGTTAGGTTCTTATGAATTTGACCAATTGATTATCGGTATGGGTGGCGAGCCAAATGATTTTGGTACTCCTGGAGTGAAGGAACATGGATTTACTTTATGGTCGTTTGAAAACTCTCTGAAAATTCGCGAACATATTTTGGAAACAGTTGAAAAAGCAGCAATCGAACCCGATCCAGAAGTTCGTAAGGCAATGCTAACATTTGTTGTCTGTGGTTCAGGATTTACTGGTATCGAAATGATCGGTGAATTAATCGACTGGAAAGATCGTCTTGCAAAAGATTTCAAGCTTGATCCTAATGAATTTACATTAATGGTCGTTGAAGCAATGCCGACAATCTTAAACATGTTATCTCGCAATGATGCAGCGAAAGCTGAACGTTATTTAGAGAAGAAAAATGTAAAATTATTACTTAATGCGCCAATCGTAGAAGTCGCTGCAGACCATATCAAATTAAAAGATGGTTCTTCTGTTGCAACGCACACATTGATCTGGACTGCTGGTGTTAAAGCAACTTCTGATGCTGCTGACTTCGGTTTAGAATCAGCTCGTGGCAATCGTTTGATTGCAAATGAATTTATGCAAGCTAAAGGATATGAAGATAAAAACATCTATATCGTTGGTGACTTGGTGTATTACGAAGAATTCCCTGAAACGCCAACTCCGCAAATCGTTCAAGCTGCTGAGCAAACTGGCCATACAGCGGCTGCAAATATCGTAGCTGACATCAAAGGTAGTGAAAAACACAAATTCAAAGGAAATTATCAAGGCTTTATGGTTTCTGTCGGCGCTAAATGGGGTGTAGCAAACTTATTTGATAAAATCCACCTTAGCGGTTTCTTAGCAATCATTATGAAACATATCGTTAACTTGAAATATTTCTTTGACATCCGTTCTGGTTACTACATGTTCCAATATATCATGCACGAGTTCTTCCATATTAAAGATGACCGTAATGTAACACGTGGACATTCTTCTCGTTATGGTAATGTTTTATGGAGCGTTCCATTGCGTGTATTCTACGGTATGGTTTGGTTAGTCGAGTCGATGAAGAAAATTGTCGGAACTGGCGATTACTTGAAACCAAGCACTTGGTTCGGTGATGGTTCATGGTTTACGGACAAAGTTGCCTTCCCATTCCCATGGTTACAAGAACAAGTAACAACTGGTGCATCTGCTGCAGGAGCTGAAACAACTGAGACTACAGCAAAAGCTGCTCAATTCGGTTTAAGCTACGCATATGGTGAAGAACCAATGCAAGTATTCGATCACATGCCTAAATGGTTTGAGAGTGTGATGAAATTCATGATGCCTAACCAAGAAGTTGCGTTATTCATGCAAAAATTCATGACGATTGTTGAAGTCTTGATCGCTTTAGCATTGATCGCTGGATTGTTCACTTGGATAAGTAGTGCAGCTACAATCGGTTTAACAATTGCCTTCTGTCTATCAGGTATGTTCTACTGGGTAAACATCTGGTTTATCTTTGTAGCCTTCGCTTTAATGAATGGCTCTGGACGTGCACTTGGTTTAGACCGCTGGGTTATCCCTTGGGTACAACGTACACTAGGTAAATGGTGGTACGGAACACCTAAATCTAGATACGGCAGTAAATAAGTCCTATTTATAGTAACAATCTAAGAGAGTTCTAGGTTTGCTCCTAGAACTTTCTTTTCTCATTATGATAAGATATATTCAACTAAAAACTACAAAGGAGAGGAAAGAGTTGAATTTTAAAGAATTTATTCAAAAAAGTTATATACGTCCATGGGATATTGCCATTATTTTACTTTTAACAATTAGTTCTTTCTTGCCCCTTGTTGTTTTTGGCATACAAAATACTGCCCAAGACGATGCTTCAAAACAAGCAGTCTTAAAAGTGGATGGCGAAGTCATAAAAGTCTTCGAGCTAAAAGAAGATGGCCCCACTTATACATACAAATACGAAGCAGCTGATGGTGATTACAACTTGATCGAAGTCAGCGGAGACAGAATCCGTATGGTTGAAACCAACTGCGGAGATCAAATTTGCGTACAACGAGGATGGATATCTAAAGCAGGAGAAACACCGATTGCTTGCTTACCACATAATTTATTCATCACAGTTGAAGCTTCTGACGGGAGTGAGGATGGCAGTTTGATTTATTAAGCAGCCAGTATATTATGAGCAAATTACAAAAAAACATCTATATATCCATGTTGGTTGCCCAAGGCGTGATTATCGGCTTAATTGAAAATATGATTCCCTATCCCTTTGCTTTCGCTCCAGGTGCAAAACTAGGACTGGCTAACTTGATTACTATTATTGCCATTTTTACCATGCGAAAAAGGGACAGTTTCTTTTTAGTCTGTCTGCGGTTGATTTTAACGATGTTACTTGGGGGAACAATTTCTACCTTCTTTTATAGTGCTAGTGGTGCATTACTTAGTTATTTAGGTATGCTCGTCATCATGCAATTAGGACCAAAACGTGTCAGTATTATCGGAATCAGTGCAGCTGGTGGATTTTTGCATAATGTTGGACAACTATTGACCACTTGTTTCTTTGCTCAATCGTGGGCTCCGATGCTTTATCTACCGTTCCTTTCATTTATCGGCTTATTATCCGGAATCGCGATAGGAATCGCAGCAAATTACCTATTACGCCATGTTCAAACCTTACGGCAATTTCAATTAAATTACGAATCGACAACGAAACATAAATGGAGCCAATATTTCCAGTAACATTTTGGCTTGACTGAGTACAATCGAAGGAGTCATCTTATGAACATTCATCCTATGTGGAAAACATATCCTGAACTAGCTAAAGAATTAAATACTACACTGAAGTTGATGGAAAATAGCGTTAATTTAAAAAATAAAGAGGTCGAAAATGCTGTTATGTCCATGATCCACTCTGGCGGCAAACTATTACGACCAGCATACCAACTTTTATTTTCACAATTTGGCGAGAATAGAGAGAGCAAAAAAGCTATTGCTTTAGCTGCAGCTATCGAGTTACTGCACACTGCAACGCTGATTCACGATGATATTGTAGATGATTCAGATATCAGACGCAGCTTGCCAACTATACGTTCTCAATTCGGTAATAGTACAGCCGTTTATGCTGGTGATTATTTATTTGTCAGCTGTTTTAAACTACTTGCTGACTATTCATCGTCTTTAAAGAGTATCCAACTGAATTCTAGAAGTATGGAAAAAATATTGAGTGGTGAATTGGGCCAAATGGATAATCGCTATAATCTTGATATGACGATCGATCAATACCTCGAAAATATTTCTGGTAAAACTGCTGAGCTTTTTTCATTAAGCTGCTTCGTCGGCGCTTACGAAAGTGGAACTTCAGAGCGGTTTGCTAAAAATTGTGGTCAGATCGGGGAAAATATCGGGATTGCTTTTCAAATTATCGATGACATTTTAGACTATACACAAAGTCCAGAACAAATCGGCAAACCTGTTCTAGAAGATGTCCGTCAAGGGATTTATTCATTGCCGCTTTTATATGCTTTAGAAGAAGGCCGTGGAACGTTACTTCCTTACCTTAAAAAAGGAGAAGCGCTAACAGACGCTGAGACAAATAAAATCTACAAACTTGTTCATTCATTTGGCGGTGTCACTAAAGCGCAAAAACTTGCTGAAAAGTATACACAACAAGCTTTGAAAGGTATTACTAAATTACCTGAAACATCTACTGATGCTAAAAATAAATTGTTCACAATCACACAGGCTATTCTTGCACGAACAAATTAAAATAGGTTAGGCCATGATCAATGATAGGCCTAACCTATTTTTGTTCCCACCATCTGATGGTAGCATCCACGCTAAGTGTCGAAGAACAGTCAATCACTTTCTCTTTACCGCTTTTTAACTTAAATTTCACCCGATAATAGGTCCCTTTCCGATACTGCTTTGTGCCAAACCGTTTGCATGATGACAAGTCATCTCTTTTTATAATAACATCTGGTAAGAGAACCATAAATTGATTGCTATAGCGTGCTTGAAGATGCCACTTAGCCTCTTTGTCTGAACATTCTCTTTTAAGCACAGTATACAATTCCTCTTGCTCTAGCTTTTGACTCTCAGTAAGGTACTTATTGATCTGATAATTTATTTTTAAAAGTGGTAACCCTATTACTATTCCAAGAATTATGATTGGCAATGAAAAACCCAGAATAAGGACTATTACTATATCTTCTATCGTTGCATGAGGCATTTTAAACCCCTTAACAATAAATATGAAAACTAATCCTACTGTCATAAAAACCACCAATGTAGTACTAAGGAAAATAGTTTTCTTAACTATTTTTTTAACATAGCTGTTTATAAAGTTCATACTAAACTATTACTCCTAATATAATTTGTCTGTATAAATAAATCACACTGAACTATCAAAAATTAAAAGATGAGAAAAACTAAACTCAGTTTTTTCTCATCCTTATTTTTTATCTCATTGTGACAAATTCTTCTGAACCTGTCGGGTGGATGGCTACTGTATTGTCAAAGTCTTTCTTCGTAGCACCCATTTTTATAGCTACTGCAAATCCTTGCAGCATTTCGTCCACACCTAAACCGATTCCGTGTAGTCCAACGATTTTTTCCTCTTCCCCAACACACACTAACTTCATATCACATTTTTGGCGATACTCCCCTAGTGCAAAATACATTGGTGTAAATGTTGAGCTGTATATTTTGATATTTTCAGTACCATATTTTTCTTTTGCTTGTGCTTCTGTTAGTCCAACAGTCGCAATTGTTGGATGAGTAAAGACAACTGTAGGGATTGTTTCATAATCCAAATATTCATTTTCTTTTCCATTAAATAAACGTTCGGATAATCTTCTTCCTGCAGCAATAGCAACTGGTGTCAAATCTATTTTTCCAATCACATCTCCTACTGCATAAACGCCAGCCTGTGTTGAATTTTGGAACTTATCAACCTTCACATAGCCTTTATCCGACAATTCAATGTGGGTATTTTCTAATCCTAAATTATCTGTATTTGGTTGGCGACCAGTTCCGAAAACAATACTGTCTGCCGTAATTTTAGTCCCATTTTCAAAGGTAATCACTAATTCTCCAGACTCAAGTTTTTCAATTGAATGAGGTATTGAATTCGGATAAATGTGCATTCCATCTTCAAGGTAATGTTCAACTACTTTTTCAGATAGCATATCATCAAAATCTCGCAATGGCCGTTCTTTTCTAAATGCCCAGTGAGTTTCCGCACCTAATCCATGAATAGTTCCAGCAAGTTCAGCTGCGATATAGCCCGCACCAATAAATACAACTCGTTTTGGTAGTTCTTCTAAAGCAAAGAAACCGTTAGAATCTATCGCGTATTCCTCACCAGGAATGCCTAATTTTTTAGGTCGTCCGCCTGTAGCAATCAAAATATGAGGTGCTGTATACTTTTCACCACCGGCTTCAATTGTATGATCATCAATAAATGTAGCGTACTCAGCTAAAACCTCTACTTTGTTACTATCTAATCCACGGTAATAAGCCGCATGTAAGTTATCAATATACGCTTCACGATTTTCAACAAGCTTCTTAAAGCTGAAGCCTTTTACTTCTACATCCATTCCGTACCCTTGTGTATCGCGTTTTACCATTTCCATCATTGAGCTTGCTTGCCACATGACTTTTTTAGGTACACAGCCCACATTGACACATGTTCCACCGATATCACTAGCTTCAATTAGTAATACTTTAGCGCCATACATACCGGCACGATTAGCAGAAGCAATTCCTCCACTCCCACCACCGATGACGATATAATCATATTCTTTTGACATAGTTACTTATCCTCCTTGCAATGAAAGGGATAAGCTGTAATAGCGAATCCCTCAATCATAGTATTTATTTTTTCTTACGAATCATATCACCAACAGCCACTGGTTTTTCAACTGGCATCGTTAAAATCATCATTGGATTTGGTGCTCGATCAATCGACTCGTCCTCTTCATTATACATAACTTCTACTGTTTGATGGAAGTGATTGAACCCAGGACCGTAAAATTCAATTTCATCACCCACACTAAAATGATTTCTTTGGCGAATTGTTGCGACTTTTGTTTCAGAATCGTATGCCATAACTTCCCCGATAAATTTGTATTGAGGGATCTTGCGGCGTTCTCCAAATAATTGTTCTTCATCCGTCGGTACATGATAATAAAAACCAGTTGAAAGTTCTCTTTGTGCCACTTTCCAGAGTTCATCGATCCATTCTTGTTTGCATTCATAATTTTCAGGATCTTCCATATAGGTATCTACTGCTTTTTTGTACACATTTGCTACAGTTGAAACGTAGTGGATTGATTTCATCCGTCCTTCTATTTTAAAACTATCGACACCATTTTGAATCAACTCTGGAATATGCTGAATCATCGCCATATCCACTGCACTCATTGAAAATTCTTCTTCAACTTCGCCTTTATCTGTTAAACTTGTACGTTCAGCACCAAAAGGCATATCATAAAGCTCATATTTCCAGCGGCAAGATTGTGAACAACCGCCGCGGTTTGCATCCCGCATCGACATGTGGTTAGATAACGTACATCTACCTGAGTAAGAAATACACATCGCTCCATGGATAAAGGCTTCTATCTCAACATCCGTATTTTTACGGATTTCTGCCACTTCGTCCATCGATACTTCACGCGCCAAAACAACACGTTCTAATCCTTCATTTTTCCAAAATTCCAGTGTTTCATAGTTGGTAGCTGAAGCTTGTGTAGACAAATGGATTGGTAAGCCCGGTGCTTCCGCTGCACAAATTTCAATCAAAGCCGGATCAGATACGATTACTGCAGAAATACCAACATCGCGAATTTCTCTGAAAAAGGCCCCTGCTCCTTCTTGATTACCTTCATGCGTGACCATATTTGCTGCCACATAAACTTTCGCTCCATGTTCATTAGCGAATGCTACGCCTTCAATCATATCTTCTTTTGTGAAATTACCTGCTCGGCTGCGTAAACCATAAGCATTTCCGCCGATATATACCGCATCTGCACCGTAATGAATGGCTGTTTTTAGTTTTTCTAGCGTCCCTGCTGGTGCTAAGACCTCAGGACGCTTCAATGTTCGTTCGTTTGTCATGTGTTTTTTCTCCTTATTTTATCTCGTCTGGATCCAAATCAAAGAATCCGATATCTAACCCACGATTTTCTGGGTGAAGGGTCTCAATTTGTTCAATCGCTTTTTGTGCTTGCTCACTGGACCAAATACCTGATTCTAGTTTTTCTCTAGCTTCTACGAACAATTTAGCAACTTTCACAAAGTTTTCTCCTGGCGCGTAGATCCCGTCAAGCTTCCACTTTGTGTAATGATGTCCATGAAGCTTGTCCAGTTCACCTATTAAGTTCACATCATTATCTGCAAATATATGTGTACCGTGACTATCTTCATAAATTGAATAGTGTGTCTCTTCTTTTTTAGGTTCTGATATGAATAAACCTCGCTCTTTACCAGTTGATTCATCATTTTTAGTAAAATTATAGTAGTTTTGTAGTAAGGGGCGCTTTGATTGATGGATGCATGTAGCACCATACACAAGAACTTCAGCTGGAACCATCAAGTTATCCTTCATTGCTTTCATCTCTTCAAAAGGAACTTCTCGTGCCAATACTGCACCAATTGCTCCACGCTTTGCCCAAAAATTGATTTGGCGAGAGCTCGTCACTAAGGTTTCACCATCGTAAATATAGGGAATACCGATTCCATCACGCTGCATCACAAAGACAACCCCTGGATCACCGACTGTTATTTGATCCACTTTTATGTCCTCCAAAAATGATAAATATTCTGGAACTTTCTTCATTTTTTCAGGATGCATGATCCCATTTAATGCCACCGTCACTTTTTTACCGGCTTCATGTGCTTTTTCAGTAATAGTTCGCTGTTCTTCACGTGAAAAAGACGTCGGCAAGCGCAATCCAAACATCTCTTCTCCAATATATAGCGTGTCAATACCGGCTGCTAATAATGCCTCCGCTTGATCAATAGATTCAGCAGTCGCAATAACTTCAATCATATTGTGTCCTCCTTTAAAAGCTGTATGAGCATGTTCAGCTCTGACTGGAAAATAGGAAAAATTGAGGGTGGCGCTCTCTGCCACAATCCATTTTTATCTTTTTCCTGAGGAGCTAGCTCATAAAGCTAGATAATTTAAAAGCTTGATCACTCTGTTCGTTTATGAACAAACTTGTTTAAAAATAATATGTTTATCTTTTTACACAGTCTTCTAACAACTGTTTTATAGTAGCACAGGTTCACAAACATTCCAATAGTCACTCTTTATTTTACCGCTTATTTTTCACAAAATAAAGACTATTGATTTATAGTTATCAACACAAAAACTGTGCAAAACAGATTCGTTTTGCACAGTTTTTATGATTAAATTGTTTGTAATACTTGTTCAGGTTTAGGTGATTTAACATTCAACGTTATTTTACCTTTACTGGCACCAATAGTTACTTTATCACCTAGATGGATTTGACCAGAAAGTAATGCTTCACTTAAACGATCCTCAACCTCTTTTTGCAATGCTCGACGAATTGGTCGTGCTCCATACTCTGGATCAAATCCAACTTTTCCAATCACTTCAATAGCCGCTGCGGTGATTTTCACATTAACGTCTTGCTCTTTCAATCGTTGAACGATCGATTTACTCATGATTTTTACGATTTCATGAATTTCTTCTTGATCCAATGAACGGAAGACAACTGTTTCATCCACACGGTTCAAAAACTCAGGACGAAATGCTTTTTTCAATTCTTCCATAATTCGTTTTTGCATCGCATCGTAATCTTTTGTCAGATCTTTTACATTGAAACCGACATTTTTTTCTTCACGAATCGCCGTTGCTCCGATATTTGATGTCATGATCAAAATCGTATTTCTAAAGTCAACTTTACGTCCTTTAGAATCCGTTAAATGACCATCGTCTAATACTTGTAATAGAATATTAAAGACATCTGGATGTGCTTTTTCTACTTCATCCAATAAAATGACAGAATAGGGTTTTTGACGGATTTTTTCGGTTAACTGACCGCCTTCTTCGTACCCTACATACCCTGGAGGAGAACCAATTAAACGACTAGTGCTGTATTTTTCCATAAATTCAGACATATCTACTCGAACAAGAGCATCTTCACTACCAAACATTGTTTCAGCTAACGCTTTGGCAAGCTCGGTTTTACCCACACCTGTTGGGCCTAAAAACATAAATGAACCAATTGGTCTATCAGGGTCTTTCAAGCCGCTGCGGGCTCTACGGATGGCACGTGATACGGCTTTAACAGCCTCATCTTGACCAACTACTCGATGATGGAGAATACTTTCTAATTCAAGTAATCGATCACTTTCTTTCTTTTCTAACTGCTGTAGTGGAACACCCGTCCATTGTGAAACAACATTCGCAACATCTTGTTCTGTTACCTGATTGGCATATCCAGAAGCTTCTTTTTGTTCTAATAATAGAATATTTTCCAATTTGCGGGCTAGTTTTTTCTCTTTTTGGCGTAGTCTTGCTGCACTTTCAAACGACTGTGACTGAATGGCTTCTTCTTTTTCTTGAACTAAACCAGCAATCTCCACGCGTAAATTATTGATTTCAGAAGGTTCATCCGCTAAATCTAGACGAACTTTAGCTGAAGACTCATCCATTAGATCAATTGCTTTATCTGGCAACTGGCGAGAGTTAATGTAACGCACAGATAATTGAACTGCTGCATGTAATGCATCATCTGTGATTTCCACACCATGGTGTTCTTCATAACGAGAACGTAACCCTTTTAAAATTTCTTCAGCTTCTTCTGCAGTCGGTTCATCCACTTGTACACGAGCAAAACGACGCTCCAACGCTGAATCTTTTTCAATATATTTTTGGTATTCATCCAATGTTGTTGCACCAATCGTTTGCAATTCTCCTCTTGCAAGTGCTGGTTTTAAAATATTTGATGCATCAATTGCACCTTCTGCACCACCGGCACCGATCAAGGTATGCAATTCATCGATAAACAAAATTACTTCTCCGTCTTGATAAATTTCATCGATTACTTTCTTTAAACGATCTTCAAATTCACCACGATATTTGGTACCAGCAACTAAAGCGCCCATATCCAACATCATCAAGCGTTTTTCCAGCATATCTTCAGGAACTTCACCATTCACAATTTTTTGAGCCAGCCCTTCAGCAATTGCAGTCTTACCCACACCAGGCTCACCAACTAAAACAGGATTGTTCTTTGTACGGCGACTTAGAATTTGGATCAAACGTCTAACCTCTTGTGAACGTCCAACCACTGGATCTAAATCTTTTTCACGTGCCAATTTAGTTAAATCACGCGCCAAGGAATCTAAAGTTGGCGTTCCTTTTGGTGCAGCTTTTTGAGCTTGACTATTACGACGGCGTCCTACATTCCCACTCATTTGTGGATCTGTAACACCTATTTTTTTCATTAGCAATTGACGCATTTTAGATAAACTTAACCCTAAATTCAATAAAATACGTGAAGCCAAGATATCTTCATCTCTTAATAACCCTAGCAAAATATGTTCTGTCCCAATATTTGGAGCACCTAAACGCTTCGCTTCATCACCTGCATAAGCAAATATTTGTTTTGCTCGAGGAGAATAAGGTAAATACGTACCTTTAGGATAAGCCTTAACAGTTCCATATCCAGTTAAGTGTTCAATTTCTTCACGAATATCGTTTTTATCTGCGTTTAACTGGCGTAATGACTTCCCTGCAATTCCATTTTGTTCTAACACTAATGCTAATAATAAGTGTTCTGAACCCACAGATTGATGCCTAAAATATTTTGCTTCTTCTTGTGCAATAGCTAGTACCGCCTTGGCACTTTCTGTAAATAATTCATCCATTCTATCATTCCTCCTCGTAGCTCAAACGTTCTAAAAACGACTGCAACAATTGAGCACGTAAATATTCTTCATTTGGTCCTGCTTTACCTAAAACTGATTTTCCTAGAACAGATAACATCAGATTTCCTTCTCTTTTGCTGATTACATCTTCTTCATATAACTTTTGTACAAATGTCAGCGCATCTTTTTCTGAAAGTTCACTACCTGTGAATTGGGCAATTTGTTTTAGTAATTGATCACTATCAGAAATTTGAACTTTGGCGATTCTAATATATCCACCGCCCCCACGTTTACTTTCTACAGAATAGCCACGTTGGATTGTAAAACGTGTGTTGATAACATAATTAATCTGGGAGGGAACACAATTGAATAAATGAGCCATTTCAGCTCTACGAATCTCAATCTTACTACTTTCTTCAAGAATTTTTTTTAAATATGCTTCTATTAAATCCGAAGTATTTTGATTACTCATCACACTCATCCTTTTCCCTTGACTAATACTGACCTTAATTATACATAACTTCAACTGTTTAATAAAGGAGAATGCCTAATTTGATAAGAAAAGATAAATAAATTTAGATAGCTAATTATTTAACCAAACAAAAAGAACAGAGTAATCACTCTGTTCTCTAAATCGGGAAGACAGGATTCGAACCTGCGACCCCTTGGTCCCAAACCAAGTGCTCTACCAAGCTGAGCTACTTCCCGTAGCTATAATAATAAAAAAAGACTAGACGCTTAAAAGGGACTAATTCTCTGAACCTTCTAATCCGTAGTCAAACATTTCAACTATGCACCCAAAGGGAGTCGAACCCCTAACCTCTTGATTCGTAGTCAAGCACTCTATCCAGTTGAGCTATGGGTGCTAAAGCAAGGATCAAAGTCAGATGTGTTCATCTGCTTCGTACTTGTCACATCTATTTTGTCAATTTTAGAATTGCCATTCATAGTGCTTCAAAGCAATGCCGAGGACCGGAATCGAACCGGTACGGTGATCACTCACCGCAGGATTTTAAGTCCTGTGCGTCTGCCAGTTCCGCCACCCCGGCGTTTTGAAAAGGCTAAGCGGAAAACGGGGTTCGAACCCGCGACCCCCACCTTGGCAAGGTGGTGCTCTACCACTGAGCTATTTCCGCAGTCTGGATGCCGGCTAAAGGATTTGAACCCTCGACCCTCTGATTACAAATCAGATGCTCTACCAACTGAGCTAAGCCGGCGTTATAATCGCCTAGTTATAAAACGAGACTAAAAATGCGGGTGAAGGGACTTGAACCCCCACGCCGTAAGGCGCTAGATCCTAAATCTAGTGCGTCTGCCAATTCCGCCACACCCGCAAAATATTTCTATGAGCCGTGCAGGGCTCGAACCTGCGACCCTCTGATTAAAAGTCAGATGCTCTACCAACTGAGCTAACGGCTCAAAAAATGGAGGTTGACGGGATCGAACCGCCGACCCCCTGCTTGTAAGGCAGGTGCTCTCCCAGCTGAGCTAAACCTCCAAGACAACACTTTAGCGTGGCGACGTCCTACTCTCACAAAGGGAAACCCTTCACTACAATCGGCGCTAAGAAGCTTAACTTCTGTGTTCGGCATGGGAACAGGTGTAT
>NZ_MIKA01000005.1 GCF_001730295.1 Enterococcus plantarum
CTACGAACCCAAGCTTTATTAAGATGAGCGTTGATGACGCTTATTACACTTCGGCTGAATTTTCTACTAAGAAAGAACCGATCACCAAAGGAGTCATCGTTAAAGTTCTAGGGATTGAATTTTCTAATTGGGGCATACCTCGTTTGAAATGTGACAAAGGCTTCCTTACTGCAAATAAATCTTATGTGCAACAACAGGACATGAGCAACTATTTCACTACGAACCCAAGCTTTATTAAGATGAGCGTTGATGACGCTTATTACACTTCGGCTGAATTTTCTACTAAGAAAGAACCGATCACCAAAGGAGTCATCGTTAAAGTTCTAGGGATTGAATTTTCTAATTGGGGCATACCTCGTTTGAAATGTGACAAAGGCTATCTTACTGCAAATAAATCTTATGTGCAACAACAGGACATGAGCAACTATTTCACTACTAACCCCGGTTTGGTTAAAATGATTCAAGATGATTTTTATTACACCTCTGCTGAGTTTTCTACAAAAAAAGGACCTATCTCTAAAGGTGCAATCGTAGACGTTTTGGCTATCGAATTCTCTAGTTGGGGAGTTCCTCGCTTGAAATGTGAAACAGGATATTTATCCGCTAATAAAATTTATGTCGAAAAATTTGAAGAAAAAAACGAATTCTAATTTTATTTTTGTTCTACTCTTTATGAATATCAATAGATTTCCTTGAAAAAGTAAGGTTTCCCCGCTATAATGCAGAGAGGTTTAACTATTCTATATGAAGTGAGGAAAACAATTGATTACTGTAAATGATGTAAGTTTGCTATTTTCAGACCGCAAACTTTTTGATGATGTAAATATTAAATTCACGCCTGGTAACTGTTATGGCTTGATTGGTGCTAATGGTGCCGGTAAATCAACGTTTCTAAAGATTTTGTCTGGCGATATCCAACCAACAACTGGAAATGTTGCTTTAGGCCCTGATGAACGTTTGGCTATTTTGAAACAAAATCACTTTGACTTTGAAGAAAATACTGTTTTAGAAACGGTTATCATGGGTCACAAACGATTGTATGAAGTAATGAAAGAAAAAGACGCTGTCTACATGAAAGAAGATTTCACGGATGAAGATGGAATCAAAGCGGCTGAGCTTGAAGGGGAATTTGCAGAGTTAAACGGTTGGGAAGCTGAACCAGAAGCAGCAGTTTTACTCCAAGGATTAAACATTCCTGAAAGTTTACATGACCAAAAAATGAGTGAACTAACAGCTGGCCAAAAAGTTAAAGTGTTGCTTGCGCAATCCCTATTCGGTAAACCCGATGTTTTACTACTAGATGAGCCGACCAATGGATTAGACACTCGCTCAATCAATTGGTTAGAAGAATTCTTGATCAACTTTGAAAATACAGTTATCGTCGTTTCCCATGACCGTCACTTTTTAAATAAAGTATGTACGCACATGGCTGATCTTGATTTCGGAAAAATCAAACTATATGTTGGGAACTATGATTTTTGGTTGGAATCAAGCCAATTAGCGGCAAAATTACAATCCAATGCCAATGCGAAAAAAGAAGAGCAAATCAAAGAATTACAAGACTTTATCGCTCGTTTCAGTGCGAACGCATCGAAATCCAAACAAGCGACTTCTCGTAAAAAAATGTTGGACAAAATTACTTTGGATGATATCCAACCTTCTTCACGTCGTTATCCATTTGTTGGCTTTACACCAGATAGAGAAATCGGAAATGATCTACTACACGTAGAAAATGTTTCTGTAACAATTGATGGTAAGAAGATTCTGGACAATATCTCATTCTCTTTAAATAACGTTGATAAGGTAGCCTTCATTGCAGATAATGATATCGTTACAACCACTTTATTCAAAGTGATTATGGGTGAAATTACTCCTGATACTGGTAGCGTTCGTTGGGGGGTTACAACCACTCAAGCTTACTTACCGAAAGATAACAGCAAAGATTTCGACACTGATTTGACGATTTTAGATTGGTTACGCCAATTTGCAAGTAAAGAAGAAGATGACAATACGTTCTTACGTGGATTCTTAGGAAGAATGTTATTCTCTGGTGAAGACGTCCTGAAATCAGTAAACGTCCTTTCTGGGGGCGAAAAAGTGCGTGTGATGCTCTCTAAATTAATGTTGTCTAAATCAAACGTACTTGTTTTAGATGATCCTACAAATCACTTGGATTTAGAATCGATCACGGCTTTGAATGATGGCTTGATGGCCTTCACTGGTGCTATTTTATTTGCATCACATGACCACCAATTTATTCAAACATTAGCGAATCGTATTATCGCTGTTTCTGACAAAGGTGTAGTTGACCGTGCAGATACAACGTATGATGAATTCTTAGAAAATAAAGACGTTCAAAAACAATTGGATGAATTGTTTTCTGGTGAGTATTAGAAAAGAATTTTCTCCATAATTTAATAGGATGAGGCGAAAGGCATTCTTGGCCTTCGTCTCATCCTATTTTTATTCATTCTGTTCATACCCATATAATTTTAGTTTACCAGAGAGGTACTCCCCTAAATAAATTTCATTGATTCCTTTGTACTGTTCCTTTTGCACTTGTTCAGCCAACCATTCGATATCTCTATTAATCAATTCCAACACATCATAGTTTGCTTGTCCATCTACAATGATTGGATACCGAATACTTTCATCCCCAAATTCTATCATTGTTAATTGGCCATTTTGTTCCAAGACGGCTCTTTTGACATTTTCAACTTCGTAGATAGCATTCGCTCTTAACTTAAACATTAATTCATTTGCTGAAATCCCACACCTGAGACACTCATTCACATCAACTTTTCCATCTTTGATCAAAGTGATTGGCCTACCATCTACAATATACTTTACATATCGATTATGTTCTTTTGCAAACTTAACTGTCAATACAAGCAACGTCCAAATAATCAATACTAAAACGAACTGTAGTACACTTATTGAGTCGTTATAAATTACCCCGCCTATAATTCCACCTAGGACATAATTTTGAACCTGATCCATTGCTGAAGAAGGGGCTAGGTTGCCTTTTCCCATTAAATTGATCTGAATGATTAAACAAATAATTCCCAAGCCAAGTTTGATGATAATTGGACTATAGAGTTGCATGATATCTTCCTTTCTACTTTAACTTATTTCGTAATTATAATATCTGAATTCATCAAGTGCGCTTCTTCTAAGACATAAGAATTTTGATCCGTACTTAATATCGTCTTGTAATATTTATCTTCGATTTTTACAAGTGTTCCATCCACTAACTGAGTTGAGCTTACAAGAATCTCTTTTTTGTCTACACCTTTTTCTTTTGATATCTGCTTCACAAAATTGACCATTTGAGACGATTGTGAATTTTTACTTTGATTTTGTGTATAGTCAGAATACTGAACACCTAGTAAAAACAATAGTAGCAAAAAAGTGATTATACTCAAATCTCGATATTTCGTTTGAATACGATGACGCATATACAAACTAAACGCAATAATCATTACAATCAATGCACCAAAAATAAAAAAATACTTGATATAATCATTGAGATTTGATTGTGATTCTAAGTAGTCTATACTATAAAAATTCAATAAAAATACCTCCAATAGAAATTTAGTCTTTAAAATAGATAGTAATAAAATATGCTTTATTAATTCAAAATAAAAGCATACTTACTTACAAAACAAAACACCCCGTCACAAAGAATGTACTAGGTGTTTTGTTTTTATCTCTTTTTACCTCTTGAAAAAACTGCAATACAACCATTCCCAGTATGACTAGTGATGGTTGGACCTAATGGATGCAAACGAATCTCTTTAACCTGAATTTTTTCCTCGATCAAAGCTTTGACCCTCTCTGCACTTTCTAAATCACCAGCATACGCAATAAAAACTGTTTGTTTTAATGGCTCCGTCATTCCTTGAACCGTTTCATCTGCCAGTTTCTTCAAAGCTTTGCTACGTCCTCGGACTTTTCCGATATTTTGCAGCTTCCCTTGATCATCTACCACAATGATCGGCTTAACGTTCATTAGACCGCCGATCGCAGCTGCTGCTTTGGAAATCCTGCCGCCACGTTCTAAATGCTTTAAATCGTCCACTGTGACCCAAGAATGAACAGTCATTGTATTGTCAGATAACCATAGTAGAATTTCGTCTATAGAATGACCATTTGCTTTTAACTCGATTACTTCACTGACTAACAAGCCTTCTCCAAGACTAGCAGCTTTTGTATCAACAACATAAATTACAGCATCCGGATGTTCTTCTTTCAAAATGTCAACAGCTTGCATTGCACTTTGGTATGAGCCACTTAATCCAGAAGAAAAAGCTAAATACACTATCGGAATCTGCTTTTCTACAAACGGTCTAAAAAATTCAATATAGCGTCCCACATTCACCTGAGAAGTTGTCGGCATACCACCTATTTTTATTTCTTGTAAAAACCAGTCATAGTCAAATGTTTTCCCCAAATCATCCACTAATTCTTTCCCATTTATCTGAATCGTCATACTGATAAAATCAACATCATTTGCTTCTAAATATGTATATGGTAAATCACAGCATGAATCTGTCATCAATTTGAATGTCATTTTTAAATCCTCCCTAATTCCTTTTCTATTTTACCACATAATTAATGGATACTCATGTGTTATTAAGTTCGTAAGTAATCAAAAAAGGCTTCTATTTGGAGGAAAATGAAAAGAGAGAGACAATTCTTCCTTTGTCCCTCTCTCGTTTCAAGATTTAAATTTGTGCCCAAACACTTTCCAAAACATTCGTTTGGTTACGGTCTGGTCCTACTGAAAATGTTGAAATACGCACGCCAACTAATTCAGAAATACGGTGAACATAGTTTCTCGCATTTGCAGGAAGATCTGCTAATGTTTTACATCCCGTAATATCTTCTGACCAACCAGGTAACTCTTCGTAGACAGGTTTACAACGGCTCAACTCTTTCAAGCTAGCTGGATAATGATAGATCAACTCGCCATCTAATTCATAAGCTGTACAGATCTTTACTGTGTCTAAGCCACTTAATACATCAATCGAGTTCAATGAAAGATTTGTAATTCCTGACACACGTTTAGAGTGACGCATCACAACCGTATCAAACCAACCCACACGACGCGGACGACCTGTTGTTGTTCCATATTCTTTCCCAACTTTACGAATTGTTTCTCCTGTTTCGTCAAACAATTCCGTAGGGAATGGGCCATCACCAACTCGTGATGTATAAGCTTTACAAACACCCACAACTTTATTAATCTTAGAAGGTCCAACACCGCTACCAATTGTAACGCCTCCAGCAACTGGGTTTGATGATGTTACAAATGGATATGTTCCTTGATCGATATCTAGCATAACACCTTGAGCGCCTTCAAATAATACGCGTTTACCTGCATCTAATGCATCATTCAAAATAACAGAAGTATCCGTTACGTATTGTTTGATTTGTTGACCATATTCATAATATTCTTCAAAAATATCTTCAAACGCAATTGGTTCGCTGTCGAACATTTTAACAAATTGACGATTTTTTTCTTCTAGATTTATTTTTAAACGTTCTTCGAAAATTTCTTTATCTAATAAATCAGCTATACGAATCCCTACACGAGCGGCTTTATCCATATATGCTGGGCCAATTCCTTTAATCGTTGTACCAATTTTATTTTCACCTTTGGCATCCTCTTGTAATTGATCCAATTGGATGTGATAAGGTAAAATCACGTGAGCACGGTCAGAAATACGTAAATTATCTGTCGTGACATTATTATCTTTTAAATAAGCCAGTTCTTTTACAAGAGATTTCGGGTTGACTACAACACCATTTCCGATCACACTGATCTTGTCTTTGTAAAAGATACCTGAAGGAATCAAGTGTAGTTTATAAGTGATACCATCAAACTTAATGGTATGACCTGCATTATCTCCGCCTTGATAACGTGCGATGACCTCAGCATTTTCACTTAAAAAATCCGTGATCTTTCCTTTTCCTTCATCGCCCCACTGCGTTCCGACTACTACAACTGATGACATTCGAACACCTCGTTCTAAATTATTTTGTCCTGAATCATTGTACCAATAAAACAGAACGCTTTCAAGAAAAAATCGAATATTGTTTTTTTGAAAAGAAAAAATCCAACCAAAACACGAACATTATTCCATTAATTATTTTACATCAGATAAAAAAACGAATTTTTTTCATTACCTTGTAAAGAAGTTTTATTTTGTTATAATCGTTAACAATACATTATAAACTTATATAGGAGGTATATTCGGGATATGAAATATTATTTTTGTTTAGAGATTGACGAATCTTTGTCTTTAGTCCAACCAACATTAACAATGGCGCACGATCTCTTTGAGCTAGTTGATTCAGATCGGGATCATTTAAGAAAATTTCTTGATTTTATTGATTCTTCCACAACTTATGAGTCTCAAGAGCGTTATATCAAAATGAAATTAGAAGGGGACATCAATGGAACCGACCGCTTATTTATCATCGCATTTAATCAAAAACTAATTGGTTGTATCGACCTACATCTCATTGATGCAGCTAATAAAAAAGCCGAACTCGGTTACTGGCTTCACTCAGCTCAAACCAATAAAGGTATTATGACTAAAATAGTGAAACACGTATGTAGCATCGCATTTGAAGATATGGGGTTAAATAAATTAAGCATTCGTGCGGATGTCGAAAACAAAGCGAGTAATCTTGTTGCCATCAAAAATGGCTTCTCTTTTGTTGGAACAGACAAATCAGAAGTGCTTATGTATGGCGAATTTAGAGACCTTAATAACTATTCTCTTTTAAAAGCCGATTTCAGCTAAAACAAGAGCCCAAGTAAGTCCTTTATGAAAACGGCTCTATAATTTATAGGACTGATGAATCAGAATTGATTCTTCAGTCCCATTTTCATTTTAGATATTAAAAAACATATCGTTCTCTAGTATGATTAAATCACCACAAAATAAACAACTGAGAGGACGATATGCTATATGAATGATTCTATCAAAAAAATGCTACGACTGACAGATAAAGATTTAATGATTAATGAGGTCTCTTACGAGACTTTTCAGAATACAAAGACATTGATCGTCGATGCTGTTCTCTCACCTGTTCCATATGCCTGTAGAAATTGTGGTTCTTCAGTGATAGCTGGGAATGGGAAATCGATTGTGGTTAAAAATGGCAAGAAAGAAACCATTATACGTTTTGAACAATAAAATCATATGCCAATGATTATGCGTCTAAAAAAGCAGCGCTATACCTGTAAAAACTGCCAAACCCATTGGACCGCTCAAAGTTATTTTGTCCGTCCAAGACATTCAATTGCGAATCATGTCAGATATAAAATTACTTCTTTACTGACTGAAAAAGTATCTTTATCTTTTATTGCGAAAAGTTGTCAGGTATCGTTGACAACCGTTATTCGCACATTGAAAGAGTTGAAAAGCTATTTACCAAAGTCTTCCAAAAGGATTCTACCCAAAGTATTGATGGTTGATGAATTTCGTTCTCACGCTTCCACTGAAGATAAAATGAGCTTTATTTGCGCAGATGGCGAATCAGGAAAGTTAATTGACATTTTACCTACACGAAAATTGCCTCGATTAACAAACTATTTCCGAGACTGTACCAACCCTGAAAAAGTAGAATTCTTAGTTACAGATATGAACGCCGCCTACTTCCAGCTCACCAAGAGTGTTCTACCAAATGCGAAATTAGTGATTGATCGGTTTCATATTGTCAAACATATGAATCAAGCATTCAACGATTTGCGTATCCATGAAATGAAAGAACTACGTAATGCAGGTCAAAACAGCGAGGCTGAAAAACTGAAAAAGAACTGGCGCTTTCTGTTAAAAAATCGTGCAAACATTAATCATTATGAATACAAAACATGGCTAAGTTTTCGAGCGCCTAAATATCCGTTTCTTACCGAAGCGATGATGATCGATCGATTGCTTGGTTTTTCCACGCCCCTGAAGGTGGCGTATCCCTTTTTTCACGAGTTGGTTGAAGCCTTTCGAGACAAAGAGTCCGAATTGTTTTTCTCCTTATTGAAAGAACTTCCAGAAACATTAGATGACAGCTTCCGTAAGAAACTTCAAAACCTTCTGACCTATGAAGAAGGCATTACCAATGCGATGATCTACCCTTACTCTAACGGGAAAATAGAAGCGAAGAATACCCATATAAAGACAATGAAACGAGTATCATACGGATTTAAATCATTTGAGAACATGAGAATCAGAATCTTTTTGATCAATCAATTAATCAAAGTGAAATAACAAAAAATCTGAGCCAGAATGAGATTCATTCTGACCCAGATTTGATTTTGCACAACTCATCAGTCCCTATTGACAAAGAGCCATGAAAACTTACTTGGGCTCTCCCATTATTTCTAGCTAAAGTTAAAACTCTTCTCTTGGTGATAACGAGGCGAACTTGTTAAACTCTTTGATAAATAACAGCTCTACGGTTCCTCGGGCACCACTACGGTTTTTTTCAATAATAACTTCGATTACATTATCAATTTCAGGTTCTTCACGATCACCGTCTTCTCCATCTTCTCCACGATCATAATAATCATCACGGTATAGGAAAGCAACGATATCTGCGTCTTGCTCAATAGATCCTGACTCACGGATATCACTTAGTACGGGACGTTTATCCTGACGTTGTTCTACACCACGAGATAACTGAGATAATGCAATCACTGGAACTTTTAATTCCTTTGCTAACTTCTTCAGTTGACGGGAAATTTCAGATACTTCTTGCTGGCGACTTTCACGACCAGTTCCTTCAATCAGTTGTAGGTAATCGATCAAAATCAATCCTAAATTGCCACGTTCTTGCGCTAATTTTCGACATTTCGCTCGAATTTCTGTGATTTTAATACCTGGCGTATCATCGATATAGATTTGTGCTCTAGATAAACTACCCATCGCAATAATTAGATTTTGCCACTCTTCTTCTGATAACTGACCAGTACGTAAGTGTCCAGCTTCAATCGAACCCTCCGCACAAAGCATACGGTTAACTAATGATTCTGCCCCCATTTCCAAACTGAAAATAGCAACTGAGCGGTCTGTTTTGGTCCCAATATTTTGGGCAATATTTAGGGCAAAGGCTGTTTTACCTACGGCTGGACGAGCTGCTAAAATAATCAATTCTTCCGCTTGTAGTCCCGCAGTCATTTTATCTAAGGCAGGATATCCGGTAGGTAAACCGGTAATTTCTTCGTCATTTTGATACAGTTGGTCTATATTAGCAATCGAGGTGTTCAATACATCAGCAATCGATAAAAATCCGCTTCGATTTCTTTTTTCCGAAACTTCTAGAATGCTACGTTCTGCATCATCTAATATAGTTTCAACATCTTCACCTTGTTCAAATCCTTTTGTAACAATCTCTGTAGCAGTTTGAATCAAGTTGCGCAGCAATGATTTTTGTTCAACAATTTTTGCATAGTACACAATATTAGCAGCCGTTGGTACAGCTAATGCTAAATCAGATAGATAGCTTAATCCGCCAACGTCTTCCAATAAGTTTTCTTGTTCCAAACGATCTTTGATCGTGATCACATCAATCGCTTCATTTCGATCATTCAAAGTAAGCATAGTCTGAAAAATCAATTGATGATTACGGCGATAAAAATCTTTTGGTTCTATGTATTCTAAAGCATCGATAATAACCTCAGCATCCAAAAAAACCGACCCTAAAACGGCCTGCTCTGCTTCCATACTTTGGGGCGGTACTCGATCTTGCCATACTTCATTCATTTTTTTCTCTCCTATAGCTAAAATTACGCTTTTCAGTCTTTCTATTTTAACAAGAAATAGCCGAAATGTACAATGACAATATCGTTTCAGCTCGTCTTAATGAAAAGCAAAAAACAGAGGCACTCCTCTGTTTTCACTCATTATTCTTCTACAACATGAACTTTGATTGTTGCCGTTACTTCATGATGCAATTTAACTGGTACTTTTGTAAAGCCTAGTGACCGAATCGGTTGTGATAGTTCTAGCTTACGTTTGTCTAATTTGACCTTATATTGCTTGTTTAAGGCCTCTGCGATTTGTTTTGAAGGAATTGATCCAAAGAGACGTCCATCCTCACCAGCCTTCGCTTTGAGCTCTACAACAGTTTCTTCCTTTTCTAGAAATTCTTGCATTTTTTTTGCTTCTGCCAAAATTTCAGCTTCATGTTTATCTTGGGCTTTCTTTTGTCCAGCTAAAGCACTGATACTGCCTTTATTCGCTTCTTGAGCATAACCATTTTTGATCAGAAAGTTTTGTGCGTATCCAGTAGGTACTTCTTTTACTTCCCCTTTTTTTCCTTTACCTTTGACGTCTTGTAAAAAAATGACTTTCACTTTATTATTCCTCCTCGTATAGTAATGAATAACCCAGCTCAACTCTTGGTTTTGTTGCACTTCTGGTCTGTTTCACAATAAAGCACATCGACTGCAACAAAACAGCTAAAGGAACTAGCCTAGTGAATCTGAATCATACATCACATCTATATTTTGATGAATCACTTTTAGCAACTGCTCTTTTACCTCAGCTACTGTTACATTAGATAATTGTACCGCAGCGTTGGTAAAATGACCACCTCCGCCCAAATTTTCCATAACTAGTTGGACGTTTATCGACCCGTTACTTCGTGCACTAATACCGATTTGCTTATCGATCCTCTTGGTTATAACAAACGCGGCATTGATTCCAACCATCGATAATAAGGTATCCGCCGTTTTAGCTGCTGTTACACTATCATACTCTTTCTCTTCACTACCCGTCACGATAACCGTATCTGGCGTAACATATTCGCTTTGGGCAATCAAACTGTTCATTTCTAAATAACTCGTTAAATCTGAACTTAATAAATATTGTACTAAAGATGAATCCGCTCCACAAGTTCTCAAATAACTAGCCACATCAAATGTGCGTGCTGTAGTTCGAACACTAAAACTTTTAGTATCGACAACGATTCCTGCGAGTAATAACGTGGCTTCGAATCTATCTAGCTGTTTGTTTACATTACTTTGATACTCAATCAATTCCGTCACTAGCTCTGAGGCGGATGAAGCGGATGACTCGATATAAGAAAGTAGTGGTTTCGCTGGGAATTCATCTCCACGGCGATGATGATCAACAATCACGACTTTATCAAATTGTTCGTATAATTCTTGTGAAATCGAAAGTGATGGTTTGTGGTAATCTACCATAATCAATAAACTGCTCTCCGTTTTTTTCTTCATTGCCTCTTTGGGCGTGATAATCTGTTTGGCTAATTCTGGATACTTCTCCAGCTCTGTCATCACCCGCTCAACATCTGGAATACTTTCATTTTTCTCTAACACAACCCAAGCTTCTTTATTGTGAAATTTAGCTAATCTTGCCATACCAAATGCCGAACCAATCGCATCCATATCAGGAAAGCGATGCCCCATAATATACACATCAGAGGACTCAGAAAAGATACCTTGAATTGCAGTACTCATCGCACGAGAACGAACACGCGTTCTCTTCACGACAGAGGCTGTTCTTCCTCCATAAAAAACTGGTTTCGCATTATCTTTAGCTTCTTTTACAACTACCTGATCACCGCCTCTAACTAATGCGGTATCCAAGTTCGTCTGTGCTGTATTACCAGTCTGGCTTAACGTTTCTCCACCATAAGATATTCCCATACTCAGTGTAATAGAGATCTCTCTTGTGCTAGATTCTTTTCTGATTTTATCCAAAATTTGAAATTTAGAATCCATCATTTTTTTGATATCCTCTAATTGAGCAATAAAAAAATAACGCTCTGCATTCAATCTTTTATAAAAAACTTGATATTCATCCATCCAATCAGAAACCATCGTAGTAATAAAACTATTCAAATAAGATATTTCCTTCTCATCCATGCTATCTGTAATATCATCATAATTATCAACCGAAACAATCCCGATAGCCGTTTGCATTTCTAATTTTTCATGGTATAAATTACTTTCTTCCGTAATATCTTTGAACGTAATTGTATTTTGCGTTATATCAACATTGAAGCGATAAACGTGATCTCCAACTTTAAATATGTCTTTATCCTTCTCCGCTAGTTTTACATATGTTTCTATTAATTCTGGACTAATAAGTGTTTGACCATCCTTATTAAAAATATTTTCCGCGAAAGGATTTAACCACTTAGCTTCCTTTGTATCAGGATCATAATTTATGATCCCAACAGACACTTCGTTAAAAGCATAATCTAATGACTTTTCTGCAATCGTACTCGCTTGTCTAATTTTCTCTGTATTAGATATCTCAATTTTTTTGATTAAATATACTATTCGATTTATCAATATGAGATTAAGAATCAACAATCCAGCTATAAATATATATTTATTAGATATCAAGAAAAATAGCATTACTTCTAATAAGAAGAGAACGAATACTGAACCAAAAATCCGTTTCATTCCATTTTTTTTCATGATAAAGACTCCCCCATTGTTCTGCAGATAAGCTTATTTTAGCATAAAAAAAGGATTTCTGCGAATCACAAAATGTTTCACGTGAAACATCCAAAAAGAAAACTATGTATTATTATCGCAATTAAGCTTGACTCTTTTTCTAATTATCCATAACGAATATATTATTTTATATAATAAAAAGAGATCAAAGAACTAGTTCTTTGATCTCTAAGTAAATTCTATATTATTGCTCTTCACCAACAAATGGTAATAAGCCCATGATACGTGCGCGTTTGATTGCAATTGTTAATTTGCGTTGGTTCTTAGCGCCAGTACCTGTTACACGACGTGGTAAAATCTTTCCACGTTCAGAAATGAATTTTTTTAGTAATTCGATATCTTTATAGTCAATATATTCAATATGGTTAGCAGCGATATAATCGACTTTACGACGTTTACGTCCGCCTCTTCTTTGTTGTGCCATTCTTATTCCCTCCTATCAAATTCGTTTAGAATGGTAAATCATCATCTGAAATGTCAATAGTCGAACCTGAACCACTAAATGGATCAGAATCTCTATCGAAATCAGGCATACCGTTATTGCTAGACTGAGAGGATGATTGATTAAAATTGTTTTGTCCTGAAAAATTATTATTCTGTGGTTGTTGGAAACTTCCGCCACCAGCATTATAAGTTGGTGTTGAATCTGACCCATCTGTTGTCTGTCTTTGTTCTGATGCAGAACGAGACTCTAACAACTGGAAATTCTCACAAACAACTTCAGTCACGTATACACGCTGACCTTGTTGATTTTCGTAATTTCTAGTTTGAATACGACCAGTCACGCCTAATAATGTACCTTTACGCGCATAGTTTGCCATTGTTTCAGCAGGTTTACGCCAAATCACACAGTTAATAAAATCTGCTTCACGATTTCCATTTGCATTCGTAAAGTTACGGTTTACCGCTAAAGTAAATGTCGCAACTGCTGAACCACTAGATGTATATCGTAAATCGGGATCTTTTGTTAGTCTTCCAACTAATACAACGTTGTTAATCATTTAAACATCTCCTTTCGTCAATCCAAATGTTTCACGTGAAACAATTTGGTTATACTTCTTCCTTGATAATCATGTGACGGATAATATCGTCATTGATTTTAGCAAGACGATCAAATTCATTGATTGCTCCTGCAGTTGATGGAGAAGATACTTTAACGATATGATAGATGCCTTCACGGAATCCGTTCATTTCATATGCTAAGCGGCGCTTTTCCCAATCTTTTGATTCGATAACTTCTGCTCCGTTATCTTTCAAGATTGTGTCGAAACGTTCTACTAAAGCAGTTTTTGCTTCTTCATCAATGTTCGGACGAATAATATACATAACTTCATAATTCGTAACTTGACTCATTGATTTTCACCTCCCTATGGACTTTAGGCTCTTAGATTGCTAAGAGCAAGGAGAGTTATCTAAAATATATAGACTACTCACAAGGTTTCATTATACAGCTAAAAGCTGATAAAATCAAGTGTTCTTCGCAATTTTTTGATCATCTTTTTTTCAATTCTATCACTCTCGTCTTACTTTACTATACGCATAAATAATTGTATTTCATTTTTATTGTTTCTAATTCAGGTTATTTCTTTTTCGTGTTATACTATCTTTGTTCGAAATTGCACAAATACTTTGACGTAGTTTGAAAGGATGCTGTTACATTGAATCAATTGTTAGAATATCAACCGCTCAACTTGTACACGAATTATCATAAGGCTGCTCTTAATACCCCAGAAACTGCCATTATTAATGATGAACCTTTACCAGCTTTTCCTGAGCTCGGAACGAATTACACTTATCAATTAAGTCATGAGGCAATTTTACATCGTGCCTTTCAATTAGCTAGTTTAGGGGTAAAAGCGGAAGACAAAATCATTATTTTTAAAAGTTCAAAATTCGATACGTATTTGTTAGCAGTTGCTGCCTCTTATTTGGGCGCTGTTCCCGCAATGATATCTTATCATTTTCCAGCAGAAACGATTGAGGTTTTTGTTGATCGTTTAGAAAATCCATTTATCTTATTTGATGATGAAACCGCAGATAAAATAGCTAAGGTAAAAAATAGTGCCCCAGAAAAACAAATTTCAGTATCGAAACTTTTGGAGGCTCCAGCTAAAGAAGTTCCACAAGTGAAATTACCAGAAGATATGATTGCTTATATGACACATACCTCTGGTACGACTGGTATTCCTAAATTGATTTGTCACTCTGCTAATTCCATGGGATGGCGCACAAAATGGCAAAAAACGATTTTCACAAAAATTGCTGATAAAAAACTTGTTGGATTCCATATTTCACCTGTTCACTCTCGTTTTAACATTGGGATTTCGTCATTAATGGCGATGGGATTTCCGATGATGCCGTTATCGATTTCAAATAGTGATTCTGTTGCTAAAATGCTTATAAAATACAAGCCGATTGCGCTTGAAACCCATCCAAATAATTTTGTTCAATGGACATCTCTAGCGAAAAGACAACCAGAGTCTTTCACAAGTGTACGCTATTACCATTCTACATTTGATGCAATCAATAATGCGACAATGGGCAGTTTCTTAAAAGCTTCAGAGAAAAATGATCCAATCTTTCTTCAAGTATATGGGCAAAGTGAATGTGGTCCAATGATCCTAAAAGCTCATACTTTAGCGTCTCTAAAAACATCAGATGCTCGTGATATGGGCGTTGGTTTGAACGAGTTGACTGAAGCGCGGATCGCAGACAAAGCTGGTAAGGTTTTACCAGCTATGACAGATGGACATATCCAATTTTTATCTAAAGGACGTGCCCTCACCTATTACAAAGAAGATAACCGTTTCCAAGCAACTGTTTTTGGTCCTTGGTGGGATAGTGGCGATTATGGTTTTATGGATGAAAACGGACATTTATTCTTGAAAGATCGGCAAGTTGATTTGATTGAAAAAATCGACAGTAATTTGGCAATTGAGGATCATCTGCTTGATGCTCTTGACTTCCTCCAAGAAGTGATCATCGTTAGAGCGAAAGATGATTCTCCTCAACCCATTCTTGCGGTTGAGCCAAAACACGGGATGGATTGGGATGCTTGGTGGGAACAAGTCGCTGATTTACCTCACTTAAACAAACCAATTATTATGGATTGGGACGACATTCCTCGTACTGCTACGATGAAAGTACAACGATTACAGATTGAGAAAGCTCTAAAAGAAAAATAACATGTTTTTATAAAAAGAATCACGGACTAACGAAAAATTAGCCTGTGATTCTTTTCATTTAGCATAAATCGTGTCATAAATACCGTATTTTAATAACGCTTCTAAGGATAAAGAGACACCAATCCCCAAACCAGCTGGCACGCTGATTACACCATTTTGCATTTCAATAGGCTTAGTCAAAATCTCCTCATAATAATAACGATCAGAAGCTGAAATATCTCCAGGGAACGTGAACCCTTTTTGGGAGGCAAACTGTAAATTTAATGCTCTTCCCACACCAGATTCAAACATGCCACCTAGCCAAACAAGTAGCTCCTTTTCTTTACAAAAATCAACTATCTTCATGGCTTCTGTAATACCGCCTACTCTAGGGATTTTTAAATTAATAGCCCGACAGCTTCCCAAAGCAAATGCCAGCTCACAATCTTTGAGTGTTCGAATATTCTCATCCAAACAGATATCTGTTTCTAGTTCTTTTTGCAGT
This sequence comes from Enterococcus plantarum, assembly GCF_001730295.1. Classification (GTDB taxonomy): domain Bacteria; phylum Bacillota; class Bacilli; order Lactobacillales; family Enterococcaceae; genus Enterococcus_L; species Enterococcus_L plantarum. The sequence goes on from NZ_MIKA01000005.1 coordinate 16,172, forward strand.
TGTGCATGATCCAGAAAGTCATTCGCAGCAAAGGGCTGTTCGATCATCGCTAGATTATAAGCATCTAATTGCTTTAAATGAGGAATATCTTGAATGGTATAAGCTGAATTTGCATCCACCATAATTGAAATATCAGGAAATTTTTGCCGAATCATTTCAAGTGGTTTCAAATCATATCCCGGACGAATTTTTAATTTGATTCTTTGATAGCCAAGTGAAATATAATGCGTAATTTGATTTGATAATTTGGTTAAGTCAGTCTGAATCCCTACACTGACTCCAACTGGAATATGGTCTCTAGTATCATTAAAGTACTCTTTTAGGCTTTTACCGTTCCGTTTAGCATATAAGTCCCAGATTGCTGTCTCGAGGCTAGATTTAGCCATTTGATTCCCTTTTACTACATCAAAGAGAACTGAGACTTCTTTAGGATGTTGAATATCTGTATTTTTCAATAAAGGAATCAAATGGTTTTCAATTATTATTCGAGCTGTGTCAATAGTTTCTTCTATGTAATCTGGCTGTTCAAACGGAACTAGTTCTCCTATACCCTGAGTTCCTAGCTCATCTGTCACCAACAAAATATCAAAAGCTTTCTCTGTTAAACGACCGTAGCTTGTTTCAAAAGGAATTCGTAAAGGCAATCGAACACGATATCGATCAATGCGGTGAATTTTCAATTTGGTTTCCTCCTTCTTAAAAGCAGAACAAATCGATTAATCTTACGAAAAATAGATAACACTAAAAAGTGTATAGGTCTCGTTCAACTCTGCCAGAGAAATATAACTAAGGGATTTTGTACCTCAGTTATATTTTGTTGTTTCCCATGAGCTGATCCGTATAACTAATTAAAAACGAATACACCACTTCCTCAACTATCTCTGGTTTTTCCAAATGAACACAATGGCCTGCGTTCTTTACGATTTTAATAGACATATTCTGTTGTTTTTCTTGCATATTTTGTGCAATACGTTGAAATTTATGATCTAGTTCTCCCACAATCAATAAAGTAGGAATTTCGATTTTATCCAGCTCTTGCCAAAAATCAGGTTGGACTCCTGTCCCCATAAACCATAAACTACAAGCTAAACCAAAAGCTTGTTGGGATAAACGCTCTTTTCGTAACGTTGCCTGAATTTTGCAAGATAATTGTTTTTGACTATCAAAGAGAGACAGTTTTTCCCATTTATCGACGAAAGCTTCAATTGAGTGGCTCATTATAAAACCAGCTAAATGTTCATCAGAACACTTGCGTGTCATTCGCTCCGTTTTGCTTTTTAAGCCCGGAGAACCACTCTCTAAGAGTAGTTTCTGAATCTTTTGAGGAAATAGACAGGTAAAGCCTAAAGCCACTCTAGCACCCATTGAATAGCCTAATAAAGAAAACTTACTTATACCTAATTGTTCTGTCAATAGTGCAATATCCTGACACAAGCACTCCATCTGATAACGATAAGGATGGACATAGGAATCTGTTTGACCATGACCAATTAAATCGATCGCTAAAATGTTTCTATCTCTGTCTCTTTGAAAAACTGGAACAAACGTTTGACTCGTCCCTGTGAAGCCATGCAAGCAAACCAATGTTGGTCGATTTGCCTCATAGTCGGTCAACCACTGATAATAATAGTTTACACCATTTATAGCTGTTTTCATTTATTTTTCCCCAGCTTTTCTTTCAATCCATCAACAACTTTTTCATATAACAATACATTTTCTTGGCGATCACCAATAACCTCTATCAATTGAAATTTTGGTTGTTTTTGTGTCGCTTCTAACAACAACTCTAATTGTTCTAAGCTCTCAGCTTTTACATATTCAGCATCGTATAGCTGAGCAACTAAAGAAAAATCTAAATCGATCGGTGTGCCAAAAATTGGTTCGAAATCGTCTTTTTCCAAATGGCGCTGTGACAGAAAAGAAAAGATACCACCACCATTATTATTTAATAAAACAATCGTTAATGGTAAATTGTATCGTTTTGCCAACAACAAGCCGTTCATATCGTGATACATAGCTAAATCACCGATCAACAGTACATTTTGGCGCTCTGGATTTGTGGCACAAACTCCTAATGCTGTTGAGATAATGCCGTCGATTCCATTGATCCCGCGATTACCAAATAACTGATACTGATTATTATCAGGAGTTGAAAATCGATCTAAAAAGCGGATCGCATTGCTATTCGAAACAAACAATTGACCCTTTTTTGCCATTTTTTTATGAACAAGAATACTTGCTGTCGTTTCATTGAGAGTCTTCATCTCGCTAAGTTCCGTTAATTGCTGTTCGGTTGTTTCTTGCCAATCAATCCATTGATTACACCATGAATCTGATGTTCTTATTATAATTCTCTCCGTAATTTCCTTAGCAAAAGTCTGTTCATCTGCTTGGATAGCAACTTGGGTTTGTTTTAATTGATCTTGCCATTCACCCGTTTCATCAACGAAGTAGACCATTGTCGTCTCATTAAGAGATTGCAGCCAGAACATTGTATTTTTTGAAATGGGCATCATTCCAAATCGAACCACCACATCTGGATATTGGCTCATTTCAACTTCTTGAATAAACAAGTCAGCGTAACGCATAATCAAGGGACTATCGTTACTACTCGACGTGATATTTGCCAAAGGATCACTAAGAATTGGCCAACTTAATCTTTCTGCCAATTCAATAAATACAGCTGCTTCTTCTGGTGTGTGCGTTCCACCTACAACTAAAACACCTTTTTTCCCTTGCCATGCATCAACACATTCTATTAGTTGTTTCTCAGACAATTGCTTTTTACCTGCGAATATTTCAGTTGTTCTTTCAGCGAACAATGATCGATTTAAATCAGGCAATAATGGTTCCCGCAATGGGAAATTCAGGTGAACTGGACCTTTTGGTGTTTGGCAAGCCGTGTCTATTGCACGCATTCCTTGCCAATAAGCATAATCCAGCATCATTTTTGTTCCTTCTGGGATCGCCATTTCAATAAATTCTTTTACATGATGCTGAAATAAATGGAACTGATCCATTGCTTGAGGAGCGCCTACTTGCCGTAATTCATGGGGCCTATCTGTTGTCAAAACAATCAACGGGATATGACTAGCATTTGCTTCACAAATTGCCGGATAGTAATTTGCTGCAGCCGTTCCTGATGTACATAATAAAACAACTGGCTTACAGCTTGCTTTACTTAATCCCAAAGCAAAAAAAGCCGCCGAACGTTCATCTACTTCAATAAACGTCTCAATTTGCTCTTGTCGATGCAACAATAAGGCTAATGGCGTGGAACGAGAACCAGGGCTTATCACAGCTTGCTCTACCCCACTGCTGATCATCCCTTCAACAAAGGTTTGCAAATAATTGGTCATTTCACTTTGAGTTGTCATGATTGTCCCCACCTATCCCTCTTAGCATCGGTTGAAATTTAATTTTTGTCTCAATTCTTTCTTGCTCTGCTTGAGAATCTTTAATAATACCGCACCCAGCGTATAGATAACCTACTTTATCAGAAAGCACAGCTGAACGGATTCCTACTGCAAATTCTCCTATATCTTCTTTAAGAGCAATCCAGCCAATTGGAGCACCGTATAGACCTCTATCTAACTGTTCATGCTCTTTAAGCCAAGCCAAAGCTAGTTCCTTTGGCTCCCCGCCTAATGCAGGTGTTGGATGTAGTTGCTGGATTCCTTTCAAGAAACGATACTCTTTTTGACGTTGCCCTTCGATCGGTAGATGTAAGTGCTGAATATCCCGATTCTTTAATAATTCTGGTGTCTGAACCTCTATAGAAGTCCCTGTCATCTTTTCTAATTCTTTGATGATTCTATCTACAACGATTTTATGTTCTTGTTTATTCTTCATGTCATTCAGTAAATAGTTGCCAAGTTCATCATCTTCCGTCTTCGTTGTTCCACGTGAAACAGAACCAGCGATACTTGCCGTTGAAAAAGTCTTTGTAGATGCTCTTAATAATCGCTCTGGTGTAGCACCAACAAAGAGATGTTCATTCGATTCAAACACAAAAAAGTACGTATTTGTTTGCTGTTGTTGCAGATTCCTTAAAATAACCTCTGCCTGAAAGGGACGATTACTTTGCACTTTCATTTGTCTAGCCAACACGACTTTCTCTAACGGTCCTTCTTCTCGTAATTTCGCTACCGTTTCGTCAACAACCGTCATCCATTCAGATACAGCGATTTCTTCTGCTTTTATTTGTGCCGTATCTTTTTCTTCTACTAACTGAGTATCCATTAGTTCTTCGAATTCAGCTGTGAGTTCCAACCACTTTTGTTGTATTATTTCTTTATTTTCTGCACTAAAATTCATCGTAAGATACTGTTTTCCAGCGGTTTCTGTAAGTAAAAAGGTCGGTAAATAAAACAGCCCTTGTTCCATAATTCCCCAATCATTTTGCTTCGATTGTTTGCCGTCAAAAGCAAAACCGCCAAATAAAATAGCTCCTGTTCCAGAAACAGAACAATTTTGATAAATTTTATCTTTTTCTTCTAAAATAAATGTATCTACTTGCTCAAACGAAGCTTGATCATGCGCTAATTCATTTTCTCTACCGAAACCAACTAGCGTAAATTTTTTATCCGGTGTTTGCCAATAAAACCGTTCACCTTTAAATGCTTTTTGCCCCTTCTCAAAAGAAGTACGCAAAGGTGTTGTAATTTCATTTATTTCTTTGACCCAGCTAAATTGACGATAGCCATTTTCATAAGCTTGTTCTAATTCTTTAGGAATGCTCATTTGCTTAAAAAAGCCTCCCTTTCTATTGTTGTTAAGCGGTGTTTCGCTAATTTCCCACTAGCTGTTTTAGGTAGTGAATGGCACAAATAGATTCGTTTAGGTAGTTTATATTTTGCTAAGTAATTTTTAGCAAAGGTATTTATTCTTTCTTTTGTGATCGTTGATTCTCCAACAATGTAAGCTACTGGAACAGCGCCCCATTTTGTATCAGATTCACCAACTACGGCAACCTCTTTTATACCAGGAAACTCTTGAAGAATATGCTCGATTTCTGTAGGATAAATATTTTCGCCGCCTGAAATGATCAACTCACTTAAACGACTGACTAAATACAAATATCCTTCTTCATCTAAATAGCCCATATCACCCGTTTTAAACCAGCCATCTGCCGTCCATTTTACCGTTTGCCATTGCTCGCCATTTAAATACGCACGAACGACATTCTTACCTTTTAAAAGAATCTCTCCAACTTCATTTGGAGGCACACGTCTCTCTTGTCCATCAACGATTTTGATTTCCATTCCCATCAGTGGTTTTCCTGCAGAGCCTATTTTATTTCCAGCATCTTTAAAGCTTAATGCCACGACTTGAGAGCAAGTTTCGGTCATTCCATATGATTGGATCACAGGTATACCATAACCTTCACATTTTTCCAACGCTTTGGGAGAAATGGGACCCCCACCAAGCAGGATTGCTTTAAAAGCTGAGCTATAGCCCTTTGCAGGATAGTTTTCCAGTAACTGTTGGAGCATAACCGCCACAACAGAAATCACTGTCCCACGATCTTCGGCTAAATCATTTGTCACTATTTTTGCATCAAATTTATGATATAAACGGATACTGCAACCCAGCACTAATTGTCGCACAATGATCGACAAGCCACTAATGTGAAATAGAGGTACTGGACAAAGCCAACAATCTTCAGCCGTAATAGTCATATTTTCTTGCGTTGCCAGTGCACTAGCCAAATGATTACTAAAACACTGCACGACACCTTTAGGATTTCCTGTCGTACCTGATGTGTACATAATCGAAGCAGTGGTATTAGGTTGATAGATAGAATGGGATTCTGGTTCTACTACGGCTTCAGTGCCCTCTGGAATAATCATTTCAATTACTATTAATTGATCCAGTTCAGTAAAAAATGCCAAATTTTCAGTAGAAACCACTACCAGATTCACCTTTGCATCGGTCAATTGGTAGTGGAGTTCCTGCAAGCTTAACTGTGTATTTAATAAAACTAGCTCTTTACCTAATTCCCACAAAGCTAAAATCGAAAAATACATTTCTTTTGAATTACGGCTAAATAGCGCAACTCGTTTTTCATTATTCGGTATTTTTAACGAAAATGCTGCTGTCCATCGTTTAACTTCTTGAGCGACCTCAGCAAAAGACCATGCCTCATCCTGCCAATAAAAAGCAGGTTGATTAGGTCTTTCATCCGCTTGTTTTTGTAGCCAACTGCTCATGTTCTTCACCCTTTTATCTTATGGAAATTTAGGGAATTGGTCGAAATCAGGATCACGTTTTTCTTTAAACGAATCGCGTCCTTCTTTGGCTTCATCCATTGTGTAATAAAGCAAGGTTGCATCTCCTGCTAATTGCTGAATTCCAGCCAATCCGTCTGTATCAGCATTTAAAGATGCTTTGATCATACGTAAAGCAAGCGGACTTTTTTTCAACATTTCTTCTGCCCACTCCATTGTAACTTCTTCAACATCTGCTAAAGGTACAACGGTATTGATCCAGCCCATATCCAACGCTTCTTCTGCTGAATACTGTTTGCATAGGAACCACACTTCTTTAGCTTTTTTATGACCAACCACACGAGCTAAATAGCCAGAACCATAGCCGCCATCGAAACTTCCTACGTTTGGTCCAGTTTGACCGAATTTTGCATTATCTGCTGCAATCGTTAAATCACAAACAAGCTGAAGAACATTTCCGCCACCGATCGAATAGCCTTTGACCATCGCAATAACAGGTTTTGGAATCACACGAATCAGGCGTTGTAAATCTAATACATTTAAACGTGGAACACTATCTTCGCCCACATAACCACCATGTCCGCGGACTTTTTGATCCCCACCAGAACAAAAGGCTTTATCGCCTGCACCGGTTAAAATAATCACACCGACATCTTGCTTATCACGGCTAATGTTAAATGCATCAATCAATTCCATAACGGTTTTCGGTGTAAAGGCATTGTGTACTTGAGGGCGATTAATCGTAATTTTCGCCACTTTTCCTTCTTGTTCAAATAAAATTTCATCGTATTCTTTGATTGTTGTCCAGTTTCTCATGAGGAAACCTCCTTATAATTTTAAAGCGGAACAAATCGATTAATCCTGTAGAAAATTAGGAAATTGGCATTGAAACGTTCTTTGTTTCACTGACAATTTATCTATTTTCCTAAGGATTGATTTGTGTAGCTAGATAGTTTTAAAAGCGTAGTGGGCTCGTCCAGTCGAGGCTAGCCTGCGTAGCTAGATAACATAAAAGCGGAACAAGCCGCTTCGCTCTGACAGAAAGATAAGTAACTATGACTGCGGTGTTCTTTTCCTCATTCATCATTTATCTTTTTACCGAGAGATTAGTCTTACAATAATATAATTGTTTTCAATGTTTCTATTATACACAATTATGTAGTTTTTAGAATGATAGAGGGTTTAGAGAGCGGTGAAAAATCATATGTAGCGAAATCAGAAGAATTTAAAAAATTAATTATTTATAGTATTTTATTATATTGCCTTTTCTTACAGTTTTGCGACTAAAAGGCAGTGTTTTAATGATCGATACGTTATTTTCACCATAATCCAACCTCCTACATAATTGAATTCATTAATAGTATCTAATGAAGTGGCTATGAAAAAGAATAAAATTACTATATTAATTTCAATAATTTTAGTAATAAGGGGCTCTTTATGGCGAAAAATAAAGATATCTATCTACAAAAAAAGAATCGAAGATTATATACCGTATAATTACAACGACATTCACAGATTCAAAAAAAGTACCCATCTGATAGTACGTGTATTCATGATTGTAAAAATGAAAAAAGAGTTTAAGTTTCTCTGCTTGACTTACGCGAAATACTTTTGAAGAAGAATTTACTAATAACCCAGAATAGAAAAATATTTGTTTTATAATTACAAAGATGTAACCAGTGTAAATTAAAAAATATTAGAAAAAACGCCTATGGGAACACCTACAAGTAAAGGATACGTCAGTAATGACAAAAACATGCGCTTTTCTGCTTATATACATAACTGGCACTTTAACAATGATCTCGATTTTGAAAATAGAAAACCCGAGTATTTATTAAAAAACGAAATAACAAAATCTGTTGAAGAAATTGAGAAAGAAAAACAAGGAGAACTAAATAGCACAGCGCTATCCTCCACATAAATTTTACTCATATTAATGCTACCCACTAAACTAAACATAACCCCATCAAAAATCTTAACTTACCGATTTTTGATGAGGTCAAATTTAACTATTTACATGCTTATCAATGTGCTAACATCTCTTGTGCAATCTCAAATCCAGTCATACCTACAGGATAATAAGTCGGCCAATTATCCATTTCTTCCAATAATTTTTGTTGACTTTCATTACCAAAATAGATATGGAAATGTGCTGCTTTGGAAGGCGCGATGCCATGATCTGAAAATTGAACATACTTATATGGCGTATCCTCCGTTGCTTCAAACAAAAAGCGAACCCCACGATTTCCAGCTTTGTAAGTTAAGATTTCTTTTCCTGCGTATTTATATTTCGATGTGTATTTTTTATCCCCTACTATAAATGTCATGGCGTCCTTACTGGTATCAATACGATCAACGTCCGTTTGATACCCTTTTTGATAGTAATCTTTGTATTCTGCGGCCGTCATTTTTTTCGTTAATTTTTCTTTATAATCAAATACTTGGTCAAACGTGCCATCTTCTAAATAAGGAAATACCGATTGCCACTCACCTGCATAATCAGAAAGGGTGCGATCTTTGACATCTTTATCGTCAAAATACCCATTTGAAACAGTCTTGTTTACTTCTGGTTCGGCGACTTCTTTTTTAGGTGTCACTTCTGTTGATTTTATCAGTGCTTCTAAATTCTCCTTCATCACACTGATATACGTTTTACCGGCCTTCATGTCATCGTTGGTAAGTCCCTCTAACGGATTTAATACAAGTAATTCAACACCCGCTTCATTCGCTAACGTTTTTGCTACTCGGTCATTTGCATTTTCTTCAAAATAAATATAGTTGATTCCTGTTTCTTCAACTAGCTCTTTTAATTCCGCAATCCGTGAAGGCTTTGGTTCTTGATCAGGAGAAATCCCTGCGATCGGTACTTGTTTTAGGTTGTAGTCTAAGGCTAAATAAGAAAAAGCTGTATGTTGCGTAATAAAATTCTTTTGTTTGGCATTCACCAACTTTGCTTCATACAACTTATTAAGCTCTGTCAACTCTTCAATGTAATCAGCTGCATTTTTAGTAAATGTCGTTTTTTGCTCCGGAAATTGGTCGATCAACCCATCTCTGATTGTTTCCACTTCTTTAATTGCACGAAAAGGACTCAACCACAAATGCGGATCATAGTCATGAGAATGACCGTCATGATTCTCCTCAGCTGAATGATCGTGGTCTTCACTTCCAGGTAAAAGAACCATACCTTCACTTGCTTTGATGCTCGTCACGTTCTTCAATGATTTCTCCATCTTAGGAACCCAAGTTTCCATATATTCACTATTGTAAACAAAAGCATCCGCGTCTTGTAAGTTAGCGATTTCTTTTGCAGAAGGTTCATAATCATGTGCTTCAGTTCCTGCTGGCACCATCAATGTAACCTCGCCAGCATCACCGACAATATTTCTTGTAAATTCATACATTGGATAAAAAGAAGTAACGATTGTCAGCTGTTCTTTCTCTTTATTCTTTGTTTCAGATTTTGGTTTAGTGCAAGCAGTTAAAATAACCGTTAGTAAAAATAAACCTGTAATAATAAGTGTTAACTTCTTTTTCATCCCTAATCTCCTCAATCGTTTTATTTATAATATGCTGCATCTTAAGATAATTGCTCGTGCGAAAAAAACATTATTATATAAGGTCTAGTTGTTCATTCGATCACACCTTTCCGATTCGCGCTAATTAAAACGTAACAATTACGTTTTAACCACATGAGAATATAACAATTTTTTTTATCATTGTCAAGAGACGAAGAAAAACCAAGAAAAAACGGACATGTTTTTTCTTGGTCTTTCTATTTTTTTGCTTTTTTACTATTATTCCATATAAACACTATTTGTCGGAACTACCTGTGCACCGAATGGCATCAGCGCTAACTTCGCTAGTTTAAATGATTGCATTCCAAATGGAATTCCAATAATCGTCACACACAAAATAATTCCACTGATACAATGGCCTAGTGCTAGCCAAAATCCACTGATAACCAACCAGAGAATATTTACTAAAAACGAACTTGTACTTGTACTATATACAACCTTTTTACCGAACGGCCAAAAACTCAATCCTGCAAGCTTGAAACACTGCAGACCAATCGGAATCCCAACAATCGTAATGCACCAAAGTACACCTGCTAAAAGCCAAGCCAAACCACCAGCGAAACCACCAAAAATAAACCAAATAATATTTCCAAGACATCCCATAAAGCAAACCTCTACTTTCTACTTAAACTTACAAAAATAAATTATACTACAAAATCAAAAAACAAAACCTTATTCAAAACATAAATTTACTAAATTATATGAATTTCCTTGTGAACATTTACTAACTTGGTTACTATTGGTTAATAAGTTATTCATCACAAGGGAGAGTTGTTTATGAGCACAGCAGTCGTAGTGTATCAAAGTACACCATTGATCGGAAAAAGCAAACTGCCTAACGGAAATATCTTAGGTATGTTTAAACAAACTAAACTAGTAACTAAACTAAACCAAGCACTCGAAAAGAAAAATAGTCATTGGATTGTTACGTTAGGCGACTCTGTCGCAGCTATCGATGTTATCGCTCAAGAAGCCGATGCTATTATCTGTGTTCCTGGACTACAAAAACAATTTGAGTTAAACGATTATCCTCAAGAGAACGTATTCTACTTTGATTCTTTGAGTTATAATGAGTTGAATCTAGATAACGTGATTGCCTTTCTAGAGTCAATCCAACAATAACTTTTTGAAGGAAGAAAGGATTGATTTTCATGCATCTATTAGATTATTTGAACATTGAAACAACTGAATTATCCAAAGAGAAAGTAGTTCTAACAATGGACATAAAAGAGTTCCATAAACAACCTTATGGAATTTTACATGGTGGAATGAATGGTATTTTGATTGAAACAGCCTGCAGTTTAGGAGCGAATGAACAGCTTGATGCTCAATCTTATGCTGTTGGTCTCGATCTTCAAATCAACCATTTAAAAAGTGTACCCAGTGGTCTATTAACGGTCATCGCAACAGCAGATCGAATCGGACAATCTATTCAAGTCTGGGAAGGCAAAATCTTTAATGATGCCAACGAACTGACAGCTGTCGGTCGTTGCACACTGATGAGTCGCCAAATCGATAAGTAAATAGAAAACTGCTACAATCATTTAGTGGTATTTAGGGTATGAAAAAAGGGGGACTTTTTACTCTTATTTCATACCCTTTATTCACTCGATTACTCCACTTGATAAACTACAGTATCTCACCTGTGATAACTTTTAAATTCATTAGTAACGAGGTCATTGTATCTAATTCTCTTTGGTCTACCTCTAAATATTTTTTGTTCAAAATCTTCTCTCTCTCTTTTTTGACAAGTAAATACATTAGAGTCAATTCTTCTGACGTTAAATTGGATAAGTAAACATGATTTGGTTCTGAATAAGCAAAAGCATCTATCTCAAAAGTCTCTGGATTTCTTTTCAAACTTGTTCTGATCTGAAAACCATTTGAAAAAGTGATCATCTCTACATAAAGGTATTCAGAAAAAGTAATCGGTCTACGCTCATAAATAGTCGTTTTTCCTCCAAATATTTCTAGTATATTTTCAAGAAAATTGGATAATGCCGTTCCAATATTTAATTGTTTTGAAAAAGTTTTTGAAAGTAATAATTTTTCTTGTGTCATCATTTTACCTCTCACTTCTTATTACTTTCATTATAATCGTACTTTTTTTCAAAACAAAGCAAAACGATATTATATATTTTTTGAAATTATAAAAAAAGAACATCTCAAGCTTCTGCCGAAATGTTCTTTTTTATTTTATTCTTCTGTTGTTGTATCAGTATCGGTTATCTCAGTTTCAACAACTGTTGTTTCCACACCTTCAACTTCTTCAACAATTTCATCTGGTTCTGGCTCAACAACCGCCATCGTGACTACTTTTGCATCTTCTTCCATTCTCATCAAACGAACCCCTAATGTAGCACGCCCTGTTTGAGAAACTGAATCGACATTGAAACGAATAATGACCCCTTTATTGGTGATCACTAGAATATCTTCATCACCATGAACAGTCGTAAGTCCTGCTAATGGACCATTTTTCACTGTAATGTTGGCTGTTTTGATTCCTTTACCACCACGGCCCTTCACAGGGTACTCAGAGGCTTTTGTACGCTTACCGTAACCATTTTCCGTCAACACTAGAACTTCCGTGTCAGCGTCCAAGAGAGAGGCTCCTACGACGTAATCATCTTCTCTTAGACGAATACCACGCACACCTGATGCTGTACGGCCCATATCACGGACTGCAGTTTCAGCAAAGGTCACAGAATAACCATTATGTGTTCCGATGATCATGTTTTGTTCGCCATTTGTTAAGACAACATTGACTAACTCATCCTCTTCTTTAAGACCGATTGCAATCAAACCATTGCTTCTAATATTAGAGAATGCTTTGACTGCTGTACGTTTAACAGTACCTTTACGAGTCGTGAAGAATAGATAATGTCCTTCTTCGGCTTGTCCTTCAACAGCGATGATTGCTTGGATCTTCTCACTAGAGTCGATACCTAGCATGTTGATCACAGGGATTCCTTTAGCTGTTCTGCCGTATTCAGGAATTTCATAGCCTTTGGCACGATAGACTTTACCGTTATTTGTAAAGAATAATAATGTATCATGTGTTGAACAAGAGACAAGGTTTTTCACGAAATCGTCATCATGAACACCCATTCCTTGAACACCACGACCACCACGGCGTTGTGCTCTAAATTCACTATTAGCCATTCGTTTGATGTAGCCATTGTTCGTCAAAGTAATCACGACTTCGGCTTCTTCAATCAAGTCTTCGTCTTCTAAGCTTAGGACTTCACCGACTAATAGTTCTGTGCGACGTGCATCGCCGTATTTATCATGAATTTCACCTAGCTCTGTTTTGATGATCTCAATAACACGTTCTGGACGAGCTAAAATATCATTCAAATCAGCAATGAATTTCAATAATTCTTGGTATTCATTTTCAATCTTATCACGTTCTAAACCTGTTAAACGGCGTAGACGCATATCTAAAATCGCTTGTGCTTGACGATCTGAAAATTCAAAACGTTCAATCAAAGAAGCTTTTGCTTCATCATCTGCTTTAGAGTTTCGAATAATTGCGATGATCTCATCAATGTGATCTAACGCAATTCGTAAACCTTCTAAGATATGAGCACGCGCTTCAGCTTTTTTCTTATCAAATTCTGTACGACGTGTAATAACTTCTTTTTGATGCTCTATATAATTTTCAAGAATTTCTTTCAAGCTCAAAATCTTAGGAATCCCTTTTTCGATTGCCAACATATTAAAACCAAAAGAGGTTTGCAATGCCGTCATTTTATAAAGGTTATTCAAGATAACAGAAGCACTGACATCACGACGAACATCAATGACGATCCGCATACCCTCACGAGAAGATTCATCACGTAAATCAGTGATTCCTTCGATTCTTTTTTCACGATGCAATTCTGAAATTCGTTCAATTAAGCGTGCTTTGTTGACCATATATGGCAACTCAGAAACTAAGATACGTTCTTTACCGTTTGGCATATCAACAATCTCAACTTTGGCACGAATTGTGATTGATCCTCGACCTGTTTCATAAGCACGACGAATACCTGATTTGCCCATAACTAAACCGCCTGTAGGGAAATCTGGTCCAGGTAATACTTCCATCAATTCATTCGTTGTTGCATCGGGATTTTCCATCAATAAACTTGCGGCTTCGATTACTTCCGCTAAATTATGTGGTGGAATATTTGTTGCCATCCCTACAGCAATCCCTGTTGTTCCATTCACTAACAGGTTAGGAAAACGTGCGGGTAATACATCAGGCTCTTGTTCTGAGTCATCGTAGTTTCCATGAAAATCTACGGTATTTTTATTGATATCACGTAACATTTCCAATGCGATCTTGCTCATTCTCGCTTCGGTATAACGCATCGCAGCAGCACCGTCGCCATCGACAGAACCGAAGTTTCCATGTCCATCAACTAGCATACTTCGATAACTAAATGGCTGAGCCATTCGTACCATTGCTTCATAAATGGATGAATCTCCATGTGGATGGTACTTACCCATAACGTCCCCAACGATACGAGCAGATTTTTTATGTGGTTTGTCTGGTGTTACACCTAACTCATTCATCCCATATAAAATACGGCGATGAACTGGTTTTAACCCATCACGAACATCCGGCAACGCACGCGCTACAATAACGCTCATTGCATAATCAATGAAGGATTCTTTCATTTCACTGGTCAGATTGACGTCTTGAATGTTCTCTTTGATTTCTTCACTCATGAATTTATCTCCTTCTTCATTAAATATCTAGATTTTTCACGTAATGGGCATTTTCTTCAATAAATGCTCGGCGTGGTTCAACACGGTCCCCCATCAACATTTCAAAAATTTGATCGGCTTCGATCGCATCATCAACACTGACACGTGACATCAAACGTTTTTCAGGATCCATTGTTGTTTCCCATAATTGATGATCATCCATCTCTCCAAGACCTTTATAACGTTGAACGCTCGGTTTTGGACTAGCTGGTAGGCTCTCTAAAACTTTAGCTAGTTCTTCCTCAGCATTTTTTCCTGGTTGAACGTAGGTGATATTTTTCCCTTGTTTGACCCCATATAACGGTGGTTGAGCGATATATACATATCCCGCTTCAACAACCGGACGCATGAAACGATAGAACAGTGTCAATAACAGTGTACGGATATGTGCACCATCGACATCGGCATCGGTCATGATTACTAATTTGTGATAACGTGCTTTAGATACATCAAAATCAGCACCAAACCCTGTCCCCATCGCTGTAAACAATGAGCGAATTTCTTCATTGGCTAAAATTTTATCCATGCTGGCTTTTTCAACATTCAAAATTTTCCCACGAATCGGTAAAATCGCTTGGAATTCACGACTACGTCCTTGTTTTGCTGATCCACCGGCTGAATCTCCTTCGACGATGAAGATTTCGCATTTTTCAGGATCTTTACTTGAACAATCGGCTAATTTACCAGGTAAATTACTGATTTCAAGAGCGCCTTTACGACGAGTCACTTCACGGGCTCTTTTAGCAGCCATACGAGCTTTTGAAGCCAGTAGACCTTTTTCTACGATTTGTTTCCCAACAGTTGGGTTTTCCATCAAGAATTTATTGAAATACTCAGAGAATAAACGGTCAGTAACCGTACGAACTTCTGAGTTTCCTAATTTTGTTTTGGTTTGTCCTTCAAATTGAGGTTCTGGATGTTTGATCGAAATAACAGCTGTTAATCCTTCACGAACATCTTCTCCTGTTAGGTTTTCGTCATTTTCTTTCATGATTTTTTGTTTACGAGCGTAATCATTGATGACACGCGTTAATGACGTTTTAAAACCTGATTCATGCGTTCCACCTTCATAGGTATGAATGTTGTTGGCGAAACTTAGTAAGTTAGTATGGTAGCCATCTGTGTATTGCATAGAGACTTCCACGATGATATCTTGCTGCTCTCCTTCAATGAAAACAGGTTCTGGGAATAATACATCTTTGTTCGCATTCAAGTGTTCTACGTAACTCTTGATTCCGCCTTCGTAGTGGTATTCTTTCAAGACAGGTTTTTCTTCACGTTTATCTTCAATAGAGATTTTTAGGCCTTTATTTAAGAAGGCCAATTCTCTAACTCGTGTTGCTAATTTATCAAAGTTAAAAATCGTTGTTTCTGTAAAAATTTCTGGATCTGGAACAAAATGGACAGTCGTCCCATGACGGTCAGTATCGCCGATGACTTTCAAATCATCTTTGACAGCACCTTGGTGAAACTCTTGGAAATAAATTTTACCTTCTTTGTAGACTTTTACGTCTAAAGTTGTGGATAGCGCGTTAACAACAGAGGAACCTACCCCGTGAAGTCCACCGGAAACTTTATATCCGCCACCGCCAAATTTTCCTCCAGCATGGAGAACGGTAAAGACTGTTTCTACCGCTGGACGACCAGTTTTTGCTTGAATACCAACTGGGATTCCCCGACCATCATCGACAACTGTAATACTATTGTCTTCTTCGATGACTACTTGGATACTTGATGCAAAGCCTGCTAACGCTTCATCGATCGAATTATCAACGATCTCCCAAACTAAATGATGTAACCCTTCTGAACTCGTAGATCCTATGTACATACCAGGACGTTTACGAACCGCTTCAAGACCTTCTAATACCTGAATCTGACTGGCATCATATTCTTGGGCACGTTCTTTCATGTTTTTTTCTTCTTCTGTCATATAGATGCTTCCCTCTCTATCTCTCCCTGATGAACATAAAATATATCTGGTTCAACAGTTAATTTATTGTTTAAATGATCCAAACTGGTCGTAGTTAAAAACGTTTGGACCTTTCCTTCAATCGTTTCTAGCAGGTGCAATTGTCTTTCATTATCTAATTCACTCATGACATCATCCAATAACAACACAGGATATTCCCCTGTTTCTGAATACATTAAATCAATTTCCGCAAGCTTTACGCTAAGAGCCGTGGTTCGTTGTTGCCCTTGTGAACCATATGTTTGGACATTTTGTCCGTTTACATTAAAAATCAAGTCATCTCGATGAGGGCCTAAAAAGGTATTCGCTTTGAACAATTCTCTTTTCCGGTTATCAAGAAGGCTCTGCAGTAGTTGCTTTTGGATCTCTTCTAGTGAAAAATTTTCTTTGTCTAATGGAATGCTTGAAAAATAATCGATTGCTAGTTCTTCTTTTTCGTGGCTAATTTTCTTATGAAGTAAATTGGCCCAATGCTCTAATTTTTTGATAAATTCTAAACGAGCAAACAGGACTTTACCACCAAATTCAGCTAATTGTTCAGTCAAAATATCTAGATAGACATGATCTGACTGTTTTTTTTCAGCCAACTGCTTTAAATATTGATTACGTTGTTTTAAGACAGTCTGGTATTGAACCAAATCATATAAATAGATCGGATTAACTTGACCTAATTCCATGTCGATAAATTTACGACGTAATTGTGGCGAGCCCTTCACTAAAGATAAATCTTCCGGCGCAAATAAAATAACGTTTAATTGCCCGATATATGAACTCAAACGCTTTTGTTCAATATGATTGACCTTTGTTTTACGGCCTTTGTTGGAAATAATGATTTCTAGCGGTACCGTTCCGGTCTTTTTTTCAACAACGCCACTGATTCTTGCTGAATCGGAATCCCAATGGATCAATTCTTTTTCGTTACTGGTTCGGTGACTGCGGGTCATCGCTAAAACATAAATACTTTCTAAGAGATTTGTCTTACCTTGTGCATTTTCTCCTAGAAATATATTCAGTGTTTTAGGAAAATCTAAGGTCAGCCCATCATAATTACGATAATGCTGTACCTCGATTTCATTCAGTCTCATCGACTACCTCGCCTTTTTTGACCATAAAAAAAGTACCTTCTTCAGGTATCTCGAGCATCATACCGGCGTATAATTTTCTGCCGCGGCGATTCTCTAATTCCCCATCTACGAAAACACTATTTTCAGCTAAGTACCATTTGGCAGCGCCACCACTGCTGATAACGTCGACTTCTTTTAAGACTTGACCTAGTGTCATGTAATCAGTTTCTAAAACAATCGTCTTTTTCAAAATGCATCCCTCTTTTTTGTTTTCACTTTTACTCTTATATTATACTCTTTTTTACGTCAAAAAACAAATTTATCCGTCTAATTTTCTTTCTAAGCAATTTTGAATACAATCGACAAAAAATATTCTAACGATTAAAAAAGGCTTAAAATGCATTTTAAGGAGAAATTTGTAAGTTTTACTTCTTGAAAATTATTTCAGTAGTTTTCATTTTATTTAGAATGACGAATGAAAGATAAATGATCTATTTTAAGGAAATAAAAAAGCACCTGCCTCAAAAACGAGACAAGTACTGTTTTTTATTTTTAGTTTGTACGAACTGGTGTAATCAATTGAATAAAGTCCAAATCAGTTTCAGTCGGTTCTAAGGTAAATGGTCGAATTGCTGAAATGAATTTAACTGTAATGCTCATATCGCCGAATGCACGTAAGGCATCTTTCATATAATCTGGATTGAAAGAAATTTCCAATGGGTCACCCGTTACTTTTTCATAATTTAATGGCTCTTCCACTTTTCCTATTTCTGGAGAGTTTCCGTAAAGAACAACAGAATCAGACGCAATGGCTAAACGAACAATATTATTACGGCCTTCATGTGATAATAATGAAGCGCGATCAATGGCAGACAATAAATCTGGAACATAAAAATCGATTTCCGTATTAAAGCTTGTTGGGATCAAACGATTGGTATCAGGATAATTTCCTTCTAACAAACGAGAATAAAAATACATGTTTTGTGTTTTAAACAATACTTGGTTTTCCATGATGCTGATCTCAACCATCTCTTCTTCATTTGTAAACGAACGAGAAAGTTCAGTCAAACTTTTCCCAGGGATGACGATATTGAAATTTTCAGCTGCTTGTTCGATAGGAATAATTCGTTGGCTCAAACGATGTGAATCTGTCGCAACAGCCAATAATTTTTGATCTTCCAAAATAAAATGAACACCGGTTAAAATGGGACGACTCTCATGAAGGGAAACGGCAAATCCCGTTTCATTGATAATTTTTGTCAAAAGATGAACTGGTAATTGAATTTGATTTTTAGCATCGATAACTGGAAGGTGTGGATAATTGTCTGCGTCCAATCCGTTTACGGTAAAGTCGGCTTTTCCTGAAGTAATTGCAACTTGATTATTCTCTAATACTTCTAGAGTGAACATATCTTCAGGTAATTTACGAATGATTTCACCAAAGAAACGAGCTTGTAAAACGATGCTTCCAGTTGATTCGATCGTCATTTGAGCTTTTTCATCTTCTTTACTTAAAAAACTTTCAATAGAAATATCTGCATTACTACCCGTTAAGGATAATCCTTCATCTGTTAAGACGATTTTTACACCGGTTAAAATAGGGATAGTTGTTTTAGAAGAAATAGCTCGTTGAACAGTTTGTAATTCTTGTAAAAATATATTTCTTTTTACGGTTAGTTTCATAATAAATGAACTCCTTTTTAATTGATTTTAAATGCACAAATTTTGTTAGGACTGTTTGTATTTATATATAAATAAATAATAAAAGTAGTAGGTCCTGTTAATTCTGTGGAAAAGTGTAGAAATGAAATGAAGTAGGAGTTTTCCACTTGTGTATAACTTGTGGAAAACTTTTTACTATTTCTCTTTTTTTATCCACAGGCTACGAATTGAGCAAGTTTTTGATTTCCCCAACTTCTTTTTGGATTGTTGGATCTTTTTCCATTAATTGTTGGATTTTTTCATGAGCATGGATGACCGTAGTATGATCTTTACCGCCGAATTCTGCACCGATTTTAGGCAGAGAATTTTCGGTCATCTCTCTAGATAGATACATTGAGATTTGTCTAGGAACAACGATGGACTTCACACGTTTTTTGCCTTTTAAATCTTTTAATTGGATATGGTAATACTTTGCCACTTCTTCTTGGATTTGTAAAATCGATAAATGAGTTTGACTGCCAACAGATTTCAACGATTTTAAGGCATCGGCTGCTAAACTAGTGGTAATATCCTCACCATTGATTGTAGCAAATGCTTGAACTCGGACTAATGCACCTTCTAATTCACGAATATTAGAATCAATTTGACCAGCGATGTAGCTAAGTGTATCGTCAGGGATCTCTAGGCGTTCTGCGTCGGCTTTTTTCCGCAAGATCGCAATTCGTGTCTCTAAATCTGGTGGCGTAATATCAACAGAGAGACCCCAAGCAAAACGAGAAACCAATCGCTCAGGTAGTTTTGGAATATCATTAGGTGGTCGATCACTTGTCAGTACGATTTGTTTGTTTTCATTGTATAAATCATTGAAGGTATGGAAAAATTCTTCTAATGTTGCTTCCTTCTCAGCCAAGAACTGAATATCATCCACTAATAGTAAATCGACATTTCGATACTCTTTTCGAAACTGTTCTGAATTTTTTGTTTGAATCGAATTGATAAATTCATTTGTAAATGTTTCGCTGCTGACGTATTTTACTTTCGCATCTGGTCTATTTTGTAACATTTGATGACCGATTGCATGCATCAAATGGGTTTTCCCTAAACCTACTCCACCATAGAAGAATAATGGATTGTAAATAGAACCAGGATCTTCTGCAACAACTAAAGCTGCTGCGTGCGCCATTTGGTTTCCTTTTCCGATCACGAATGTGTCAAAAGAATACTTTGGGTTCAATAAAGCTTTTTTCCCATGTTCAGCAATTTTTTCTGGTGTTACAGGAGCTTTCTTTTCTTCTTGAACAGGCACGAGCTCTTTTTCACCAGTAATAACAAAATGAGGCATTACTTCAGCACCAGTCAATTTAAAGCCGGTTTCGACGATTTTTGCGGCTAAATTCTTTTCCCAATAGTCTTTATGAACAGCAGAAGGAACTTCTAACCATAATTGGTTATTCTCCAACTTTAGCGGTTGTGTTGTTTTTATCCAAGCATCAAAACTTGGTGCAGACAAAACAGATTGGTAAGTATCTTCTAAATCTTTCCAGAAACTTTCCATATCGGGCATATGGTGACCTCCTTAATATATAAGTAACAACACTCTACTTCGCTTCACCTTAAAATTTTTGACATTCAGTGATGAATAGAAGCAAGAGTCCTTACATTCATCTTGTATCAATTTCTAAGAGTAAACCCACGAAGTTAGATAAAACTTTTTCTATATAAAAATGCAGCACAACTATAAATAGATAAGCAAATAGAATTTTAGCATTTTTTTGGAAGTTTTTCCACAGGCAAATTGTGAATTGTGGAAAAAAAATTCACAGAAGGGTATAAACTTATCCACATAGAGAAATAAAACGGTGGAATTCTCATTGTTTTTTTATTTATCCACAACAGTTTCTGTAAAAAAAAATCAAGTAATTCAAGCTTTTTTTAAAGTTATACACAGCCGGAAAATAATTTGTGCATAACTTTTTAACAGCCTGTTTTTTTGTGCAAAACTGCAGAAGAAACTCAAAAAGAAATAGATGTCTCAAAAAAACTATCCACAAGTTATTCCTAAACTTTCCTCTTTTGTGGATAACTTATTTCAATAAGAAGAAAAATTTATTCCAGAAAATTTATTGACAAACCTACCTATTACTAGTTATACTATCAAAGTATGTCTATGTATTGATGGATAGTTACAATTTCAGGAGGTGGAACAAGAGATGAAAAGAACGTATCAACCAAACAAGCGCAAACGTCAAAAAGTTCACGGTTTCCGTAAACGCATGAGCACAAAAAATGGTCGCAACGTATTAGCGAGCAGACGTCGTAAAGGCAGAAAAGTTATTTCAGCATAATCTATGTTGACTTTAAATAACGAATCAAGTTTAAACTAAGAACCCTTTATTATCTTCACAATGTATGTGTGGAAATAATAAAGGGTTCTTTTGTTGTGAATCACTACGATTGGCTTCGCCAGAGTAGATGATGAACAATACTTGGCGACCTTAGGGAGAGAAGTTACATTACTAGTGAATCACCAAACGCTAACACCAAAAAAAGTAGTATAGTAATGAACGAAAAGTAAGAGTATTAATCGAACGAAGATAATAGTTATGTTCTAAATCAAGAAGGATAGAGTGATTCGTTGATGAACAATACTTGGCGATCAAAGGAAGAGAACTCACTTATTAATAAGTTACCAAACGCTTAATACTAAAAAAGTAATCCAATATAGTAATAATCATACGAAAATAACAGTCTTATTCTCAATCACGCTATCTTGGTTCGATTTCTCCGATTTTTACAAGCTAAATGCTAAAAATTGAACCCATACTTATCTCAATGTAAACTAACCTCAAAAAATCTCTCAATGCCATAAAATAAAGTGTAAAAAAACAAAAAAAATGATAAGATATAAAATTAGAGTCATTAAGACCAAAATCTCTAGAGATTTTCCCTAAATTTTGAAAAAAAATGACTAAAATATGCTATCATTGTAGAGTGAGTAAAAAAGAAAGATAGAAAGAAACAAAGGGATGCAGATGAAAAAATCCTATAGAGTAAAAAAAGAAAAAGAATTTCAAGCAGTGTTTCAACATAAACAGTCCTGTGCGAACCGAAGATTTGTTGTCTATGTATTAGAAAAACCAGAGCAAAAGCATTTTCGGGTAGGAATTTCCGTAGGTAAAAAAATCGGGAATGCCGTTATGAGGAACGCTGTAAAACGTAAAATTCGTACGTCGATCTACCAACTAAAAGAATCAATCGATCCGACTTGTGATTTTATTATCATCGCAAGACCTGGTGTCGACAAGTTGACTTCTGAAGAAATTCATAGCAACGTAACGCATGTTTTAAAACTTGCCAAAATTTTGAAATAAGAGAGGAATAGTTTTGTGAAGAAGTATAAACGCCTATTATTGATGGCAGGTTTGATTACACTTGTTTTTGTGTTGTCAGCCTGTGGAACAGCCCCAATTAATGAAAGCAGTACAGGAATTTGGGACCGCTATATTGTCTATTATTTCGCTGAAGCAATTAAATTTTTGTCCATTTCAGCAAATACGGGTATCGGGATCATTCTGTTTACATTAGTGATTCGAATTATTTTGTTACCACTGATGCATTTCCAAACGAAAAGTATGCGCAAAACGCAAGAATTACAGCCAAAATTAAAAGCGCTACAAAAACAATATTCTTCAAAAGATCCAGAAACGCAACGTTTATTCCGTGAAGAACAGCAAAAACTATATGCTGAAAATAATGTAAACCCATATGCTGGTTGTTTACCATTATTGATTCAAATGCCAATCATGATGGCGCTATATCAATCAATTTCTCGTGTGCCAGAATTGAAACAAGGAAGTTTTATGTGGTTGAATCTTGGGAAACCAGACCCGTATTTGATTTTACCGATTCTTGCGGCAGTCTTTACATTTGCCAGCACATATTTAACTAGTATGAGTCAAGTTGAATCAAATGCGTCATTAAAAATCATGAACTTCGTAATGCCAGTGATGATTTTTGTAATGGGTATGAGTTTAGCTAGTGGACTATCTCTTTACTGGGTAGTTTCAAATGCGTTCCAAGTAGGACAAACATTATTAATCAATAACCCATTTAAAATCCGTAAAGAGCGTGCAGAAGCAGAACGACAAGTGAAAGAACGCGAACGAGCATTGAAGAAAGCAATGAATCCTAAGAAAAAAAATAAGAAAAAATAAAAGGAGGTTTTCCAGATGCCGGTTTATGAGGGAAACACAATTGAAGAAGCAATAACTAAAGGGTTGGGCGCACTGAATTTATCAAAAGAAGAAGTAGAGATCAAGGTAATAATAGACGCTAAAAAAGGTTTCTTGGGTTTCGGTAAAAAACGTGCTCAAGTCTCAATCGAGCCTACTGTCAGTGAACAAATCACAGAAGCTGTTGTAGAGACAGTCGAAGATGTCATTGTGGCAGACGAGGAAGTTAAAGTAGAGACAGCTGTTGACGAATTATTGGCCGCTAAAATGCCAGATACCTCTGGACCTAAAGTCTTGGAAAACCTAGAAGATGAAGAAGCGATCACTGAACTAGCGCTGTATTTAACAACTATTTCAAAAGAGTTGAATGCACCTGCTTTAGTTCGTTTAGAGCGTAAAGATGGTTTGTTGGTTTTTCATTTAGAGACAGATAAACAAGGGATTTTGATCGGAAAACACGGAAAAGTTTTAAATGCGCTTCAGTATTTAGCACAAGTTTTCGTCCATCGTGTTGCGGAAAATAAATTGTCTGTGGTAGTAAATGTTGGTGATTACCGTGAAAAACGTCAAGCGATTTTGCAACGCTTAGCAGAAAGAACGGCAGAAAAAGTTAAGCAAACTGGTCGTCCGGTTTTTCTAGAACCAATGCCAGCGTTTGAAAGAAAACAAATCCACTTTACTTTGAGCAAAGATGATCACATCAAAACGCATTCAGAAGGTGACGAACCTTATCGCTATCTGGTTGTGGAACCCGTGAAAAAATAGTATTAAACAATAAATGCCTCTTTAAAATAAATTTTTTAAAGAGGCATTTATTGTTTAAATCAGATAATTATATAAAAAAAATACATTGACAAATACTACTAAACAAAGTATATTTTAAACGAAATCATTCTTATCAACGTACAAAATACGATGATAAAGTAGTTGGAGCATTCGTGCTTCTTCCAGCCTGATCCTTTTAGGATCAGGTTTTTTCTTTCTAATATTTAACCAATGGTTGTTTGTGTAAATTGAACGACTGTTCCATAAGCAAAAATTTCTACAACCCATTTTCCTTGATACTCTACATATTTCTCTTCAAAATGACAATTGATGACAGCATCAGCTTCGTATTCAAATGCAATCACTTTCAACTGACGATAAACCCCACTGAATACATCATTTGGATTGACATCTGGTGAAAATAAGTCTGTCTCAATTCGATCAGTTGCAAAAACAATATCTCGAACGATATATTTTTTGTTGACATTTCCCGTAGATAATGTGATTCCACTTAAACGATTTTCTAGTTCTTGTTCATTAAATTTATCTTTTTTATCTCGTTTCATCTTAGGAACCTCCTTAATTTATTAGGTTTATTTTAAAGATAAAACGGTAGAAATGCAAAATTTATGAATGATTTCAGTGAATAAACAATGTTGCGAAAAAAACATAAATATGATATTCTATGTCAAGAAATTAATAGGAATTGATGCAGTGAAAGTGCTAGATCCAACCTGAAAAAATAGGGGTGGAGTGGGCGCTTTTTTTGTAGCCAAAAATAGATGTATACATAAGTAACAAAAGATACGAGTGGTTTAACGTAGTCATTATTACGAAAAAAACGGCTCAATCCATTAACGAAAGGAAGTCAGTCAACCATGCAACAAATTACGCTAGAATTTGATACGATCGCCGCAATTTCAACGCCACCTGGCGAAGGAGCAATCAGCATTGTCCGTTTAAGTGGTGATGAAGCGATTAAAATTGCAAATAAAGTATATCGTTCCGGCAAGAAGCAACTACTAGATGTTCCTACTCACACGATCCATTATGGTCATATCCATGATCCGAAAGACGACAGTTTGTTAGACGAAGTGATGGTTTCAGTCATGCGAGCACCAAAAACGTTTACGAGAGAAGATGTTGTTGAAATCAACTGTCATGGCGGTATCGTGGTCGTTAACCAGTTATTGCAACTATTGTTAAGAGAAGGTGCACGTTTGGCTGAACCTGGTGAATTTACGAAAAGAGCATTTTTAAATGGTCGAATGGATTTGTCTCAAGCAGAAGCTGTGATGGATTTGATTCGGGCAAAAACGGATCGAGCGATGCACGTGGCGTTGGATCAACTAGATGGAAATTTATCCACTTTGATTCGTTCATTAAGACAAGAGATTTTAGAAACATTAGCCCAAGTTGAAGTTAATATTGATTACCCAGAATACGATGATGTAGAAGAATTAACGACAAAATTACTACTTGAAAAAGCTGGATTTGTCAAAGCTCAGATCGAAGGTTTATTGACGACAGCGAAACAAGGAAAAATTTTGCGAGAAGGGCTAAGTACAGCCATTATCGGTCGTCCAAATGTAGGAAAATCGAGTTTACTAAATCATTTATTACGTGAAGAAAAAGCAATTGTAACAGATATAGCGGGAACGACACGAGATGTCATCGAAGAATATGTCAATGTGCGCGGAGTTCCATTGAAATTGATTGATACAGCAGGAATCCGAGAAACAGAAGACATTGTGGAACGAATTGGTGTAGAGCGTAGCCGTAAAGCATTGGCTGAATCAGATTTGATTTTGCTAGTTCTAAATCAACATGAGCCTCTAACAGAAGAAGATCGTCAATTACTAGCCGCAACAGAAGGCTTGAAACGTGTGATCTTATTAAACAAAATGGATTTAGCGCCTCAATTAGATCGAGAAGAATTAAACCAACATGTTCATGACGAAGAAATTTTACCAGTATCCGTTTTATCAAATACTGGGATGGAACAATTAGAATTAAAAATCGCAGACTTATTTTTCGGCGGACAAACAGGGGAAAAAGATGCCACTTACGTATCCAATACCCGCCACATCGCCTTACTAGATCAGGCAGCAATAGCGTTAGATGAAGTGATTCAAGGAATTGAAGCTGGAATGCCGGTTGACCTCGTTCAAATGGATATGACTCGCTGCTGGGACTTTTTAGGTGAAATTGTCGGCGATAGTGTTCAGGACGAGCTGATTACCCAATTATTCAGTCAATTTTGTTTAGGAAAATAGAAAGGAAGAGTCGATGAATCAATTTAAAGCAGAATCTTATGACGTAATCGTAGTCGGAGCAGGTCACGCAGGATCAGAAGCAGCCCTAGCATCCGCTCGTATGGGCAGCAAAACGTTGCTTTTAACAATCAATTTAGATATGGTAGCCTTTATGCCATGTAACCCCTCTGTGGGAGGTCCAGCCAAAGGAGTCGTGGTTCGAGAAATCGATGCGTTGGGCGGTGAAATGGGTCATAATATAGATAAAACATACATCCAAATGCGGATGCTAAATACAGGAAAAGGTCCGGCCGTTCGCGCCTTGCGCGCCCAAGCGGACAAACACGCTTACGCAACAGAAATGAAGCACACTATCGAGCGTACGGACAACTTATCATTACGACAAGGAATCGTGGAACGCTTGATCGTAGAAGGGGGTATTTGTAAAGGGGTTATCACAACAACAGGTGCACAATACCAGAGTAAAGCGGTAATCATTACAGCTGGAACAGCCCTGCGTGGAGAAATCATCATCGGTGAATTAAAATATTCTTCCGGCCCCAATAATTCATTGCCATCCATTGGTTTAGCCGATCACTTGAAGGAATTAGGCCTTGAAATGGATCGTTTCAAAACGGGGACACCACCTCGCGTGAAATCCAGTACGATCGACTATTCTGTTACAGAAGAACAACCTGGTGACGAACAACCAAATCACTTTAGTTTCAGTACGCCGGATGATGCGTATAATTTGGACCAACGTTCTTGCTGGTTGACTTACACGAATGAAGGAACTCATGAAATTATTCAAGATAATTTACACCGAGCACCGATGTTTACAGGAATTGTTGAAGGAGTAGGGGCACGCTATTGTCCATCGATCGAAGACAAAATCGTTCGTTTTTCTGACAAACCTCGCCATCAACTATTTTTGGAGCCAGAAGGATTGAACACTGAAGAGGTTTATGTTCAGGGGCTTTCTACTTCATTACCAGAAGATGTTCAAACTGATATCTTACATTCAATTGCAGGATTAGAAAAAGCTGAAATGATGCGTACAGGATATGCGATCGAGTACGATGTTGTTGTACCACATCAATTACGCCCAACCCTTGAAACGAAAGTAATCGATGGTCTATTTACAGCTGGGCAAACCAATGGTACCAGTGGCTATGAAGAAGCAGCGGGGCAAGGACTGATTGCAGGAATCAACGCGGCACTTAAAGTGCAAGGTAAAGATCCGTTTGTAATGAAACGTAGCGACGGTTATATTGGTGTGATGATCGATGACTTAGTAACAAAAGGAACAAATGAACCGTATCGTTTATTAACATCTAGAGCGGAATATCGCTTGATTTTACGTCATGATAATGCGGATTTACGTTTGACAGAACAAGGCCATGAAATTGGTTTAGTTAAAGAAGACCAATATACTGCCTATCTTGAAAAGAAAAAGGCTGTCGAAGCCGAAATCGCTCGGTTAAACGCAGTCAGAGTGAAGCCTACAGCGGATGTACAAGCATTTTTAGAAGCGAAAGGCTCCGTTCCGTTGAAAGATGGGGTTTTAGCAGGAGACTTCTTAAAACGCCCAGAAATGACCTATCATGAAGTGATACAATTTATCCCAGCAACAGATGCGAAATTAGATGATAAAGTCATCGAACAAGTAGAAATTCAACTTAAATATGAAGGCTATATCAAAAAAGCCTTGGAAAAAGTCGACAAACTAAAACGCATGGAAGCCAAACGAATCCCAGAAAATATCGATTACGAAGCAATCAATGGATTAGCGACAGAAGCAAAACAAAAATTACAAAAAATCCAACCAGAAACAATTGCTCAAGCCAGTCGAATCAGCGGTGTGAATCCTGCTGATGTTTCGATTTTGATGGTTTATATCGAACAAGGCAAGATAGCAAAGATAAAACCAGAAAATACTTAAGAAGTAAAAAATAAACTGAAATTAATAGATATAGTGAAAAGCTTGGGACCTGCATCTTAAGCTTTTTTTGTTTCATGTGAAACATTCTCAATTTACCAGCCTTAAATCAGAAGTTTGGGAGATTTTTAACAGTAAAGTAACAGTCGATTACCTTAAATATAGAGTAAGATCAACCTATCAATAAAAATCAAAACAAAGGAGTAAAATCAGTGCGGACAATAAAGACAATCAGCGACTTTTGGGAAGTAATCGATGAAATAAGAATAAAAAAAGAATTAAATTGGACAGAATTAGTTGGAGGAAAAGCGAACTTAGCTGCTAGTCAACATTGGAATCCTCCGTTGACGTATATTCTTCAAATACAAAAAAAGCTAGATATAGATATCCTGAATACGTTTGTCTATGAATTAGTTGAATCGGAACAATTAATTGGTAAAGACCCAGAAACGCCAAATAAAATGAAGTTGATTCACCAGTGGATTCAGTCTGACAATTGGATGGAGGATGAAGAAATCATCCAAAAAGTTCAAGAAGTTGCTAAAACGATTCTATAAAAAAATTAAAGGAGTAAGAAAATGGCTAATATAGAAAATATGATTAAATGGATGACAGACCGTAAAGGAACCGTCACGTACTCGATGAATGCAAGGCTAGGCCCTAATAGCTACGATTGTTCAAGTGCGGTTTACTTCGCTTTGATCAGCGGTGGTTTTTTTACTAGTGGAATGATAGGCAATACAGATAATCTGTTCTCACATTTGGAAAAAACTGGCTGGATGCAAGTCCAAGAAGATGCCTCAGGAAATTATCCTGCTAAAAAAGGAGATATTTTTATCTGGGGAAATCGAGGAGCATCAGGTGGAGCGGCAGGACATACAGGCATTTTTTTAGATGATCAAGATCAGATCATTCATTGTAATTATGGCTATAATGGTATTACAGTCAACGATCACGATACGATTTGGGAAATAAACGGCTGCCCTACCTTAACTGTATATCGTTATGGAAAACCCGGAAACAGTCAATTAAAACCACAACCAAATCCTTCACAACCAATTTCTGTGACGAAAGAACAACAAACCGGCTTGATTTCAATGTCAGGTACATTTTATCCAGATAGAAAATTAGCAGTAAGCGAAGACACAGAACCAGATGAGGTGGTGAGTCCTGCACTAGATTATTATTTACCTGGTATGGCAGTCCACTATGATTACTATCTTCATAGTAATGGCTATGTTTGGATCAGCTATATCAGTCAAGGAGGTGCTCGGCGCTATATTGCCGTGGGACCAGATGATGGGCAGACTAATACAACTTGGGGGACAGGTTTTTTTAATTGATTAAAAGGTCTATCAAAAGTAACCTTGCTATAATGATGGAAACGTCACGATAGATGGAGAGATAGTTAATGAAGACTAATTTTGTAGAGAGTGAATTTGCTCCATTAAAAAGAGTTGTTTTAGCACAATCACAATTTTATTTGCCTGAATAGGAGGACGAGTTAGATACAAGCTTTCTATCAGAAACAAACATAAAACTTTTCAAGAATAAAGTTGGTGATATAGGTGATCTTTACCCAGATATGCAGAAAAAATGGGAAAAAGAGCAGATGCTTCAATTGTTAGGCTCCTATGATGTAGAAGTTATCAGACCGCGGAAGTTGACAACTTATGAAAAGACATTAGGAAAAGAGAGTGGACATGGCTATGCTAATTTCTTTTCCAGAGATCCGTTTTTCACACTTGGTAATTTCATCATCGAAGGCAACTTGAGGTTTGCTCACCGACGTTTGGAAATCTCGCCGATACGAGCTATTCTAAAGGAAGAATCCAAGCATGCAGAACACACCACAACCAGATTTTAAGAAGGATCAGAAAGTGAAACAGGACCGTTTCTAGAAGGCAAGCGATGTTTTGGTTTATGGCAAAAAAATATTTGTGGGATATTCAGATTTGGCCAGCAATCAAAATGGAATCAATTGGCTGAAGACACTGTTAGCTCACTGGGACTAATACGTTTGCATCCAGATATAATGCACCTAGATTGTGCTCTAAGCATGGTTAAAGACGGATTGATTATTTACTGCGAAGAAGCTTTTTTAGATGGGTTACCCAATGCGCTAGATAACTGGGATAAGATAACTATTTCTTTAAAAGAAGCCTCCTACTGATTGCAAATGGCCTTCCGAATAATGACTCTGTGTATGTGACAGATCAGTCATTCACACAGTTGATCACAGCGTTGGAAAGTCATGGCGTCAAAGTAGAAACATTAGATTACGAAGTTTCAAGAATATTCGGTGGCTCTTTTAGATGTACAACACAAGCACTACTGAGAACAAGCTATTAATCTAGGAATTCACTCGAATTTTATAAAAAGATAAAATAACTTCAGATTTTTACCAAACAATCGTAATAAAGAAACCAAAATTTCGACACAAAATAGTCACAAATTAGAGTTATTATATATTCATACCAAACAAACAACCCTAACAAAACACTTTTTCATTTTTTAACTCCTTTTCCCGCTCTTCCCCAAGAGCGGGTTATTTATTGTGAATCACTGTGATTGGCTATGCCAGAACAGATGATTCACAATACTTGGCGACCAAAGGGAGAGAAGTCCCCGAACTAGTGAATCCCCTTCTATTACCCCAAAAACAAAAGAAATCTTGAGATAAGCCAAGCCAGAACAACCAGTGAACAAAACAAAGAGTTAAAAGGGAGAGAAGTCCCCGAACTAGTGAATCCCCCTCTATTACCCCAAAAACAAAAGAAATCTTGAGATAAGCCAAGCCAGAACAACCAATGAACAAAACAAAGCATTAATAGGGAGCACAATTACTATAATAGTCAGTCATTAAACGTTGTTTCAATATCTATATTCCCAAATAATTAAAAAAGTAGAACCTGTAAAATAAAAAAACATCTAGACATGATCCTTCAATTTGAAGTCACTGTGTCTAGATGCTTTTGTTGTTCTTTGGTTAGTGTAACATTAATTAGGAAATGAGCACCTACCTACTATGTTTTCCTTTTTTTCTTCTCCAGAAAAGAAGAGATCCCGCGGCTCCAGAAATAAAGGTACCCAAACCTTGTCCTAGTAAAGATGTTTCTGATCCTGTGTTCGGTAGTCTTCTACTAAAACGAGTATCCGGAAGTCTAGATTTCGATGGATCTGCGACTAGATTAGTTTTAGAACGTGTAGTCTTAGGCAAAACGTCTGCTTTTATAGGAGCTATTAACGATTCAGGTGCTTCAGATTGTTTTCCTGCTACGGGTGCCTCTAATATTTTAGGTACCTTAGGTGCAGTAATGTTAATAGATCGCTCTACTGGTGGTTTAGCAAGGTCCACAGTTTCTGGTGCTGTAAGTGCTGGAACAATAGGCTCATCGCTTTTAGGTGCTTCTTCCAGTTCTTTAGGCCGTTCTAGTGGGTCTACGTTCGTACTATCTTCTAGCTCGTTTAAATCAACAGGTGCTTCAGGTTGAATACTCCCTTCAGCTTCGACAGTATCGAGTTCCACATTACTCACATCTTTTGAAATGAGCAATTCATCGATTGGATCAAGAGGCGTAGAGGTATGTTTTATTGTTAGCATTGGCAGATCGATTCCTTCAATTTTAACACCTAATTTTGTTGAAGCTAGAGAAGATGCAAGTGCAATATTCTTTGGTTCTAGTACTGGGGTTACATTTTCAGGCGCAGTAATCCCTAAGGGTTCTTCAGGTGGTTTAGACATATCAGGTATTGGTGGAATTATTGGGTCATTGATTTGTTTGAGCCCTAGTAAATCTAAATCTGATTTGATAGGTTCAACACTAAAATCAGAAGGCGGTACAAAAATATCTAAATCTTGTCCTAATATAGTACTAGTATACTCGCCAGTTTGCTTAAATTGAGTGGTCAACCAATAATAAATTGATATTGGTTGACCGGGTATTTCTGGAAAAGGAGTATTTTTTAGCCTGTTGATGTTCGCAGCAGAAAGAGTAGAAGTGAGATCAGACATAAGTTCAATTGATGTTAGGATAGAATCTTTTAGATAATAGATCTGAACTGTACTACCAGTTTGAGCATTAAAGACTTTAATTGCTTCTGTTATATCCTTTTTCGCCTGTGCCCAAGTTGATGAAACTCCTTCCAAATAAGCTCCATACTCGGAGAATTTTTCCACTTGTTCTAAAACTGCTTTTTCATAAGCAGCTACAAATCTATTCCAATCCTCTAAAGTTTTCATTTTTTGTAAATTCTCGGTTGTGAAGTCAGGTGATATTGATGTAAAATCACCTGTTTCTAATGAATTAAAAATCGGTTGCCAAACATTTGAGTAGTCATCATTTGGATCTCCAACATTACCAATTTCCCATCCAGATGTATAAGTTTCGAATGCTTCTAGATAGTTACTATAGGATTCATAATATTTTTGATAAGCAATGGCTTTATCACTGTTTTTTTGCATCATTTCAGTTGAATCTGCAATAAACTCTACTAATTTGCCTTCAAAATTTTCTGGATTATACACGAAATTATATTTAATATCATGCGAAATTGAGCTAGAGTTATAGATGGTATTTTTCTCTTGATAATCTTCAATGATTGGCCAAGAATCAATTAAAGATGCTGTTAAATCTTGTTTAGCTACACTATATTCTGCTTTCCAAGTACTTAAAATATCAGGAATTTTTTTGTAGTTATCTTGTGTGATTTGAGCTGTTGGGAAATCAGCAATAACTTGCTTCATGTTAGTAATTGAAGTATTGATTTCGTCCTTAGCAATAACAGCCTTTTCATAAGCTTCGAGTGCATCTGTATAAGGTTTTGCAGCTGTGAGATAACTATCTTTTGCAAGATCATACTTGGTTTGTAGATTATTAAAGAGCCCAATTGTTATATCATAGTCATTTTTAAGAGTTTTTAATTTTTCATGTGCTGCTTGATATGCAGTATCGGCTAATTTCCACGCAATATATGCTGCTTCGTATGATGTATTAACCTTATCGTATTCTTCGTGAAGTGTTGTAAAAGAATCTTCTATTTTTTCATATTCTTTTGAAACAGCGGTGTACTCTTCGTCATGTATTTTTTTTTCAGCTGTAACTTCGACCAGTATGCCTAAAGTTGTATTATAGGTTTTTAGTGTTTTTTCATATTTATTTTTAAGGTCAACGTAGTAAACAGCTAAAGCAGTATATTCTTTTTTGATAAGCTTAAAGGATTCTTTCGCTTTTGAAATTGCTTCTGATGCGATTTCAAAAGCTGTTTTAGCAGTACTAAACTCCGTTCCTAGAGTAGAAAATTGCTTTTTAACCGCTTCGTACTCTTTCATCGTTTCAGTATAGTGTGTTTTTAAATCAGAGTACTGTTTCTGCGTTTTTTTTATTATTCTTCCTAAATTAGTAAAGGATGTCTCAGCTTTTGAAAGATCTGATTTTAGTTGTGTCAATTCATTTTTCAACGTTTGATATTTTGGGAAAAGACGGTCATATTCAGCACGAGCTAGTTCATATTTTTTGGTTACAGCATCATATGTTTTGTTCGCCTCGATATATTCTGCTTCGGTCACATCGAAAGCTTCTGATCCACTTGTAAATTGATCAAAGAGGGTATCATAAGAAGCCTTTACTTGAGTAAAGTGATCTTTTACTTCATCAGATTTTTTAAGTGCAGCTTTGTAGGCTGTTTCTGTTTCAGCATAGACATTCATGACGTGAGTATAGTTAGCGTTGATTGTTTGATACTCTTTTTCTAATTGTTGATAATCATTCTTTGCGTTATCATTTTGTGTCACAAGAGAATCGTATTTTTGCTTGATAGACTGATAAGCTGCAGTGATAGCTTGATATTCACCTGTTGCAGTTTCATAGGCTGTTTTGACTATTTGAAATTCAGCAGTTAGTGAATCTGCTTGTTCTTTTACTTGTTGGTATTCTTTATCGAGTTCATTGTAGCGTTCGTTGTTTTCAGCATAGGCTGTCAGTGCAACGGAATATTCTGCTGTACCTTCTTGATATTGCTTTAAAAGTGCTTCTGCAGCTACTCGTTTTTCATTATAGTGTTTCAGGTTAGTTTCGTAAGTAGCAAGGGTTGTATCATAATCTGTTTTTTGTTGATCATACGTTATTTTAGCCACTTGATAGGTTTTTGTTTTCTGTTCAAATGCTGTTTTTCCTTTCTCATACGTTATGCGAGCTGTTTCATATTGGTTCACTAATTCGTTTAATTGAGTTGAGATCGTTTCATATGTAGTCTTTTTCTCTTCATAAGTTTGTTTTGTTGTGTGATAATCGTCTTTGATTTTATTGTACTCAGCCAGTTTATTTTCGTATTTACTTATTGAAGTCTTCAATGCTGATAAGCGTTTTTCATAGGTTGTTTTGTCAGTTAAGTAACTGTCTTTCGCTTCGTTATACTCTGTTAGTATAGCGTTATATTCCGCAAGCGCTAAATCATATTTGGCTTTAACTTCAATATAGCCAGGTTTAGCAGCTTCGAGTGCTGCTTTTAGTGTAGTATAGGATGCGACAGCCAGATTAAATTCTTTGGCTTTAGTCTCATACGTTGTTTTTTTAGAGTTATAAGTATTAAGCAATTTCTCATAAGAAAGCTTTTGTGCGTTATAGTCTTTTAATTGGTTATTATAACTGTCTTTTGCTTTATTATAGGCTGTTTGACTCTTTCCATAAGCTATTGCAGCTTCTTCGTAAATTTTCTGTTTTTTTTCATAGGCAACGCGTAAGGTTTCGTAGTCGGCTCTTTTTTTCTCTGCATCCTCGTTTAATGTTTCATATTTTGTTCGTTCGGCTAAATAGTTTTTTTGCATGCTAATAAACGTTTCTTCTGTTTGTTGATAAAGGTCTTTTTCTGCTTCATACGCATCTTTTGCTTCATTATAATCGTCAATATGTGCTTCATAGTTTGACTTGTTTGTTTCATATGTAGTTCTGCTTACTTCATACTTTTCAGTAGCCTCATCAAATTTTGTGAGCTGTATCTGGTAGGTTTCTTTTAATCCATCTAAAGTGGTTTTAAGTTGATTTGCGGTTGTGTACGTTTTATCTGCTTCATTTTTTAAGATATCATACTCTGCTAGTGACGCATTGTAACGCTGTTTGGTTGCTTCGTATTCATCTTTTGCAGTTGTATACTCCGCTAATATAGTCTTATAATCTTTTTCCAAGACGGTTTGAGCTGATTGGGATTGCTTTACTTGTTTTATGGTTGCAGCTAAACTTTGTACCGGAGTAATTGTTGTTATGACAAGCGTACTTGAATACAATAAAAATTTAAATGAACCTTTTCTTAATGAATCATTCATTAATTTACACTTACCTTCCTTTTTTTAATATTATTATAGTAAAAATATAAAAACCAAAAGATAGTTATATTTATACAAATGTAATTATACAATATGTTTACGTGATATATTTATCATAATTTTCTCCACGATTCTAATTTTTTGATAAAAGACAATTAAAATTTATATTTAAAAACTATTCTTTTTTTGTATTCTTTTTTTGCATAAAAGCATTTAATTTTATTATTAGCTAATTTTATTCGAAAAATAAATTAAAAAATCTGATTTTTAACTAACAAACGTAATAAAGAAACCAACTTTTCAACATAAAATAGACACAACTTCAAGTTATTATATATTCATACCAACCAAACAACCCTAATAAAACACTTTTTCATTTTTTAACTCCTTTTCCCGCTCTTTCCCCGTAGAGCGGGTGTTTTTTTGTGAAACACTATGAATAGTTTCACAAAAAAAAGAGTTCAAAAATGAACTCTTTTTTTTTACCAATTTCGAAATATCCTAGAGACAGTAACCAATAAGACGAAAGCCACACCAACTAATTAGTAGCTTACACTGTAATTTGTTTTCTTAACTTCAAAAATGCGCTTGTTTGGGTTTCCAGTTTGTGTTAAGTCTCTGGTATCTTTACCTGCATGAACAATTGGTTTATAATTCGTTGCATTTGAATCGGAACTACCAAATGCGATGACGGATAAGTCATTTGTCTTTTGTTCAGGTGTTTTTAACCACGCGCTTAAAAAGTTTCGCCGAAGACACTTCGGATTTGGAAATCATATTGGAACGACAGCTTTAACCCTTTATATTCAGTACCATCAAATGTGCGGTTCTCAAGATTACTAACAACGACTTTACTAGGATCTAAATCATTTATTGAAATAATAGGGTCAAGTCCCATTGTAAAAGCTACAATTTCCATATCTTTTTGATAATAGAAATAGAATTCGGGTTTTAACCATTTAGCAGTTGGAATTGTTTCTATGCCCATGTTGTATTCATTTTCAAATCCATAATTTCTAAATGACGTTTGAAACCCTACATTTCCTCCAGGTGCAGCAGATAAGCCATCTGAATATTGCCCGATGAAGGGTCTTGATTGTCCACTCTCATTAATGACTACGTTAAATCGACCAATCTCTATTCCTTCAGCATTTAAGATGGCTATAGATGCTTTATCAGCAATACTCGTGATAGCTCTAGCAATCAAACTAAACGTTCCATCGGATTTAATAATAGTAGTTTGTTGGCGTTTATTGTTTACGTATAAGCGAGCCTGAGCTGCTCCGCCGCCGTTAACAGTACCCGTGATATTTCGTTCTCCAAGAGAGAAGTCATTCAAGTTCGTTACTAATTTAATTGGATTGACTGCCACCTTGGCTTTTTGAACTAATTCACCCTCAACATCAAACCCCAACACTTCAACATAGTCTCTAAGGAATTGAATTTCATCATTAGTATCCAATGAAAATAGGCTAGTATAAGGTACTTCTTTTTCATCAACTATTGCAGTGTTTACGGCAAGTTTTACATCAGTTATTTCCCAATCTGCAAGTCCTGTGACAACAGAGTCTTTTTTTAAGGTAAATGCATCAGGTGTTAAAATCCATTCGCTTTCTTGAAGAAATACTTCAGATTCTTCAACAACAACCTTTTTATCTCTCTCTAATCCAAGAACGGTTACGCTATCTTCCATAGATTGAATACTATTCTTGATATCCAGTTCGAAAAAGTAATTGTCTTCTTTTGGAACATCCTCAATAACTCTTTCTGTTGTTATCAATTTTTCATTGACCCAAAGCTGAACCCAATAAATATTGCTTCCTTTTTTAACCTCACCAGTTACAAATAGACTCTTTTTTCCACCAACGCCAACTGGATCAGTAATAATATTTTCTGCATGATTTTTAAAGGCAGCAGCTGTATCAACGGGGGGTGTTTCAGCTGCTAAAACAGTTGATCCAGTATTATCCGGAAGAATGATACCTCCCAAACTTAACCCTAAGACAACACTTGCGGTAACGATCATTTTTTTCATTTGCTTTCTCCTTTCAAAGCTATTTATAATCATTGTAAATCATTTATATCATTAAGTTAATAAAAACGAACTGAGATAATTTGAATCGTGAATGTATTCAAATAAGAAAAATGATGTTTATTTATCGAAAGAATATTTTATTTGGCAGCTTCATCCGTCACTTTCAGGACAATATTGAATTTCGAGTTTTTTCATAAAACTCAGGCCGTTCTGATTGCAACTCCGCAAACTCATCACTAATTAGGAAAAGGTGAGGCATAGGTTCAGAAACATCGCCACTTTTATATAATTTTTGATACTGATTGATATGATTCACGTTATTCTCCGAGAACAGGCGCTGGCGGCGTTTTAGCTCGGCATTGATCGAGATTAAGGCACGCATACTTTGAGCGCCATCTAGGTTGGTAATACTCCCTAATAAGTGAGGCAGGTTACGGAACAAGTTCGCCATTCCTCCACCTTTGTAGTCAATCAGTAGGAAAGCCACATCGTAAGGATGGAAATTCACGGCTAAACTCAAAATATAGCTCTGCACGATTTCCGATTTACCAGAACCTGTTGTCCCAGCGATTAACCCATGAGGTCCGTGGGCTTTTTCATGTAAGTTCAAGTAGACAATATCGTCTTTTCCACGTAAACCTAAAAGCACAGCTAAGGTTCGTATGAGATAAAAGAAAAAGACAGAAGCTACTTAAAAAAGTAATTTCTGACTCTGAAAGGTAATAAGTAATTAAATTTTTTCTTTTCGGTGTAGTTCTTCAATTTGATTTTCCATTTTTGGGAATAGTCTGTGAAAAATCAGATTGAAAAGCTGAGAATATTTTCGAACAGGCATAATAGTCACTAGCGATTTTCTTCTTGTTTACGGGGCGTTTTTTGTCACTGAAAAAGTCGTTCAGTAACTTTAGTGCAGCTTGCCAAGAATTTAGTTGCTCCAACATGTCATGCAGGGAATAAATTTCCTGATGGCTTACCATTTTAATAGGTGGATTATTTTTTGTCTCTAGCTTTTTAATTTCTATAATTCTCCTCCTTTTTTTGAAACGATGCTTATAAGAGCACCACTTCTTTTTTTATTATACTATATGATGTTCGTATGAGCAACAGAAGGATGGAGGAAATTTTATGGAAAGAAAAGTAGAAATTCGTTTGAAACAATTGGTTAAAGATAGAGGTATATCATTAAGAGAGCTTGCACGTTTATCTGATATTGAGCCTTCAATTGTTAACAAATTAGCAAATAATAAAAGAGAAAAGATTTATTTACCGCATATCAAGAGGATAGCCGATGCTTTGGATATTAGTGATATATCTGAGATAATTCGGTTGAAGTAAAAAATTGTGCAAATATCGCATTTCTGATATTTGCACAATTTATTATTCTATATTTCTACTTTTGTTATTTTAGTCACCTTATTATCTTCTAATTCTATAGATAAAGATAGATACCCTTTTTCTGATGTATCATTCCATCGCAATACGATTAGTCCATCTCCATTTTTTCTCATTTTGTCTGGTTCACCAAGTTCATTCATAACCTTATCAAATGAATCTTCTTCTGTTATTTTTTTAATCTTCTTTTCGTCAGGTATCGTTAAATCATTGCTGTTCATTTTGATAAACGATAATTCATTTTCTTCTGGAGAGTATATTAAATTTTGAATATAATCCTTTGAAATAATAGAAATTTTAGAAATATTCTTATCTTTACCTTCTTGGAAAATATACTCATTTTTTTCAGCAAATCTTTTCAATGTTTCAATATTGGATTTTTCATTTTTTGTGGAAACATCCATTGTTTTAAAAATGTCTGGAAAAGAGTTATATGTTTTCTTATTGGAAGATACGAATAGCCATCCTCCAATGATAGCAACGAGGGTAACGCTAATTAAAACAACAATAAAAACTTTTTTATTTTTCAATATTCTCTCCGTTCTTATTTAACAGAAAAGTTTATTTTAGATTACCTATCTCTTGAATAACTTGAAATTTTCTATTTGCTATTCGATAGTTTCAGGTTTTCTAATTGGTTAGAGTTATTCTTCCTGTTGTTTCTTCTTTTTTTCTTCGTATTCTATCCGAACAGCTTTTGTATAAGAGTAGTGACGAAATAGCAAAACAATGCCACATACAATGAGTATCAATTCTAAATTTCCCCAAGTAAACGAACTATAACTAGAAAAAATATTAGTAAAACCTGAAGCTAAACAGCAAACAAATATCCACCACGCAGTTGAGTTTTTTGGAAAAGCTTTCTCTTTTTTTACTAACCAAAACATTACGATAGTTTGAATAATAGCTCGAATAAGCATCCCGCTTAGAAGTAGTCCATATAGATAGTATTGACTTCCTGCCCAAAATCCAAAAATAACATTGAATATTGTCATTATTACTTGGACAAAAAGAAGAATAGTCGCCATAGTATCTAGTTTATCTCCAGGATGTTTACTTTGCACTATTTTGTAGCTC
Source organism: Enterococcus plantarum (assembly GCF_001730295.1). Classification (GTDB taxonomy): domain Bacteria; phylum Bacillota; class Bacilli; order Lactobacillales; family Enterococcaceae; genus Enterococcus_L; species Enterococcus_L plantarum. The sequence goes on from NZ_MIKA01000005.1 coordinate 56,446, forward strand.
CTTTTCAGATAATTCATCTGTGTCATAGCTTATTTCGTTACAATAGTGAATGACTAATTGGTAGTTATCGTTTGTTAATTCTTGATTATCATATCGATCGTTTCCAAAATCGATTAAATCTAATCGCACATCATTTGGAAGAAGTTCTTCATAGCAATTTTTATTGGTTCTTAAAGCACCTTTGAAGTATTCTTTTCCAAATAAAGATAATGTAACGCCAAATTCAATTTCTTTGACTGGTTTCTCAGTTTGATTAAGTAGAGCATACTCTAATACCATATTTTCATTTTTAATGGTTATATTTCCAGTAATGATTACTAATTCATTGGCAGGAAATTTGTCTTTATTTTGTTCTAGAAATTCTTTCCAAGCTGCAATGTAATTTTTGTCAATGGTCATTACGTCATATTCAGGTGTTTCCTGTAGGTACTTTGCCCATTTAATGTTCATTGGTGTTGTCCACCTTCTCTCCATTTATTTCTAAATCTGTTATTTTAAAAGTGATATCTGGACCTTTATTTTCCATTAATAAATCTGCTGATTTTAAAGGAGCATCTCCATAGATAGCTAATGTAAAAAAACTTTTAGGTGGTAGTTCAACCAAATCATCACCCTCAAAATTAGATTTTATAGGTTCTACATCTCCAATATTTTTGAATGAAGGAGTAAGGGTAAAACTTAATTTTTTGATAGTCGTATTTGTCGTATTTATTAGAAATGTTCCTAAGGTGTAGCGTTCTTCTTCAGGAGAATAATGCAATCCGTATAAGATAATATTTATTTTTTTAGATAAATCTATATTATCTTGTATTTTTAGGAAATTTACTTCAAAAAAGTTGTTATCAATGAAAGTTTGTTTCTCATTTTTTTTCTGATTTTTTGTTAATAGGAGTTTATAATCTCCTATTTGATAGCCGTTGTTTAGATAATCTTCTTGCTCCTTAGTAATTATTTCTTCGCTTGCGCTATTTGAAATAACGTTATTATTAGTATTTTTACAACCAACAAAAAATACACAAGTGATAATTAATATAAGTATATAACCTATTCTTTTTTTAAAAAAATGCATGACACCATTCTTCCCTTCAAATTAAAGATCAGTATCTAAATCTATTAGGTCAACTTTTTTCCCAGAAACACCGATACCAATTAGACCAGGAGTACCTATCTCTATTCCATCTGAAGCTAAATTGGCTTTAATTTTGGCAGATATTATAGAGATGTCAAGTTTACCCACATATCTAGACTGATCATCTTCCCAAAAAGTAACTTGCATACCTATCTCTGCCATATTTCCGCCGAGAGATACTTCAGCGCCATCTTTATTGACTGAGCCTTTAAGTTCGGCATTTCCTATTGACCAGTCAACTTCATCTAAGGTTCCGCTAACAGCACTTGCTTTCATAGACCCACTTGCCCCAAGTCCTGATTTTACTGAATTTTTACTTTCTCCATTCAAATCAACATTTGAATTCAATCCCGGTTTCAATAAAGAGCCTTTCATAGAGCCTTTGACATTAAAGAAATCTAAAGTAGCGTTGTTTACGTACTTAATTATATACTGTCCATTCTCATATAATAATACAGCATCTCTTCCCATTGTCGACGGTGGTCGGTTTATTAGAGGCCATGATTTCATATTTTTAAAGGTATAGTATTCACGCAAAACTTTAATTTGTTCATCTGATAAATTGCGATATAATTCTCTGATTTTTTCTTCTATTTGTTCTGGAGATAATAATTTATTCATTTTGACTTCGTGTTCTAATCGTTTGTGACGTCCTTCATTGACACCAGGAATTTTATCAATGTTCCCAGCCTTACCTATTGCTTTTAAGCTAGAATTAAGACCTGGTGAAGTAAGAGAAGAAGCACTTTGGATTTGGCTTTTATATTGGCTTATTATATTCTTAAGCTGTTTCACTTCGTCGGAGCGAGTAGAGATATTTTCTTTCAATTTTTGATCGTTAGTTTTTGATTTTTCCTCTGCTTCTGTTAAAGCAACTTTTATTTTTCTAATGTTATGATCTAGTTGTTTAGTCAAATCTGCAGATGGAGAACTTGTATAGTTTTCAGACAATGTGTTTGGAAGGGAAAGGTCACAACTACTGATAATTTCATCTATTCTAGTAGCAAGCTTTTCTGCAGACGTATAGTGAGTATCTACATCATTAGAAAGACTAGTTATGTCCGTGTTATACTTTTCAATTGCTTCACTAGTAATCTTTTTTTTCGCCATTCTGTTACCTCCAATTGGCTATATTTGCACCAGAACTGATGATGTTATTAATATAGCTATCCAATTCTTCAAATACTTCTGCATCATTAATAATTTTCTTAGATAATGCTTCAAAAAAGCTTGATACTTCATTCATATAAGCAAGAAAATTCTCTAGATATTCTTTGTAGCTTTCATCGGAATCAGAATCCCATACATCTTTTGTTAAAGAATTTTTTTTATTTTCAATTACTTTGATTCCTTCTTTAAGCTGTGTTACACCCAACATAATATTAACACAAATTTCAGATTCAATTTTACTTTTATCAATTAATAACTCTGCACCTCTTGTATAAGAGGCTTGTGTAGGTTTTGATTTAGTCTGTGCTTGAATCCCATTAGCATAAGCAGGTGTAGGTTGCGAGATAGACGAGTATGAAGGGGTATAAACCTTACTAATTCCATCTCCAGTTCCTTGGCCATATGGACTCCATTTGGGTGTATTGTTGTTTCCAGTATTAACACCTTTTATGTTAATTTCATGTGTTTTATTTTTCAAGTTAATTCCCCCTTTTACAAATCATTAAAAATTTGGAATGCTGCGTTTAAGTCAGAAATGACTAAATCATTATATTTATCGGTAGGGGCAATGACATCTGATTTAATAATATTCATTAATTCCTCAATACTTTTACCAGCTTCTCCTTTATAACCCTTACTTTCAACTCCATCAAGTGCCTTTTCAATGTTAATTAAGCCGTTGTGGATACTTGAAAACCCTGTTTTTAGTCCAATTCTTTGCTCCTCTAATATTTCTGTTTCTACTTTTAGTTTATACCCCATAGATGTTACACTTCCTTTTTAATTTATATTATTGAATTTAAAGCAATTTGAAATTGAATTTGGGCATCTGATATTTCTCTAATTAGGTTTGTCAAATCAGATTGAAGAGTCTCAATTTTTTTATTCAATTTTTCTTGAGCAGCAGTGGCAACCATTCCCGCGTGGTTCATTTTAGTTAAGCAAGTATCACCATGGGCTGTGATTGAATCTGTCTCAGATCTTACATGCTTCATATATTTTCCTTCCAAATCGTCGTAATTTGAATATTTTGATGAAGCAAAATCTACTACTTTCTTTAATTCTAAATATTGACTATCCATTGTTTGAATATTACTATCCAAAAATATTTTTTGCATTTTTAAGTGTTCGATTTCAGAAACAAGACTATCCCGTTGACTTTTCATTGCTCTTATATTCGGCTCGTACACATTCTTGAGATTTTGACGTTCTACATTTTTTTCAGCTTCTGTTTTTTTTGCCATATTTTTCTCCCTTTAAAATATTGTTGGTAATTTAAGAATAGTCGCGTAATCGTCTTCTACAAAGTAAGCTTCTTGATTCGTTAATGCAGGTGATTTGTAGTTCAAGTTAGCAGCTGTTAATAGACTTTGGTCTGAATATTTCATAAATAGTAAACCATGTTTATTTTGTTTTAATAACTTAGAAAAATCGTCATAGTTCGCACCATAATCATTTGCTGAGCCGAATGTAATGAATTTAATTGAATCATATTCTTCATAAAGTTCAATATTTATCTTGGCTAAGGTATCTCTTGTTTTGGCGCTAAAATCATTAATGTTTGCAATTAAAATATAATGATTCATTTCAACATCGGTTCTATTTTGTTCTTTTAGAGCGACTTGTTCATTTCTAATACCTGTTAAGAGTTGTTCCATTCCCTCAAGTTCTGAAACATAGCTAACCACTGAGCCGCTTAAATGTTGATACGTTTGTCGACTAGTATCAAGTACATGTAAATAATTAACTGGATTGACTTGATTCATACGGTTAATTTGTGTAATAAAGAGTTTCATTAAGCCTTCGGTATCTTGTTGACTAGCTCCTACAACTGTTAGATGTTCTTCTTTAGTTGTCAACCAAGGAACTACTTCAACTGTGTCTAAATCTAATCCTAAAGGTATATATTCGTTTGAAGCAGGATGTTTTCTGTCTAAAATACCTTCAAAATGTTCATAAGTTAATTCTTCTGGCACCATTGGAATCGGTTCAGGTCTAGCCCCAGTCCAATGTTTATCCATCTGCGCTACTTCTTCTTGAATCGCTTCAATAATCTGCAATGTATCTTCACCATCGGCAGGTAATGCTGCTTGGAATAACTCAGGTTCTTCCAACTTGATCAACCCACGACCAGGTAAATCCTCAATTGTAAGTGTAGTTCGTCCAACAATCGCTCTAGGCTCACTATCATCGATCATTTTTAATACGACTTGCGTTTTGATATTACTTGAAAGAGTCGCTCTCATTGAGTTTTGACGTCCCGCAGATAGAAGTAGATGAATCCCAATCCCAGCACCTTCACGAGCCACTTGGGTAATCACTTTTTCAAGGATTTCATTGAACTTCGCATCTTTCAATCCTTCAAAACCATCTAACAGAATAAGGATGATCGGTTCTTCTTTGCCACTAGCACGCTCATACATATCCAAACTCGCCACTGAAAACTCACTAAGAAGCTTCTTACGACGTTTCAATTCATCATTGATCCGTCTCGCAAACTTCTCGATTTTCTCTTCTTCATCAATACTCATCGTATCTGCGACATGCGGTAATTTCTTCAACGGTAATAATCCATTCGTCCCAAAATCAAGCAAGTAAACATTCAATCGCTCAGGACTATGCACTCGCGCCAAATCCATCACAACCGTCTGCATAAACGTACTCTTACCATACCCAGGACTACTAAACACGGTCATATGACCTTCTTGTGTCATATTCAAACGCAAGGTATTCTGCGCCTGCATACTTGGCACATCCACCACACCCAAAACAGGTTCAAGCGGCTGTTTCGCTGTTAACCATTCTTCTCTAAAGTCCACAGGATGTAGCGTAGAAGAAGCAATCCGTTCTTCCAACGGCGGTAACCAAGGTCTTGGTAATGGCGTGATATTTTCACGTTCTGCCACTTCATGAATCCCATCAATAATGGCATCCAATTCAGTCGGAATCTGTTTCACATCATCCGCATTTTCAAGTCCACTTAAATCTTCACTCAAGATTTCATACTGCCCTAAATCATTCACAAGGTAAATCGTATGATCCTCAATCTGTTGGTCATCTTTCTCAGGCTGATAATCCGCACCACTCCAAGCACTTTGGAACAGTTCATAAATCTCATTATTCCCCACTTGCAAGTACGCACGCCCAGCTTGGGTGATTTCTGCGGCATCAGGTGTTTTCAACATTTCCATCGAATCGGCTTTATCCGCCACTTTCAACGCTAATTTAAATTTCGAGTTACTCCAGATTTGGTCATTCACCACACCACTTGGTTTTTGAGTCGCAAGAATCAAGTGAATCCCTAACGAACGCCCAATACGAGCAGTGGAAACAAGTTCTTTCATAAACTCAGGCTGTTCTGATTTCAATTCCGCAAACTCATCTGAAATTAAGAAGAGGTGAGGCATCGGCTCTTCAACATCGCCACTTTTATATAATTTTTGATACTGATTGATATGATTCACGTTATTCTCCGAGAACAGGCGCTGGCGGCGTTTTAGCTCGGCATTGATAGAGATTAAGGCACGCATACTTTGAGCGCCATCTAGGTTGGTAATACTCCCTAATAAGTGAGGTAGGTTACGGAATAAGTTCGCCATACCCCCACCTTTGTAGTCAATCAGGAGGAAAGCTACGTCGTAAGGATGGAAATTCACGGCTAAACTCAAAATATAACTCTGTACGATCTCCGATTTACCAGAACCTGTTGTCCCAGCGACCAATCCATGCGGTCCGTGGGCTTTTTCATGTAAGTTCAAGTAGACAATATCGTCTTTCCCACGTAAACCAAGCGGCACAGCCAAGGTTTTATGTGGAGAATGTTCAGCCCAACGTTGGGTCACATTAAACTCATCAAATTTCTCGATGCCGTACATTTCTAGGAACGTCACCGCTTCAGGAATACTTGATTTCAAGTTCTGTAAGTGATTCAATGGTGCCAACAAACGTGGCAATTGTTCTTTACTAAAGTCAGCAGGGAAGTGATCCAATTGGAAAGGCGTATTTTTCAATTTCCCTTCTTCCAATAAGAGAACCCCAGTATTTCGGTCACGGATATCGATAACGGTTTTGATATTATCCGATAAGCTACTCATAACATCTTCCACGAAAATCACACTACAGCCTAATTCGCTTGGATCTTCATTGAAGAATTCCATAATGACATGATCCAAAATCAATTTCTCATCAGTGATCATCACCACATAGTGAGGGGAGAAGATCGTACTATCCCGACTATTGCGGTTTTCTTCCATGGAATTTTTACGGTTTTTCAAGATTTGATTCAAACTATTCAATACTTGGTCACGGCTCCGTTGGTTATAGACAAACCCACGCACATTCACATCCTGCATCGTTGCATGAGGCAACCAACGCATCCATTCCCATTGGTCTTTTTCGGCTTCTGGGAAAATCGAGATAAACTGTAAATCATGGTAACTATGAAACACTGATAATTGATTAACCAATAAATGAAGCTGTTCCAACACTAAGTTTCTAGGGCCAATATACCCAACAGGTCCATTGACTAAATTCGCTACGATCGGCATATCCTCAAGCTCTAAGCTCTTCGTATAAAGCTCATACCCACTTTTTTCTAAATCATCTGTTTCTTTGCCACGTTCTTTGTTCGAATAGGTAATTTCACTTGATGATTGCAGTGTTCCTAAACCTAAACGATAGAAGAGAAAGTCAAAGTGTAGTGCTGTTTTTTCATAAATTCTAGGGCTATACGTTTTCGTCATCTCCAATAGTTCTGAAACGTTTGGATAGTGATACAATTGCCCTTGTTTTTGTTCTTGATTTAATTGGTGTAATTCTACTGACTTGTCGACTAAATATTTCTTATAGCTCACTTCACGATCGATCAAGCTTTGTTTGTGTTCTTTTTTTGTTTTAAAGTAATTGGTGATCGAGAAAATAATCGTGATCAACGTCGTTGCGGCACTGGCTAAAACGAATAAACCATTTGGTCTGAAAAAGGCCATTGCCACCGTTACCATCAACATGACGATCGGTGGTAAAATCGTTTTGATCAGTTGATCTTGTTGTTTATTGTTCGGTTCACTTGGTGCGTTGATCGTAATTTTTTCCTCTGGTTCACGGTAAATGATCCGCGGTGAACGGTGGAAATCTGGGTAATCTTCATAGACATCGTAACGAGAGTTGTAGATTTCGCATAGATCAGATTTTATGATCGTACCTTCTGTGGCGTGTATTTCATGAGTAAAAATTTTCAATGTGTGGTGTAAGAAAGACAGCTCGTCTCCTTTACCAAGTAAATAGTCTGTGCCGGTAAATAATTGATTATTGATCATCAACTCACCAGAAAGTACCGTCAACAACCATTGCTCGTCTTGTTTTTTCAAAATAGCGGAAAGTGGTTCTGCTAAATGATCATTCGGCAATTCAAGGGTTGCGCCTTTATCCGTACTCAAAATGATTTCTTTTTTGTCTAATAGATCAAACACATGTAGTTTGGTCACAGGTGTTAAGATAATTGTTGCTTGTTGATCATCTGATAATGAAAGGGAGAGGGGAGTGCCAAGTGATAAAACATGTTCCTGCCCTTGGTGTGTCACTACCCACTCGTCTTGTTTTTCGATCGTTAGTTCATCCGCTTCTGTCAGTAAAGGTAAGTGAAGAGATACTTGATTATCCGATCCGATTCGTTGTGTTTTCTCTTCGTCCAGGGTCAGTTGATAGCGATAGCCTTGAAGATAGATGATGGCTTGTGTCTTTGTCATCTAATTTCCCTCCTGAGCAGTCGATCCTTGTGTTTGTTCCGCTTCTGCTGCAGCATTCACACTTTCGTCACGTTTTTCTTTGTATTTTTTGTAGTCCGCTTCTAATTTACCGATTGTTTCTTCTTTTTCGGTACCAGTCATTTTTGTGTCTTTTCTAACTTGTTCGATTTTTTGTGTGATTCCATATAAAATCAAATCGGAATCTTCTAAGTTTTTCGCTACATCTAGCGCTTCATCCAGATTCCCACGACCATTTTCGATCCAGTAGTCTAGATAATTTTCATCAGAACGTAAGGTTACGTTGTTTAAAATAACTTTTTTCTGTTGCTCCTGTAAGGCTTCACCTTGAATAAAGCTAAAGGCTAATTCGTATTTTTGGGTGAAAGGAATACTTGCTGTTTTCACTGGGTCTAAGGTTGTGATCACGGCTTCATAGTCATTTTTCAAGAAGGCTGTATCAGTATTTTGCATCCTATCTAAGAATGGTAAACGGAAAAACAGTAAATAAACGAGTGGAATCACTAAAATTGCGGATAAGACTGTCATCCAAATCGATAATTGTTTCATCACTTGGAATTTCGTTTTGCTGACTTTTTTAATTGTTTTTGCAGCATGTTCCACTGTTTGGTCGTACATTTGAACTAAATATTCTCTGATTTCTTCAAAGCTTTCTTTTTTCAAAATCGTTTGGACAAACTCAGAGCCTTTTTTGATTTCTAGTTGCCCTTCATAGAGTTTGGTAAAGTCATCTTTTTTCTCGAATAAGGCGATGATCAAGCTTTTGTATTGTCTTAATAATAAGTCATTATTGGTGACTTTCGGCGGCATTTTTCCGTCGAGTCCGCGATAAGCTATTTTGGGCTGTAAGTTATAATCAAACAGCAAATTTTCTGGGTGGATAAAGAAGGTAAGTGGTAAATCTAATAGTTGTTCAACTGCGGCCATATTTGCCATGGCACGAAGTTTATCTTCTTTTGTTCCAGCTTTTAATTCTGTAAAGGTAATGCGTTCTTTAGGTAATTCATACGTGAAGGTCACGGCATCTTCTTCCCAGTGGATGCTTGTGTCCATCAATAATGGGTGAGCGACTTTCAATAAAGCTAAATCTTTTTCTTCATTGACTTGAACTTCTGATTTTCTTAAAGCAAGCTGCCAATTTGCCACCGTTTTCTTAAATTCATACGTATGTTTTTCAATTATTATCGCTACAGCTGTTTCTTTCATGTTTTCCATCATTTATTCTCCCAACACTTCGATTATATCTCCGTCAGTAATCGGAAAATCTTTTAATTTTTGTTCTTCGTCTAAAAGAATTCCTTTATTCAAAACTTTGATTTGATATTTTTTAACGTCTTTTTCTTTGCCAAAAATTTGGTTCAATTCTCGAATAAACCGAAATACAGTAATGTTATTAGGAATTCTTAAATCAACCATTTTTTCTCTATTTTTTTGATACAACAATGTTACGTTGATATGTTCTGTATTATCTGCCATGATTCTGTCCTCTTTTTCTGTTGTGATATAAAAGTAATGTGACCACGGTCACCAATGCTAAGCCTAAAATTAATGGAAATAACGCAGGAGGAGAAGAAACTGTATCTACAGTCTCTTCTCTTTTTACTGCTGCTTGGTTATTTTCACTTGCTGCAAATAGTTGAGTAGGATCTAATTCCTTTACTTTTGCTCCTTTTGTTAGGAAGAGCTTAGACATGTCCTCTTGTTTTTGTTTTTCTTCTAGTATTTTTGCATCGGTTGTTTTTTTGATCATTTCAGCTTCGAACAAGCGGTCTTCCGCTACAAAGCTTTTGGTTTTACCATCGTCTATTTGATCTTTGTTTAAACGATCTGTTTGTAGTTCTAGGTTATTATCGAGTAAGGTTTCTTCAGCGTGAGTTACGTCAGAAAAGGAAAAGATACTGATGCCTAGTAAGCATAAGACCATTAGCTTTTTCATTTTGTGACCACTTCCTTCGCTTTCCGTCTTGGTTTCCAAATAAAAATGTTGAATAAAATCAAGGCTGCGATCGTTAATAGATACAAAATGATCTGAACAATATTTAAGGCGTTATTTGCTAGAACATCTGCTAAATTATTTTCACCGATCGACAGTGGATTGACTGATCGAATAAGGTCGACCATCGGGTTGTTACCTTTTGTTTTACCGATTGCATTTGTGACAAATACATAACTGATAAATAAGAAGAGGCTCAAGGCAAATCCAGCAATATGGAATTGTTTCAATGCATAGTGATTCAATAATGAGAAAATTAGCATAAACAATACGACCATCATGCCCCAAACGATTTGAGACTCTTTGACAATACTTAATTCACTGATGCTTAACATGCTTAAGATTAATCCAATGCCAATAGCACTTAAGCTAAGTAGCAATGTTTCTAACATGTTGTCTTTAAGCCATAATTTTTCTCGTTTGAATTTATTTTTTACTTTTCTGACAACAGGTTGTGTTGCGAATAGATAAGCGACAAACAAACTTAAGGTGAACATGATTAAGATCCAAGTGAATGGCTCATTGACCTCAGTTGTTTTGATTGTGGCTTCTGCTTTTCCGTTGACAGGGTTAGCGATAAATTGTAGCAGTGTATTATTTGGAACGCCGTCTTTGTGAGCATTGTTTAATACTTTGATAAATGCTGAGACAAAATCATTGTTATTAGCAAGTTCTTTGTTCAAGTTGTTCATGATGACATCTGCGTTAGTAGATAAATCTTCACCGTTTTTTTGTGCAGTTTGTACGTCTTTATCGAATGATGTGAAGACAGATTTAACACTTTCTGCCTCTTTGACGTTCATGCTAGATGCTTCTTTCAGCATTTCTGCTTGTTTTTTGATTGATTGAAGCATGGAGTCGATTGCTGATATTTCTGAATCTGTAGCAGTATTGTCGGAAGCGACTTTTGTTTCTGAAGTTGTAGCTTCAGTCATCGTTTTTTGCCAATCAGCAATTTGTGCTAAGTGGGATTTGACGTTTTCGTTCAGATTCATAGTATTACCTTGAATTTCCTGAAGTTTTTCACCGATTCGTTCCGATTGACGATCAATATCAGATGCTTGTTTGACCAAAGAGTCTAATTTTTCATGTTGATCTTTGTAATGACCAGTAGCAAAAGTACCGTTAAGAACTTGTTTGAACATTTCGGTCATGTTCATGTCTAGTAAGTTATTGAAGACGTCGAATGGGTATTTGTTGAAGTCTTTAAGTTCTGTTTGTACAGTTTCGTAAAGTTCAACTGTTTTACCTAATTGTTCTGAGTATTTTCTTTGCGCGTATTGATATCTTGGCTTTGAAAATTCTGATAAATCAGCAGATTGCTCCCACATAACAGTGTATTTTCCAGCGGTTGCTCGGCTTACATAAGTCTCTACTTGAGGTGTTTCTTGAAATGGAGCCTCTTCTGTTTGTCGTGTTGTTTCCTCTGCAGATGTACTTTCAGTGGTTGAGTTTTCTTTTTTCTCAGAATTTACTGTTTCATTTGTTGTCACATCAACAGCTGGTAGTGATTTTGTGACGGGGGCATTTCCGTTCTCATCAGGATGAAGAACTTTTTCCACTGTAATTGGAATTTTAGGTGCGCCTTCAGTTTCATCAAAATCAGTTTCAAACGTGTACGTAAACCTCATATTGGTGCTAGAAATAGCAATAGATTTTCCGGGAACAACTACAGTTTCAGGATAACCATAAGTAATCGCTTCGATTCCAGCAGGTAAATCTCCAAAAGTGATTGTTCCTTCTTCTCTAAAATTTTCAGTTGTAATCGTAAAGACCTTAGACTGACCAACAGCGTTATCTCTTGCTGCTACCAAATTGTCATAAGTTCTTCTTAATTCTTTGTGATAGTTGCTATTGCCAATCGTTTCGCTATCAACTTTCCATTCCAATTCTTTAATTGTAGGATTGTCCGGGTACTTTTCATTGGTGTCACGAATTTTTTGATTGATTTTTTCGATACTCTCTAACATACCGTAGTTTCCATATATAGTTGATCGAATATCATCAATTGCAGGGCCATCAGTGTAGGGAAGATGACCGTATAAAAAGACTTCATTAAATTCGTTGATATCTCTTGTATCTTGTTTAAAGGGTAGACTGTCTAAACGATCTTGCATTTTCTGCAAGTAATTATCATTGAATTTGGAAACATCTGAGAGTTGTCCATAGTCATAATCCATTTTTGTAAGAACTTGCTTAAAGGTTACTTTAGACGCTTCATCTGGATTATTGATTCTAAATTGTTTGAAAAACTCTTCGCTATAAGTATCAAAATACTTATCTTCAATTCCCTCTAGGTCAGCAATCTGTTTTTCAACATCTGCTTTAGAAGCAATGAGTTGTTCATTCAGCGCATTCATTTGCTCAATATAACGGCCATTACCATCATCTGAGGTAATAAAATCATCCTGCAATGATTGGTTCAAAGTTTCTAATGTGCTGTACAATTTACTCGTTTCTGAACTTAATAAACTGCTGTCCATTGATGTTAGAAGTTTTACAAATTCTTCATATGACAATTTTCCATCGGCGCGTTGTTTTAGTAACTGCTCCAATAAAGTAGAAAAGTCTTGATGACTGCTGACAAGTGATTCAGGATTTTTGATAAAATCGATTAGGGTGTTTGTCAGTAAGTCATTTGCTTGTAAGGCACTTTGAGATTGGGAGGTGATGCTTGGTAAATAGTTTTTAAAATTGATTGTTGGCTGATACAGAATCTCTTGAAACTTGCCAACTGAATCAGTTTGATTGGTGTAGACTTTTTCAATATTTTGTTGTGCAGTATATAAATTATCAATGATGCTGACCACGTATAAATCGACCAGTTGTTGATTCAAATCATTGACGATTTTCCGACCAACACTCCTAGATTCATTTTCTAAGGTAGCATTCCCATTTGCATTGATTTTATAATTGACTTGAACTTTTTCTGGTGCTTCACTGTCTAACTCTAAGAGCTTACTTGAAAAGTTGCTTGGGATTGTAACAAGTAAATTATAAGTGCCCGTTTTTAAACCATTTTCGGCAATCCCTCGACTAACTGTAAACCAGTTATACGTCGCGTCTTTTTCAATTTTCTTTACATAATCTGCACCTAGGTTATAGTCTATGTTATTTTTGTTAACCCCGTTATCTTCATTCACTAAAGCAATATTTAACCGCATATCTTTCTCTTCTTTTGCTTTATTGGCAGAGATATCAGTAAAATCTCGATTCATAAATATAAGCATAATAAGTAAAATTACAACCATCCAAACAGATTTCAACATATAATATAGTTTTTTACTGTTCATTTATCATTCTCCTAAACAAAAGAGGAACAGCGAGGAGCAAGTGCCCTCCCTATTCCTCAGATATGTGTTTCTTATAGACCTCTTCCGATTGCTGAAGAGATATTTTGATCTGTTTCTTCTACAATAGTAGCAACTTCGTTCAATTGTTTGTTGATTTGCTCTAATAGCTCCGCGAATTCACTTACTTTTGGTTTTAAAGCAGTGAATTGATCGTTAAAGCTATCAAAACCGCTACCTTCCCAGTTTCCTTGAATCGTATCTTGTTCAGATTGTAATTTTTGTAAAATATCTTGAACTTGTTGCGAACCGTCCGTATATTTTGTTGCAGAAGTTCTTAGTTCTTGTGGGGATAATTTAATTCTATCGCCTGCCATTTTTCATTCCTCCAAATAGTTAGTATTAGAAAGCATTTAATAATGATTTCTATCTATCTAAACGTTACCATAAAAAAGAGTTAATAAATACTTGATGTAAAAAGTTGCATGTTTTAAGTAAAAAAAAGAGAGATAAATAGAAATATAACCTTCCTTTAAGGTATTTTTTTATATATAGGTGATTTTTATAATTATCTCTAAGTATGAAAAATAAAAAAATCTGTAACAAATACAGATTTTTTTTAGAGAAATATTAATTGTTTATTTCGTGGTGTCATGTTGAATTATGATTTAAGGAAAGCTGTATATGCCATTTTTAATTCTTCTTTAAATGTTCTGCTCATGGGCAAAGCAATATGTTTCTCTTGTTGCACATCTTTTTTAACCTGTTTAACGAATACTTCGTTTTTCGTGATCTCAACAATATAATTTAAATTTACCACGTAGCTACCATGTATCCTAGTAAATAAGTCTTTATTTGCTTTATTGATGATTTCAGACATAGTCAAATACGTTTTGTAAACTTTTTCTATTGTATGAATATAAGCAATACGACCGCTTTTTGCGATATAAATAATTTCATTCATTGACAATACAACAAGCTTTCGATTAAACGAAAACTCGAAATAAGAATGGTTAGTAGTAAAGTGATTTTTTGCCCTAGTCATTGTCTCCAGTAAACATTCATCAGAAATTGGTTTCAGTAAGTAATCAAAAGCTTGGACTTTAAATACTTCAGACATGCGCTGAGCATCATTAGACACAAAAATAATCAATGCTTCTAAATCAACAGCCCGTATTTTTTGAGCTAGTGCAATACCATCCATTTCTTTTAGTTCAATAGAAATGAAGTATATAACATAATTTGCTTCGATTTCCTTTAGATGTCGCACTAACTTTTTACCGCTACTATAAAAATCAAATTCATAATTTTGAGAAGAGTGTAGATGTATAGATTTTTCAATTTTTCCCATTTCTCTCTGGTTATTATCACACAATGCAATCTTCAATAGCTCATCTCCCTTGAGTTTAAGATTCAAAATGTATTTAGAGTGGTGATCACGTTTCATCAATTTTAATTGTATCATATTTTTTATTATAGAAATTTCCAAAATTTTAATCCAAATCACTCTTTTTAGAGAATTTGTTATAATCTTTTAAAATAAGAGGGTATTTTAATAAAAAACACGAAAGCTATAGGTATAATTAGCTATCTTTTTTTGATACACTAAAGGTAACAATGGAGGGAAGAAAAGTGAAAAAAGCGGCACAATACAATTCATACAACCAACCAGTCGGCTATCCAATAACCGACTGGTCTACAAGAGAACATCCGACAAAATCAATACTAGAAGGAACCTATTGCCGATTAGAAAAAGTAGATCCAGAGAAACACCTAGAAGATCTTTATCAAGTTTACGGACCGCAAAGTAATCCTAAAAATTGGACGTATATACCATTAGAAGGATTTGAAAATAAAATAGAGTTCAGTGCGTATCTTACATCGATGAGCCACTCAAAAGATCCATTCCACTATGCAATTATTGATAATGTGAATGGAAAAGCGCTAGGAACAGTAGCTTTGATGAGGATAGACCGAGAACAAGGATCAATCGAAGTTGGTTTCGTTATTTATTCTGATCAACTGAAAAAAACGAGGATTGCTACAGAAGCACAATATCTTTTAGCTTGTTATGCACTAGATGTGTTAGGCTATCGACGTTATGAGTGGAAGTGCGATTCATTAAATGAACCATCTAGAAATGCCGCACTACGTTTAGGTTTTGTTTTTGAGGGTATTTTTCGGAATGCTTTAGTTTATAAAGAACGCAATCGCGATACTGCATGGTTTTCTATTATTGATAGTGAATGGCCGAAAACAAAAGCTCGGCTGAAATCATGGTTGTCGGTCTCGAATTTTACGGTTGATGGAGAGCAAAAAAAACGGTTGAATGAGTTTTAAACTAAAAAAACTAATTTGAAGGGAATTCAATGAAATGAAAAATTCAGAAATCCAATTAACTACTATTACTAAGCCGATGAGTTTTAACGATGTAGCCCCAACTTTTTTGACAGATGAAACAATGAGTGAGAGAAAGCAAAAAATATTAGACAATATGAAAGCAGAAGATTTCGACGCCTTAGTAATTTATGCCGACAAAGAGCATGGGGGCAACTTTGAATATCTAACAGGTTTTATTCCACGTTTTGAAGAAGGATTGCTTGTTTTAGAGGCCACAGGTGAATGTACCTTGATTCTTGGTAATGAAAATTTAAAAATGGCAAAGGTCGCTCGGATCAAAAACAAATTGATTCATTCGCCATTATTTTCTTTGCCAAACCAGCCGATGGATAATGAAGCAAGATTAGAAGATATATTTGAAAGTATTGGCTTAGCTGAAAAAAGTAAGATAGGTGTTGTTGGATGGAAGATGTTCACGACAGCAGCATCAGACAACGACGCATATTTTGATTTGCCATATTTTATCATTAAAGCACTCTTAACTAGTAAAAACAGCCTAGCGGTGCTAAAAAATGCTGCACATTTATTTATTCGTGGGGATATAGGTGCTCGTACAACTAACAATGCCAATGAGATTGCGCATTACGAATATGGAGCCAACTTATCTTCCAGTTGTATGTTAAATGCGATGGACGCAGTTGAAATCGGCGTAACTGAAGCATCTTTAGGTAATGAACTGACGGCAGAAGGACAAACCAATACCGTGATTACAATTGCTGCAACCGGGCAGCGTTTTGAATATGGAAATGTGTATCCGACGCATAAGCAAGTAAAATTGGGTGATCCGTTGTCGTTAACGACAGCATTTAAAGGTGGATTGTCTAGTCGGACGGGTTTTGTAATAGAAAATCAGAGTCAACTTCCAGAAAATCAGCATGATTACTTGGAGAGAGTCGCGATACCTTATTATCAAGCTGTTACAACTTGGTTGGAAACAATAAAAATTGGTAAGTTAGGGCAGGAGCTCTATCAAACGATTGAAAAAGTTTTTCCTCAAGCAGACTACCATTGGCACTTGAATCCTGGGCATTTAGTATCAGATGAAGAATGGATGTCTTCACCGATTTATGCTGGGTCACAGGAGATATTGAAGAGTGGTATGATTTTACAAATCGATATTATTCCATCTGTGACAGGTTATACTGGAGTTAGTGCCGAAGAATGTGTTGCACT
This sequence comes from Enterococcus plantarum, assembly GCF_001730295.1. GTDB lineage: Bacteria > Bacillota > Bacilli > Lactobacillales > Enterococcaceae > Enterococcus_L > Enterococcus_L plantarum. The sequence goes on from NZ_MIKA01000005.1 coordinate 73,363, forward strand.
GGCGGATAAAAATTTACAGAAACAACTCAGGGAAAATTATCCAGATTTATGGCAACGGATAATTACAAGGAAAACCTACATCAAAGAAATATTGAATATTGATTTAAGTGAAGATGTCATTCCATTGTCAAATACAGTAGGGTATTTACGGCCTTTTTATCTCGCAAAAGACCAAGCATTTCATTGTGTGAAGTAGTTTAACAAAATAAGGAGCTACAACTCATTTTTGAGTTTGGTTCCTTATTTTATTTTTGATGCCTATTGTTACACGTGAAACATTTGTTCCATTCATTATGAAGTGACGTTATTTTTAAATAAAGAAGTGCCTGTATAGCTCTTTTGTTTTTGTCTAAAATTAGGAGAGAAAATTTCATCCTATATAATAGAAAGAAACATTTTTTTACAACTACTATAAATCTCGCTAAAAACATTGCAAGAAATTGCTATTTGCGTTAAAGTAAGAAAAGACAATTGTGAAACATTTTCTGTTTCACGCAAGGAAGGAAACCTATGACACCAGAAGAATTTAAACAACTATTAAGCCAAAAAGAAGTCCAATTATCAGAGCATCAAATGAACCAATTTGCTCGTTATTTTGAATTACTTGTTGAGTGGAATGAAAAAATGAATCTAACGGCGATCACAGAAGAAAAAGACGTCTATTTAAAGCATTTCTACGATTCAATTTCATTAGCGTTTTTTGAAGATTTTTCAACAAATAAATCGATTTGTGATGTAGGGGCCGGAGCGGGATTCCCGAGTATTCCGTTGAAAATAGTTTTCCCAACATTACAAGTAACGATTGTCGATTCATTAAATAAACGAATCACATTCTTAACTGAATTAGTCAATGAATTGAAGTTGGAAGAAGTCTCTTTGTACCATGATCGTGCAGAAACATTTGGACAAAAAGAAGAATTCCGCGGTGCTTTCGATTATGTAACCGCTCGTGCAGTTGCTCGTTTAAATGTGTTAAGTGAACTGTGCCTACCATTAGTCAAAAAGGATGGTTTTTTCTTAGCTTTGAAAGCTGCTAAGAGCGAGGAAGAAATTATTGAAGCGAAACCTGCAATCGCCATCTTAGGTGGTAAATTTCAAAAAGAAGTATCATTTGAACTACCAATCACAGAAGACGAGCGACATATCGTTGTAATCCAAAAGAAAAAAGAGACACCCAAAAAATACCCCAGAAAACCAGGGTTACCAAATAAACAACCAATCAAATAAGATGGAGGGACACAAATGGCACGAATAATTTCTGTAGCGAATCAAAAAGGCGGTGTTGGAAAGACAACAACGACTGTAAATCTAGGTGCTTGTCTTGCTTATTATGGCAAGAAAGTGTTGCTGATCGATATTGATGCTCAAGGAAACGCTACAAGCGGTATCGGTGTACGCAAACCTGACGTTGCTACCGATGTTTATGATGTATTAGTGAATGAAGAACCAATCAAAAATGTGATTCAACAAACTTCTAGAGAAAATCTGGATATCGTGCCAGCAACGATTCAACTTGCTGGAGCTGAAATTGAATTGACGTCAATGATGGCCAGAGAATCTCGCTTAAAAGCAGCCATAGAAGAAATAAATGATATTTATGACTTTGTTTTGATTGATTGTCCACCGTCATTAGGACATTTAACGATAAATGCTTTTACAGCAAGTGATTCGATTTTGATCCCTGTCCAATGTGAATACTATGCGTTAGAAGGGTTAAGTCAGTTATTAAATACGATTCGTCTTGTTCAAAAACATTTTAATCCCGACTTACGTATTGAAGGTGTATTATTGACGATGTATGATGCTCGCACAAATTTAGGCGCTGAAGTCGTGGAAGAAGTTCGCAAATACTTCCGTGAAAAAGTCTACGATACTATTATCCCTCGAAACGTTCGTTTATCTGAAGCACCAAGTCATGGTTTGTCGATTATTGATTATGATCCCCGTTCACGTGGTGCCGAAGTGTACCAAGCACTAGCAAAGGAAGTGTTGGATAATGAGTAAAGGAAAAGGTTTAGGTAGAGGTATTGATGCATTGTTTCAAGATTTTGCTAGTTTGGAAGATGTAGATGTTCAAAAAGAAGAAGTCCTTCAAATTCCTTTAAATGAACTTCGTCCAAATCCATATCAGCCAAGAAAAACATTTGATGAAGCCTCTCTTCAAGAATTGGCGAATTCAATTCAACAATCCGGTGTTTTTCAACCAATTATTGTTAGAAAATCTGCTGTTAAAGGCTACGAGATCATTGCTGGTGAAAGACGTTTTCGCGCTTCAAAATTAGCAGAGAAAGAAGCAATCCCTGCAATTGTCCGAGAATTTGATGAAGAGGCAATGATGCAAGTTGCTGTTTTAGAAAACTTACAGCGAGAAGATTTAAATCCGCTAGAAGAAGCAGAAGCTTACGATATGCTAATGAAAAATTTGAAACTTACACAAGTAGAAGTAGCGGAACGTCTGGGCAAAAGTCGACCATATATTGCAAACTACTTACGCTTGTTAACATTACCGACTCAAGTCAAAGAAATGGTTCAAGGTGAAACCTTATCAATGGGCCAAGCAAGAACGTTACTTGGTTTGAAAGACAAAGACTTGATTTTAACATTGGCAAAACGAGTGGTAGAAGAAAATTTAACGGTTCGCCAATTAGAACAAATCGTCAATGATTTAAATGAAAATCAAGGCAAAAAAACATCTAAAAAAGAAAAGAAAAGTACGAAAGATAAACCATATTATATTCGTGAAAGTGAAGATCGCTTAATGGATAAATTTGGTACGACAGTTTCAATTCAAGAAAAAGAAGGCAAAGGTAAAATTGAGATCGAGTATCTTTCACAATCTGATTTGGCTAGAATTTTGGACATATTAGAGATTCATTTTGACGAATCTTGACGAATTAGGTAAATAAAAAAGCGTAAAGCAAAACTATTTTTAGTTTTGTTTTACGCTTTTTGCTATTTATACATTTATATTCGAAAATAACGTAATTTTTCTTATTTTTATATAGAATAAGAAAAATTTATAATTGTTTAAATTAAACTATATGAATGTTGTTAAATAGACAATTGGTTAGTTAGCCTATACAACGAGTATACAATAAAGAATTTGGACATGTCAATGAGTAATAAAAAATAACAATATATTTAATTTATGTATATTATAGCGTATTACGAAGACAAAATCATCATTTAACGTTAAAAGATTGATAAATTGCTACATTATTATATGAAAATTTAAGTATAGACTACTCTGCATTCCTGTAACTTATGATAAATAGTAGGGCTTAGTAAATTTACTTATTTTTTAACGCCGTCAAATGAACCGTCAAATATACTCCCTTAATTGAATATAAATAATGGAACTCATATTAGTAATATACGCAACAAAATAAAAAAATCATAAAAAAATAAAAGTGATCTTACATGAACAGATTAGTGATATTTTAAAATTTAATAGTCATAAACCACTTTAATTGTCTATTCTTTTTTTATAATTCCCTGAAAAATACAAACTTCTATTAAAAGTCTGGTAAGAACATGGTCAAGTGTAATTGTATTTTAAGTGTGGTTGAAAGAAAATAAATGGAAAGAATAGTTACTAGTCTTCTTTTTAGATTTATAAAACCATAGTGATTCGTTTATTTTTATAAAAATAACTTTTTTTCACATATTTAATTAATTTTTCTTTTAATAGACCGTCTAGCAACCGTCAAAGGGAAAATAGAAATCTTTATATACCACATTTCATACTGATTTTTTCTTATTCTATATAAGAATAGGAAAATATCTAATATCTAATATTTATAGTTTTATGTAGTACAAGATTTAAAAATTCGGTATCACATGTACCTATCTTCTATGGAATTTCAAAAAAAAATGAAAATGGTTGGAATTTACTATATATAAATTAAAAGGAGGATTTTCTTTATGAGGAAAAAAATTATTATATTGACTGACACACTAAGTGCAAACGGGTTGTTGCAGAATAGTTTGTTAAACATGGATTATGAAATAATGGTTTCAAAAGATATATTGACTCAACCAAAAGATAAGGAGTTCTATTTTCTGCAAAATTTTGATCTTATTATCTATCAGCAATCTATGTATAGTGGATTAAAAGAGTCATTCTTAGATAATTTGGCATTACTGAATAAACCCATTGTTGTTTTAACATTTGAATCAGAACAGGTTAGCAAATCTAAGTATTTGAATAATGCGAATGTAAGTTTCGTTCGTTATCCAATATCCGTCACTGATTTAGCAAGTAAACTGGCTGCTATTTTTGAAGAAACGGCCAACCGTACAGGTAAAAACAGTCAAGAAAGAGCAGTAGATTCTTCTATGAATAATGAAGTCACTGCTCGAATCACACCAGCGACTTCAACATTAGTTAAGGTAAAAAAACAATATTCTTTCCAGTTAAAGGACCGAACATTGATTATCGATAACTGGCTGATTCCATTGACCAAAAAAGAACATCAAGTACTGGAACATTTTATTGAATCAGATCAAAGAGTTTTTTCAAGTCAGGCACTATGTGAAGCGATTTGGACAAATGCTAAACAAAAAAATAAACAGGCCTTGTTGAGCAATCTGATTAATCGCATCAAGCAAAAGATAATGGAAAAAACATCGATTTTTGAACCATTCATTTTAAATAAAAAGGGAATAGGCTATTACTTGAATCAAGAGTTTGTAGCACTAGATGAGCAAAATGATGAAAAAGTAAGAGAACTACTGGTAGGTAGCGTCTAACCTAAATAGATATGTAAAAAGGGGAGCAGGAGAATTGGCAATTTTTAATAAGAAAAGCAAAAAAAAAAGGGAATATGATGATGAGTATGAAGAATACTACGATGAGTATGACGAATACGACGAGGACGAGTATGATGAATACGATGAATATGACGACGAGGACGATGATGACGAATATGAAGAAGAGTCTTATGCACCTCCTAAAAAGAGCCGTCCGGAAACATCAACTAAAAGAGAGCGTTTGGAAACGACTATGAGAAGACAAGAGCAAGAAGCACAACAAGAACAAGCAGCTGTAATTGAACATTTAAACAATGAAAACCAACAGTTCCAAAAAGAAATGCAACGCCAAAAAACAATGGCAGAGCGCTTGAAGGCAGAAGTTGAAAACAAACAGCAAGAAATCGATCAATTAACAATGCGCCTTACAAGTTCATCTAAGTCTAAAGAAAGAATCTTTTCACTTGAAGACCAATTAAGACAGTCAGAGGAACTGAGAACCCAACTAGACGAACAATTGTTAGAAGAACGAAATAGAAGCGTTGAAATCGAAAAACAACTTCGCCAACAAGATCAAATGAAAAATCAAATTGCGGAAGTTTTGATGGAAGCAAAAGAAAAAGCACAACAAATCATTGAACGTGCAACTATTGAAGCAGATCGAACAGTAGAAGCAGCCAGACATGAAACTAAAAAAGCAGTGTCCGAGGCTTCGATCGAGTTGAAAATGATTAATCAAGAAGCTGCGAATTATCATACACGGATTCTTCGTCTGCAAAGTGAGACAAGTGTGCTTATGGAGGATTTGTTAAACAAATCAAGCCGACTAGCTGATCATTCACTAGATTAAGGGAGGGGATTAAGAAGTGGTTTATCAAAATATTATGGTTGACATTTATCAAGCCGCTTCTCCAGCAGTAGGCGAGCGCCTTTTTGATGATGATATGTTGCGTGATATCTATTATATTTGCGAAGAGATTTTTCAAAAGCGAAATAAAAGAATCCCCTACCCTCAAAAAGAAGTAGAAGAATATTTTGAAGAATTTCATACCATAATTTCTTTTTTTAAACATGTAGAGATTACCTTAGATTTTGTAGATCTTGATTGGTCTGGATTGTTAGACGAGCTGATTCATACCTTTCCTCAAATAGCTTGGATCGGTGGCTCTAAAGAAAAAGAAGATAATCGCGTCGTTTACTATATTGATTTTGTTCCTATTGCCTATCGAGACACTGGATTTCCCTTCATGGTCAATTTGCTGCAATCGCTGGATCAGCAGTTAATAGGTGATAGTGACGATGTATTGGAGTCTTTTGTCAATGAGATTGAAAGGCTTGTAACTAGGTTCATCAGACCGCTGAAAGACTCTAATCCGTCTAATACTATCTCCGAAAAAGAAGCAGAAATTGTAGAATATAGTGATGAAGATACTAGTACAAACTATTTAGTAAAAATGGAAGAAGCTGTTAGTAGAGAACGATACGCCAAAGAAAGAATGCGACTTGCCAACAAAAAATTGGAAGTTGTCATCGATCAAATGGAACGTCAAAATCTAGCTAGAGCCATGAAGACATTAAGTCAGTCAAATAGTGATGAGAATGAAGATTGGGATCATATATTAAAAGTTGACTTGAGAGAATATTCTCAGCTTCTACAAAAAGCTAAATTTCTAGAGCAGTCTTGGATGATGAATAAAGAATTAGTTACAAAGTCAGAAAAGATGACGATTTCGGATAATCAATTGACCTATGAAAGAGAACAGGTAAGGAGCTTCAAAGATTCCGTTTCTACCAACGAAATTTACTTGATTTTAGATGAGTGTAAGCTAATTGAGTCAAGAGTAAAAATCAAGAAAAAATCTTGGTTTCGTCAGCCACATGTTCGGATTATGAAGATGGATTATGACAGTATACTAAATAAAGCAGCTTATTTTGATCTTATCCAGGGAGAAAACTACTTACTTGAACAATTTGTGCTAAACGAGGAGTCAATCGCGGATGATTAAAATTTATTCCTCTTTTGTTTTCTAGAGAAATAACACGATTTGTTTGAAGAAATAAAAAGGATTGGGAATGGTTGGCTTTTCCCATCCGCACTACATAATGCATTTAATTATCGAATTAGGTAAAAATAAGATAAACAAGAATATCACCAAAATAGCAGAATCATCAATGACAAAAGAAAAAAGCGTATCAGCATTAAGAAGATCAATTGCAACAAATAAGTGGAAAGAATGTTTTGTCTTTACTATTCATTTGGTTTTCATATCTGTTATGTTTTATTCTTTTTTCAAATCTGTACATATAATTTTTACTATGTAGGGAGTTTAAAATTCAATGATTAATAAACGAAAAACACTTCACCTGATTGTTGTAATGATAGGAGTTTTTCTTTTATTGCTAATAGCTATGACTACTAAATCCCAAACTGGATTAGCTGTTTCAGTAAAACCAATTTTACCCAAAAATCAACATAACTCAGAAGCAACATACTATGATCTTAGAATGGTCCCAGGTCAAAAGCAGGACTTAAAGTTGGAATTGACTAATACTTCTGATAAAGAACAAAAAGTTGTTTTACAAATCAATGATGCTACAACAAATGATGCAGGAGATATAGACTACTCTGATCGATCAAAAATAGTTCCAAGAGATAAAAGTTTAAGTCTTTCATTCAAGGATGTTGCGAGTGGAGAGGCAGAATTAACAATTCCTGCCAAAAAAACAGTTACAACCAAGGTCCATATACAAATGCCTGAGGAACAATTTGATGGCATGATATTAGGCGGCATTAAAGTTGTTTCATCGGAAAATGGCATTGAGGCGCAGGAGTCAAATAATAATCAAAAACAATCTAAAAAAACATATATCGTAGCAGTTAAACTAACTGAAACAGATACCCCTGTTGTAGCAAAATTAAACTTAGTAGAAGTCAATTATTTAAAAGAATCAAATCAAAATAGTATAAAAGCAACTATTCAAAATGATCAAGCAATCAACTTGGAAGATATAGACTTCACAGCTGAAGTGTACAAAAAAAATTCAGATAAAGTGTTTACTAAAACGAAAGTAACCGGCTATCGAATGGCTCCTAATTCAACTTTTACATTTATAATTAACGATGAAAAACAAGAATTCCAGACTGGAAAATATCAAATTAATCTAACAGCCAAATCGAAAGCGACGAATCAAGAATGGAAATGGGATAAAGAGCTGGAAATCACAAAATCTGAAGACAAAAAAGTAGATCATTCTGCGGCTGGATCAGAAAAAGAGAAGATAATGCTTTATACCATCATTTGTGTGATTACATTTGTTTTATTATTGTTATTCTTATTATTGTTACTGATTTTAAGAAAACGCAAAGAGAACCTCTACGAAGAAGCTTTATCGTATAAAAGGAAAAAGCGAGAGCAGAATAATAAAAACATACAACGAAAGAAAAAAGTAAAAAGAAAGAAACGTGATGATACTAGGAAAAAACGTCCTACAGATTCCAAAAGATTAAAAAGATAAGGTTTCAAAGTATAAATAGGATGGTCATTATCTCAGCCTGAATAAGTTCAGGTGTAGAGGTTTTAGGAGTTGGAAGATATGAACGTAGCTGAAAAAAATACCCAAAAGCAGGGGAAGAAAATAATAAAAAAATACATTCTTCATCGAAAAGTTAATCCAAGACTTTTGGGAGTGGAGCTTTTTAACAAGCATCTCGTTACGCCGCATGAAGCATACTTGTCATGCAAATTGATTTTTAAAAAAGATGTTCACTCATTGATGGAACTTGAGCAAATCGCAAAAAAAATATATGAAACTTGGGTGAAAAAAAACGATGAATTGCCTATAAAAAAAATCAATGTTTTCACATCCACTGCATATATTGTATTAACGTTTACCATAGGGTTTTACGAAGAAGAACAAATAAAACATCTGCGTGAGTTAAAAGAATGTGCAAAAGAACTCATTGAAACGTATGATAATTTGATCAAGAAAGAAAAAGAAGCAGAGTACAAGAGAAAAGAAAAAGAACTCTATGGCGTTTTAGAAAAATTTAGTCAGCTAACCCAAAAAATGGAAGGCTTAGAAAATAGACTTGCCAAAAGCGAATCAATTGTTTTAGATTCTGGTGAATTGCTAAAAAATGAACTCACTAAAGTAAGTCAAACAATCAAAGAGCAAATGAGTCAAGCTGAATATAGCATGAAAGATAGTCAAAGGTATTCTGAACCAAAAAAACAAGTAGTGAAGAAAACAAAACCAAAGCTTGAAAGTACAGTTCACATAACAAAAAAGACCGAAATAGAAGAAAAAGCTCGAGTACGTAAATTTGTTTTTGATCGGTCCAAACAATATCAGGCAACTTTAAAAATGAAAAATTGGACATCGGAGATGTCGTCCAAAGAAAAGATATTTAAAGAAAACCAAGAGTCAACTAAAAAAGAAGATGTAAAAGCGTATGCCTCCAAAATTGAGATGGAAATTTTAACGTATTTTACAGAGAATAAAGAATTGAATAAAAAACGAATGGTGCCAAAAAAACAATTTTTGACTTTAAAAGCGAAAGTAGAGTTTATTGATTATTTATGGATGTTGTTGGAATTAGAAGGAAAAGAAGAAATTATCATTGCTGGTAAACTAAGTTGCAGAGAGCTTATCGAAGAGTTAGGTTTGTTTATGGAACGTGTAGAAAAAATTGCAACAGGACCGACAATTTTTAATTACTGGGTATATTGTTCGCAAGAAATGTTGGTAAAATTAGAAGGATATGCAGTATTAAAAGATTTTTTAAGTAGTTCTTTAAAGCTAAGCAACAATACTTTAGTAAATGAATAATCATGATATTTAATAGGTGTATTTGGAAGAAAAAGGGGTGGTGTACAAGAAACTAGAGCAGTTTCAAATGTATAAGGCCTCTTTCTTTTTCTTAAGACGTTATATAAATAAAGTTTGTATAACAAATAAAATTGACATGTTACTTCCAAAATTTTACTTTTTTAGGAAAATTTTTGAAACTAAGTAAAAAACAATATAATGCATAATTAGTTGAGAAAACTAAACGTCTTGCGAATTTTTGTTTAGCTTGGTTGGAAGTAAATGAGAATGGGAATTAAATGCACCAATTGTAAACATGTGATTATCTATTGGGTAAAAATAACATAGAAATAATTAAAAGGTTGTAGTGATTTCATTTTCTTAAATTAAATTTTAGAAAGGATTTTAATTATGGCAAGAAGAGGGGAAAATATTTATAAAAGAAAAGATGGTCGTTGGGAAGGCCGGTACATAAAAGGTAGACAACAAAATGGAAAGATTCATTATGGCTATATATATGGCTATAAGTACTCAGAAGTAAAGCATCAACTTATCTTGATGAAGTACGAAAAACAGACAAATAGCAGTAAAAATTTACTACCGTATGAAGGGAATTTACTAGACTGGACCACTTACTGGCTTGAGACGTTTGTTCGACCGAAAGTGAAAAGCAGTACTTATGCTAGTTATAAAAATAAAATGGATGTCCATGTATTATCAAGAATTGGCTCAATAAAGTTACAAAAATTAAAGCAATCTGATATTGATTCCTTGCTTCAAGAGATGGATCTGACATTGAAAGCTAGTTCAATCAGATCAATATTTTCTGTATTAAAAAATTGTTTAGGCAAGGCAATATCTTTAAACCTACTGGTAGAAAACCCGTGTATGGGACTGGAGCTTCCGAAAGCAAGAAGAAAAACAGTGAAAGCTTTATCCATCAAAGATCAAGCCAAGTTAGTCAAAGAAATTAATAGAAATCAGAAATTTTTCTCTATTATACTCGCATTACAGACAGGACTTCGAATTGGAGAAATTTGTGGGCTGAAATGGGAAGATATTGATTTTGAAAACAACACATTAGGCGTTAACAGAACGGTACTTAGAATTCAGTCGGAAGACAAAGCAGGAAGAAAAACAGAGATTGTGGAAATAACCCCTAAAAGTGAGAATTCTCAACGGAAAATTCCAATTGCTAAATCACTAAAGAAAAACTTACTGGAACTTCAAAAAGTATCAACTAGTGATTACGTTATTTCAAACAAGCATAAGGCATTAGAGCCTCGTACGATAGCGTATCGCTTTCAAATCATTCGAAAGAAAATTGGCTTAGAAAATTTTTCTTTCCATTCTTTAAGGCACACTTTTGCGACTCGCTGTTTAGAGGCTGGTGGAAATATTGCAACAATAAGCTCATTGTTGGGACACTCATCAACAAAAATGACATTGGATTGTTATACGAATTCATTTTTTACAGAAGAACGTCAACTGGTAGAAAAACTTGAGTTTATTTAATGTAAAACAGAGGTTGATCCTAGCTAGGAGAAATAAGACCTACGTTATATTCCAATCATGGAGTAGGTCTTTAGAGAGAATCAATAATCTTAATAGCAAGAAGAATAAATCTCATTCAATAACTGATCAAGATCTGAATAGTCTTTTTTTTCATTGTAATTAGTCAAAAAGAAAAAATTTTTTCCTCTTTTTTTAAGATAGGGACAATCTATATTACTAATAACCAGATCATAGAATTGGCTCGGGTCTAGTGGTTCTGCTTGAGCAAAAGTGGTCAAGCCAATATAGTTGATCCACTGGTCTGTAAATCTTTTTTTGTCTAGTAAATCACCTTCAATAAAGATGCCAACAGAAATTTTCATTTTGACACACTCTTCATAAAAAAGTAAGGCATGAGTGTATTTTGTAATAAGAACGCTATCATGAGTGTTGTCTACAAAAACTACGGGATATTTTCCTTTTAAGTAAGCAATAAATTGGCGAATCATTTCAGAGTGGCTCTTTTTTTCATGTATTGTATAATTTAGTTCTCCAAAATAATCAATATGTCCTTTAAAGATAAGGTGTCGGTAGTTAATAAAACTTAGGTAATAACGAAGGGTTGATTTGTGAGAATTGCTTAAGTGGGTATTTGGATAGCAGGTTTTCATAAAATCAAAAAATTCTTTATTCAGAGTCCGTATAAAAAAATCACTGGACTGTTCAATTAAATTAAGTTCATCTAAACAATATGACGTAGCAGGAATGATTTCTTCACCGAGCATGAAGAGAAGTAATAAGATAGTTTCATTGGGAAGCATTTTAAACGAGTAGTAAACTAAAAATGATTCAAGTGCTTCGTTGATTTTTTTAAATAAGTGAGACTTTTTAAGTGCATGTATAAATCTTTTTTGACTGTAAATATCTGATTTATTACTGAAAAAAGGTTCCTGCTGACTATAATCTTGTATATTTTTTTGTGCATGTCTTCTTTTTAAGAGACTTAAATAAATAATAAGTTTTTTTCGGGCCAGGACGGACATTGGGCTATCTAGTATCTGTTGAATAGTATTAAACGTTTCGTAAATTCTAGGATCAATAGTTGAAATTTTGAATCGGTATGCCGAATCTACACCAACGTAAAGGGAAACACAAAAAAATCGAATTTGTAATTCGGGACCAATTAGAGAACCATTTTGAATAGTTAAATCAAATTCATTTAATAATACGTTTAATTCGTTGATTTTTCTAAAGTAGGTGGAATAGCTAATGCCGATTTTTTCAGTTAAACGATTGATATCGATCGTTCCAAACAGCAGTAATTCTTCTAAAATTGTATATTTAGGTGCAAGGACGATCAATTCATTGTACAAAGTATGAAGAGAGTAATCTGGTTTCGTTTTAAAAGTGATTGTTTGCTTGTCTAATTCGATGGAAAAACGACCATTTGATTTTTGGGCTGAGGTCATCAACTCTTCGAGTAGCTTTGATAAGAAGTAATTCCCTATATCTAAATGTTGTAAGAGTTCTTTTTTTGTTGCAGTACCACCAACATTGCTCAGGTATATTAATAGTTCAATTTGATAAATTTCCAATTTTTCTAGTAAATCAAATTTTCTCATGGTAAGGCTCCTTTAAATATCAGTGTAGAAATAATGTTTAACTATGACTTAGTGAGTCATGTTAGCATAAATAGTTTTGAGTTAGAGGTTACTACTCCAAGTTTGGATACTGTTCCTGATTAAAATTTGAGTATGAGTAGTAAGATTTTCAATATTATCCAACATAAACCGGGTAAATACAATTTTATTTAATTCTTTTTATTTTCGTCGTATTTTCATTTTATTTCGATAAATGCCACCAATTATTTTTATATCTTCTTATTCAATTTATAAAAAAAAGCGAGTCAATAAAATAGCTTTGCTTGATTGCCCAAAAAATGGTATTGTATCTTTGTATGTTTCTGTCTAGTTTTCTGACAGTTGACGATTATTTTAGAAGGGATATGTCTGTTATGTATGATCTTGGTGATATTGTAGAAATGAAAAAGCCCCATGCTTGTCAGGCAAATCGTTGGGAAATCATCCGAATGGGTGCTGATATTAAAATAAAATGTACGAACTGCGGTCATATCGTTATGATGACGCGCCGTGATTTTGAAAAAAAGATGAAGAAAATTTTGGAAAAAAAACTGATAAAGGATAGTGAATAATCAATGGCATTAACAGCTGGAATCGTAGGTTTACCTAACGTAGGGAAATCTACCCTTTTTAACGCAATTACAAAAGCAGGAGCAGAGGCGGCAAATTATCCGTTTGCAACAATTGATCCTAATGTGGGGATGGTTGAAGTACCAGATGAGCGCTTGCTACGTTTAACAGAGTTAGTGAAACCTAAAAAAACAGTACCAACTACTTTTGAATTTACAGATATCGCTGGGATCGTTAAAGGCGCAAGTAAAGGTGAAGGATTGGGTAACCAATTTTTAAGTCACATTCGTCAAGTGGATGCCATTTGTCATGTGGTACGTTGTTTTGATGATGATAATATTACCCATGTTGAAGGACGTGTAGATCCGTTAGCAGATATTGATACAATCAACTTAGAATTGGTATTAGCTGACTTAGACTCTATTACAAAACGTTATGCACGCGTTGCTAAAATAGCTAAAACGAAAGATAAAGATGCGGTAGCGGAGTTGGCAGTATTAGATAAGCTGAAACCAGTTCTAGAAGAAGGCTTGTCTGCTCGAACAGTTGAATTTACTGAAGATGAGCAAAAAATCGTTAAAAGTCTATTTTTGTTAACAGCCAAACCTATTTTATATGTTGCAAATGTGTCAGAAGATGAAGTAGCAGATTCTGATAACAATCCATATGTACAGCAAGTTCGCACTTTTGCTGCAAATGAACAAGCAGAAGTAATTGTTGTTTGTGCACGTGCAGAAGAAGAAATCGCTGAATTAGATGATGAAGATAAAGCTGAATTTTTAGAAGCTTTAGGTATTGACGAGTCTGGTTTAGATCAATTGATTCGTGCAGCGTATGATCTGTTGGGATTAGCGACATACTTTACCGCTGGCGAACAAGAAGTTCGGGCATGGACGTTCCGTAAGGGGATTAAAGCACCTCAAGCTGCCGGAATCATCCACACTGACTTTGAACGTGGATTTATTCGTGCAGAGACGGTTTCATTTGATGATTTGAACACTTACGGCAATATGCAAGCAGCGAAAGAAGCAGGCAAAGTTCGTTTAGAAGGAAAAGAATATATTGTTCAAGATGGCGATGTTATGCTTTTCCGTTTCAATGTATAGTAAAAAGTTGCTAAAAACTGTTTTTCTCCCTAAAAAATGTGTTAGAATACTTTTTAGGTAAAGATTGACCCGTTGGCCACGGGCGAGGAGGACGCAAAAAATGGAATCAGAAACACTTCGAGACATTGTTTCAGAAAATCGTGAACTTGAACAAAAATTGACAAAGAGAAATGAACAATATATCTTCGACTTAAAAAAATCATTAGTTGCTGCTAACCTTTCAGAAGAAGCACAGACACTTGCTTTACATGATATTCTACCTCATTTAGTAGAAGGTCAAAAAAGTGGGAAAACAGCGCGTCAGCTTTTCGGAACAGTGGCTGAGCGTACGGAGTCTATCTTAAATAAACCAGAAGAACTGCCTGAATCTACCCCAGCTTTAATGTGGCTGGATAATACGTTATTACTATTTGGCGTAATGACAATCATGTTCTCAGTTATGATGATGTGGTCGAAAGGAAAGTCACAACCATTGGGTCTATTGACACTGGTGCTAGCCTCGATGGCTGGAGGATATGTATTTTATTTAATGTATAAATATGTCTATCAATATGATCGTCCAGGAGTCGACAAATCAAAGCGTCCTGGTTGGTTCAAAACTGGTTTGATCTTAGTTGGAGCGATGCTTCTATGGCTCGTTGTCTTTGCGGGTTCTGCAATGTTGCCACCAATTATCAATCCTGTGTTAGACCCTGTAATTGTGATCATTATTGGAGGTATCGCTTTAGGTACTCGTTACTTATTAAAGAAAAAATACAATATGCGCAGCAGTTTAGCGCGTTAAAGAATAATAGTAGAGTCTTAAACAGAGCTGATGAGCGTTTTGTTTAAGACTCTTTTTGACTCTTTAACCAAGTAACTAGTTCTGTTAACTCAAAATCATTAAATGGTGATAAAGAAATTAGGCCAGCGGTGCAAACTAAAAGGGATCGTATTTGAAAGAAAAGCTTTAGCACGATACCATAGAGATTAAGAATGAAATTTGTAACGAATGTTCATTAGGAAGAGGTGGATGAATGAAAACATGGATGAACCGACATAGTCAGTTTTTGATTATTCTAAATTTTTTTATATTAAGTGTATTGTCTTTATATATTGTTTATCTTCAAAATGGTCATATTATGATTGGGGATGATTATCATTTTCATCAAAATCGGATCGAAGGCTTAGCATTATCTTTGGAGCAAGGGATGTTGTTACCAAAAGTGAGCTATTTTTTTATTGGCGGATATGGATACGCATCGAGTTTGTTTTATCCAGATTTTTATCTGTATTTTCCAGCTATACTACGTGTTTTTGGCTTTTCTCTTGCCAGTAGTTTTGTTGTTTTTTCGGTGTGTGTAAACTTTTCCACATTTGTTTTAACCTATATATCTGGAAGGTATATGAGTTTGACGAAAATGAAAAGTTACTTGTTTTCGTTATTATATACGTTATCAATTTACCGTCTACAAGATTTTTTTAATCGTCAAGCTATTGGAGAGCTTTTGGCTATGGGCTTTTTTCCATTAGTTCTAGCTAGTTTGTATCTATTGAAAAATGGAAAAGAGAAGAAATGGCTATTATTGACAGTTGCTATGACAGGAATTGGTTTAGCTCATTTTATTTCATTGGAAATCGTCAGTATTTTTATAGGGCTGTACATTCTTTTCAATCTGAAGCGTTTTTTAAAGAAAGAGGTCATAGTTGCGATAGTAAAGGCTGCAGGAGTTACAATCTTACTGTTAGCGTTCTATCTAGTACCCGTTTTTGAGCAGATGAAGCATGTCACGTTCCAAGTGACAGCCAATCCGCTGACGTTGATTTCAGAGAGAAGTTACTCTTTGAGTGAACTAATAACTAACAGCTTTAAAAATAGCGTATTTCATAAATCCTCAGCAAATATAGGTGTTGTTCTGTTGTTTGGTTTGGCTATCTACACACTGATGCTTTTTAAGCGAAATTTACCTAATCGAGAGTTGGTTATTCTTGCGTTATTTTTTATGTTTATGACGACAGACCTTTTTCCTTGGAGCTTTTTTGACCATACACCGTTGAATACGATCCAGTTTCCCTGGCGTTTCTTATCGATTGTGACGTTGCTGTTAGCCTTTCTTATCGCAAATGACGATCTAGGATTATTTAAAAAATTTCCAAGTAGTCAGATAATCGTAGTGATGGTCATTTTCCTTGGAGTTGTATTGTATGAAAAAGAGAGTATTGATACTGAGGGGAAGCGTATCCTATCCTATGATGCATATGATCAAACTAATAGTTATTATATTGGCGCTGGACATGAGTATTTACCAAAAGAAGTTGATTATTCTACTATTAAAAAGAATAAAGAACGAAAAGTTGTGTACGATGATGCTAAAATAGACATATCAAATGTTAAAATGGATTTTGATTCCGTTGCGTTCGACTATCACTCAATTGACAAGAAAAAAACGACAGTAACAATTCCATTTATCTACTATTATGGTTATCAAGCTAAAATAGTAAGTGAAGGTAGTGAAAAAATAATTCCAGCATCGCTAAACAAACAAAACGGATTAGTTGCTATTCCGTTATCTAAAAATGGCAGTGTCTCTATTTCTTATCATACAACTTTGGCACAAAAAATTTCATTAAGTATCTCTGTTTTGACTCTATCGACCTGTGTAACATGGAAGGTAGCGACTATGTATTCTATTAAGTTAAAAAGAAAGAAATAAGTAGAGTTATTCTTTTGATTCGGTTGCAAATAAATGAGAAAACACTCATGTTATGGAAAACGAAAAGAAAATATCTGTAATCAGGAAAATGCGGTTGACTTCCTTTTTATTATCTGTTATTTTCTTATATAAAATTAAATAGAGGAGTGGTCTAGAAAATGTCTAACTGGGAAACGAAATTCGCGAAAAAAGGTCTTACATTTGATGATGTTTTATTGATTCCAGCAGAAAGTCACGTGCTACCTAATGAAGTAGATATGAGTATCCAACTAGCAAAAAATATTAAGTTGAATATTCCTCTGATCAGTGCAAGTATGGATACTGTAACGGATAGTAAAATGGCTATTTCAATGGCTCGTCAAGGTGGTTTAGGCGTTATTCATAAAAATATGAGTATTGCGCAACAAGCAGATGAGGTTCGTAAAGTGAAACGTTCGGAGAGTGGCGTAATCATCGACCCATTTTTCTTAACGCCAACGAATTTAGTAGCAGATGCTGAAAATCTGATGAGCAAATACCGTATCAGTGGAGTACCGATTGTGGAGACGATGGACAATCGTAATCTAGTAGGAATCATTACGAACCGTGATATGCGATTTGTAACAGATTATCAAATGAAGATTGAAGAAGTAATGACGAAAGATAACTTAGTTACAGCCCCAGTTGGTACTTCTCTAAAAGACGCTGAAAAGATTTTACAAAAACATAAAATCGAAAAATTACCGATTGTTGATGAAAATAACCGTTTAAGTGGTTTGATCACGATCAAAGATATTGAAAAAGTAATTGAATTTCCAAATGCGGCGAAAGACGAGCATGGTCGTCTACTAGTTGCGGCAGCAGTTGGTGTTACAAGTGATACTTTTGAACGTGCTGAAGCTTTGTTGGATGCAGGAGTCGATGCAATTATTATCGATACAGCTCATGGTCATAGCGCAGGTGTGATTCGTAAGATCAAAGAAATTCGAGATACATTCCCAGATGCAACATTGATTGCTGGAAATATCGCAACAGCTGAAGGCGCTAAAGCACTTTATGATGTAGGTGTGGATGTTGTGAAGGTGGGAATCGGGCCAGGTTCGATTTGTACAACACGTGTTGTCGCAGGTGTAGGTGTTCCCCAATTAACTGCTATCTATGATGCAGCATCCGTTGCTCGTAAATATGGGAAAGCTATCATTGCAGATGGGGGAATCAAGTATTCAGGTGATATCGTAAAAGCTTTAGCTGCTGGCGGACATGCTGTTATGTTGGGTAGCATGTTAGCGGGAACAGATGAATCACCAGGTGAATTTGAAATTTATCAAGGTCGTCGCTTTAAAACATATCGTGGAATGGGTTCACTAGGCGCAATGGAAAAAGGTTCAAGTGATCGTTATTTCCAAGGTGGTGTCAACGAAGCGAATAAATTAGTGCCAGAAGGTATCGAAGGGCGTGTTGCCTATAAAGGTAGCGTATCAGATATTGTTTTCCAACTGATTGGTGGGCTAAAATCCGGTATGGGTTATGTTGGGGCGGCAGATTTAAAACAATTGCGTGAAGAAGCACAATTTATTCAAATGAGTGGGAATGGACTGAAAGAATCACATCCTCATGATGTACAAATTACTAAAGAAGCACCTAATTACTCTGTAGAACAATAAATCAAGAATAAAGAAAAAATTCCGATGTCGTATACAGCATCGGAATTTTTTTCTTTATTGAACAAGACGTTCGTCATTAGAACCATAATACATGTGGAGTGGTTTGGCTTTTTTTCCTAACAATTCTTTAGAAGGTAAAATCTCATAGCCCTCTGCATGTAAGTGGTCAATAACAGTAGATACAGCATCTACTGTTTCGGGATGAATGTCATGCATTAAAACGATTGTGTCATTATAGGCTGTCTCATCGATACGTTTAATGATTGCTTGTGCATTGTGGCTTTGCCAATCTTGTGAATCGACAGACCATTGAATAATCGGCTTACCAATGATTGCTGCCACATCTTTATTCACAGCACCATATGGCGGTCTAAAATCAGTTGGTAGCTTGCCAATAGCATGATAGATGGCTTTGTCAGTGTTTTGGACTTCCTCTTTCACCGTTTGTGCATCAATTCCGGTCAATTGTGGATGTGAGTAGGAATGGCTAGCCACTTCATGTCCTTCATCAGCCACTCGTTTAACAAGGGATTCATGTTTTACAACATTTTGACCCAGCATAAAGAATGTTGCTTTGACACCTTTTTCTTTTAGAATATCTAGAAGTCTAGGGGTAGTGTCAGGATTTGGACCATCATCAAACGTGAGTGAAATGTATTTTTTATCTGACTCTAAAGGTTTGGGTAACGCGTCTTTGATGGAATCAGCATCAATAAATTCTGGGTTTACGTAACCAGCAATTTCATTGTAAGGCAATGTGATTTCTGTTTTGCCAGTTGGATTTTCTGGTAGACCTAAGCTGATTTTATCAGAATAATAGGTAAAAGCAGTTCCATCTAAAGAAATACTGGGCATATTGAGTATACCATCAATAACCGCATTGCCATCTGGACTTTCAGAAAGCAATTTTTGTTGCACAACCTGCTGAATGGCTAAGGTATTTGCCTCACTCATAAAAATATCCTGCAAGCATAGTGGTTGTTTTGTTTTTTGATTGACGAAGGCTGTATTTTTACCATGTTCAGTTTTTTCAGACCAGTCTTCTTTCTCTCGATCCCAAGTATAGGTGTCAACAATAGGTTGGTAGCTGAATACTTGTTCGTTGATTTTTTCTCTTTTAACATAACCGACGAGTTTAGTTTCAGTCTTTTTTGAACTGTTCTTTTGGGCAATGTCTATCAACGTTGTTAATTCGGTTTTAATTACTGGTAATTGAGGGATAGAGTCAGCGGCGACAGGTTCATAAATAAGTGTCTGGATGTTGCCCTCTGTCTTCTCCTGCTCGGTTGTTTCAAAATCTTCATGATGTTGTTTTTTTCGAATTTTTTCTAATAACGAGGTTTCTTTTTGCTCATATTGCTCCTCATCATCTTCGGGTAGGCTTATTTCTTTCTGCGTATGTTGCATAGCATAGATCGCATATACACCACCACATATTAAAATGAATGAAATCGTAAAGGTAGTTATAAAAATTATTTTTTTTGAAAAAGGGTACTTCTTTTTTTCGTGCCGACTGTTTCGAGTTCCTCGTGGGTGTTTGTTTCTATGCATAACGTTTGATCCCTCTAATTTATAAATTTAAGTGTTTATAGTAGTACAAATGTATCATGCCTATTTTGGACTTTCAACAATGGCTTTGTTATCTGAGTGAATCTTTTGATTTTTTTAATGTATCTAGTTCATCAAAAAGTTTAGTTGATTTGTTTTAAATTACCCATATATGGAATCAAAACTTCTGGAATTGTCACTGTTCCGTCTTCATTTTGATAATTTTCTAAGATCGCTGCTACAGTTCGACCTACAGCTAAACCAGATCCATTTAAGGTATGTGCATATTGAACTTTATCATTTTCATCACGGTAACGAATCATTGCACGGCGAGCTTGGAAATCTTCACAGTTTGAACAAGAACTGATTTCTCGATAAGCGTTTTGTGCAGGGATCCAGACTTCTAAGTCGTACGTTTTTGCAGCGGAGAAGCCCATATCACCTGTTGCTAATGACATAACGCGATAAGGTAGGTTTAATTTTTGCAAAATATCTTCTGCGTTTGCAGTCATTTTTTCTAATTCCTCATAAGAATGTTCTGCATCACTGAATTTTACCATTTCTACTTTGTTAAACTGATGTAGGCGGATCAAGCCTCGAGTATCGCGACCTGCACTTCCAGCTTCAGAACGGAAAGAAGGACTAAGCGCTGTAAAATAGATTGGTAAATCCTTTCCATCTAAAATCTCATCATTGTAATAGTTAGTTAAAGGAACCTCAGCGGTTGGAATCAAGGTCATATCTGTACCCTCTAGTTGAAAAACGTCTTCTTTGAACTTTGGGAATTGACCAGTACCAAACATAGAGTTGCTGTTTACGATATAAGGTGTCATCATTTCAGTATATCCATGGTCATAAACATGCATGTCCAGCATAAAATTGTATAATGCACGCTCTAGTCTCGCGCCTAATCCTTTATAGTAGACAAAACGGCTTCCTGCAACTTTTGCCCCTCGTTCAAAATCAAGAATATTCAAATTTTCTGCTACATCCCAGTGTGGTTTGGGTTCAAAAGCAAAATTTCTAGGCTCACTCCAACGGCGTACTTCAACATTATCATCTTCACTTGCGCCTACTGGTACTGAATCATGTGGAAGATTCGGTAATGTTGTAGAAATCTCATAAAGCTTAGTATCGATCGCTTCAATTTCAGTGTCCATGGCTTTGATATTACCGCCGACTTCTTTCATTTCAGCAATTTTAGCTGTCGCATCTTCTTTATTTCGTTTTAATTGTGCGATTTCTGCTGAAACATCATTTCGATATTTTTTTAGCTCTTCTGATTTTACTAATAAATTGCGGCGGCTTTCATCTAAGCGTAAGAATTCTACTAAGATCTCTTCTTTTACCCCACGGTTTTTTAGTTTTGCTTGAACAGCATCAAAATTTTGACGAATCATTTTTACATCTAACATAGTTACTCCTCCTTCAATTTAAAAGCATAATGGTCTTGTGCATCCATACTGCTAGATAACATTGTGGTAAAATAAAAAGCCACTCCATCCCTAGAAAAAAATTCTTGGGACGAAATGACTTGAATTTCGCGGTACCACCCAAGTTCAGCTATAATGCTGCCCTTGTAATGCAGATAACGGTTGCTGCCGGTCTGACTTATTTCGTCAAACGCATATAATAGAGATGGAATTCTTTATAGTCGAATATTTGCTTTCACCACCGCAAACTCTCTTTGATTCAGCACTATAAATACTTTTTCTCTTTGCTTGTCATTAGGATACAAAACTTTTGTTTGGATGTCAACCTTAGTAAATCAATTTCGCTTTAGCGGTAAGTGAATAATGAAAGATGTCCAATGATTATCGGAAGTGGCATAGATGTAGCCGCCATGTAATGCTATAATACTTTGGGCGATAGCTAAACCAAGACCTGTTCCGCCTGTTTCTTGGGATCGTGATTCCTCAACACGATAGAAACGATCGAATAATTGATCCAAAGAGTTTTTAGGAATCGCCGGACCGTCATTTCTAACGGCAATCACGACTTCTGTCCCAACTTTCTCTACATCAATGACAATATTTTTACCACCTTTACCGTATTTAAGCGCATTTGATAATAGATTATTGAAGACACGAACCAGTTTTTCGGTATCACCATCCATTTTTATTGATTCTGGATTAGCATTGACCTCAATCGTCATGTCGTTTTTATCTGCTTCCAGCTCAAAATCAGCAGCTAGTTGTTCAATCAATTGTGCCATATCAAAATGTATCGTATTGATAGGGACGGAAGGCTGACGAACTTTCGTATATTCAAAAAGATCATCAACAAGCAGCTTCATTTGTTTCGCTTTCACGTAAGCTGTATGAGTATACTTAAGTAAATCTTCTTCGTTTTTAAACTGTCGATCTTCAATTAAACCCAAATATCCTATAATAGAAGTTAAAGGAGTTCGGATATCGTGACTGACGTTTGTGATCAGTTCATCTTTTGATTTTTCTATTTTTCGTTCATCTTCAATTGCTGCAACGGTACTATCAACTAATCCGTTGATACTGGTAACAACTTTTGCTAAATCACCACTTAGCTCAAAAGGAATACGATGGTCGTAATTACCATCAGCGATATAATGCAGTTCGCTGATAATATGACGTAATTGCATTTGGCGATAACGACGAATCAAACGCCAATACAACACAGCTATATCCACTATAAAGAATATCGGGATAACAAATTTACTTAAACTCCAAAATAAATCTGTATTTAGTTCTGCTGCAAAAGCACCCTTAGTTGCCCAGATGATTCCTTGTAGAGTTTGGTTGCCGCTAAGAATAACCGTAATCGAGACATTTAATAGAAGCAACAAGATAATAGTGACGATTCCTTCAGCAAGTAATTCGCTTATTTCCTTTGATGTTAGGGTAATTCTTTTTTGTTTTTCGATTTTCTTTTGTCTAACGAGCATCTATTTTATATCCAACTCCCCAAACTGTTTGAATGACTTTTTCTCCACCAGTTGCTTCTTCGATCTTATCTCTCAAGTGACTTACATGAACCATAACGGTTTTTGCAGAAACAATACTTTCTTGTTGCCACACACGTTCAAAAATTTCATCTGCACTAAAAACACGATTAGGATGACTGGCTAAGAGATACAAGATCCCGAATTCCAGTGCTGTTAATTGAATTTCTTTTCCTTCGACTGTTTTTACTTCGTGGGAATCTTTGTTAATAATCAATGATCCTATTTCAAGTACATCAGGCTCATCTGCTTTAAGCTGCATTTGACTACGTCTTAAAATAGATTTAACCCGAGCCATAACTTCCAATGGGTTGAATGGTTTCGTAACGTAGTCATCAGCTCCAGCAACCAACCCTTTAATTTTATCCATATCTGTTGTTTTAGCAGTTAGCATAATAATAGGAATTTGAGATTCCTTTCTTAATTCTTTCACAACTTGCATACCGTCCATAATCGGCATCATGATATCTAAGATAAGTAAATCAATATCTGAAATAGTTCGAATCTTAGATAAAGCTTCTTTTCCGTCATAAGCTTTCACCACTTCATACCCTTCGTTGTGAATATAAATGCTCAGTAGTTCTACAATCTCTTTATCATCATCAGCAACTAAAATCTTCATCTCATTCATTTCCTCCATATATATAGTAGAATCCTTCTTCTTCATTCTAACAAAAAAAGCAAAAAAAGGACAAAATCAAAGAGAAGTTACGGGAAATTTAGAATATGTTACTAAAAATTAAGAAATAGCATAAAATTCATCGGTTTTTCGTTAAAAAACGAACAATAAAGAACAAAAGTAATAAAACAATCGGGAACCAAAAAAACTTTAAAAAAAGCGCAAATTTTAGTTGACCTAAGCCTATAATCTTGGTATATTATATCTTGTCGCAAGGTACTGATGAAACACGCCGAACGATGAGCATAATATAACAACTTAAAGTTTAAAAAAACTTTGAGAATCAGGGAAAAAAGTTGTTGACAAACAATAAGCAACCTGATAAACTAATGAAGTTGTCGCAAGAACTAAAGACGACGAACAAGAAATAGAATAACATTTCAAGTCCTGAAAAAACTTGAAAAATCAGGAAGAAAGTTGTTGACAAATAACAAACAACCTGGTAAACTAATGAAGTTGTCACGAAACATCTGACAACATCAAGCAG
>NZ_MIKA01000006.1 GCF_001730295.1 Enterococcus plantarum
TGAAAGATGCGGTAGAGCTAGATGGCGTCGACTTATTAGGGTACACAACATGGGGCTGTATCGATCTTGTCTCTGCCGGAACAGGCGAAATGAAAAAACGCTATGGTTTTATTTATGTCGACCGCGATAATGAGGGAAATGGCACCTTGAACCGTTCGAAGAAAAAATCATTTGATTGGTACAAAAAAGTGATTGCGACGAATGGAGAAGATCTGAACAACGAATAAAAAAGGAGACAATCAAATGAAAAAGATAGGAAAACTATTGGGGGTTTTCATAGTAAGTATGTTAGTAGTGGCAGGATGTGGTAATGTTAATACTAAAAAAGAGGATACCTCAGTTGCTAAAAAGACACCAGAAGAGTTGACTTTGTATATTGTTCGTCATGGTAAAACAATGCTAAATACAACCGATCGAGTTCAGGGCTGGTCAGATGCAGTTTTAACGAAAGCCGGTGAAGAAGTTGTAACAGCAGCAGGTGTTGGATTGAAAGCAGTCGATTTCCAAAATGCCTATAGTAGTGACAGTGGTCGTGCGATTCAAACGGCAAATCTAATCATAAAAGAAAATGAAAAATCATCCGACTTAAAAGTTATGACAGATGAACGTTTAAGAGAATTCAACTTTGGCACATATGAAGGTGATTTGAATCACACTATGTGGCAAGATATAGCGGACGATCAAGGAGTAACGTTAGAAGAATTTTTGAAAAATATGACGCCAGAATCGTTTGCCAATAGCGTAGCTAAATTAGATGCTAAAAATGTAGAAGAAGCTAAAGTCAATTGGCCAGCGGAGGACTATAAGACGATCACTACTAGACTTAAAGCGGGGATAGAGGATATCGTTGAAAAAGAAATGAAGAATGAAGGCTCAGGAAATATTTTGATTGCTTCGCATGGTTTAAGTATTTCTGCATTACTTGCTACCTTATTCGATGACTATAAAATACCCGAAGGTGGTTTAAAAAATGCAAGTGTCTGTACTGTGAAATACAAAGATGGAAACTATACTTTAGAAAAAATCAATGACTTAAGTTATGTTGAAGCAGGTCAAAAAAAATAGAAGAACAGTTGAACAATAACTAGCTTGTTTAGTTCAATCTTATTCAGACAAAATTCGATCAAAGAAACCATTTTGATCGAATTTTGTGTATAATAAGAACAAAAAGAAAGAAAAGGGATAAAAATTATGGTGACTATTACAAATTTTCGTGATATCGGTGGTATCCAAAATAAAGAAGGGAAACAAATTAAGAAGAACGTATTTTTAAGGTCAGGTGAGTTGTCTACATTATCGAAAGATGATGAGCAACGTTTGGAAACAAAATACCGTGTAGGTAAGATCATTGATTTAAGAAGTGAAGCTGAAGTCGAAGAGCGTCCGGATATGTCTATTCCAAAAGCAGAATATATCCATATTGATATTTTGGAAGATATTCAAGATGAAGGAGCATCAATTGAAGATTTTGTTAAAATCGGCTCCCCTGAGAAATCAGCTGCTTACATGGAAAAACTTTATGCTGATATTGCTCTGAATCAGACATCACAAAAGGGCTACAATAAATTTTTTGAACAAATCTTAACGTTACCAAAAGAAGAAAGTATTCTATTCCATTGTTTTGCGGGGAAAGATCGTACTGGGATTGCTGCACTGCTGGTATTAGAAACGCTTGACGTACCAAGAGAGGCTATTTACACTGATTATTTATTAACTAATAATTTAAGAAAAAAAGAAAATGCAATGATTTTAGAACAAGCGAAAGAAGCCGATTTAGAAGGAGCGAATTTAGAAGCTTTACATGTTGCTTTAAATGTAGATAGCAGTTATTTAGATAATTTTTATCAGACCGTTGAAAAGCAATACGGGGATGTTTCGACTTATTTAAAACAAGCAATTGGAATTGATAAAGTGACGAGAGAAGCATTCAATAACCGTTTTGTTGATTAAAGATTATTGAAAGAAGAGGGACTAGTTATGATGAAAAGTCAGCATATTGACCTATTGAATCGATGTATTGAAATTTCCCGTAATGCTCGCGAACATGGTAATACACCATTTGGGGCATTGCTTGCGGACAAAGATGGAATGATTCTTTTAGAACAGGAAAATATCGAAATCACTGAAAATATCTGTACGGGGCATGCAGAGACTACATTGGCAGCAAAAGCATCACAAAAATATAGCAAAGAATTTTTATGGGAGTGTACATTGTACACTACTGCTGAACCATGTGCGATGTGCACTGGCACAATTTATTGGGGAAATATTGGTACAATTGTTTATGCAATGACTGAAAAACGTTTGTTAGAACTAACGGGTGACAATGAGCAAAACCCAACGTTTGACTTACCTTCGCAAGAAATAGTGAATCATGGCCAAAAAAACATCCAAGTCATTGGCCCTTTTCCAGAAGTTGAACAAGCAGCAGCTGCTGTTCATCAAGGATACTGGAATTAAAAATAGAAATCATTTATAGAAATGTGGGGCAAAACTTGGTTTTAGTGTTGCTCCACATTCTAACGTTAGACAGTTTACCTAACTTGTTAGATAAACTGTCAGAATTTTCAAAAATGTTATTGACTTATTGAAAAGTAAAGGTAATAATGAATAAAATTACATACAAAAGTATAGGGAGTTGCTGTAAAATATGATCATTAAACCATCACTACCTCAAGAAATGACAATTTTTTTCGATGCAGAAAATCAACCAAATGAAAAGGTTCAAATGGGTGTAGTTATCCTACAACCAGGAGAAAAAAGACCATTAGAAGGATTTGCTAGACATGACCAAGATGAATATTCTTATGTTGTTTCGGGTGAAGCGCATACTATTTTAGAAGACGGCCAAGACTTGGTAGGAAAACCTGGCGATGCTCAGTTGATCGAGGCAGGAGAAGGGCATATCAATTATAACGACGGGGACCAAGCAGCAGTGGTTGTTTGGATGTTAGTAGAACGCGCATAAAACAAATATAAGGGAGAACGATATGAAAAAAGTAGTCAAATCAATTATTGGTCTAACGTTAATACTGACCATTATTTCGGGATGTTCTAGTGGTAAAGAAGCAAAACAAGCAAAGGAAACAGCACCGTTAAACTTAATGTCACCTTCAGAATTAACGACCTTGGATACATCCGTTATGTTGGATTTTCCAGATGCAATTGTTCAAACCGCAGCATTTGAAGGGCTATATGCACTAGATGACAAAGATCAATTAATTCCGGCAGCAGCAAAAGAAATGCCTGAAATTTCTCAAGACGGTAAGACGTATACGATTAAACTTAGAGAAAATGCTAAGTGGAGTAATGACGATCCCGTGACCGCAGCAGATTTTGAATATGCTTGGAAAAAAATGATCGATCCTAAAAATGGTTTCGTATACAGCTTCTTAGTTGCAGATACTATTTTAGATGCTGAAGAAATTTCAGCTGGCAAAAAGTCAGTGGATGAACTTGGTGTAAAAGCAATTGATGATCAAACGCTAGAAGTGAAACTAAAAGAAGCAAAACCTTACTTTACATCAGTTCTTGCTTTTCCAACATTTTTCCCTCAAAATCAAAAATTCGTTGAAAAAATGGGAACGGATTACGGAACAACGAGTGAAAATGTTGTGTACAATGGTCCATTTACTATAGAAAACTGGAAACAAACCGATTTAAGCTGGGATCTCAAGAAAAATGAGAACTATTGGGATCAAGCAAATGTGAAATCAGATAAGATCCATTATGAGGTAGTCAAAGAAGCTTCAACAGCATTAAATCTTTTTGAAGATGGACAGCTGGATGTAGCAACAGTAACTGGAGAATTAGCAAAACAAAACCAAAGTAATCCAAACTATCACTCTTATCCAACAGCAACTATGAACTATATCCGCTTAAACCAAAAGCGTAAAAACAAAGAGACACCGTTAAAAAATGAAAACTTAAGAAAAGCGTTAGCACTAGGAATCGATAAAGAAAATCTAGTGAATAATATTATTGCCGACGGATCAAAACCATTGTACGGCGCCGTAACAGAAGGGTTCGTAAGTAACCCGAAAACAGGCGTAGATTTCCGAGAAGAAGCTGGTGATTTAATGACCTACAATAAAGAAGAAGCTTTGACCTATTGGGAACTAGCTAAGAAAGAATTAGGTGATAACATTACTTTAGATTTAATGGTAACAGATGATGGTTTTTATAAAAAAATGGGCGAAAGTCTTCAAGGTAGCTTAGAAAAACTACTACCTGGTTTAACTATCAACTTAACCGCATTACCAACTGAAACAGCATTGAATCTTAGTCGTGAAAGTGACTATGATATGTTCTTGATTTACTGGACACCAGATTATCAAGACCCGATTTCGACACTAAACATGTTACGGACTGGAAATGATCGTAATTACTCAAATGCTAAATATGATGCTTTGTTAAATGATGCATCACAAAAATACGCGACCGATATAGAAAAACGCTGGAAGACTTTGATTGCCGCTGAAAAAGAAGGAATTGAAGAGACGGCAGGAATGATTATTATCAGCCAAAATCAGCAATCAGTTTTACAAAATGAACAGATTGAAGGGGTAAACTATCACACTTTTGCTGCACCATTAACATTAAAAAATATCTATAAAGAATCGAAATAACAGTCCAAAAAAAGGTATGGAACAAAAAAATCACTTTTGCATCATACACTAAATGCGAATAAATACTTCTGTCCTAGCCACTTTTAGTCTAAAAATTTGGTTCATTGTACGATAATTGAAGAAATGCTATCATAAAATCAAGTAGAAAGACAAAATAGTTTAGGAGTATAACATGGAACAACACCAAGCAACTGAGAATGAGTACAATCAGCTCGTTGAAATATGGGAAAGGTCGGTTAAACAAACCCATGATTTTCTAGACATTGAAGATTTTAAAACAATAAGGAAAGAACTACCGACCTATTTTCCTCATCTAGATGTATGTGTTTGGACAGAGGGAGACAAGATCATCGGCTTTTCTGGTGTGGATGGTAATAAATTAGAAATGCTTTTTTTAGATCCACTTCATATTGGAAAAGGATATGGCAAGCAAGTAATGACGAATTTACTTAAGATGAAGGACATTCAATTGATTGATGTTAACGAACAGAATCAGTCTGCAAAAGCATTTTATCACGTAATGGGATTTGAGGAATATGCACGAAGTGAAGTGGATGATGCAGGCAGACCATATCCAATTTTACATTTACAAAGAAGTAATAAGGAAAAGTGACATTTTCCTTATTACTTCTTTCTATTTCACGAATGAAAGTCTAAAGAAGAGAGAAACTGTTCATTTAATGGTTAGATAAAATCTCTTCCTTTTGAGCAATATAGTTTAACCTCTACAGACTAATGTGTATAATCTAATGTAACGGCTTTTTTATCTAATTTATAATAGATTAAAGTAACTAAAAGTATTCTTTTAGAAGAAACGATTAAAACTTTATTAATAATAAAATCAAAAAATAATAATGTTCAATTGATGTTGAACTAAATTAAAATGACTCGATTTCCCTTGTAAACACTGGGTGATGGGCTTTTTTTTTATTTTAAAGTAGAAAAAAAATAGACAAAGGAATGAAAAAAATGACAAAAAAATTTCATTTTAATAGCATATTACTTGATATAAGAGCTCGAGAGATACTATAATGGAGATAAGTCAGCGTTTTTAGCTGCTTAGTTATGGGAGGAGAGAGCATTATGTATAGTTATACGGATATGATTTTGTCAGTAATGCAACGAGTTGAAGTCTACAATGAGATTTTTAATGCCATTTCTAAGGAAGTACAAGAGAACAGCTGTAGCCAAGCCATTAACAGAAGGGGTAAAGATACTTATTTATTTTGCCGCAGCAATGTTAACCGGTTCTTTGTAGAAGAAGCAAGTTTTAGAAAAGAATTAGTAATTTATGGCGAAAAAGAAGCAACCAAAATCCTGTTGGAGGGCTTAGATACTTATAAAGAAGGAATCTACTTTTGGCTAGAAGCATTGAATGACAAATGTGAAGTAGTTGATGAAATCAAGTACACACGTGGATTAAACAGTACTAAAAGTTCGTTTAGATTGATCAATCAGGCTTGTAAGGAAGCATGCGGTGGTATCCAAAGTGCGCATAGTGTTCATAAAATGTAGTGATGTTTAGTCAAAGAGAAAAAAATAACCGAATATAAGCAGATAATAAATATTTTGTAAAATTATTTTGTGAACTATCAAAAATTATAAGGATTAAAATAAACTATAGAGCTTTAATTGTTTAGCGTTTGAAATTTTTTTGATTATTTATTTGGAAAATCCCAAAACTAGTATACATCTAGTCTTGGGATTTTTTTATTTCTATATTATCTTTAAGAACTTTATCGATTAAGGGATCTAATGCAGTCTCAATTCTACGAGCATTCTCAAAATCTATATGTAAAAATACCGGTTGAAAAGAGTTCTTGCAATTAAGGTTGTTCCGGTTGCGTGTAATCCAATTAAAGAAATGGTCATTTGAGGGAGGAACAAGGTTTTCGCCATAAGGCCCTAAAACAAGATAAGTTCACTTTGTTGTATACTCATCAAGTGTTCAAATTCCATAAAATCCATCGCTAATAAATTTCCTTTTTTTCACTAAAATGAGTTAGTAATCGTTCAATCGGTTTGTTTCTATTCCTTTTTTTTACCGTCCTAATGTTTACAACATAATGCTAGAGGAGATGAGTTGTCTTTTAGAAAGTGTTTCTACATCAATACTTTTATCAATAACTTTCCAAAAAAAAGTAGAAAAATTAATAAGAATCAATAGGTTATTCACATAATTCTCAAAAATTTGTGTTATTTATCAAAAATATGATAAATAAAAGAACTAAATTATGTAGACTTGATAAATAAAATAGATTAAACTTATTTTAGTTTTGTAAGTATATCTTTAATATATCTTATTTATAACTTTTCGGATATAGAAAAGTATGTAATAAATTATAACGATCAGAGCAATTCATTTAATAACAAAATCGTAAAGGAGAATTCCGAATGTACAACATAGGATTCGTTTTGGCTGGTAATACAGATGAACAAAAATACATAGATTCATTAAAAAGTATTCAATTGGACGTGCATCCAGTTAACAAAGATGAAGCTGCTGAAACTATAGGGAATTATGATGGAATCATCATCAATGAACAACAAGCACAAAATATTGGTATGATCTGTGAATTGATTATTCTATTGAAGAAAAAACAGGATACTTTTATATGGGTGATTTCAGAGAGAGAAAATAAAATGAATCACATTGTTTATTTACAGCTTGGTGCAGATGGAATAATAGACAATGAATGTGCTCCAGAAGAGTGTCAACTTATGATAACAAATGCTCTTAATAGATACAAAAATGTGCATCAAGTTAATGTAAAACGCACGGAAAAAGTGAGTAACGACTGTCAGTTCCAACTACGACCATGTAATTTTAGCGTTATATTAAATGGAATTGAAATCAATTTGACCAAACTTGAATTCAAAACAATTGAATTTTTACAAACACAGCAAGGCGTAGCTGTCTCTTATGAGGAAATTTACAAAAATGTTTGGGAAAACGATGGAAATGATAAACAATACCGTGTATCGAATTTAATTTTTCATTTAAGACAAAAAATTGAAAAAGATGCGGCACATCCTGAATACATTAAAACTGTTCGTTCAAAAGGATATAAGCTATCGATGTAGTGCTATTTACTGAATGAATTGAATCTGTCATGGCGGTTGATCGGATATGTATTACGACAATGACGGTGACAAAAGAATCAAGTGAAATATGTTTTCTCTTTTTCAAGCCAACTGTTGAAAACATAAACAAAAATAGAGAAAATCAGTGTGCTTTTTGTCGACATCCAGGTAGAGAACAGCCATTCTCTATGGAGCGTTGAACAAAAGCGTAACACTAATTTTCCCCTGCATTGTGAATGTATCAAAAAATGGAACAATTGGCAAGAAAAATAGAAATAGATTGTGCGTTCTTCTAAGACAGACGTACAAAAAAATTGTTAAGGGAGGAGTTGAGAAGATATGAAAATCGGAAAAAAGTCTTATTTTATTGGACTAGTTATTTTTCTGTTCAGTATTTTAGCGGTTATTTTATTTAATAACTCTAATAAAATTGAAGCAGCTGAGGAACCTTTGATAGGAAACGTGGATTCTTCCACTCTATTAAAAACCGAAGAGGATTTGCATAATCAAGAAACGATCACTGTTCCTCAAATGGAAGCTTACATGGATGGAACTAATTATCAACCAGCTCAGACCAAAATTGAGAATAAAATCACTGGAAGCATGACAAATGAGCAGTATCAAACACAATATGCTGATTTGAATGCTCAGCAAAATCAAGCATGGAATACTCAATATAATTTCCGACCTGATACCAATGCGGTTCATGTAGGAACTTGGGCTGAGTTTAGAGCAGCTTTTGAGAATAATCAAGTCTCAAAGATCATCCTTGATGCAGATATTTATTATGGCACTGCGATTGCTATCTCTAGAGCAGAATCAATTGAAATAGATGGTCAAGGGCATCTCCTTGAGATGCGAAATGGTTCAATCAATGTTGATGATCTAAATTCTTTGGCAAGTTTTGGCAAAGCGTTTTCTGACGTACCAGTATTCCACATGCATGATATTCAAATTGCGAATAATACTGGGTATGGAGCGCTAGAGGGGAATCTTGGAACTGCGTGGTCATTTGTTAATGGTAAAGGACAATGGGGCACTGGCGGTTCAACCGGCTCAAATAGAAGATTATGGCGTTACAGAATTGGGAATGTTTACACTCCGTATGACACTAGTAAAAAAAGTGATAACCAACGTGTGGGTGGCCGCTTAATCAGTGCTCCTCGTGCTGAGATTAGCATGTATGGATACAATGTCATCGTAACAGGTGCTGAAAATTTCTATACCGGTGGAATGACATTTGAGCCTAGTACCTTTTATAAAGGCACAAACGCTGAGTATGATTATTCAGTTGTTTGGTTCATGGATAATACTGGTAAAAATGGGGACACTGATTCAACAGGGACCAGGAAATTTGATATTGGAGAAGGCAGTTTTGTGTATTTAAATTATACAGCTAATGGCACCAATTATCCTGCAGTGTATAACTTTTTCGATGAGCTAAGAGTCGGGAAAAATGCAACTTATAATGCGAACATGCCTGGATCAGCTGCCTATTTTAATGTGGACGGTGCAAGCTTTATAGCGGAAGAAGGTTCAACAGTCAATTTACTTTCTCGTGCAGGCAGTCGAGCTACTGTTCAATCTGGTGCAGTAAATGCTACGAATGCTGGTTCACAAGCAAACCCTAAAAACACTAAATATGAATTTAAGCCTAAATCAAATGTGTTCATTGTTGGGAATAATAATGGTGGAGTTCTTGCGTATAACTCAACAAATGGAGGCAATCAGTTCATATTTGATAGTCCAGAGTCATTTGACATTCGTAATTCGTTCAATAGTACAACGACAACCAATGCCTTTTTGGGAGATACAACGTCGAATAGAGGAACCAACAGTTTCACTATAAAAAATTCTGATATATCTATTTGGAATAATCAAGCAGACATTGATGGTGCGCCAACCTATGATTATTCGAATGTAACAGACTTCACTGTAACAAATGCATCTGCAAATGGAGGAGTGACAAGCTCCGATCCGGCTCTTCAAAGTCAATATCTTCGTCCAAATTATAAACGTATCTCAGGAATGAATAGTATACCTGAACTCACTTGGACGCCCGTAACTGATGCGGATTTCGACCAACAATCACGTATTTTAATAGGATATACAGCAGTTGGTGGTAGTGATCCGTTTGACGAAGATGGTAATGCAAAAACAAAACCCGTTTATGCAGATAGCATTCGTAAGGCTTATGTCGATTTCACTGATACTTTGGGAAATACTTATACAGGAACAAGTACCGATGATAACTATGTCCATTGGAAAAAAGCAGATCATGAGATACCAGGCTTTCAACTTGCTCAAAAAGACATGTTTGGAACGCCTTATCGTGCATCGTACGTCAATAATGTTTTGACTCCATATAGAATGGGGGAAAAGACCCCCACAACTGTAATTGATGTTACGCCACCAGAACCAGCTATTGTGACTGGCGATAAAGTAACTAATGGAATGAAGCAATTGATTGGGAAAAATGCTGAACCAAAAGCGAAAATCTATGTTGATATCAATGGTACACGTCAAACAAATGTAGGGTCAGTCAATGATGATGGTACATGGGCATATAATTTACCTAGATATTTAAACACAGGCGAAACCGTCCAAATTTTCTTAGAAGATAATGCTGGCAAAATTACTGAGACTCTAGATCCAGCAGCACCTTCAACTAATAGTGCTAATGGAAATATCAATCCGGCAACCGAAATGAATTATCGTGATGCAACCTTCAAGCCTGCAACGAAATATAGTGTAGAAGACGGACTTCCAGACAATCCATTAATGGAAAAAACTGTTGTTTCTTCTGGCGATAAAACAACCCAAGTTGGTGACATTCTAACGTATACATTAACAGCCACAAATGGAAAAAATGCTAGTCTAGATGCTGTTTGGAATAAAGTAACGGTAAAAGATACGATTCCAGATGGATTAAAATTTGATCCAGAAACAGCAGACGTTACGATTAATGGCAAAGTGGCAGCAGAAACTGACTTTACCTATGACGTCGATTCTCACTTGTTGACGGTTAACGTCGGAAACTTGAAAGCGGGAGCTTCTGCAGTTGTAACCTTTAAAACAGAAGTTCAACAATCTGCAGTTGGTAAAGTGATCAATAACGTTGGGATAGCAACTGGTTTTTCACCAAGAGAATCTGGGGAATTTATAGAGGGACCTGATGATCCTAGCCGAGCGCATGATGTGTTCTCTAAAGAGGCAAACGTTGATAATCCAGGAGGAAGTATTTTTGGTATTCTGGAGCTTGTTTCAGCGCCTAAAAATATCAACTTTGGAGCAACTACGTTCAGTCCTAAAGGAACAAAAATCAATAATCCTTCTTATGAAGGAGAAGATCTAGTCGTGAAAGATGGCCGTGCTGTTCAAGAAACATGGACATTGAATGTACGTCTAGAAAAAGAATTAGCCAAAGTCGATGAACCAGATGTCTTTATTCCAAGAGCGATTCGTTATGTACACAAAAATGATGAAATCACGTTAATGGGTGCATCACAACCAATCATATCACGTAAAAATGATAATAATGATCCATATAATATCAGTAGTACTTGGTCACCAGATGGCGATGGATTCAAATTAAATGTTGATTCTGGTCAATCAATAGCTTCAGGTAAATATGAAGCCACAATCGTTTGGGAATTAGTTGCAGGACCACCATCAGAAAATCCATAAAATAGGAGAGAAAAGTATGAATAAAAAAAGAATAATTATTATGCTGGCTTCTATCATGTGTATGGTGGCACTCGCATCATTTTCATCAAATGTGAGTGCAGCTGACAACCAAAATGGTGGACAAGTTGCGACTGAGGGAATCATTACGTTTTATGAAGACTCAACCGAACCAACAAGAGAACCTTCAAAACCAACCCCGCCTAACTCGTCTGAACCTAAGGTCACCAAACCTGTTGGAAGATATCCTTCCACGGGTGAAATTATCAAAGGCTCAATTGGGATTAGCGGAATTGTTCTAGTTGCTGTTGCACTTTTTATTTTCTTCAAGAAGCGTAAAAAAGAACAGGAGGCAGATGAATGAAAAAGAAAAGATTGATTTTAGCTGCCTTCATGTTGTTTTTAGCAACAGTAGGAGTAATGGATTTTGCATCTGCGGAAGAAAAAACGGTGACAGGTCATGGAACCGTCGAATACACTGGCGAACATCCAAAAGAGCCAGTTGATCCTGAAAAACCAGTCAAGCCAGTTGATCCAGGTCCAGGACCCTCAACGGATGGGGATCTTAGATTTGATTTTGCGCCGACGTTGAATTTTGGTAGAAGTAAAATCACTGAAACAGACCGCAACTTTTACGTGAATGCGCAATTGTTTCATGATGGCACGCCTGCCAGAGGCAACTATTTGCAAATAACGGATTCCAGAGCAGAAGCTTCAGGATGGACGCTTCAAGTTCGTCAAGAGTACCAATTTAAAAATGATGTTATTCAAGATGACGCTGAAAAAGAATTGAAAGGGGCAGTTCTATCCTTTGATAAAGCGTGGGCAAATTCTGCGTATACTCAAGAAAAATCGCCCCAACTCAGTAAAGATATCATTCAATTGAATGCACCTGGCACAACATTTCCAGTAGCTTCAGCTGATCAAGGACAGGGAAAAGGCACATGGATTATCTCATTTGGGGCATCCGCTGAAAATAATGGTGACCAAGCAAACACCATGTTCCCTAAAGTTGATGAAAAAAATCAGCCGGTCTTAGATGAGAACTTCGAAAATCAGCAAGTTCAGGGAAACAAAGCAATCTTTTTATCCGTACCGGATGCAGTTAAAATCCATCCTGTACAATATCAAACCGAGTTAACTTGGATATTAGCCGAGTTACCATAAAACACACACATATAAACTAGGAGGAAACACAAATGAAATTCAAAACATTATGTTCAGTAGCAGTAGTAGCAGCAATCACAACAGGAGCTTTAGCACCGATGGCAGCGAATGCTGAAACAGAGGCAAAATCATTAACAGGTAAAGGTGAAGTAACGTACGAAGAAGATAACGGAACAAACAACCCTGGTGACCCTGAAATTCCTGATGGAACAGACGTTGATCCAGGAAAAAATCCGGACATCACAATTAACCCTGATGGCGGACCAATCACAATAGACGTTGTGTCTAACTTGATTTTCCCTAACCAAAAAATTGGTGTATCACCAAAACCAACAACAGCAACAGCAAATCCTGTTTCATTAACGTTAACAGATGGAACAACTGTAACACGTGGTAACTACGTACAATGGACAGATAAACGTGCAGGGAATGACCACAAATACCAAATCAAAGCAGCGATGACTAAACAATTTACTAACGGTTCAAATACGTTGAACAATGCAACAATTTCTTATGCTAATGGCTTCCTAAACTCAGAAATGGGAGAAGCGAACTGGCCAAAAACTCGTCCAGCAGACTTTGTTTTATCTCAGGATGGAGTGAGTCAAGTTGTTCTTGACAACAATACAGCTGAATCAACAGGTGCCCGTGGTTTAGGTACATTCTACGCTGAATTTGGGACATCAACTGCAGATGCTAAAAATACTCTTGAAGAAAAATCTACTGGTTTAGCAGGCAAATCTGTTGAATTATCAGTTCCAGCTGGTCAAAACATTGTTAAAGGTAAATATGTTGCGGATATTACTTGGTCAATCGAGTATACTCCAGCTCCAGCAGCTCCAGAAACACCAGAAACCCCAGCAGAATAATTAAAAATAAAACATAACAAAATAGTCAATACTCAAGATGCTGATTCCTTTATTGGAATCAGTGATCTTGTTTATAGTTTTGAATGGAAGAAGGAAAAATTATGAAAAATAAACTAACATACATAGTAACAGCAGTTCTTATTTCACTTATTACATTTATCGCAAGGCCAACCAATAGTCTCGCTCAAGAAGCAGGTGGTGCAACAGGATTTGTTTATGAAATTAAATTTCCTGAAAATCAACAAAAAGAGGCTGGCTATTTTGATTTAAAAATGACACCCGGTCAAACCCAAAAAGTACAAGTGTTACTAAAAAATCCACGAGACAAAGAAATAACCGTTGAAACAAGCCTAAATGGTGCCAAAACGAACATGAATGGTGTTTTAGAATATGGTCCAATCAATCTAAAAAAAGACGCATCGCTAAAATATGATTTTGTTGATCTTGTTAAAGCGCCAGAAAAAGTGGTATTACCACCAAACTCTGAAAAAACATTAGACATAGAAATTACCATGCCCAAAGCCTCTTATGATGGTGTGATTGTCGGCGGAATTCAGTTGAAAAAAGCAGATGATGAGGATCAAAAAACGCAAAACGGCGCAAACGTAATCAATAAGTACGCCTATGTTATTGCGATGGTTTTACAAGAAACAGATACTAAAGTAGAACCAGAATTGAACTTGAATAAAGTCAATGCAGGACAATCAAATGCGCGAAATGTTGTCTATGTGGATGTTTCCAACACGAAAGCAAACTTCTTAGACAATTTATCAATGGAAGCTCAAATCATGTCGGACAAAAGCGATGAAGTATTGTACGAAACAAAGAAATCTTCCATGCGGATGGCCCCAAACTCTAATATGACTTTTCCTGTAAGTATGCAAGGAGAGGAAATGGTTCCAGGGAAATACCGCGCGCACATTTTGGCAACTTCTGGAAGTAAAAAATGGGAATGGACAGAATCATTTGAAATTACTGCAGAAGAAGCTGATAAATTTAACCGAGAAGATGTTGGATTAGTCCAAGAAAAAGGAATTAACTGGCCACTGATCATCGGTGCAGCAGTAGGATTGTTCGTTGTTATTTTAGTTATTTTCTTTATTATTCGTATGATTCGTAAAAGAAGAGAAGCGGCTAAAAAAGCAGAACGTCATAAAAAGAACAAGCTAAAGTAAGGAACATACTAGCTGGAGGGAAGGATCATGACAACATTAGATTGGTTTTTTAGCATAGGGTTAGTGTTGGCAGTCCTTGCCATCCTATTTTTTATCCTTTTTCTGGTTTTAACAATCAGAACTGGAACTAAATTAAAAACTATAAGTAGAAAAAGAGCCAAAACAAAGAAAAAGAAGAAACGACTTCGCATTGCAAAAAAGAAATTGATTCGACAAAAGAAGAATCAGCGTACAGCTGCGATTATTTCGTTAGTGGCAAGTCTATTGCTAGGAGCTGGCGCTTTTTATTCGGCTTATTATCAAGCAATGAATTTAACCACAGATGACTCTGACTCAATTTCTAAAGGGTATTATCTTTTAAGTGATTTTAATGGTGAATTGTCCAAAGCAGGCAGTGGATCAGAATCTCAAGATAAAATGGAAACAAATTTGCGTTATCTTGCAAATAGCATCGCAAGTTATGGAACGAAAAAAGCCAGTACTGTAAATACCCAAGAAGGCCAATTAACCTTAAACCGTTATTATAATGCAATGAAAGAACTCGGTACAAACGTAATGAGAAATTACACTCAAATTTATAACAATCCTGATTTGGCAAAAGACTATCAAGAAGATGTCAAGAAAGTAAAGGAATACGAACAAAAAGTATTCAAACTGTACAATATCAATGAAGCTGCTTTGAATCAAAAAAAGTAAACAATTGAGGTGATTTATCATGGAATCACAAAAACGTACAGCCAAAAAGAAAAAATACCGCGCTAATCAAAATCAAAAACGGAAGCCGAAAAATGTAAAACAACAAAAAAATAGTTCATCAAAAATCAAAAAACGGCGTACAGGAAAATCAAAAAAAGCGCTCATGGAAGCCAAAAAGAGAAGGAAGAATCGCAAACGAAAAATTTTTTTATTGGAATTTTTAGGTGCAATAGCTATTACTAGTATTCTCGTTTTCTTCATGTCTTTGTTTTTATTTTCTCTTCCTAAAGTTGAAGGATATTCTATGGTTTCCACATTGAGAGATGGAGATCGGGTTTACGTAAATAAGATTGGGAAACTCAAAACGTTTGAATTAGTATACGTTCAAATACCAGGAACCAAGGAAAAAGAAGTTCGACGAATCATCGGGATGCCAGGACAAAGGGTAACCTATAAAAATGATCAGCTGCAAATAGATGGACAAGATAGAGAAGAAAAATTTATCTTCGATGAAAAGCAAACTTCACAAGAAAACGGTCGACTTTATACGGATGATTTTTCGATTTTTACTTTAACTGGAACATCAAAAATTCCAGAAGGAAAATACTTACTGTTAGGGGATAATCGACCGTATTCAGTTGACAGTCGTCAGTATGGATTAGTAGATCGAAAAGATATTATTGGTGTGGTGGAAATGAGAATCTTACCGTTGCATCTGTTACAAAGATTCTAGTTTTCTTCATATCTGAAAGATGGTTTATTTATAGAAGTGATAAGACAGGCCCAACAGCTTTGTCTTATTTTTTAATGGTAAACTGTATTTTTTTGCAAATAGCAAGTCTTTTGCTAGATAATCTGTTATACTAGTAAGCGTTACAAGTTCCCGAAAGGATTTGTTGTAAAATAGTAGACTTTTCGATGAAATATTCTTGTTGGATATGAAGCGAGTGGTACTACATTTTGTACAAAGATGCCTTGTAACCGACTAAATTTAGGGGGAATACATTATGACAGAGAGACATTTATTTACATCAGAATCAGTTTCAGAAGGACATCCGGACAAAGTTGCCGATCAAGTAAGTGACGCAATACTAGATGCGATTTTAGAACAAGATCCGTTAGCCCGTGTGGCATGCGAAACAAGTGTAACAACAGGTTTGGTTTTAGTTTTTGGAGAAATATCTACTACTGCATACGTAGATATCCAAAAAGTTGTTCGGCAAACATTGAAAGATATTGGCTATACACGAGCTAAATATGGATTCGATGGCGATACCGTTGCAGTTCTTGTTGCAATAGACGAGCAATCACCCGATATTGCACAAGGGGTGGATGATGCACTAGAAACACGTGGTGAGAAAGATACCAAAGATGATATTGGAGCTGGAGACCAAGGATTGATGTTTGGTTTTGCAGTAGATGAAACGCCAGAATTAATGCCGTTACCAATCTCTTTAAGTCATAAACTTGTAAATCGTTTAGCACAATTACGTAAAGAGGAAAAATTGCCTTATCTACGTCCTGATGCAAAATCACAAGTGACAGTAGAATATGATGAAAACGGCAAACCGCAACGTTTAGACACAGTTGTGATCAGTACACAACATGATGAAGAAGCTACGCTGGAGCAGATTCAAAAAGACGTGAAATCTCTCGTCATTGAAGAAGTGATTCCAGCAGAATTACTAGATGAAGAAACAAAATACTTTATTAATCCTACAGGTCGCTTTGTTATTGGTGGACCTCAAGGAGATGCCGGCTTAACTGGACGTAAGATCATCGTCGATACATATGGCGGATATGCTCGTCATGGTGGCGGCGCCTTTTCTGGAAAAGACGCGACTAAAGTTGATCGTTCTGCAAGCTATGCAGCGCGATACATTGCAAAAAACATCGTTGCAGCAGGATTAGCTGAAAAAGTTGAAGTTCAGTTAGCGTATGCCATTGGTGTAGCACAACCTGTATCGATTTCAATCAACACTTTTGGTACAAGCGAAGTACCTGAAAGCAAATTGATCGAAGCCGTTAGAGAAAATTTTGACCTGCGTCCAGCGGGAATTATAGAAATGCTTGACTTACGCCGTCCAATCTACAAACAAACGGCAGCATATGGTCATTTTGGTCGTACAGACATTGAACTACCTTGGGAGCAGACAGATAAAGTCGATGCAATCAAGAAAAGCTTGATGGAGTAAACGAGGCGGCGCTACTAATGAAAATTAGTGGCGCCGTTTTGCTGTGAACCACCACGACTGGCTCCGCCAGAGTGGATGATGAACAGTACTTGGCGACCAAAGGGAGAGAAGTTACCTATTAAAAGAAACATCAAGTATACTACAAAGTTCCATCTAATCAACAGTACTAGGAACCAAAGAGAGTGTCGCTACCTTACTTAGTAAAGTCTCAACACTGTACCAATAAAATGTTGTAAATGAATTCATAAGTAACTTTATTAAACTAAAAAATATCAAAAGGATGGAGATACATGGAAAGAAAAACAAACGTCAAACTTGTAACAATCAGTGTTTTTGTTGCAACATTTATGACAGCAATCGAAGGAACAATTGTTTCAACAGCAATGCCAACAATCGTAGGATCATTACATGGCATGGAAATTATGAACTGGGTCTTTTCTATTTATTTATTAACAAATGCGATGCTAACACCGATTTACGGAAAGCTAGCAGATAAAATTGGGCGTAAACCGATATTCATGGTTGGAATTATTATTTTTATCATTGGTTCGTCACTTTGTGGTTTAGCACAAAATATGATGACATTGATCATTGCTCGGGCAATTCAAGGAATTGGAGCAGGAGCAATCATGCCTGTTGCTTTAACGATTTTAGCTGATATTTATTCAATTGATAAACGTGCAAAAATGCTTGGATTAAATAGTGCTGCGTGGGGAATTGCTAGTATATTTGGTCCACTTGCAGGTGGATTTATTGTGGACACAGTTGGTTGGCACTGGATTTTCTTCATCAATGTACCGATCGGACTTGTTTTAATGGGCTTGATTGCTTACTTTTTAGTGGAACCAAAAAGAGAAAAATCTAAAGTACCAATGGATATCTTAGGTAGTGTTCAACTGATGTTCGTTTTATTAACACTGTTATTAGGATTCCAATTAATTGGTGATGGTGGTTTTAGCTTAAAAGTATTTCTTTGTTTGGGCGCATCAGTTTTATTCTTTATTGGCTTTATTTTTGTGGAAAAAAGAGCCAAAGATCCTGTTATTGATTTAATGCTGTTTAAAAATTCTACGTTTGTGATTGTTAATATCGTAGCGGCTTTGATCAGTGGCTTTTTGATGGGCGTAGAAGTTTATATTCCAATGTGGATGCAAGGCGTTTTAGGGAAAAGCGCAGGGATTGGTGGCTTAGTATTAGCGCCTATGTCCATTTTATGGATGGTCGGTTCGTTCATTGCGAGTAATTTAATGGAGAAACATACAACAAAACGAGTACTGACGATTGGCTTAAGTATTACATTGTTAGGCGGTATTTTCTTAGTATTAGTACCAGCGTCCATTTCATTTGTCTGGTTCTTTGCGATTTCTTCTGTTTTGGGTGTTGGTTTTGGGATTACGATCACAACCACTACAGTGACGGCTCAAAGCAGCGTGGATCCATCTGAAATGGGTGTTGCAACGTCATTTAATACATTAGCGAGAACCATTGGACAAACATTGATGGTATCAATTTTCGGGGTAATCATCAATGCAGTCACAACCTCAGAATTAGCGAAAAGTACATTACAGGTCGATCCGGATGTGATGAATCAACTTGTTAATCCACATACAGCAAATACAATACCAGCAGATTTACTGAGACCTTTACGAGGTATGCTTTATGCAGGTCTTCATAATGTATATGTCGTTGGGATTGGCTTGATTATTGTTGCGATTATTTTAAATGTGAGTGTTAAAAAGAAAATAGCAAAGTAGATGGATCATTATTTCTTTATAAAAAAGAACCATGATAGACGAAAATTTGACATACAAAGTTCATAATTACTTTGTAAGATAAAGACATACCAAAGGCAACTAAACAAAATAAAGTTCGTTTCATTTTAACTCCTCCTCCCGCTCGTTCTTCATTGAAGAACGAGTTTTTTTGATCTATAC
Source organism: Enterococcus plantarum (assembly GCF_001730295.1). GTDB lineage: Bacteria > Bacillota > Bacilli > Lactobacillales > Enterococcaceae > Enterococcus_L > Enterococcus_L plantarum. The sequence goes on from NZ_MIKA01000006.1 coordinate 19,433, forward strand.
AGTGCAAAAAAAGAGCGATTTAATGCTACAATAATAGAAAACAGAAAATGAGGGAGATTGGATGGCTTTTTTGCAAGCAAATATTTATTCTAACGTGTTAGAAATGGAAGTATCAGTAAATGTAGTTTTGCCACAAAAAACAGAGAAAAAAATTGGTACTGCTACAAAAGGAAATTTTACAGATGTCCCTGTCTTGTATCTACTTCATGGGATGGGGGGAAATCATAGCGTATGGGAACGTCGGACTTCGATAGAACGTTATGTTTCGGATTTAGGACTGGCTGTGATTATGCCATCTACAGACCTGGGTTGGTACACGGATACAACCTATGATATGAATTACTGGACGTTCATTTCTGAGGAACTACCAACCATCTGTCATGAATTATTTCCTCAACTATCAACGAAAAGAGAAAAGACGTTTGCGGTTGGATTATCGATGGGGGGATACGGTGCTTTAAAACTTGGGCTTGCCAAACCTGAAAAATTCGGTGCTGTGGCTTCCTTATCAGGTGCTGTGAATCTTGCTGATAGAATAGAAGATTTGCTAGCAATCAAAGGGAGAACGTTTTGGGAAGGAATTTTCGGTCCATTAGAAAATGTTCAAGGATCGATCAATGACCCTATGTATTTACTAGACCAACTAGTCGCTAGCGGGGAGAAAGTACCAGATATTTTTCTTTGTTGTGGTGAAGAAGATTTACTTCTTTATGGAAATAAAACAATGGCAAATGCACTAAAAGCTCGCAATATTGATCATACATTTAAAACGGGGCCAGGTAACCATGATTGGGTCTTTTGGGATGAGTGGATTCAACGAGTATTAGATTGGCTACCATTAGAAAAATAAAAAAAAGCTTGGACAAATAAAAATGTCTGAGCTTTTTTGCGTATTTAATACTAGACGAACGTATCTAACCCATTCAAAAATACCCGCAATGTTTTCATAAAGAAATCTTTTTGTTTTTCCTTCTGGCGATAATGAATACTTTCGCTGATATTGTGTAACTCATGCTCTTGAACGTATTGTTTCATCAAGATAATTTGCGTTTTCAAATAATCGTCACCGGCCATGACTTTATTATAAAGTTTCTTCTCTTCGGCAGAATCCATCAGCATGCCAAATAGTAAATGCTGTAAAGAGGTAACTGTCATATAACTTAATTCGATGGAGAAACCAGCTTGATTTAGAATCCCGAGAATGGCGTCTAGATTTCTTAAACGCGATGGATAAGAAGGAATTGTATGAATTTCGATCTCCATAGCACAAGGATATTGTTGATACAGTTCATAATAGTTTTCCATATAAGCATAAATTGTTTCTTTCCAATTTTCTTGCGGTTTTGGTGGGATAAATTGATTTTCAATCTCTTCCGCCATACTTTGCAGCAACGCTTGTTTATTTTCTACATGCCAATAAATAGCGGGGGCTTTTATATCAAGCTTTTGAGCGACTTTCCGCATGGATAATTTTTCTAATTCAGGATTTTCTGTTAATAACTGAAATGCAGCTTGAACGATTCTTTCTTTTGATAATTTTGATTCCAAATTTTCTCATCCTTTTATATAACAACTATAGATTAATTTCTTGAAATTTTTTCTCAGAAATGGTACATTGGTGTGCGGCTTAATTTTACAGTGTTAAATTAAGGGAGTCAAACAAAGGATTAATGTCTCATCTTGTATGCTCATGAACGAATTATAACACTAAATAATCGTTGAAAGTTGTACAAAGAATCAAGTTAGGCTAGTTTTACAAAGAAAGTTGGGATATAAATGAGTATTATTATGGAACATGTTAAAAAGTACAAGTTGGAAGTTACCATAGCGTTGTTTACTGTCGTTATTATGGTCATGTCGGCATTATGGCAACCTAAACTATTACAAAAAGTGTTAGAAGCAATTATTAAAGAGGATAAGAGCCAAATGAAAGAACTGGGGTTGTATTTGATTGGAATCGCAGGTTTAGGGTTGATTGCTGGTGTTTTCAACACGATTTATTCTGCAAAAGTCGCACAAGGTGTGAGTGCAGATATTCGTGAAGCAACGTTTCGTAAGATTCAAACTTTTTCATTTGGAAATATCGAAGAATTTTCAGCAGGAAATTTAGTTGTTCGTTTAACCAATGATGTGACACAAATTCAAAATGTGATCATGATTGCATTACAGTCCTTATTTAGAATCCCGATTTTATTTATCGGTAGTTTTATTCTAGCGATGATGACATTACCACAATTATGGTGGGTCATCGTGTTATTAGTTATCGCTGTATTCATTATCACAGCATTATCATTTTCACAAATGGGCAAACATTTTATGATTATCCAAACATTGATCGATAAAGTAAATGGATTAGCAAAAGAAAATCTTTTAGGAATTCGCGTGGTGAAATCTTTTGTTCAAGAGAAGAATGAGTTAAATCGCTTCACCAAAGTCAGTGAAGAATTGACGAAACATAATTTGATTGTTGGAACACTATTTTCTGTCATGATTCCCTCATTTATGTTAGCAGCTAATCTCGCGGTTGTAGGATCGATTTTTCTAGTTAGTAACCTAGTCAAAGATGACCCAAGTGTAATTGGCGGAATTGCTTCGTTTATGAGCTATTTGATGCAAATTATGATGGCGATTATTATTGGTGGAATGATGATGATGATGACCTCTCGTGCGGCGGTCTCAATCAAACGGATCAAAGAAGTTATAGAGACAGTTCCAGCGCTTACGTATAAAGATGTACCAGAACAAAATTTAGACGGAAGCGTGGTGTTTGATCATGTTAGTTTCCGTTATCCAGGTGATGAGACAGATACTTTGAAGGATGTTTCATTTTCTATTAAACCTGGTGAAATGATTGGGATCGTAGGTGCAACTGGTGCTGGTAAATCCACTTTAGCACAATTGATTCCACGTTTATTCGATCCTTCTGAAGGGACGGTAGAAGTTGGTGGTATCGACTTGAAAGAGGTTAATGAGCATAGTTTGCGTAAAGCGGTCTCTTTCGTATTACAAAAATCAATTCTTTTCTCTGGTACCATCTCGCAGAATTTACGTCAGGGAAAACGGGATGCGAGTGAAGCGGATATGTCTCGGGCAACTGAAATTGCACAAGCAAAAGAATTCATCGAGAAATTAGCGCTACAATACGAAGCGCCAGTTGCTGAACGAAGCAATAATTTTTCCGGGGGCCAAAAACAACGTTTATCTATTTCACGAGGCGTAATCGGAGATCCTAAGATCTTAATCTTAGACGACAGCACAAGTGCCTTAGATGCTCGCTCAGAACGTTTAGTTAGAGAAGCTTTGGATAGAGATCTAAAAGATACAACTACGATCGTGATTGCACAAAAAATATCTTCAGTTGTTCATGCAGATCGTATTTTAGTTTTGGACAAAGGTCATTTAGTGGGTGAAGGTACCCATGAAGAGTTAGCTAAAACAAATTCAATCTATCAAGAAATCTACGAAACACAAAAAGGAAAGGATGAAAATAATGACTGATTTAATAAGAGCAAGTAAATTCTTTTTTCATTATTTAAAACGGTATAAACTTTCCTTCTTGTTTATCTTTGTAACGATTGTTATTGCAACTTATTTACAAGTAAAAGCGCCTCAATTCATTGGGGAAGCGATTCAAGAATTGGCAAATTACGTGAGAGCTTTAGGGCAAGGAACAGATGATAAGAGCAAGTTTATCGATATTACCTGGAAGTTATTGATTTTTTATGTACTGACTAGTGCAGCAAATTTTATTTACAGCATTTTATTCACGCAAGTTGTTGGAAAATCAACAAATCGTATGCGTATAGGGTTATTCAATAAATTAGAAAAGTTAACGATTCGTTTCTTTGACTCTCATCAAGATGGTGAAATTTTAAGTCGTTTTACCAGTGATTTGGATAACATCCAAAATAGTTTGAATCAAGCATTGCTTCAAGTGTTGACCAATCTTGCATTATTCATCGGAGTGTTGATTATGATGTTTCGTCAAAATGTTCAGTTGGCATGGGCAACGATTGCTTCTACACCTGTAGCAATACTGATTGCTGTCGTTGTTATCAGCAAGGCAAGAAAATATGTTGATATCCAACAAGATGAAGTTGGTAAATTAAATGGTTATATGGATGAAAAAATCAGCGGACAACGCGTGATCATTACAAATGGTTTACAAGAAGAAACAATCGATAGTTTCTTAGAACATAATGAAACAGTGCGTAAAGCAACATTTAAAGGACAAGTTTACTCTGGTCTATTGTTTCCAATGATGCAGGGAATGTCTCTTGTAAATACCGCTATTGTTATTTTCTTTGGTGGTTGGTTAGCCTTGAACGGTGATTTGGAAAAAACTGTTGCGTTAGGATTAGTAGTAACATTTGTTCAATATTCACAACAATATTACCAACCGTTGATGCAGATTTCTTCTGGTTACAGTATGATCCAGTTAGCGATTACTGGCGCTCGTCGTTTGAATGAAATGTTTGATGAGCCAGATGAAATTAATCCAAAAGATGGAAAAGAAATCGATGGAATCAATGAATCCGTTTCGTTGAATCATGTTGAGTTCGGCTATGATCCAGAAGTGCCAATTTTAAAAGACGTTTCAATTAATGTAAGTAAGGGTGAAATGGTCGCTTTAGTTGGTCCGACAGGTTCAGGAAAAACGACAATCATGAATTTATTGAATCGTTTTTATGACGTAAATAGTGGTTCGGTTACATTTGACGGAACGGACATTCGTGAAATTGAATTAAGTAGCTTGAGAAGTCACGTAGGAATTGTCTTACAAGATTCCGTTTTATTCTCTGGTACAATTCGAGCAAATATTGCATTCGGTAAACCAGAAGCCGCTGAGGAAGACATTATAGCGGCGGCTAAACAAGCGAATATTCACGAGTTCATTATGGAGCAAGAAAAAGGCTATGATACTGAAATCACTGAGGAAAATAATATTTTCAGTACGGGACAAAAGCAACTGATCAGTATTGCGAGAACCATCATCACAAATCCATCATTATTGATTTTAGATGAAGCGACTAGTAACGTAGATACTGTAACAGAAGCTAAGATCCAAAAAGCTATGGATGAAGCAATCAAAGGCAGAACCAGCTTCGTAATTGCTCACCGTTTGAAAACAATTTTGAATGCAGATCGTATTGTCGTTTTAAGAAATGGTGAAGTGATTGAAGAAGGAAGTCATCATGAATTGTTGAAACAAGAAGGTTTTTATTCAGAACTTTATTACAATCAGTTTGTATTTGAGTAAATAGTCTAAAATAATATAAGAAAATCAACATGTAAAAACGAACTTGATTCTTGCCTAATGCGAGACTCAAGTTCGTTTTTTGTTATATATTCAATTGGTTGTGTGGGTTCTATTTTTTCTCAATACAAAATAAAATTGGTGGATTATTCTTTTGATTGATAAATTGGTAGGTTAGTACACTATATTCTTCTTGAGCTAATTGTTGAGAATACTTTTGAACTAATGCTAATTCAGCTTCTCCTCCAGCGTGTCCATAATAAACGACTAAAATAATTCGTCCCTTCCGCTTTAAGCGAGCAACTAGTGCATCTAGAGCTTTTTTAGTAGTATCTGGTTTTGTAATGATTTGTTTATCACTTTTAGGAAGGTATCCTAAATTAAAAATAGCTGCTGTTAGTTCTGTTTCTTCTGGAATTGTTTTTCCAATGGTTTCATGACCTTGTTGTAATAGAATAGTCTGGTTGTTTAAACCTAATTCAGTAATTTTTTTTTCAGTGTTTATCAGTGCTTGCTCTTGGATGTCAAATGCATAGACTAAACCAGTTGAACCAACGAGTTCTGCTAGAAAAGCGGTGTCGTTCCCATTACCCATCGTAGCATCTACGACGACATCTCCAACTTGAACGATCTCTTTTAAAAGCGTATGACTAAAATGAAGCGCTGTTTGCAACATCAACTAAAAACCTCCTTAGCGTTACGCACATTATAAAAACCTTGAACGCTGTTTCGACGTTTCATCTCATCATCAATGGCATTCAGGACTTCCCATTTCTTCAAACTCCACATCGGACCAACTAAAGAATCAGTAGGTGCGTCCCCCGTTAAACGATGGATCACGATTTCTGGTGGAATCATTTCTAACTGATCACAGATAACATTTACATAATCAGTTCGGGTCATTAACTGCAAACGTCCCTCGTGATAATCTCTTAACATACGAGTATTAGTCATAAGATGCAATAGGTGCAATTTGATGCCTTGAATATCTGAATCAAGAATCGTGCGACGAACATTTTCTCTCATCATGTCTAGACTTTCTCCAGGCAAACCGTTGATTAAATGAGTACAAACTCGAATATCATGTTTCCGTAATTTTGCTACACCTTCTAAATACGTTTGATAATCATGGGCTCGATTGATTATACTACTTGTGTTTTCATAGGTCGTCTGTAACCCCAATTCCACCCACAAATAATACCGCTGATTCAGTTCAGCTAAATACTCGACGACCTCATCAGGCAGACAATCTGGACGAGTTCCAATCGAAATGCCGACAACTCCTTTTTCATTAACGACTTGTTCAAAACGATGCCGAATGACTTCAATAGGCGCATGAGTATTTGTGAAGTTTTGAAAATAGACGATGTATTGAGCGACATTTGGCCACTTTTTATGCATCATGTGAACTTCCTTTTGAAATTGGATCGGTAAAGGGTCCTGTGGTGCAACGATCATATCACCCGAGCCTGATACGCTACAAAAAGTACAACCACCTTTAGCAACAGTCCCATCTCGATTCGGACAATCAAACCCACCGTCTAAAGGAACCTTGAAAATTTTCCCACCAAATTGCTGACGTAAAGCATAATTCCATGTATGGTAGCGTTTGTGTGGATCTTCTGTATAGATAAATTCAGCCATCTTTCTTCTTCCTTCTAATGTTGTTTACTTTTAAAGCGCCAGACAAAACGTTTTTCTAAATAAATTGGATACGTCATTAAGAGCCAAGCTAAACCAAAACAGAACCCACCTATGACATCGCTAGGAAAATGAACGCCCACATAAATTCGGCTAATGCCGATTAGAAAAATTCCTAATCCCAAGAGAATTTGCAAAAATAAACAAAGATTTTTTTGTTTAATAAATTGTGGCAGTAATAAAATAATCGTGCCATACAGTAAGACACTTCCAGTAGAATGGCCACTTGGGAAACTGTAACTGTGTTCTGTTACTAAATGATTCAATGTTGGGCGGGGGCGCATAAATAATAACTTAATCAATGGATTGGCTATACCGGCAATCAACCCTACATTTATCAATAGCCAAAACATCTCCGCATAAAATTTTCCTCTGTAGAGAATAAATGTGATGGCTAAGGTGAGAATTCCGACTGTCAACGGATCTGCAAATTTTGTATACCAGATGAAAAACTGATTTGCAGAAGGATAAGGGGTTCGTACGATTGTCGTGATTGTCTGATCAAAACCGTTTAACCAACTAGAATAAAAACGCACGACATAACCTAAAAACATAAAGACAACTAAAAAACAGCTGCCCGCAAATTGATAGTATAGTTTATTTTTCATGAAAAATCCTTTCCAAAGTAGATAACGTTTATTATAACATCAAATAATCAAGAACACAGCTGAGAATCATCAAAAAGAAGAGGTTGGTATAAATACCACGAGAGCTATCTCTCGCAAGATATTTATACCAACTTCTCTAAGTTCAAAAAAAAACTAGCTTTCTTCGCCATCTTCATAATCCGAAGGACCTTCAACTGAAATATCCCCAGAATTTGTTTGTAAAGTGAGTGATTTTGTTCCTTTTCCTTTTTTGTAAGACGTTCGTTCTTTACCGAAAATCGTACTATCACCTAATTTTGTTTTTGTTTCGATTGTTACATCATATAAAATTTCTTCGGTATGCAGGTCAATACTTCCTCTTTTAGTATCAACTGCTAATTTTTTAGGAATTACAGCTCCGTATAATGAAAAATCACCATTGACACTCTTGATGTCCGCTTCGCCTTTAAGATCAGTTGCTTGGATTTCACCATTGGTAGTCTCTATTTTAGTGATTCCTTTTACTGCATTCAGGTAAACATCACCAGATGCGCTAGTAATAGACCAATTAGCTGCAGTAAAATCATTTACTTGAATATCACCACTGTTGGTGTTGAATGTTGCTTTATCCGCTCGAACATCACCTTGAATGTTAAGATCACCATTAGATGTTTTAAGCGCCAATTTTTCTGTATTAGTATTATTAATGTTAAGATCAGCGTTAGCTAATGTAATAGATAAATCTTTTGTTGTAATGCTCGAAAGATTGATAGTCCCATCAGCTTTACCATCGATGATCAGGCGTTCGGTATCATCAGGAATTGTCAACGTTACAGCTGAGCCACGGTCGAACATCCCTAACGCTATTCCGTCTAGTTGTTGTTTTTTCTTAGTACTACTGGCTGAAACACTTAAATGATCCTCTTTTTCCTGAACATCTAAAGAGCTTTTAATTGAAATTGGCATAGAACTCCGAGTATTTAATACAATTTTGTTCGAGTTTTCAGTGATAATGTGAAACTCAGCATTACCTGAAAGATCAAGATGGACTTCTTTTGTACTTTGTTTATTTTTTATCTCATAGGTTTGTCTTTTTACATCTGTCATATAATTTTCAGCGCGTCTAAAGTAAACAGCACTCCCTATTCCACCTATGATCATAGCTAAAACTCCGATAGTTAGAAAAAAAGCAGTAGTCTTTTTCATATTAAATCTCTCCTCTTAAGACGTGAATATTCCATTGCAGATAACGTTTTAATATTTTTCCAAAGAATTTTGTTAGAGGTGTCAGGATCAATAAGCCGATGATACCAGCACCAGAAAGAAAAATACTAACAAACAATTGGAACATCGCTCCATCATTAAATCCAGAAAAGATTGAAATACCTCCAAGGATTGGCGAAAATAAGAGAACGATAGCGACTAACCAACAAGAAAATAAAACCATAATAAAAGCAAAAATCATCCAAAACATAAAGAGAAAATTAAAGGCAAGAACTCCTACAACCTGGCAGAACCGTGTAAAGCCGTTACGTTGAGGGCGTTCATAAGAACGAAAAGCATCATCATAAGGATGTTCAGGTGTATCTTCATAATGATCATCATTATTTGTGATAGGTTGTATTTCTTGCCAACCATCTCGTTCAAGTTTTTTTTCAGGAACAGTGATATCGAATTCCTGTAAAATTTCTTCAGCGATCCCTCTTGGTTTTCCTAAGCTTTTTGCAATCTGTTCTTCCGTTTCACCATCAGCTAAGCGCTCTTTAAAGATTGTTTCATATTTATTCAAGATAAACCCTTGCTGTTGATTTGTTAAAGGCTTTAAGTAGATTTTCAGTTCGATTAAAAAGTGCTCTTTATTCATTTTTTTCCCCCATCTCATTTTATTCGTCAGCTTCTCCTTTTCCACTATAATTTTTTTTAGACGTAATAACAAGTCTTTCGTCAAAAAATCAGCCTAAGGTAAAGAGCGACATCAGACTTGAGACCTAGTCTAGCCGAAAAAGAAAAAATCAATTATCTAATCGATAAAAATATTCAATTAGAAAGAAATGTTAAACAATATTTTGTGTGATTTTGGAAAGAAAAACTAAAAAAATATTTCTATTTTCTTTAAAAAAAGGGTATAATAAAAATTAAGGAATAGTTTTTTTAGAAAATTTGGAGGACTTATCATGGAGAAGTACAACACATCAAGAAAAGAGCGAAGAAAAGCGGAGCAGAACAAGCTTGCTTATGATCAGCTAAAAAAAGGAACCACTGTGCTTAGCTCTGCGATTGTAGTTTCCTCAATTGCTGCCCCGATTGCCGCTCCGAAAATAGCTGAAGCGGCAGAAGATCAACATTCAAGTGCTCAAGTAAGTTACTCAGACACAAATACACATACAGAAGGCGTTCAACCAACGACAACTGACTCTAACGATTCGATGACGCAAGAAACTCAGACGACAGCACCTGAGACCTCTTCCAGTGAAGAAACGTCTGAAACACAAGAATCATCAGAATTAAATACATCAGAAACAATCGAAAGTACTGAGACAACTGAATCAACTGTAACGACAGATTCTTCAACTCCTGAAAAGGAAGAATCAAAAATGCCAGAAATTATGATGCGTTCAGCAGCAATCCCTCAATCTAGAAGTATTAGCCCGAGTACCTTCATTGCTGACATCTCTGGTCACGCACGCTCAGTTGCAGCAGCAAATGATTTGTATGCTTCTGTAATGATGGCGCAAGCAATTCTTGAAAGTGATTGGGGCAGAAGTACATTATCGGCAGCACCGAATCACAACTTATTCGGAATCAAAGGTAGTTATCAAGGACAATCGGTTACCATGTTGACATGGGAAGTCTATAATGGACAGTGGGTTCAAGTAAATGCTACTTTTAGAAAATATCCTTCTTATTCAGAATCATTTAGTGATAATGCGTATGTCTTAAGAAATACATCTTTTCAATCAGGAATTTATTATTATTCAGGTGCATGGAAAAGCAACACGAATTCTTACAAAGATGCAACAGCTTGGCTGACAGGACGTTATGCAACTGATCCTACCTATAATACCAAACTTAATAATATCATAACAACGTACAATTTAACTCAATATGATACGCCTTCATCAGGCGGCGGAAATACAGGTAGCGACAATAACAGCGGCAATACCGGGGGCAACACAGGTGGAAATACCGGAAGTGGCAATAATAGCGGCAATACAGGCGGCGGAACAAGCAGTCAAGATGTGACGCATACTGTAAAAGCTGGCGATAGTTTATGGGGATTGTCAGCTAAATATGGCACGTCAATTGCTAATATTAAAAGCTGGAATAAACTTTCTGGCGATGTCATTTATGTAGGTCAAAAACTAATCGTGAAAAAAAGTTCTGGTAACGCAGGCGGCAATACAGGTGGAAATGCCGGAGGTGGCAATAGCAGTGGCAATACAGGTGGTGGAACAAGCAATCAAGATGTGACACATACTGTAAAAGCTGGTGATAGTTTATGGGGATTGTCAGCTAAATATGGCACGTCAATAGCGAGCATCAAGAATTGGAACAAACTTTCTAGCGATGTCATTTTCGTAGGTCAAAAATTGACCGTAAAAAAAGGCTCTGGTAATGCAGGTGGTAGCACTGGTGGAAATACTGGAGGTTCAAACGGGAATACAGGTGGTTCTGGCAACACTGGAACCTCGAATTCTTACTATACAGTAAAATCAGGTGACTCGTTATGGGCAATTGCTAATTCAAATGGTATAAGTATTGCAAGCTTGCGTCAATGGAATAATTTAAGTGGCGATATCATTTATCCAGGCCAAAAACTGATCGTGAAAAAAGGGTCAGGAAATACTGGTGGAGGTAACACAGGCGGTAATGCAGGTGGCTCAACTGGTAATACGGGAAGCTCCGGCAATACAGGAACTTCAAACGCCTCATACACAGTAAAATCAGGAGATTCACTATGGGCAATTGCCAATAAAAATGGTATAAGTATTACTAATCTACGTCAATGGAACAAGTTAAATGGCGATATTATTTACCCCGGTCAAAAATTGATCGTGAAAAAGGGTGCAGAGAATACAAGTGGTAGTAATAGTGGCTCAACTGGTAATACTGGTAGCTCAAATAATGCTGGAACAGCTACTAGTCACTACACGGTAAAATCAGGTGACTCACTATGGGCGATTGCTAATAAAAATGGCATAAGTATTGCAAACTTGCGTCAATTGAACAATCTAAGCGGAGATGTGATTTACCCAGGTCAACGTTTAGTTGTGAGAAAAGGCCAAGGAGGATCTGCTAGTTCACCTAGTAATCAAGGTAGTAACCAAACAGCAGGATCACACACTGTAAAAAGTGGAGATACTTTATGGGGACTTTCTCAACAATATGGAGTAAGCGTCCAAAAAATCAAACAATTGAACGGGGTATCTAACGATATAATCTATATTGGTCAAAAATTGAAAGTAAAATAAAACAATTGAAATTGTTTGAAATATTTGGTAGTATGGTAGCACATGATAGATATGTAAACAGTGAAGAGGAATAGTAGAAAGAACCATGTTTTAGAGAGCGTATGGCTGGTGAAAATACGTACAGAAGCTTTCGAACTCGCCTTTGAGTTATTTTACTGAATGAGTTAGATGTAGTTAGATGTAGTTAACTTTATTAAGTATAATCGGCGGCGGCCGTTACAGCGCTGAGGTTTGTATTTATACAAGCGAATTTAGGTGGTACCACGTTGTCAATCACACGTCCTATAGGAATATTTTCCTGTAGGACGTTTTTGTTGTGAATCACTACGATTGGCTTCGCCAGAGTAGCTGATGAACAATACCGGACGCGTAAAGAAACAGCCATCAACATATCATTGAATGACTGCCAAGCAATGACTTAAAAATGGCAGAGAATTAATTTAAGAAAACGGAAAAAGTAATAAAAAGCTACTTAAATAGGAGGAAAAAAACGTGAGTTACGATCACAAGAAAATCGAGAAAAAATGGCAAAAATATTGGGCTAAACATAACAGCTTTACTACTCATGACGACCCAACCAAAGAAAAATTTTATGCTTTGGATATGTTTCCATATCCGTCAGGACAAGGGCTCCATGTTGGTCACCCAGAAGGATATACAGCGACAGATATTTTGTCACGTATGAAAAGAAGTCAAGGATACAGTGTGTTACATCCAATGGGCTGGGATGCATTTGGCTTGCCAGCAGAACAATATGCATTAGATACTGGAAATGATCCAGCAGAATTTACGAAAAAAAATATTGAAACCTTTAAACGTCAAATCAATTCACTAGGATTTAGTTATGATTGGAATCGTGAAATCAATACGACAGATCCAGATTATTATAAATGGACACAATGGATTTTTACTAAACTATATGAACACGGTTTGGCTTATGAAGCAGAAGTTGCCGTTAACTGGGTACCAGAACTTGGAACTGTGATTTCTAATGAAGAAGTTATCGATGGAAAAAGCGAGCGTGGTGGGTACGATGTTGTTAGAAAACCGATGCGTCAATGGATGCTAAAAATCACAGCATACGCTGACCGATTATTGGATGATCTAGACTTAGTTGATTGGCCTGAAAGCATTAAAGATATGCAACGTAATTGGATTGGTCGTTCTGAAGGTGCAAACGTGGATTTCAAAATCAAAGGAAGTGACGACAGCATCACCGTCTTCACGACACGAGCAGATACTTTATTTGGTGCTAGTTACTTAGTTGTTGCACCTGAATTAAAACTAGTTGATGCAATCACAACTCCGGAGCAAAAAGCAGCAGTGATAGCTTATCAAGAAGAAGTTAGCAAAAAATCTGATTTAGATCGTACCGATTTATCTAAAACAAAAACAGGCGCTTTTACAGGAGCTTATGCAATCAATCCCGTGAATGGCAAAGAAATACCGATTTGGATCGCCGATTACGTATTAGGTAGTTACGGAACGGGTGCTGTTATGGCGGTACCGGCTCATGATGAAAGAGATTACGCGTTTGCTGATAAGTTTGGCATCGAAATGATTCAAGTGATTGAAGGCGGAAATATCAAGGAAGAAGCGTACACTGGTGACGGTCTTCATATCAATTCTGGCTTCTTAGATGGCCTAACAAAAGATGAAGCGAATGAAAAAATGTACCAATGGCTAGAAGAAAACGGCTGTGGTAAAAAAGAAGTTACTTATCGTTTACGTGATTGGTTATTTTCTCGTCAACGCTATTGGGGCGAACCAATTCCAGTGATTCATTGGGAAGATGGGACAACAACGACAGTTCCAGAATCTGAATTACCTTTGACATTACCGAAAACAGATGATATCAAACCTAGTGGAACTGGCGAATCACCACTTGCAAACATTACTGAGTGGATCAATGTCATTGATCCTGAAACGGGTAAAAAAGGCAAACGTGAAACGAATACAATGCCACAATGGGCAGGTAGCTCTTGGTATCATTTACGTTATATCGATCCACACAATAAAAATGAACTAGCGAATTATGAAAAATTAGAGCGTTGGTTACCTGTTGATATTTATATTGGCGGAGCGGAACATGCCGTTCTTCACTTATTATATGCGCGTTTCTGGCATAAATTCTTGTATGATATCGGTGTTGTACCAACAAAAGAGCCCTATCAAAAATTGTACAATCAAGGAATGATTTTAGGTCAAAGTTTCCGTGACAGTCGTGGTGTATTAGTACCTACTAACATGGTTGAAAAAAAAGACGGCGTTTGGGTAAATATTGAAACAAGGGAAGAGCTTGAAGAAGCACCAGCCAAAATGAGTAAATCCTTGAAAAACGTTGTAAATCCTGACGATGTTGTCGAAAAATACGGTGCGGATACACTAAGAATGTATGAAATGTTCATGGGACCGCTAGATGCATCGATTGCATGGAGCGAAAATGGACTTGAAGGTAGCCGCAAATTTTTAGATCGCGTGTGGCGCTTGATCGTAGATGAAAATGATAAGATGCGTGATCGTATCACGACAATGAATGATGGACGTTTGACTAAAGTGTATAATCAGACAGTGAAAAAAGTGACAGAAGATATGGAAAATCTACACTTTAATACGGCAATTTCGCAATTGATGGTCTTTGTGAACGAAGCAAATAAAGTCGATGTTTTACCATATGACTATATTGGAGGATTCGTTCAATTACTAGCACCAATCGCACCACACGTCGGTGAAGAGCTGTGGGCAATCCTTGGAAACGAAGAAAGTTTAACAAATGCGCCTTGGCCAACATTTGATGAAGCTGCATTGATTGAAGACGAAGTCGAAGTTGTTTTCCAAGTTAATGGAAAAGTTCGTGCGAAACTGAATATTACTAGAGGATTGAGCAAAGAAAAATTAGAAGAAAAAGCTTTAGCAGCAGAAGAGATTCAAGCCTTTATTGATGGGAAAACAGTACGCAAAGTCATTGTTGTTCCAGATAAATTGGTAAATATTGTAGCGAATTAAATATAGTTGAAACAGAGGTGCTGCATAAAATCGGTGTCTCTGTTTCGCTATAAATAGGAATAGGAGAGAAAACTGATCAGTTATATCACGTTTATTTGACCTACAAATAGGGGAACTAGTGGAACAATTGAAATAGTATAAACAAAAAAGTAAATAAACACATTTTGCACAAATCAAACTATCATGCTACAATAATCCTAATAAATGACGAAGGTGGTGAATAAGTACAATGGTCAACATGCCAAAAATAACAACGGGTTTTTCTTATGTAATAGGCTACCTAGCTTTTTGTCATGTTATTATTTTCAATTTTTTATCTCAAGGGACAAGTGTGTCCAAAAAGGGATAAAAAATTAAATAAAACAGACCATTCAGACTTATTTACTTGAAACGAATGAATCATAAAATAACGAAGAAGTAGCAATGAGGGGTTCACTTGTCTTAATCAAAAAAGTGTAGCTTCTTTAGCTTTATAGTAAATAATGAAGGTTGAACGAAGATAATTGTTCAGCTTTTTTGTGTACGCTAAAATTTATTAATGTTGATCTGTCTGAATGGCAGAAAGAGGCAAAGATGTTACTCCAATTACAAAAAATAACTAAAAATTATGGAACAGAACCACTTTTTGAAGAGTTAAATTTACAAATAAATGAAGGTGAAAAAATAGGAATGATCGGAACAAACGGCTCTGGTAAATCGACCATTTTAAAAATTATTACTAGAATGGAAAGCATAGATTCAGGAACAATCAGTTGCAAGAAAAATACACGAATTGGCTATTTAGCTCAAATACCGGACATTTGCGAACAGAAGGTCAAAGACTATTTATTAGAAACGTTCACATTACTGAATACGATTCAAAATCAATTAATACAATTGGAAGAGCAAATGATGAGTCCAGAATGTGACATAGACAAAATAGTAACTCGCTACGGTCAAAAACAAGAAGAATTTCAACGAGCTGGCGGTTACGAGATGGAAAACAAACTAGAGATGATCGCCAATGGACTAACAATCAATTACTTGTTACCAAAAAGAATGTCGGAATTAAGCGGCGGTGAGCAAACAATTGTTGCATTGGCAAGAATTCTGTTACAGGAAAATGATCTTATACTGTTAGATGAACCAACTAATCACCTCGATGCCAAAAGAATTACCTGGCTGGAAGGCTATTTGACTCACGAAAAAACGGCTTATTTGATTGTTTCCCATGATCGATTGTTTTTAGATCATACAGTTGAAAAAATCGTAGAGTTAGAAGATGGTAAATTACAAGAATTCAAAGGCAATTATTCTGCATATAAGCGACAAAAGGAAGAACAGCTTGAAAAAATTAGAAAAGATTTTGTAGAACAGAAAAAAGAAATGAAAAAATTGAAATTGGCAATTCGTCGCTTTCGACAGTGGGGACACGAAGGAGATAATGAAAAATTCTTCAAAAAAGCCAAACAACTTGAAAAACGGTTAGAAAAAATTCAGAAAATCCCAAAACCTAAAGACGAAACCGCGAAAACAAGAAAAAAATTCAAGGAAACATATCGATCTGGGAAAGAAGTTCTTCAATTTAAAGAAGTCAGCAAAAGTTATGCTGACCAAAAACTGTTCGATAAAGTCGAATTTTCACTATTTTGGAAAGAGCGTGCAGCGATTGTAGGAGAAAATGGCGTAGGAAAAAGCACGCTACTAAAGTTGGCACTTGCAATGGAGGAGCTTGATAGTGGGGAAATCAAGCAGGGAACGAATCTTCGCATTGGCTATTTGCCTCAAGTAATACATTACGATACGCCTAAACAAACTCTATTACACTCGTTCAGGGAAGCTTGCGTCTTAGATGAACAAGAAAGTCGTCGTGCATTAGCTAACTACGACTTTTACAATGATGATGTAATGAAACAGGTTCGATTTTTAAGTGGAGGAGAAAAAGTGCGTTTGGAATTAGCAAAACTGATGTATAACGAGGTTAATTTTTTAGTATTAGATGAGCCAACAAATCATTTAGATATCGAAACGAGAGAAGAAATAGAAGAAATACTAGAAGCTTTTAAAGGAACGATGCTAGTCGTTTCGCATGATCGTTTCTTTCTACAAAAAATGGTTGATACATTTTTAATTGTTGAAAAACAGAAAATCACAAAAGAAATTGGATATTACTCAGATTTACTTACTCTTAAATAGATAAAAACAAATCAAAAATAAAAGGTGAGGCTGGGATAGAAGCTTATTTCTGGAAGGAGTGTTCCTGATCCCACCGTTTATTCGCATTTAGGGTGTGAAACAAAAGTGATTTTTACTTTTGTCCCACACCCGTTTTTCTTTTTCAACTGGTCTTCATAAAGAAAAATCTCGAAATTGAGTCATAAAATAGTGTAGAGTAAAAGAAAAATGGAATAGTTTATAAAAAACTTAACAATTGCGAAAAGCTGAATAATCAAGCTTGAATAATCAAAAAGAAATAAAAAGTAAAGAATAACTTACTTTAATTAATGAAATAAGTATATTTTTTTAAAAAATTAACGCCATTGAATTGATATTCACTACGAATTACAATACAATAATAAAAGAAAGATTTATTTTTTGTTGATTTATATGCAAAATATTAAGGGAGGACTGTCGTGAAAAAAAATATTCGATTGATATTTATCAGTTTTATCATTTTAATTATTTTTCCAAGTGACTGGTCCTATGCTATAGAAATTCAGCAACCTGTTGCAGAAGAGTCGGTAACAAGTGAGTCAACGGAAGAAAGTATGCCATCTGAGTCGTCAGAGATCCCTGTTGATGATTCTTCGTTTAGCCAAGAATCAACGACTGAAGAAGAATCAATAGAAAATGGAAAAATAACTAATACAAATGATACGAATAACTTAGTAGATGAAAATAATTCTGAAATAAATAGCAAAAATATGTTAAGAGCAGATGATCCACAAGATACAGATGGCTTCTGGTTGGTCGACACAGCAGCTACTTTGACTGAGTATTTAAAAGATAGTCAAAAACTGAAATTTCGACTAACGGATAATATTGATTTGGGATCTAATGGCTATCAGTTGAAAGATGGCATGATCATCGATGGTGCTAATCACATTATTACATACAACAAAGGCGCTTCGGCTACTCGTGGTTTTTATGCAAATCAGGAGAACGCAGTAATTGAAATTCGTAATACACAGTTTGGAAACAGCGATGGTTCTGGTGCTGTTGGGTATTATGGCTTTTTATCTGGAGGTTCAGCCATTAATATGACCTTTATTTTTGATAGTGTTGATTACTATTCAACAAATGGTCAAATGATTTACAACACTAATGGATCGGTCCTTATGCGAGGACAAAATACGATCGATCAAAGAGGTACGAGTACATATTCCCAAGAATGGGCAGAAATCAACTACGTAGAAATCCAGAATGGACATACATCTATCACACATTCCTCCAATCAAACAAGAGCATTTATCTGGTCAACAAGTACGTATTTAGCAAATCCTCACGCAAACCAATCTCAAATAGTGGTAAGAGAAAATGCACAGCTTGATATACAGACGAATAGTAACATGACATATGGAACGTTAGCTCCGAGCTATGTTGTTGAAAAGAATGCTGTTTTTAATTTGGATAAAGTAACACTTGCTACAGATAGTGCAAGGAATCAATTCTTTGCATCTAATCAAACACAACCTGTAACATTTGATTTTCAAGAGCAGTCTCAAGTCGATTTTAAGTTGCCTTTGCCAATCAACCTTTATACTGCTAAAGGTGGGATGAATATTGGAGAAAATGCTGATGTTTCCCTAGATGTTGCAAGTGGAACCATCTTTACAACTTCGTCATCCAGTAATTTTGCACTCAATATGAATAAAGCAAAACAGGTTTCATTTGCGGGAACGAGTATAGGAACTTTGGGGTTAAATGGTGCCAATGGCGTAAATAATCTATCTTTTACAAGTAACTATTTACAAAAAATAGAAACTTTTTCAAGTAAAACGGACAGCGCGCCGACACAAGAACTATTTAAGCAAGCTTCAGATTTAAGTGTTCAAGGAACGAATTTTACGAATATACCAGGTTCGAGTAGCCCATTTAGTGATGGAGAATTACTTGCTTTAAAAAACGCACAAAAATTGGTATTTAGTGAATTCGTGGATGTTCCAGATCAATTAGAACTATATGCCCTTAAGTCATTGGATACATCCGTTTCACTAATTGGAAGTTCTGTAAATAATGGGAGTCAAGCAACCGAAGTGAAATTCTTCATTTTCTCTTCTGAAGAAGATGCAAATGATTTAAGGAAAGCAAGGCAAATTGTTACATTAAATTCATTTGAAAATCAGAAAAATACAGTACTTAAATCTCAGTACGAAATCACTATAGACGGTTTGAACCCAAACACACTTTATTGGGCTCAAATGGTTGTGATCAATCAAGCTGGTGAGAGTGAATTTTCTGATGCAGAAATATTTGCTACCCAACCACAGTTGAGCAACCTTACAGCTAATGTCACAACCACTACTGCAATCATCAACGGGGTATTGGCAAGTGATACAGGAAAATGGACAGACTATTCAAATGGAGAAGCTGCTGCAATACCTGACCAACAGGCAGATTTTGGCAGTAAGTACCGACAAGTTACAGTAGAGTACAGTAAAAACAAAGACTTTCCAAAAGCTGAAACAATGTCTCAAGTGGCGGTACTTTCTGGTAATAAAAACCAAAATTTCAGTGCGAAATTAAAAGGACTTGAAGGAGACGTAACCTATTATGTTCGTGTGAGTGTTGCAGGTGTTTATGGAGAAGAAGTTGTTTTAGCGATGACACCGTTAACAGAATTCCAAACGATAACAGATATTATCAAAGTAGAAGTGCCAATCGAAATGGCCTTTCAAACCCAAAATAAAGACATTGGAACTTTGCAAGAAGGGCAAGTGTCTTCAAGTGAGTATCCAGTCGTAAACAAAGGAAACACCCCAACAAAAGTATCGATAACCAATCTAACGAAGGAAAATGCAGCGGCCAATCAGTTGCAACTGTTAGATAGTTTATCAGGAAATTTAGGTCAGGATGAACTAGCGTTGCAATTGCTTGTTGATAACAATCAGGCAGAGCCACTTTTCTTAACGAACGAATTATCACAAAATCCTTTATCGGTCGGTGTTTTAAACGTGAATGAAGAAAAAAACTTGCGTCTTAAAGGTAAGTACTTTAACGCCACAAGACAAGCAATATTTCCAACGTACAAAGTGACATTCAAAGTAGAAAAAGATGAAGAGTGAGAGGGATTTTATGGATAACACAAACGAAGAGAAGAAGAAAAAGAAACGATTGCTGATTTTACTATTGCTATTCTTATTAGCAGCTTCAGCGGCAGGCTTATATTATTATTTTTCAACTAAAACGGAACCTGTACAAGTTGTTTCAGGAGACTACTTACCAGATGCAAAAGGCGCTAAAAAAATGAGTGATAAAGATCTCAAAGCAGCTGAACAAAAAGCTGTGGATGCAAGTAAATTCAATATGGTCATTAAATCAGAGGCTGTATTTGAGAACGGCGACAGTGAAGGTAGTCTATACATTCAAAATCCTATCGAAAACGGGTATCCCATCAATGTGGTAATTCATTTAGATAGCAATAATGAACAAGTTTATTCCTCTGGTGCAATTCAGCCAGGGTATGAAATAAATGGAGCAAAACTAGAGAAAAAACTTGCTCAGGGAGATTATCCAGCAACAGCTACGTTTGATATTTATGATTCAAAGACAAACAAGAAACGTGGGCAAGTTCAAGCTGGCATTACAATTCGCATCAACAACTAATATCGTTATTTAGCAGATTTTCTGTTAAAAATAAATCATTTCACACACAGAAGGAGAAACAGAATGAAGAAAACAAACTTTTTACTTACTACAATGATGCTAGGTCTAAGCGTATCAGGACTAACACAAATAGCTTTAGCTGATGATATTAATGGGAATAATTCAGCAGAGATCACGATTAATGGATCAATCGGTAAATTAGATAATACAAATCCAGATACGAATATCCCAGAAGGCTCTGATGAGTGGATTAATGTTACTGTTGATACAGTGACGGCCTTCCATACTACGACTGCTAGTGCACATAAAAACATTGAGTCTGCTGATTATAACATCGTAAATAATTCAGGTCGCGGTGTTGCAGTGACATTGAATAAAATGGAAGGAACTCCTAAGTACGTGGACACCTTAGCAATCGAAGCTAAAGGGAACGATTTAGTTGAGGCTCCAAAAAAGACTAATTTGGTTGCAAACAATGCGTTAGTTGACCTAACAAGTTCAGCAGTTTGGATGCGATTGGCCAATAAAGATGGACGTTTGAATATCGAAGATGATGCAGCTTCAGCCTATGCGAATTCTGCTAAATTCTTTTATACTGGTACAACAACGGCTAGTTTACCAACAAATGTCAATGAAACTGCAGCAAAAGAAGACTATAAACTAACATTGAAATTCACATCGATCCAAAAAGATGGAACAACGATTGGTGTAACACCATAATTAAATAAAGGCCGTGATATAAGATGAAACAATTCAAATGTTACATCATTACGATCATTCTTTTGGTGAGTTGTATTACTTCTTTTCAAACGATTTCGGATGCTACGACTGATATAGAGATCCATGGACAAATCGGTAGAAATGAGACAACTATACAGCCATCAATCAAACCAGAACCAGGGTCAGATACGAAATTAGCACAACCAAAGCAAACGCACATAAGAGTAAAAAATTTTCCAACCGCTGGTAGTATTGTCGAACAGCTAACGTCGATTGGCTTATTGCTCCTGTTGATTTTTTTATTGCTCAGTAGGTGGAAAGCACATAGAAATAAATAGTTTGGATAGCACTATTGTAATCTAACTGGTTATTCAAATGTAGAGGGTGGAGGAAACGGATAGTTCGTTTTTTCCATCCTCTATTTTTATTCGAACCGTTACGCAAAAACAGATTTGACAGCGCTTTCCTTTGTGCTATAATGATAAGTAACGGAATGTAACTGAATTTTCAGGCATAACCATAATAGCGTAAAGACGACAAGGGTTTTGTTGTGTTTATTCTATTATGGTTTTTATATTTTTGGATAAAAGATTGAGAAGGAAGGTTCTGGTAATCGATGTTTTGAGATGACTGGACTGTATTTCTTAAAAATGTATAGTGAGGAGAAATGACCAATGAGCAAATCAGTATTTCCAGAAAATTTTTTATGGGGTGGCGCAACAGCAGCTAACCAATATGAAGGCGGCTATCTATCAGGAGGCAAAGGGCTTAGTACGCTTGATGCAATTACAGGAGGCAGTCACACAACACCTAGAATGATTACCTATAAAACGAAAGAGGGTAAAGTTGAAACATGTAGTAGAGGAGAAGCTTTGCCAGAAGGGGCAGTTGGCTATGTTGATCCAGATAAGTATTATCCTAGTCATGTAGCCACAGATTTTTATAATCATTATAAGGAAGATATTGCATTATTTGCAGAAATGGGCTTTAAATGCTTTAGACTTTCAATCGCTTGGGCTAGAATATGTCCAAAAGGAACAAAGGAAATCAATGAAGAAGGTTTGGCTTTTTATGATAAAGTCTTTGATGAGTTGTTACGTTACGGAATTGAGCCAATCGTAACAATCAATCACTTCGATATTCCAATGTATTTAGCAGATGAATTAGATGGGTGGTCAAATAGAAAAGTAATTGACTATTTCGTGTTTTTCTGTGAAACGTTGTTTAAACGCTACAAAGACAAAGTCAAATACTGGATGACCTTCAATGAAATTAATTTTTTGCGCAGCTGGACTCAAATTGGGATTCACCAAAATGATCAACAAGCAAAGTATCAAGCAGCACATCACTTATTCGTTGCTAGTGCTAAAGCGGTTAAATTAGGACATCAAATCAATCCTGATTTTAATATAGGAATGATGGTGGCTTATATTCCGAGTTACCCAATGAGTTGTAATCCAAATGATGTGATGGAAGCAATCAAGTTTAATCGGGAACAAGAATTTTATATTGATGTGCAAGTCAAAGGCTATTATCCAGCTCACAAAGTAAAAGAATTCGAACGAAAAAATGTCGTCATTCAAAAAGAGGCGGGGGATGATGAGCTTATTAAAGAAGGAACCGTTGATTACATTGGCTTTAGTTATTATATGTCGACCGTTTCTGCAGCTAATCCAGATGAAGTGAAATATGTGGGGGGAAATCAAATGCCAGCAGTCAAGAACCCATACTTGCAAGAATCAGAGTGGGGTTGGGCTGTTGATCCTCTAGGATTGCGTATTTCGTTGTGTAAATTGTATGATCGATATAATATACCATTATTTGTTGTAGAAAATGGCTTTGGTGCAGTGGATAAACTAGAAACAGACGGTACGATCCAAGATGATTATCGTATCGATTATTTCAGCAAACATATCGCTGCGATGAAAGATGCCATTGAATTAGATGGTGTTGATTTGATAGGCTATACGCCATGGGGATGTATTGATGTCGTTTCATCTGGAACAGGTGAAATGAAAAAAAGATATGGTTTTATCTATGTTGATATGGATGATGAAGGGAATGGAACATTGGATCGTTCTAGAAAACAATCATTTTATTGGTACAAAAAATTGATTGCCGCAAATGGTCTACAAGAATAAAGAGGCGGGGTAGGAGGTTGGGACAGAAGTGTTTAACTCCGAGAAATAAGAAGGAATTTACGAAAATTGCTCTTCAAATTTTTGTGAATTTCGGCTTATTTCTCGGAGTTACTTCTGCGCCCACCGTTTATTCGGTTACTAAGAGCCTGAAACATAACTTTTTTAGTTATGTCCCAGGCTCATTCTCTTTTCTTAAAATAAATGTTCATAAATTGGGCGTAAAATGTTGTAGTAAAAATCAACCATGGTATACTGCTAATGAGGCGAATTTTCTGGTTACAAAATTGTTTAATAAGTGTAGTCAGATGTTTGAAAAAGCCGCAGGAGGAATCATAACCAGATGAAAAGAGTATCAATCAAAGAATTAAAAGAATTAATCGAACTAACAGTGAGTGAGCCCGTTTCAATCATTGATGTCCGGGAAGTGGAAGAATTTGCTGCAGGTCATATCGTCAACGCTAAAAATTATCCTTTGTCCACTTTACCAGAGGCAATGACAGAGATAAATCGTGAACAACCCCATTATGTGATTTGTCAGCATGGCGTGCGTTCAGAGCATGCGTGCTCGTTTCTTGAAAATTATGGCTACAATGTTGTTTCTGTTTCAGAAGGTATGTCTGTTTGGGATGGAAAAGAAAATAGTTATCAATAAAAAAAATCGCAATGAGCCTGATGCTTGTTGCGATTTTTTTGATGAACAGAATTAAAGAGAAAACTTATTTTTAGTAAGCAAAATCCTTTGCAAGTATACTTACTTTTTGTTAGTATATAAATGTAAATAAGAAAACAACAGTTATTGGAGGAAAAAGTCATGACAACAAAATTATTAATTGCCTATTATAGTTCAACAGGAACAGGTACACAAATGGTAAAATGGGCCAAAGAAGCAGCAGAAGCGAATGGAGCAGAAGTTCGTTTAAGAAAAGTTCATGAGTTAGCGCCAGATGTGGCAATTGATTCAAATCCAGCTTGGCGCAAAAATGTCGAAGCAAGTAAAGAAATTCCAGAAGTGACAAGTGACGATTTATTATGGGCAGATGCCTACATTTTCTCTTCACCTTCACGCTTTGGTGTAATGGCCAGTCAGTTAAAACAATTTTTTGATTTACAAGGAGGGCTTTGGGCACAAGGAAAATTAGCGAATAAATTTGTCACAGCATTCTCTTCTGCACAAAATCCAAACGGTGGACAAGAGCAAGTAATCCAAGGGATATACACAGTAATGCAACATTGGGGTGCAATCATCGTACCAGCAGGTTACGTAAATCCATCTACTTTTGCTGCTGGCGGTAACCCTTATGGAACAAGTGCTTCAATCGACGGTGAAGGGAATATGTTAAAAGCGGACGAAGTGAAAGCAGCAGTTCAAGATCAAACCAAACGTTTGGTTGATGTAACAAGTAATTATTTAGGTTAAAAAAAGTAGAACGATACCACTATTGCGTTCTTTTTATTAAAGAATGCGATAGTGGTATCATAAATAGTTTAGAAATCATTACCTCCCAAACGAGATCACTTCTCTTGGGGGTTTTTATTGGATAGACAGCCTAATAGATTGTTACTTCTTAAATGCGGTGATTAGATAACGCTCAAAAGTAGGCAAGATAAGTATTGGGTTATCTAAAAAATAGTTCTTATTTTGTTACATCTTCTCCAAACCACTTTTTTGAAATATCAGCTAGTTTTCCGGTTTTTCTAAGCTCTTCAAAACCGTTGTTGATTTTTTCGGCTAGTTCTTTATCGGATTTTCTCAGACCAACAGCGAAAGCTTCACTTTCAAATTCACCACTAACAATCGAATAATTTGCTAGATTATCCTCGTGAGAAAGATAATAGTTGGCATAAACACGATCAATCAATAAGCCATCAATTCGTCCGGACTTTAAATCCATAAATGCTTCATTAAAACCATCATACAAAATAGCTGTTTGATCTTTAACCAAATTTTTCAAAATGTCAGGTTGTGTTTCAAAGCTGTTGTAGCCAGAAGAACCATTTTGGGCACCTAGAATTTTGCCTTTCATATCTGAGAATGAATGGATAGCATTCTCTTTCAGAGAAACGACGACTTGTTCATTTTTCATGTACTCATCACTAAAAAGTACTTTTTCTTCTCGTTCAGCACTTTTAGAATAACCATTCCAAATCAAGTCAATTGTTTGATTTTGTAATTCATTTTCTTTCATGGACCAGTCGATTGGTTGAAAGTCCACAGTGATCCCATATAACTCAAATACTGCCCGAGCTAAATCAACGTCAAATCCAATGATTTCACCGGATTTATTTTGAAAGCCCATGGGGACAAAGGAATCATCTAAGCCAACGATAACTCTTTTTTCATCATTGATTCGTATCCATTGATCAGCATCTGTTTTTTTTCTACCACAACCGGCTATGGATACTATTGCAAAAATAGCTGTTATGGCAAGGATTAGATAATTTTTTTTCTTCATATAATCTTTCCTTTCTACTGAACCGGTTTTACTGTTAATAAGTTGTCAGCAATATTTTCAGCAAAATTCATATCGTGGGTGACGACGATTTGAGTCATGCCTTGTGCTTTTAACGTTAAAATCACTTCTTCGACTTGTTGGCGAAGTTCAGGATCAAGTGCACTAGTAGGTTCGTCATAGCCTAATACTTTAGGTTTCATTGCAAGAGCCCGAGCGAGAGCGACACGTTGTTTTTGACCGCCGGATAATTGATAAGGATACAAGTTCTCTTTTCCATGGAGATCGAATTTCATCAATAAGTCCATTGCTTCCATTTCACTTGCTTCTTTCGATTGTTTTAAGGAAAGGATAGGTGCTAACGTGATATTATCTAAAACTGAAAGGTGAGGAAATAATTGGAAATCTTGAAAAACAATCCCCACGACTTGATCTGCATTATTCATTTCTACAGGATTAAAGGGGACACCATCCATCGTTAATTCTCCTGAATCTATGGTTTCTAGACCAGCTAAGCAACGCAACAACGTTGTTTTACCACCACCAGAAGGCCCTACAATCGTTAAAATCTCTCCATCTTTGATCTCTAAATTCAATTGATCGATGATGCGACGACTATCAAAACTTTTAGTTAAATTTTTTATTCGTAACATGATTTTCCTCCTAATTTTAAAAGCGTAGCGGGCTCGTTCTACTCTGACAGGAAAATAGGAAATTAAGAATGAGGCGCTTTTTGCCTCAATCGAAATTTATCTTTTACCCGAAGAGTTAGCCCGTAAAGCTAGATAGTGTTAAAAGCGTAGCGGGCTCGTTCTACTCTGACAGGAAAATAGGAAATTAAGAATGAGGCGCTTTTTGCCTCAATCGAAATTTATCTTTTACCCGAAGAGTTAGCCCGTAAAGCTAGATAGTGTTAAAAGCGTAGCGGGCTCGTTCTACTCTGACAGGAAAATAGGAAATTAAGAATGAGGCGCTTTTTGCCTCAATCGAAATTTATCTTTTACCCGAAGAGTTAGCCCGTAAAGCTAGATGACATATAGCAACAGTCTTCCGTTTATTTGTAATACTGATAGTGTTTTTCCAATTTTTTCGAGGCTAACGTTAGGACGGCCGTCAACAAAAGGTAAATAATACCAACTAAAACTAAAGGCAATAAACTGACATCGCGACTCATCGCAATTTTACCAGCACGTAATAGGTCCCCTAAACCAAGTACATAGATCAAAGAAGTATCTTTAACCAAATTGATCACTTCATTACCGATAGAAGGTAAAACGATTTTGATCACTTGGGGTAAAATAATTCTTGTGACGGTTTGAAATCGTGTTAAACGTAAAACTTTCGCCGCTTCATATTGCCCTTCTGGAATCGATTGAATGCCGCCACGAAAAATTTCTGCAAAATAAGCTGCATAATTTAAAATAAACGCGAATAAAGCTGCATCATATCGTTCAAAGACAATGCCAATCAATGGTAGGCCGTAAAAAACAAAAATAAGTTGTAGTAACAACGGTGTCCCACGCATTAGCCAGATATAAATAGTAATCAGAAAATTCAAAGGTTTAAAATTTGTCTGTAAGGCAAATGCAACTAAAATCCCAAGTGGAATCGAGCCTAATAGTGTAAAAATAAATACTTTCAATGTCATGAGTGCGCCGTCAACTAAAGCCGGCATAATTTCTAAAATATAGTTCATCATTTTTCCTCCAGTTTTTTATTTTTTTATAAGAGTAAACAAAAAAGTCCCCTTGACTGGTTTGCCAAGAGGACGAAATAATCGTGGTTCCACCTCAATTCGTTAATACCTCACAATATTAACCTCGTAGAATCTTTTGTAAAAGAAAAGATTCTTTTCTGATAACGGAGAATGCCGCATCTTCTTACTTGATTCAGAAGGTGACTAAAACAGGTGTGTTCATCGAAGGTTTCCAGCTTTTTTTCTCAGCGAATAAAAAAGTCTCTGTCAAGAAAGTATCTTTGATTACTTGTTCTGTTTGTGCGTTTTAATTTTATTAGAATAGCTAATATGAATTGTTCTAATAAGTTATTTCTATTTATTGTAACAATATACGATGTTTAGGGATAAAAAACAAAAAATCCTTTGGCAATTAAGCCAAAGGACGTAAAAATCGTGGTTCCACCTTTTTTTATTATCGCTTCACAACGATAACCTCATGAAGTCATAGACTTCCAATGCTGTAACGGGCATACCCGAACTTCCCTACTGCTACATTCAAAAAGTTAACTCCCAGATGTGGTTCGCTTTATCCTTCTGTCTTTTTACACCAACCAAAGACTCTCTTTGAGAATAAAATAAAGGTACTCTTCTGTTCTTTGTTTTTTTATAACTTTACCACCAGTTTTTCTGTTTGTCAACAACTGTTTGTTTAGAAAATTCAGAAAATAGCTTGTTTTAAGCATAAAAGTAACTGATTGAACAAAGTTGAGGTAAAATAGAAATAGTTACTTCCTATTAAAAAGTAAGTAAACGGTGATAGTGAAAAACTATCGCACTGTTTCTATTTGTACTATCCTTCTATAAATATATCTGATAAACTATGTACAATTATTGTCGGAAAGTAAAAAAGGAGTGATATCGATTGAGGCGGCCGATTATTGGAATTGCAGCGAATGAAATTGAAGACGCAGGGGCGAAATTGTATCATTTACCGATCAGTTATACTCCTTTTGGATATGTTAAAGCCGTTCAAAACGCTGGTGGTTTACCGTTGGTTTTGCCAGTGGGCTCTCCTGATTTGGCTAAGGAGTATATCAAACAAATCGATAAGTTGATTTTGGCTGGCGGACAGAATGTTTCACCAGCATTATATGGTGAATCAGTTCAACTTGAAGAAGCGTCATTATCAGAAAAAAGAGATCAATTTGAGTTAGCGTTGATTGAAGAAGCTATTGCACAAAATAAACCGATTTTTGCGGTTTGTCGTGGTCTCCAATTAGTTAACGTAGCACTTGGTGGCAGTTTGTATCAGGACATCAGTCATTTTAGCGATGGGAAAATTGCCCATATGCAAGTACCGGTATCACGTGAAATTCCTACACATCAGATCCAAACAGAAGACACGAGTATTTTACGTGACATTTACGGTAAAAAAACAACTGTTAACTCGTTTCATTTTCAAGCTGTCAAAAAATTAGCAAAGAAACTAAAAGTTACAGCACTTAGTGAAGACGGCATTATTGAAGGAGTGGAAAGTAACGATTCGAATCTCGCATTTTTAGGCGTGCAGTGGCACCCTGATTTTGCTTTTGATCATTTAGAACAAGAAATGGCTGTTTTTCGTTATGTTGTTGAAGAATTATAGGTAATGTAGATTGAACAGAAAACAAGCGTTATGATCAGTTTTAAGAAAGAGGAGGAATTAGACAATGAAGAAAAAGTTTGGTGTTTTTGTATTAGCAGCGGGTTTATTATTGACGGCTTGCAATGGGGGACAAGGGACCAGCACATCTGGTGAAAAAACGGATGGCGGTAAAACAGATCAGACACAAGTAATCAAAGTTGCTTCTGGAGGAGAGTTATCAACACTAGATAGCGCACATTATACGGATGTATACAGTTCGGATATGATTGGTCAAGTTGTAGAAGGACTTTATCGAATGGATAAAAATCATGATCCAGAATTAGCTGTTGCAGCAAGTGAGCCTACCGTTAGTGATGATGGATTAGTGTACACATTTAAATTAAAAGAGACAAAATGGAGCAATGGTGATCCTGTTATAGCAGGTGATTTTGTCTCAGCATTTAAAAATGTTGTAGATCCAAGTTTTGGTTCAAGTAGCAGTAACCAAATGGATATTTTCAAAAATGGTCGAAAAATCCGAGAAGGGGAAGCAAAAGTGGATGAGCTTGGGGTCAAAGCAATTGATGATCAAACATTAGAAATGACCTTAGAATACCCAATTCCTTATCTATCTCAAGTATTGGTTGGAACGCCCTTTATGCCCAAAAATGAAAAGTTCGTCAAAGAAAAAGGCGATGCTTACGGTACATCAACAGATAATTTTGTTGGAAATGGCCCATTTGTAATTTCTGGTTGGGACGGTAATACAGAAAATTGGAAACTAACAAAAAACAAAGACTACTGGGATCAGGAAAATGTTAAGCTAGATACGATTGATGTTCAAGTAGTGAAAGAAATCGGTACTGGAACAAACCTTTTTGATGCAGGTGATCTAGATTACACTGTTCTAGCAGATACGTATGCATTGCAATACAAAGACTCACCGCAAGCACATTTTATTCCCAAGGCAATGGTTGGCTATTTGAGTCCTAATCATAAGCGAGAAGTAACCGGCAATGTAAATGCGCGTAAAGCTATTTTACAAGCAATCGATAAAGAAACATTTGCTAAAGATATTTTAGGGGATGGTTCTACAGCTATCAACGGTTTTGTGCCAAAAGATTTTGCGAAAGATCCTGAAACAGGCGAAGATTTCCGAAAAGAAAATGGAGATTTCCTTCCATATGATTTAAAAGAAGCACAAAAAAGTTGGGAAATAGCTAAGAAAGAATTAGGCAAAGATGAAATTGAATTAGAATTATTATCAGCCGATTCCGCACTTGCGAAAAAGACAATCGAGTATGTCCAAGGGCAATTACAACAAAATCTACCTGGGTTAAAAATTACGTTGAAATCTATTCCACTGCAAAATCGATTGGACTTGCAAACAGCAAGCAATTTTGACTTAGTTTTTGGTACATGGACACCAGATTATGCTGATCCAATCAACTTTTTAGAATTTTATGACTCTAAAAGTGGGTTGAATACTTCAGGCTATAATAATTCTGACTATGACAAAGGATTGAATGATGCTAGAATCACTTTAGCTAACGAACCAGAAAAACGTTGGGATAAATTAAAAGAATTAGAAGAAACCTTGATTGAAAAAGATGCCGCTGTTCTGCCGCTTTATCAAGGAGCAATTGGGTATTTAAAAGCGGATCAATTAAAAGAATTACAAGTTTTTCCGTTTGGTAGAACAGTATCTTATCGTTTAGCGTATGTTGAATAATAGATAAAAAAGGGAGCATAAAGATCAACATCTTTATGTTCCCTTTTTTTATTATGAAGTCATTAGTATCTTCATCGCAGTGTTTACAGTGAAAAAGAGAAAGGCGTAAACGAGGATCCAACAAAGAGCATGCATATCTTTTGTAATTGTTTGATAATGCGTTTAACATAAAAGTATAGATGAGAGAAAAATCTTGAAAAAGTACAATCAACGTTGGAGGGAGAAAATCTATGCGAGTAATCAAAGTACTTATTTCTATTATACTATTAGCTGGTATTTTTGGGATTGCTGGTTTATATTCTCAAATGGTAGATTTAGGTGTTGTGACCACATTTTTTGATAATTTACTGTTTCAATATGATTGGCTATTTTATTTTTACCAAGTTGTTCTTTTTGCTTTATTAGCAATCTTGTTGCTGGCTTTCTTGATGATTATATTCAAACCGATCACATCAAAACAAATCCACATAAAAAAAGATACCGGTCAGGTCAACTTACCACTGAACACACTGGAATCGATTGCTAGAGCTTCATTACATGGCATTGTAAATGGTGATAATACACAGGTAAAAGTTAGATTAACAAAAAAACAAACGGCAGATGTAGAAGTCACGATAGCAGACGAACAACAACAGCAGTTCTTAAGTAGAGGGAAACAAATTCAAGAATCAATCCCACAAGCCTTGCAAAACATGGCAATGATCGAGACGAATAAAATCAAGGTTATTTTCAAAAAGAAAAAAGCAGAATCGTCTTTATTGCCAAGCAGTAAAAAAGAGTCACGTGTGGTTTAAAGGAGGAAGGATAATGAAAAAAAGAATGACAATAGCTCCTTACCGCAATCAAATTATATGTACCGGATTAGCTGTTCTAATTGCCATACTGTTTATGACAATTGGATTTTGGAAAACAGTTTTGCTTGTCGCTTTAACAGGAATCGGCTATTTTATTGGCAAAACGCAAGATGAAAACCGCTCTATCTCTTCAATTTTAGCTACAATACAGGCTTTTTTTGAAAGATAAAAATAAATCGAATCAAAATCAGAAAGGTTGAGAAAAATATGGATAACAAAGCAACTGGAAACACAACTGAAGGAACAAACGCAAATGGAATCAAAACAAAATTAACATTTGACGATCAAGTCGTGAAAAAAATTGCTGGTATCGCCGTATCAGAAATCCCTGGTATTTTAGGATTAAGCGGAAATGCGATTACAAACTTGACCGATAAATTTACGAATGGAAACAATCCAACGAAAGGCATTAGTGCAGAAGTTGGAACGAAACAAGTTGCAATTGATTTAGATGTCATTGGGGAATATGGTAAGAATATTGCTCAAGTATTTGATACAGCAACAAAAAAAGTTGCAGAAGAAGTAAAAAACATGACGGGGCTAGATGTTATTGAATTTAACATGAACGTAGATGATGTGATGTCAAAGGAACAGTACGAAGAAAAATTTGAAAACAAGAAAAAAGATGATAATGAAAATGATAAAAAACAAGAAAACAATACACGTACAT
Organism: Enterococcus plantarum; assembly: GCF_001730295.1. Taxonomy (GTDB): domain Bacteria; phylum Bacillota; class Bacilli; order Lactobacillales; family Enterococcaceae; genus Enterococcus_L; species Enterococcus_L plantarum. Next base: position 52,130 of record NZ_MIKA01000006.1, read on the forward strand.
TACAATAATGTTTCGCTGTAGTTGAATTAGAGGAGGATGTTTATTATGTTGAGTTTTATTTGGTCATTGATTGTCGGCGGTGTACTAGGAGCCATTGCTGGAGCAATTTTAGGTAGAGATGTACCAGGTGGTGTAATTGGCAATATTATCGTTGGATTTATTGGTAGCTGGGTAGGCACAATGCTTTTAGGAAACTTTGGCCCAATTATCGGTGGGTTTCCAATTATTTCCGCATTGATTGGTGCAGTGATTTGTATCGCAATTTATTCATTTATTGCGAAACGAATGGCATAGATATAAAGAAATAAAAACCAGTTCTACATGACTTTTACAAGCTATGTAGAACTGGTTTTTTTATTATTCCAGCATTTCTGCCGGCAATAAAATCGTTTCTTTATGACCATCATCAAAAGCAAATACTTGAGACGGATAGTTTTCAGAGTAAGGAAAAGGTAAGTCAACGGCCATTTGAACATCGCTGATTTCTTGTGAAAAATGAACAGTTACTGTCCCACCATTGTCTATTAAATCAAAATACAGCACATTCGTAAGTGGGATGACCCCTTTTAAATCCAAATCGATAATCAGCCAGATACTGTCGATCAAAGCGCCAGGTAGGCTTTCAACCACACCTAAAGATGCATAACGACTACGTTCACTATCAAAACTTTCAACCATTTATATGACCTCCTTTAGCTATCTAATATCAACAGTATACCTTATTTAGGAAAAAGTCGCTTCTGTCATGTTTCAAAAAAAAAGCAACTAAAAAGCTTGCACAATCTGTTGAATGTAAAAATAGAAAAAAGAAATTGAGACATCACTCTAAGAGTGACATCTCAACCTTCTAAAATCTATTTTAATAGATGGATTATTCTGGTTTTTCACCGATCACTGTAGGTTCAGCAGCTTCTCCAGAACTTTCTTCTTCTGATTCCGTTTTCGCTTCTACTACGGCTGCAATTTGTTCTTCACTGTCAGTAATGATCTCATAATCTTTACTTTCTGGTAAATCAGCCACGGTAATAGCATCGCCAATTGCAAGTTTTGTAATATCGACTTCTACACGTTCCGGTAACTTATCTGGTGTTGCTGAAACTAAAACATTATATAAGTTTTGAGCAAGTTCACCACCAGCTTTCACCCCTTCGGATTCACCGATAAGCACGATTTCAGCTTCTACTTCCGTTGTTTCTTTCATATTTACAGCTAGAAATTCGATATGTTTCATTTGATTTGTAAAGGTGTCCAATTGAGCTTTAAACATCAATGTATTGATTTTTTTACCACCAATAGTCATTGTGATTACGGCATTGGCACCATTGTCTCGTAAAATTTTTGTTATTTCTTTTTGATCAACTGAAATAGGTGTACTTTCAATTTCATACCCATAAACGACGGCGGGAACTTGACCAGAGTGACGTAGTTGATTTCTTAGTGAACGCGGACGGACAGCTCTTTCTTTGACTTCTAATGATACTGACATAACCTAAATTCCTCCCTTAAATTTAAAAGCTGAACAAGCTTTTATAGCCTCCCTGTATTATGAGACTTGCTTATAAAGCTAGATAAATCAAAATGAATTTATATTTGGTTATCTGCAAAACGCAACATGATGGAAAAAAGGAGTTTTGTTGACGTAGAGTATAAACATGTAAAAGCATAAACTTAGCTAAGGTTTTCCTGTTCAAATTTGAAACGAACAAGCAGCTTCTACAAACGAACAACAAAAACAAAAAATCCCGAATAATTGTGCACAATTATCCAGAGGGAATTCCATATGATATCTTATTCTCTCCCAGGTCATTACGCTGTTTTTGAGAAACCTTATTCACTTTCTATATCAACCTTAACGCGAATTCAATGGTAAGTCAAGGGAAGTGAAGAAAGAACGGATGACCTTTAAAGAGTCTTAAAAAGTATCGATTCGGAAAAATTGTACGTCGTTCAGGGTGATTTCTTTTCATTTTTTAAAGTTTATACTAAAATATTAAATGAAATGAGGAAAATAAATGCGGTTAGATAAATTATTAGAAGAAAAAAAAATCGGTTCTAAAAGAAAAGTAAAAACACTGATTCGCAGTAAACAAGTTACGGTTGACGGTCAGATCATCTTGAATGAAAATTTGAATGTAGATGCAACGTTACAAGAAATTTACGTTGGGGATCAAAAAATCCAACACGAATCCCATGTGTATTATATGCTGAATAAGCCTAAAGGTGTTGTGACGGCAGTCAAAGATGCTCAACATCAAACCGTTATTGAGTTAATTCATCCTAGTGATCAACGAGCAGGATTATATCCTATAGGTCGTTTAGATCGTGATACAGAAGGATTATTGCTAATGACGGATAATGGTCAGTTAGGGTATCAATTATTGTTGCCACATAAAAAGGTTACAAAGAGGTATGAAGTTAGAGTGAATGAACCTTTAACAGCTCAGGATAGTATAGCATTTGCGCATGGAATCGTTTTTTCTGACGGAAATAGGTGTAAGCCGGCCAAGCTGGAAATTTTAACATCAGAAAAAAATGAGAGCCATGCCTATTTAGATATAACGGAGGGAAAATTTCATCAAGTCAAAAAAATGTTTTTATCTGTTGGAAAAAAAGTGGTTTATTTGAAACGATTATCAATGGGACCAATCCAATTAGATACAAACCTTGATTTAGGGGAATATCGTCCCTTAAACCAAGCAGAATTAAAGATGTTGTTGCCTTATTTTACGACTCATAAAAAAGAAAAGAGAGTGGAAGATGAAATTTAAAACATTATTATTTGATGTAGATGATACATTACTAGATTTTCAATTAACAGAAAAAAAAGCACTACAAGCTCTTTTTCAAGAAGAAAACGTCACGCTAACAGATGAAATAGAAGCAACATACAAAAAAATCAACAGTCAATTGTGGCGTGAATTTGAGCAAGGAAAAATAGATAAAACAACGGTGACGGATATGCGCTTTAGTTTACTATTTGAGCAATTAGATAAAAAAGTAGATGGGAAAAAGATGGGGGAACAATATCGCCATTATCTAGGTCAGGGGCACGATTTATTGGGAAATAGTAAAGAAATCATTGAGCGACTCAAACCTGATTACGATCTGTATATTGTGACAAATGGTGTCGCAAAAACGCAATATCAACGACTGAACGATTCAAATATGACACCCTTTTTTAATTATATCTTTGTTTCAGAAGAAGTAGGTTTTCAAAAACCGATGAAAGAATATTTCGACTATGTTTTTGAACGAATTCCTAATTTTGAGCGAGAAAAAACATTGATTATTGGAGATTCATTGGCTTCAGATATTCAAGGAGGGAATTCGGCAAATATCAAAACAGTTTGGTTAAATCCAGGGAAACAACACCCAATAGCTGAGGTTAAACCAACGTATGAAATCAGTTATTTAGATGAGATTTTTAACGTGTTGGAACAATAAAAATTGGCAGTCGCAGGAGTTCATAAGACTTGCGACGGCTATTTTTTATAGATCTATACATAAGCGAACCATATCTTTTAAAATAAGCTTATTCTCGATTATTTCTTCCTCATAGTGACGAAGAAAAAAATCACGATCAATACTTGTCATGCGAAAGCCGCATTTTTGATAAAGATATAATTGACCCAAGCTAGTACTGCCCGTACCGATTTCAACGGTTTTGTATTGATTATTTTTAGCATAAACGAAAGCAAACTGGATCAATTTTTTACCAAAACCTTGCCCCTGATAGCTTTTTGAAACGGCAATATTCACAATTTCTAATGTTTCGGGTCTTGTAGGAAGTAAGACTAGAACACCAATCGGTATTTCATCGTGAAGTAGTTCAAAACATAAACCACGTTTAGTATAGTTAGCGACTAAATGTTTAGCTGGATCAGCTAATAATAGTAGGTCATAGTGGACTGTTTGAAGAGTTTCGATTTTCTTGATCGTCATACTGTTTTTTCCTTTCTAATAAAATAGTCAATAAGTGAATAAAATTGTGGCATTTATGCTCGTTTCTATTATAATAGAAAAAGGTTATTATGACTATTACATATAAGAGAGAGGTTTCGTTGAATGAAAAATACTCAACCAATCGTGATTGGTGTTACTGGCGGTTCCGGCAGTGGGAAAACCAGTGTCAGTCGAGCGATTTTTAATCATTTTCCCAATCATTCTATCATGATGCTGGAACAAGATTCTTATTATAAAGATCAAAGCCATCTGAGTTTTGAAGAAAGACTAACAACGAATTATGATCACCCGTTTGCTTTCGATACGGATTTGCTGATCGAGCACATACAACAGTTGATTAACTATCAAACAATCGAAAAACCAGTGTATGATTACGTTGCACACACTCGAAGTTCAGATATTCTTGTTCAAGAACCGAAAGAGGTCATTATTTTAGAAGGGATACTGATCTTGGAAGATGTTCGGTTAAGAGAGCTAATGGACATTAAACTCTATGTCGACACAGATGATGATATGCGCATCATTCGCAGAATCAAACGTGATATGGAAGAACGCGGAAGAACTTTAGACTCTGTTATTGAACAATATTTATCAGTAGTAAAACCAATGTATCATCAGTTCATCGAACCCACAAAACGATATGCAGATGTGATTGTTCCAGAAGGCGGAGAAAATCACGTAGCGATTGATTTGATCACGACAAAAGTAGCAAGTATTTTAAATGAAGTATAAATAGAGAATCACTAAAAAACAATGGTTTTTATTTGAATTTATCAAATAGAGTCGTTGTTTTTTTGTTATGTTATTCTAGTGCAAAAACAGGAAATATAGACAAACTATTCTTAGGTGTAGTATCTTATGAGATAACTATTGACGAGGGCATCAGTGATCTTAGAGAGGAATGGATTAGATGAGAATTTTAATTATTGAGGACAATCGTGAACTGGCGACATCAGTTCAAAAAGGATTAGAACGGGAAAAATTCTTAGTCGATCTGGCTTTTTCTGGGTTAGAAGGAGAAGAGAAAGCCTATGTAAATAACTATGATGCTATTTTATTAGATTTGAATTTACCTGATAAAGATGGATTATCGATTTTACATTTTTTAAGAGAATCCAATATAGACAGTCCAATCATTATTATTACTGCGAGAGATGAAATTGAAGAAAGAGCAAAGGGTCTCGATTTTGGAGCAGATGATTATTTAGTAAAACCATTTGAATTATTAGAATTAGTTGCCCGTATTCGTGCAGTCATCAGACGTTTTCACGGTCGAACATCACCTCATATCCAAATCAATCAACTGATGATCGATCCTGTAAAACGTTTTGTTTCTTATGGGGGAACGGAAATCACTTTAAAGCCAAAAGAGTTTGATATTTTATTATGTATTGCCCAACAGCATCCGGCGGTTGTTTCCACAGAAGTAATCGCTGAACATGTTTATGATGAAAATTTTGATCCATTTTCGTCTGTTTTGCGTGTTCATCTTGCTAGGTTAAAAAAACAACTTGCTCAAGCATCTGGAAAAGAATTGCTTAAAACGATTCGAGCGAAAGGATATCAATTATGCGAGTAAATTTTAAAATCAGTTTAACGGTGCTGACCTTTGCTTTTTTTGTTATTTTGATCATTAGTGCTGGCTTTTTTGCAGTGAAAAGTAACTGGAGTTCACTGAATATCGGTCAATCGATCGGTTCAGCGATTTATATTGTAAACGATGAAAATGAAACGATTGCTCAAGCACAGCCAACCACAACCGTTGCATTAAAAGCATCTGAATTAGTCAGTACTCAAGCGTTAGATGATATTTATTTAAATAGTTTATTAAAATATTTGCCGATGATCATTTTAGCAGTGTGTTCAGCTATTTTAGTACTGACGATGACCTTATGGTTTGTTTTACGGCGAATTTATACGAAGCAGATGATTTCGATTATTCATGATTTACAGTTTTTAGAGAAATTTTCTGAAGATAAAGTTGAAGATAAAACTGTTGCGAAAGCATTCAAACAGTTAAAAGACAAGTTTGATGGGAACCTAGCTGATTATAAGAGGTTGAGTAGTTATCTCACTCATGAACAGAAAAATGCTATTGCGATTTTAAGAGCTAATTTGGAATTAGAACACAATGAAACGGGCAATCTTCACATTTTAGATCGCCTAACGGATAGCATCGATGATATCTTGACCCTTTCAAACAGTTCGGAAGAAGCAATGAGTGAGAAGGTGGATGTGTCATTAATTTGCGCAGAAGTATGTGATACGTATCGCAAAAGTTACCCTGAACTTACATTTTCCTTTGATGAAATTGGCTCGACGTTGATTTTAGGCAAAAATCGTTGGATCTATCGAGCAGTATCAAATTTAGTGGACAATGCAATCAAATATGGGAATGAAAAGCCTATAGAAGTGGCTGTTAATAACCGAAACGGAAGTGTTATTGTTGAGATAACAGATCATGGTAAAGGAATCGACCCAGAGGTTCACACCACTATTTTTAACCACAATTACCGAATCAACGGACTAAAACAAGATGGTTACGGGATTGGCTTATCGGTTGTTTCTCATGTTTGTGATTTATGCCAAGGCTTTGTTTATGTTGAAAGTAAGAAAAATCAGGGATCAACTTTTTATCTATCATTTCCACAAATTGCTGAAAGTTAACATTCAGTTAACAATTGGTTTGGTATTGTAGAACAAGAAAGGAGGAGAGCTAGAACATGTTCGTCTTTAAACATGCTTTCTTAAATCTTAGAAGACACATCTGGAATTATTTACTAGTCGGCATCATGCTATTTCTTTTGATTTTAGGGACAATGGTTACAAGTACCCTCTATAGCTCTGCTAAATTATTCACGCAACATTACAGCAACCAATTTAAGACCATAGTAACGATTCTAGAACCTGATTTAAGTAATATATCGCATGAAAAAAAACTAACAAAGGAACAATATGTCAAATTTGGAAAGTCTAAGTACGTAAATGGAATGAAAATGATTGAGAACACGCCGATTTCCTTTGAAACGTTAACAACAATCCCATCTCCAAGTATGGTTCAATTCCAAGAATCAGAGGGAAATGCATTGAAAGAGAATTACAATCAGGGCCTAGCAAATTGGTGGGGAGCTGAATCAGATAGTCTTGTAAAAGAACTCACTGAAAATGGATTGGATATTAGCGCAGGAAGCACAGTTCTAAAAGACAATGAATGCTTGATCAGTAATGAATTTGCCGAATTGAACCAACTCAAAATAGGAGATTCAATTCAAGTCGTTTTAACAGGAAATGAAAAAAAGGCACGACAATCATTAGTTATTGCTGGAATGTATCAACCTAATGAACAAGTTCAATCAGATGGTGCTAGTCAATTGGTGGGGGGGCAAGGAAATGATATTTTTACAAATTGGGAAACCTTGCATGCGATGGAAAAAGACGATCAATTCGTGTATAACAGTGTATCGTATGAATTAACAAGCATGGCTATCTTTGAAGATTTTTTCGATGAGATCAAAACAAAAGGGTTACCAAGTGAATATCAAGTGATGACTAATGAAGCGAATATGAAACTATTGTTAAGTCCAGTTAACGGGACAGGTACACTTTCTGGAACGATTTTGTTAAGTTTCTTGATTTTTGGCAACTTTGGGTTAGCACTACTTTCAATTCGGCTGTTTAGACAAAAGCAAACAGAAATTTATGTGTTGCGTAATATTGGTATCACGAAACAGCAAATAATCAAAAGTCGACTGATCGAGTTGGTGGTAGTTGCGAGTTTTAGTTTTACTTTTGCCTTGATAGCGACAAAATTTATCGTACAGCCGATTGCAGATTGGCAATTAAGCAGCCAAAGGCAACTGATGGGAAACGTTGATCAGCTATTTAGTTTCGTCGCTAGTGAAAAAAACGAATCTATAGCATCTATCCCAATGGTGTTCAATGCTAATTCTTTCATCACTTTTATTGGAGTTACCTGCTTATTCTTGATTACCATCATGTCCATTGACAGTTATAAAGTTTTTAAATTTGAACCGATTGAATTTTTGTTAGAAAGGAATTTAGATGAGCGATGATTCTCTCTCTTAAAAATATAGTATATACGAATAAGAAAAACAACGTGACCGTATTGGACGATACAACGATCGATTTTTCATTGGGGAAGGTTTACGGCATTTTAGGAAAAAGTGGGGGAGGAAAAACGACCTTGCTTGCACTGATTGCAGGACTAGACAAGCTTGATTCAGGCACAATCTTTTATAAAAACCAAAACGTTGAAAACCTTGATCGCGACAATTATCGGCGACACGAAATCGGCACAGTTTTTCAACAGTACAATGTCCTTTCAAATGAAACGGCCTTGGCTAACCTCAATTTGAGCGCTTCAAGTGCTGTTGCACATGGAAATGGTTATTTTTATGATGCCCTAAAAAAAGTTGGCATCGATGAGAAAGTAGCAAGACAAAAACTTAAAAAATTGTCTATTGCTAATCAGCAACGGATTTATTTGGCCAAAGCACTAATCAATGATCCTGAAATCGTCTTAATTGACGAACCTGCTGTGACGTTAAGTGAACTTTCATTAGAAATGATCATGGAGTACATACGTATATACGCGAAAAATGAAAATAAGTGTATCATCATCAGTTCTCAATCAAAAGTGATTGCGGAATATGTTGACGAATTATGGGGATTGAATGGTGGGAAACTATCATTTATAAAAGACAATGGTGAATAGGATAAGCTTTAGCGTATATCAAAGGTTGTTGTTGACTTGACTGAACAGTGTGATATATCTGTCTAAGTTATTCTTCATTGTTTTTTAACAGGAAGGAAGAGTATATGAACTATTGGAATCGAGCATTGTGCAGTGTTACAAGAAGAAAAGGAAAATCAATTATTTTATTTGCAGTTATTTTTATATTAGGAAACGTGATTGCCGGGTCGATCGCGATTCAACAATCCACCGCAAACGTCGAAAAGAAAATTAAACATGACCTAGGCGCTACTGTGAGTGTTGAATTGGATTATCAAAAAATGATGGATGAAGGTCAGTCTTTTTCCCCTTCCACATTAAAAGTGGAGGATGTTAAAAAGTTGGGACAGTCATCGTATGTCAAAGAATTTGACTATAACGTGAAAACCAACTTTTTTGTAAAAAAAATCAAAACCTATGAAATGGAAAATGCTACAACAATGGGTGGTATGCCCAAAATGTTGAGTATTAAAGGAAACAATTTACTGGAACCGTTAGATTTTAAGGATAAAAAAGTCAATTTAGTTGAAGGACGAACATTTAAGCAAGATGAAATCAATAACGGAAAAGATGTTGCAATCATTTCAAAAAAACTTGCAGAAGAAAATGGTTTTAATGTAGGAGATAAAGTCGTTTTAGATAGCTTGATCATGGATTATAAACAAGATGGCTCAACCGAAGAACTTGCAAGTCAAGATCACCCAGTAGAAATTATTGGTATCTTTGAACCGACAAGTGTTGAAAAGAAAAAATCAGATGGAAAAGATCAAAAAGGTTTCGAAGAGCAATTCATGGAAACCGAGCAGTTTAATACGGTCTATATGCCAAATGATGCAGTGATGAACATCAATAAAATAGAATTTGAAAAAGGAAAATCATTGTTACCAGATCATTATAAAAAAGCTGACGGGACAGACATGACGCAAGAGGATATGGACCAAATCACTCCTATCTATGTGCTTAAGTCTCCAGAAGATGTCGAAGCCTTCAAAGAAGAATCAAAATCAATGATACCAGAAGGCTACAAAGTAACAGCATCAACGGATCAGTATGATGAAGTTGGCGGTACATTCAAAAAAATGTCGCAAATTTCAGGTTATGTTGTGATTTTAGCAATTGGCGCTACATTATTGATTATTTCATTAGTAGTCATTCTTTTCTTGCGCGACCGTAAACATGAATTAGGCATCTATTTGTCCTTAGGTGAAACAAGGGCCAAAGTAATGCAACAGATTTTGATTGAATTGTTGTTGATTAGTTTAATTGCAATGTGCTTATCCCTTGTTACAGGGAATCTGCTTGGGAAAATGGTTTCAGAATCCTTGATTGCAAGCGACGCCTTTTCACAAACGAGCAATGCAGCGAGCAATGGTGCTGCCATGACGATCGGTGGAGGCAGTGGGGTAAATATGTCATCATTAACAACTGAAGATGTTTCCAGTGCATATGAAGTGAAATTCTCAATTAGCTATATCGTGACCTTCTTAATTGCAGGATTAAGCACAGTTCTATTGTCTGCGATTTTACCTTTGACGTATGTCTTACGGTTGAATCCAAAGAAAATCATGATGTAGGAGGAAACCAAGATGACCATTTTACAAACAAAAAACGTGAGCTATTTTTATCAAGACGGAGACAAACGTCGAATGATTTTACAAGATACATCAATCAATTTTGAAAAAGGACAATTCTATACGATCCTAGGGCAATCTGGTTCTGGAAAAACAACGTTTCTTTCATTGATCAGTGCATTGGATGAGCCAAAATCTGGCGAAGTTTTATACAAAGGTCAGAACATCAAAAAAATTGGACTGGAAAAGTATCGTAGAGATGATATCAGTATAATTTTTCAAAGTTACAATTTAGTTCCCTATTTAACGGCTATAGAAAATGTGTTAGTGGCGATGTCGATCACAGATAATGATATGCCAAAAGATAACCGTGCAGTTGCCTACAATTTATTAGATTATATCGGTATCAATAAAGCGAAGGCAGATCGTTTGGTGGGACAATTATCAGGGGGAGAACAACAACGTGTAGCAATTGCGAGAGCCTTAGCAACAAATGTTGATATCATTCTTGCTGATGAACCGACAGGAAATTTAGATGAAGGCATGGAACAAGAAATCGTGGATATCTTTAAAGATTTAGCAGAAACACATAATAAATGTGTGATTGTCGTGACCCATTCGAATGAAATAGCCAAACAATCAGATAAAACCTATTTTCTTAAGCAAGGTGAGTTGATGTTGAATGAGTGATTTTTTATCGAATTTCAATAAATCGAATTACGATGAGACAAAAGAAAAAAAGCTGCGGGAAGATCTGAATAAAGAAGGGTCAACAGATTCTTCATTAAATAAAGTGTCCGATGAAAAACCAAGTGAGCAACCAACAAGAATGGGACCAGTCAATGCGACTGATCCCAAAGTTGATAGTTCCTCTTTTTCACCAGATACAGAACAAGCAGCAAATGACCAAACAAGAAGAAGTCAGCCAGAAGATGAAACGGAAATAGATCCTACGTACCATAAGAAAAGGAAACAAAAATTTTTAATAATAGGGATAGGGACCTTTGTAGCACTTTGTATGTTGTATTTCGGTTATTTCCAAATGACCCATGTTGCACTCCCAGAGTTTTCTGGAAAAGATTTAGCAGAAGTACGAACCTGGGCGACGGAAAACAAAGTGAAATTAAAAGTTGAACAGACGTACAGTAAACAGGTCGAAGCAAACAAAGTGATTTCCCAAACAGTAAAAAAAGGCAAAAAAATCAAAAAAGGGGCTGAATTAACGGTTGAAGCAAGCATAGGTGCTGACCCAGAAGAAAAATTGAAGCTCCCTGATTTTATGACGATGAAAAAAACAGAAGTAGAAAAATGGATCAAGGATAATAAAGCAGACAATATTTCGTTGATCGACGAATATAGTGATACGTTGGAAAAAGGCAAAGCTGTGCGCTTTGAAATCGTCAATAAAGATGTGACAAAAGAAAATTATAAACGTAAAGACAAAGCGAATATGTATTATTCCAAAGGAAAAGAGACGTTTGAAAAAAATATTTCTGTCCCTGATTTTACGAAAAAAATGAAGACGGAAGTTGAAAGTTGGGCTAAAACAAATGAGATAAAAGTGACCTATGAAGAAGCTAGCTCAGCAGACGTTCCAGCAGAAAGTATTATTTCTCAAAGCATTGCGAAAGATCAGAAAGTCGCTAAAAAAGACAGTTTGACTGTGACTGTATCTTTAGGTAAAGGCTATATTGTGCCGAACTTTGCCGATTATACACAAGAAGAAGCTGGGACTGCTGTCGAAGGTTTAACAGTTCAAGCCAAGAGCGTGTTTACGAATAACGTAGCGTATGGTCAATTAGTTTCGCAAAGTGTTGAAGCGGGAACTCAGTTGACAAGCAAAGATGATTTGAAAGTTAAAGTCTACTACTCTGCTGGACAACCTTATCTTAAAGATCTAAGAGGGAACACAGTAGAAGGGGATTTACAAAAGTATTTCTATGACGAATTCCAATCAAAAGGAGCAAATATCCAATATACTGTAAGATACGTTGACTCTGCACAACCTAAAGGCACAGTGGTCGGTATGAGCGCCTATAATTTATATGTACCGTTGGATTACACGGTTACGTTAGATATTAGTTTGGGGAATTTAGATGGCGGATCTGATCCAATACCTAAAAAAGATTCTGAGAATGAAACAGACTCAAAAGAAATGCCCTAATACGCTGAAAAATAGTAAAGAGAGAAATCAGGAAAGTAAGTTGTCCTGATTTTTTTCTTTGGTTATGAAATAATAGGAGATGACAAAATAAAAGTTTGATGAGAAACAATAGTTCTTACCAGTTAACAATTAAAGAGAGTTCTTTTTTTTAATTGATTTATTTCTATATAAAATCTGTTTTTGATAGAAATAGGAAAATATGTGGGGTGATTTTAATGATTATTGTTTAGTGTGTTTTTTGGCTTATAACGATACAAATCCATCTTTTTTGGGTTTTTAGAGAGAGATTACGCAGTGCTAATTTGAATATATATAGTTATTTTGTTAAATATACCAATTAAGAAAGAAAGGTTTTGATATATTTTAAGTTTTTTAAATAAAATATATTATATATTTTTTTCTCATGAAACCCTTTTTTTGCAGAAATTATCAAAGTTTTCAGGGGATAGTATAAATTTTTGAAAAAACATTCTAGAAAAGCATGATATAATTTACACGAAAGAAGTTTTTGTTAGGTTAGGGGTGATAAAGTATTATGATGCGAAGGGGAGAAATCTTTTATGCAAATCTCTCGCCTGTTGTTGGTTCGGAGCAAGGAGGGATTAGACCAGTATTAATTATTCAAAATAATAAAGGCAATTTATTTAGTCCAACGTTGATTGTTGCACCTATTACTAGAAATGTGAATAAGAAAATGCAGCCGACACAGGTCAAGGTGGATATACCGCATGACGAAAGAATGACACCGTCATTGGTATTACTAGAACAAATCCGAACGTTGGATAAAGAACGAATTCTTCACAAAATTTGTCATTTAGAAGATGGCGATATGCTGAAGGTCAATCAAGCACTGAAAATAAGTATTGGTATTCGTTAAATGGGAGTAGTACATAGGTAAAGATATACATAAATATTCGTAAGCAACGGGTTGAAAAAGTAGTTAATCGAACGAAACAATTTGCGAATATTCTTTAGGAAATGTGAATAGGAATTAGAGCCTAGAATAAGACTGTATAGTAGTCTTATTCTAGGCTCTAAAATGGCTCTATTGAGTCTAAAAGGGTTCCCTTACTTAAAAGCGTTTTTTTGAAGTTTTCAGCATTTATGGCTATAGTATAGTCAAAGGAGTCGATCAGTATGAAGAAAATTCGTTTTGGAATAATAAGTACGGCTCAAATCGTCCCTCGGTTTGTAAAGGGAATCAGAGAAAGCCGTTCCGGAGAAGTTCACGCAATTGCTTCAGGTACTTTGGCAAAAGCAGTAGAAATGTCAGAAGAATTGACTATTCCTAAGGCTTATGGCAGTTATGAAGCATTATGTGAAGACGATGAAATAGATATTGTTTATGTGGCGACCTATAATAAAGGGCACTATGAAGCGACAAAAATGGCATTGACGTATAAGAAACATGTATTGGTTGAAAAGCCGTTTACGTTGAATTTGCAGCAAGCAGAAGAACTATTTGCATTAGCTGAAAAAAATGGCTGTTTTTTGATGGAAGCACAAAAATCTGTGTTTTTACCGATTAGTTTACAAGTGAAAGAAGTTATTCAACAAAATAAAATTGGCAAAATACACTGGTTGCAGTCCGTTACATCGTACCCTAATGCCGATCATATCAGTTGGTTTCATTCCTTAGAGGCTGGGGGTGGAACGCTACATGGATCAGGAAGCTATCCCTTACAGTACATGCAGTTTATTCTAGATCAACCAATTACAGAATATAGTGGTAGTGTTACAAGAAGAAAAGGTGAAACAGACGATCAGGTAAATCTGGCTTTAAAATTTCAAAATCAAGCCCTAGGAAACATTTTTATTTCTGTAAAAGTTGATATTCCAAGTAAAATGACGATTTATGGTGAGTTAGGCCGTATAGAAATCCCTTATTTCTGGAAAACAAAGCAAGCTAGTATTTACTACGCAGATGGCAAACAAGAGACTTTGTTAGGGGAATTTGACAGTGAATTTGTTTTTGAAGTAGAGCATGTGAATGAATGCCTTCAAAACCATTGTATAGAAAGCCCCATCATGACTAAAAAAATGACAGTAGCGACGGTAGGTTTGGTGGACAATTTATATACTAAATGGTTGGAAGAGGACGATAAATTATAAAGATATTGCAATCGAAGCTTATCTATGTTAAAGTTATCCTCATGCGACGAGTTGACTCAATCAGATAGCTTCGGCTGTTCCGTTTTGACGGCTAGTGATTGACAAAACAACAGAGGCACATATGTTAAATCATACCTACCGGATGTAGGCGTGTCGGATAAATATTTTTGTGGAGAAGATTTTATCTATTTATTTTTATAAATACTGTGGCAAAAAAGAAGACTTCGGTCTTCTTTTTTGTTTTAAGATGAGGTGTAAATACTGCATGTCACATCGTTAGACTGAATTGTTTTTTTTGTATCTTGCGCAAGTTGGTGCAAGGAGTATTAAATAATGGATGATTTTGATTGCACTAAGAAAAAAGTCTGATAGATCCATTGATTACAAGTAAATTAATTATAGATGGTTTTATAAAATAACAATTTTTTGAATATAAAATTTCTGGATAAAGTAGTATACGAAGAAAGTTGCACTTGTGTAAGTGCAACTTTTTTGTGTTGTTAAGCAATAAAAATCAAGCTATAGTTCAAGTGAAAGGGAAAGAAAGTGGGTGAGTAGGATGTCATTGCACTTATCAAAACGGGAAATAAAAATTTTGTTGCTGCTTTTAGATTTAGAAGACAGCGTTACAACAAAAGAATTAGCAGAAACCTTTGAAGTTAGTGTGCGGACAATCAAGTATGATTTGGAAAATGTACGTGATTGGTTCAAAGATCAAAACGTCTTGCTTAAAACGCGACGGAACAAAGGAATTTGGTTAGAAATACCAGATTCAGAACGATTGACCTTGAAAAATGAAATTATCGAAGTAGAGCGATTCGAAACCTATCCTGATCAGGAGTTACGAGCAAATCAATTGATTTTCCGCTTGTTATTAGCATCAAAATGTCTAACTTCTCAGGAATTAGCAGATGATTTACAAGTCAGCAGAAATACGATCATCAGTGATTTAGATCGAGTAGAAGAATTAGCTCAAATGTATGAACTGACACTTAACCGTCAAAGTCGTCAGGGATTTTCGATTATAGGGGAAGAAAGTAAAATTCGCTTATTGATGGAATACATCACTCAAAAGGAAATAACTGAATATGATATTTACCAAATCATGAGCTACTTTGTCCAATCTGGCCAACAGAGAAAAATGCAGGAAGTTCATGTTGGTGTCAATACGATATTTCAAAAAATATACCAAGTTGCACTAAAGGAAATGACAGGTCTGTTAGATCCGTCTTTGTTTGATCAGTTTAACTACGCTGAAATTCTTTCGATTACATTAAGAGTGGCGATTGCCTCTTCAAGAATACAGCTTCATCATACCGTTGGTGGATACAAAATGCTGACAAATCAAAACGTTTTACAGCAAAAGCGAGAATTACCATTTTTATTGATGAAAAAAGTCTTTGATCATTATGAGTTGCCGCTTTTAGCCGATGAGTATTTTTATATTTATAGTGACGTATTTGTTGCGAATAACCAGCAAGATATTGTCGGGTTGACGGAGAAGCTGATCAAAGATGTATCAAAAGAAGTCAATTTTCCTTTTTATAGAGATCGTCAGTTATTTACGAATCTCTTCGCTCATTTATCCTTACGTTTAACAAAAAAACACCTCTTTATAAACGAATATAATCCTTTCGTTGATGATATCAAGGCGAAGTATCCGCAATTATTTTCAGCAATACAACTGGCTAGTCAAAGTGATATCGTAGGGTCTGCGCTCTTGATCAATGATTCTTTCATTGCCTATATTGCCCTACATTTTTTGGTGGCATATGAAAAAAATCTTCATGAAATCAATGTTGTGAGAATTGTCTATGTGTGTTCAACAGGCTTAGGTGTGACAAGTTTGATCGAACAGAAGATTCTAGAAGAAGTATCGAATGTTGAAATTGCTGGATTTGCTTCTGTTTTAAACGCTGTGGATGTAATAGAAGAAAAAAATCCAGATTTGGTTTTGAGTATTTTTCCAATCGAAATTGTGAATCGACCTTTTGTCAAAGTAAATCCTCTGCCGACAGAAGCAGATATTCACAGTATCCAAGAAGAAGTAAATAAAATTTTGGCGCATACTCAATCGGGAAAAGTACCTCGATTGATTCCTCGTCAGCAAATTAAGGAAACGCAAGGCATTGAAGCGGAAAGTCGAGATATTGTCGTGCGTACATATGTGATTTATGAAGAGTTACTTAAAGCATTCGCCGAAAAATTAACGCAAGAATATAAAGAAGCGTTTTTGCTTCATGTGATGTTGATGGTCCATCGAATCACCTTTGATAGTCAATATGAGAATGAAGGCAATATCGTCAAAGAAACATTATTGGCGCAACAAGAATTGGTGGAACATATCGAACGGATTTTTGCTAAAAATGAGTTAATGGTTAATCAAGCAGAAATTACTGCTTTATTGAATTATATAAGAGAGGAGTAACAGGTATGAAGTTAAATGAGGATGCAAAAAAAATCATTGATGAAAGTCCACATAAAGTGGCGTTAGAAGCGACAGTTGCGCAAATTTATGGATTGTTGGAGAAGCAAGCAATGCAACCGACTCAATTACAATGGACAATTTTGATCAACCACGTCAACGAAATGATCAAGCGCTCGATTGCTGGAGAAAAAATGTCTGGCGTTGATCCTGTGATGTTTGAAGAAGTATCGAAAGAGGCGTTAGCAATTGCAGATCAAGTGGTTCAACATATTGGGAATCTGCCACAAGATGAAATGTACGTATTATCGATTCATTTTGAAGCGGCAAGGCAAAACGATAGTTAAGTATGAAGAATTGAAGTTTGACTATCACTATCTAAATAAAAAATGGAGGAATCAACTATGATAACAGTAGTAATCGCAGATCGCTTAGGTAAAGGACAAAATGTTGCAAAAGGTGTAGAGGCCGCAGGAGGCAAAGCCGTTGTTGTGCCAGGAATGGGTGCAGATATGCGTTTAGGAGATGTTATGCAACAAGAAAAGGCAGATTTAGGCATTTCATTTTGTGGAAGCGGAGGAGCTGGTGCCTTGACAGCGGCTACAAAATACGGCTATCCAGAACGTCATGGTATGCGTTCAATCGACGAAGGTGTAACGGCAATAAATGATGGGAAAACAGTTTTAGGTTTTGGTTTTATGGATCAAGAAGAATTAGGCAAACGTATAATTGAAGCGTATCTGAAAAAGAAAGCGTAACGATTAAACTAGGAGGGAAAACCAAATGGAGCAAGTAACGATAAAAAAACGTCAGGTGATTCAGGTTGAAGGAACGGGGAAAGAAAAAAATCTGGCTTTCGCCAATGCGCTGAATCAAATCCATAATCGTGTACTAAAGGAAAGAGAGGATGTGATCGTTCGAATAGAGCCATTAGATATTCAGATTATCACAGCAGAACAAGAAACTTATACAGAACGCTTTTTCTTTTTCTTTTTACCTCGAGCACGTGCCGATTATCGCGTAATGCTAGATGTGGAAGTGGAGATTACACTGATTGAAATGGACACGATTACATTTGAAGAAAAAAAAGTTACTGATCCAAATGGTCTTCCTATTTCTTTTGGAAAGAGACAAAAAATGCATAAGGAGGCAAATTAGATGGATGTTATAGTCGTTTTACTCAAGTCATTACTGATTGGGGGATTGGTTGGATTTGCAGCGGGCGCCGGCGCTGCAAGAATGTTCCACGCACCAAGTACACAAGGCCTAGGTGCATTTAGAACATTAGGTGAAATGAATGCATGTGAAGGAGATGCAGCCAGTCATTTTTCATTTGGATTAGGTTTCTTCTTCAATGCTTGGGCATCAACGGTTGGCGCAGGAGCTTTTACACAAGATGTCGATCATCGTGTCATTCCTAACTGGGCTGCAGCCGCTTTATTAGTAAAAAATAAAAATATCGCTGAAACAATGCACAATCCTAAGAAAATGGGGATTTCAGGTGCAATCGTAGGGATGTTGGTGGTGGCATTTTTGAATACGACCGCATCAGCGATTCCAGAGTCTTTACAAGTGACAGCGGTTGCTGTGTTAGTACCTGCAGCGAATCTTTTGATCAACACAGTAATGCCCGTTTTATTCTGGTTGGCGGCAATCGATGCTGGAAAACGCTCTGGACTTTGGGCAACTATTTTTGGGGGTCTTGCGACAATGATTATGGGAAATGCCGTACCAGGTGTTGTATTAGGAATTTTGATTGGTAAGGGAGTCGACGAAATTGGCTGGAATAAAGTAACGAAAAGTATGATGGTAGCAGTAATTTTGTTATTTGTCTTTAGTGGTTTTTTCCGTGGATTTGATTTACAAATGATTGAAAGTTTCCGTTTGCAAATTCCAGGTTGGCTGCAAAATGTGCATGATGTTTTTAGTGTTGGCAACTAATCAAGTAGAAAGTGAGGAACTTTGATGGATGAAATAGTAGCGTTAGAAAAAAAGAATTTTTGGTTTGCTGATTGGTCATTTCCAATTTTGGTCGGTTTACTGTCAGCAGGTGTATTTGCTGGAACGCATATGTACATTGAGCATGGTGTGGGGGCATTTAATGAAGTAGCGATCGTTGCGATGTTGAAAGCTGGGATGGATGGTGGCTCATACGGGGCTGCGGCTGCATTCGGCGCAAGCTTCTTGTTTGCACGTATTTTAGAAGGATCATTGGTTGGGATTTTAGATATTGGCGGAGCGATTTTAACGGGAGTTGGGATTGGGATTCCAGCGATTCTTTTAAGTATGGGAATCACAGCACCTGTTAAAAACTTTGGTCTATCCTTAACGACTGGAATGATTTTAGGGTTGATCATCGGTGGAATCATTATTATGATTCGGAAATTCACTATTAATCAGTCAAATTCTACCTTTGGTGCAGATGTCATGATGGGAGCTGGAAATGCTTCAGGTCGCTTCTTAGGGCCGCTGATCATAATCAGTGCATGTGGTGCGTCAGCGCCGATCGGTATGGGTTCAATTATTGGCGCTGTGATTTTCTATGTATGGAAAAAACCGATAGCAGGTGGTGCAATTTTAGGTGCAATGATCTTTGGTGCACTTTTTCCAGTAGATTTGCCTCGTTAAAACCGATTGAAGTTGCACTTTTCTTTTGAAAACCGTTTACATTATAATGTTACCATGTTATGATGAATTGGAAATAATTTGATTTTTTATTCATACTAATTTTTGAATGGAGGACAAAAGAAATGAATGGTTTTGTGCAGTGGATGGAAGTAAAATTGATGCCAATTGCCAATAAATTTGGTTCACAAAGACATATGACGGCGATTAGAAAGGGACTTATTGCAACAATGCCTTTGACAATCGTGGGTGCTTTTTTCACAGTATTTCAGAATATTCCGATTGAGGCTTACATGAAGTTTATCGAGCCTTACCAAGCAGTTTTAGATATTCCGTCACGATATACAATGGGGATTTTAGCTCTATATGCAACGTTTGGGATTGCTTCTTCTCTGGCGACAAGTTATAAGTTAGATTCTTTGACATGTGGGATTTTAGCGGTGATGGCATTTTTAGTCACAGCAGCACCTCCGACACGCGTTTTTGAAGATGTTAAAAATGTGATCGGTGCTGGACGCTATATCAATTTAGCTAATATAGGGTCAGCTTCTTTATTTGGGGCTATTGTTACTGCACTTGTTTCTGTGGAAATTTATCGTTTCTTTATCCAAAAGAACATCACAATCAAAATGCCGGACGGTGTTCCGCCAGAAGTGTCGAATTCATTTATCGCATTGATTCCTGGTGCAGTGATTTTATTATTATTTTGGGTGATTCGTCATGTTATCGGTTTTGACTTAAATGGTTTTTTGAGTACGTTATTGATGCCGTTAAAAGACACCTTAGCAGGAAACAGTTTGCTTGGCGGATTACTTACAGTCTTCTTGATTTGTTTCTTCTGGGTTTTAGGGATTCATGGACCAGCAATCATGGGACCGGTTATCAGACCTTTTTGGGATATGTCGATTGCTGAAAATACCCTTGCTTTCCAAGAAGGTGCATCGGTTCATAGCTTGCCGAATATCTTTACGGAACAATTTTTACAGTGGTTTATCTGGATCGGTGGAGCCGGTACTACTTTAGCATTAGTCGTTTTAATGATGTTTTCCAAATCAACCTACTTGAAAAGTTTAGGACGCTTGTCCTTCTTACCGGGATTATTTAATATTAATGAACCAGTGATTTTTGGGACACCTATCGTAATGAACCCGATTTTGGGGATTCCATTTATCGTTGCACCATTGATCACAACGACATTTTCTTATTTCTTAACGGTGACAAATGTGATTCCAATGATGGCGGCACGTTTACCGTTTGCGATACCTGCGCCAGTTGCTGCTTGGATGAGTACAAACTGGAGTGTCCCAGCAGCACTATTAGTCTGTGTCAATTTCGTAATTACTTTGGCGATTTATTATCCATTCTTCAAAGTATACGAAAAACAACAGTTAGACAAAGAAGCAGAGGAATTAGCAGCTGAAAAGAAAGCGAAAACAGTTGCATAAGTAAGAAATAAGAAAGGGAGGGTAGTAACGTTACTATCCTCTTTGGTGATTAAGATCATGTTCATTTGGTTTAGTATATTTTTTATTTTTAGTCAAGTCATGATTGAAAAAAACTGGTTACCTGCAAAATTTACAGGGTTACGGTTGTTGCAGTTATGTCTTGTATCAATTGGGTTGATTTTGTTCTCCATCCTAGTTGGAGTTTTCGTTAGACAGCCTCTATTTATAGTAGGGAGCGTAACTATTTTATGCAGTTCAGTTATTTCTTGGAAATACAGACATAAATTCGATCATATAAAGTGAGGGCAAAATGAATGAAACGAGCATTAGGAATATCCGTTTATCCAGATCATAGTGATATAGAAAAAGACAAAGCGTATTTAAAAAAAGCAAGTGAATGTGGATTTTCACGAATCTTCATGAGTATGTTAGAGGTAACGCAAGGCAAAGAAGTGGTAAAAGAAACATTCAAATCATTGATCACTTATGCAAAAGAATTAGGGTATGAAACGATTTTAGATGTGGCGCCATCTATTTTTGATGAGTTGCAAATTTCATATGATGATTTAACTTTTTTTGATGAAACTGGTGCTGATGGTATTCGTTTGGATGTTGGATTTGATGGAAACAAAGAAGCAAAATTGACTTTTAATCCGTTTGACTTAGCAATTGAGCTGAATATGAGTAACGATGTAGCGTACTTAGACAATATTTTGACTTATGAAGCCAATGTCCCATTTCTTTACGGATGCCACAATTTTTATCCGCAAGAAGGAACAGCATTACCGTATGATTTCTTTGAGCGTTGTAGCATTCGTTTTAAAAAACATGGGATTCGTACAGCGGCATTTATCAATTCTCAAGTAGGTGAGATTGGTCCATGGGATGTCAATGATGGGTTACCAACCTTAGAAATGCATCGACATTTACCAGTCGACATCCAAACAAAACACTTATTTGCGACGGGATTGATTGATGATGTAATTATTGGAAATGCGTATGCATCAGATGAAGAATTAGAATTATTAGGTAGTTTAAATCGTTATCAGTTAGAATTGGCTATCGAATTTACAAAAGATGTCAGTGCGATTGAAAAAGAAATTACGTTGAAGGAACAACACTTCCGTCGTGGTGACATCACAGACCAAGTAGTTCGTTCAACCGAAGTCCGTAAAAAATACAAAAATGAAGCCAATCCAGCACATGACAATGTACAAACCTTTCAAATTGGCGATGTAGTGATTGGGAATGATGCTTTTGGAAAATACAAAAATGAACTGCAGATTGTTTTACAGCCACATTCAGATGAGCGTAAAAATAAAGTAGGGAAAATAACAGAAAAAGAATTATTGTTGTTGGCGTTTGTAAAACCCTGGACTAAATTTAGATTTAAAGAAAAGTAGGGGATAAAATGAGTTACGATTTAATCATAAAGAACGGGAAAACTATTAAAGGAAATCCAGTAGAAATAGCAATCAATGCTGGAAAAATTGCAAAAGTTTCAGAGAAAATTGATGCGGACAGTAAAGAACTGATCGAGTTAGAGCAAGGGACTTACGTATCAGCTGGCTGGATCGATGATCATGTACATTGTTTTGAGAAGATGACGTTATATTACGATTTTCCTGATGAAATTGGTGTCAAAAAAGGTGTAACGACATTAATTGATGCGGGTACGACAGGTGCAGAAAATATCCATGAATTCTACGACTTAGCAAAACAAGCAAAAACAAATGTCTATGCGTTAATCAATATTTCAAAATGGGGGATTGTTGAACAAGATGAACTGGCTGATTTAAGCAAAGTCAAAGAAGAATTAGTGCATAATGCATTAGCTGAATTACCTGGTTTTGTGGTAGGGATCAAAGCTCGTATGAGCAAAACGGTGATTGGAGAAAATGGTATTACTCCTTTAGAAATGGCTAAGAATATTCAAAAAGAAAATAATCATTTGCCGTTAATGGTTCACATTGGATCTGCGCCTCCGGAACTAGAAGAAATTTTAGCTCATATGTCAAAAGGAGATGTTTTGACCCACTGTTTCAATGGAAAATCGAACGGAATAGTCAATAAAGAAACCAATCAAATCAAAGATTTTGCTTGGGCTGCTTATGATAAAGGGATTGTATTTGATATCGGTCATGGGACAGATAGTTTTAATTTCCATGTCGCAGAAACAGCTTTAAGAGAAGGAATGAAGGCAACATCTATCAGTACAGACATTTATATTCGAAATCGAGAAAATGGACCAGTGTATGATTTAGCGACGACAATGGAGAAATTGCGCATAGTAGGGTATGAATGGTCTGAAATTATTGAGAAAGTTACTGTAACGCCTGCTGAAAATTTCCAGTTGGCTACAAAAGGACATCTGAAAGAAGGGTATGATGGTGATATCACGATTTTTAAGATTGAAGCAGGGCAGAAAATAGTGACTGATTCAAATGGATTTACTAGAGAAACAAAAGAATGGATCAAACCTGTAAAAACCATTATTGGAGGAACAGTTTATGACAATTAGCTACGAAAAATTCAAGTTAAAAGAAGTCATCAATGCGTCAGGCAGAATGACAATCTTAGGCGTGTCAAAAGTGTCAGAGAATGTCTTAGCTGCTCAAAAGTTCGGTGGCGAACATTTCTTTGAAATGAGTGAATTAAGTATTCAAACAGGTGCCTATTTAGCGAAATTATTAAAGGTCGAAGATGCTCAAGTCGTGTCTTGCGCTTCTGCTGGTATTGCGCAAAGTGTGGCAGCTTTGATCGGGGAAGGTTCTGTCTATCATGCTTATCATCCGTACACAGAGAAGGTAACGAAACGTGAAATCATCCTGCCTAAAGGGCACAATGTAGACTACGGCACGCCCGTTGAAGTAATGGTCCAACAAGGTGGCGGTCAAGTAGTGGAAGCAGGGTATGCAAATATGTGCTCATCAGAACACATCGAAATGATGATCACGGACCAAACTGCCGCGATTCTATACATCAAGAGCCATCATACGGTTCAAAAAAGTATGCTAAGTGTGGTAGAAGCCGCAACGGTAGCCCAAAAGCACAAGCTGCCACTAATCATAGATGCGGCAGCAGAAGAAGATCTCTTCAAATACATCGGGGCTGGCGCAGACCTAGTGATTTACAGTGGAGCGAAAGCCATCGAAGGCCCAAGCGCAGGACTTGTGATTGGGAAAAAAGAGTACATCGAATGGATTCGTCTGCAAGGAAAAGGCATTGGCCGTGCAATGAAAATCGGTAAAGAGAATATTTTAGGGTTCACCCAAGCCGTTGAAGAGTATGTAAAAAATGGTAGTGAAACAGGAGCATCGATGCGAGCACGGTTGGCGCCATTTATTGAAAAATTGAACACTATCCCAAACCTTGAAGCCAAAGTCGTTCAAGACGGCGCTGGAAGAGATATTTACCGTGCCAGTATCAAAGTCATTGGGCCAAAATCAGCTAAAGAGGTCATCCAAGAACTAAAAGCGAAAAGTCCAGCAATTTACACCCGTGAATACCAAGCAAATAACGGTATTATCGAATTCGATATCCGTTCAGTGAATGAAGTGGAAATGAATAAGATCACGAAAAGACTACAAGAAATGATGAATTAAAGGAGAGAATCAATTATGACATTAACACCCAACTATTTAGAAGACCGTATTTGCCTAAACGTCCTAGCTAACTCAGTAGAAAATGCGAAAGACTGTTACGAAGCAGCAGAGGGACACATTGTTTTAGGCGTATTATCTAAAAACTATCCAACAGACGAAGCGGCGATCGAAGACATGAAAAAATACGCCGCAGAAACCAACAACGCATTGTCTGTCGGCTTAGGAGCTGGTGATCCAAACCAAAGCCAAATGGTGTCAAGAATTTCAAAAGACTTACAACCTCAACACGTCAACCAGGTTTTTACAGGTGTTGGCACGTCTCGTGCTTTATTAGGGCAAAATGAAACGATCGTAAACGGCTTAGTGTCTCCAACGGGCAAAGTCGGCATCGTCAATATCGCTACAGGGCCATTAAGTTCACAAGCACCAGCGGGAGAAGTGACGCTCGAAACAGCCATTCGCTTATTACAAGACATGGGAGGCAGCTCGATCAAATTCTTCCCGATGAAAGGCTTAGCGCATATCGAAGAATACAAAGCAGTCGCTGAAGCTTGTGCGAAATATGACTTCTATCTAGAACCAACTGGTGGTATTGATTTAGAAAACTTTGAAGAAATCGTACAAATCGCAGTGGAAGCAGGAGTGAAGAAAATCATTCCTCATGTGTATAGCTCGATCATCGACTCAGCGACTGGTGATACTAAACCAGAAGATGTGAAAACCTTGCTTGGGATGATGAAAAACACTTTGGGCAAATAAAAACTGAGCTAGATAAAAAATAAAAGCAGAACAAGCTCGTTCAGGACTGACAAAACAATAGACAAGAGTTCTCTTTTTTTCGAAGTCCTAGCTTGAAAAGCTAGAAATAGGCAGGGGTCAGAAATGAGAATTGCAGCTTTTGGTGAAATAATGATGCGCCTAACTCCACCAGAATATTTGATGCTAGAGCAAACCAAAGAATTACGTTTAGACTTTACAGGGACAGGTGTCAATATTTTAAGCAATCTTGCGCATTTTGGGTGTCAAACAAGCTTACTGACAAACCTACCTGATAATCGTTTAGGTGAAGCCGCTAAAGCGCGTGTTCGTCAGTTAGGTATTCAAGATCATTGGATTGGCGTATATGGAGATCACATAGGCTCTTACTTTGCTGAAATGGGTTTTGGACCAAGACCGACTCAAGTAACCTATCAAAATCGCCGAAATAGTTCATTTGGTGTGAGTGGAGCTTCTAATTATGAGTTCGATGCATTTTTAGCTGAAGTTGATTTAGTCCATATTTGTGGTATAGCATTGAGTTTAACTGAAAAAACGCGTGAGGCGGCATTTATGTTAGCTGAAAAGGCACATGCTTTAGGAAAAAAAGTTTGTTTTGATTTTAATTTTCGCCCCAGTTTAAACGAAGCTCATGGTGTTTTATTTATGAAGGAACAATATGAAAAAATGTTACCGTATTGTGACGTGGTTTTTGGCAGTCAGCGGGATTTGACTGACTTGTTAGGAATGGAATTGGCTAAAACGTTAGACGCCTCTAAACAATTTGAAGTATTGGTTCAACAGTTTATGACGGACTACCAGATTGAATATTTTGCTGGAACGATTCGTCAAGGTGAAGGGGACAAACATTATTTAACAGGTTTTTTATTTGATTCAGAAAAACAAGTCAAAGCAGCACCAAGAGAAATCGTTCGTTTAGATCGAATCGGTGCTGGAGATGGTTACGCTGCTGGAGTTTTGCTTGGCGTCAGTGAAGGGTGGTCATTATTAGAAACAGTAGAGTTTGCTACTGCTAATGGTGTTTTAGCACATACGATCCAAGGCGATGTGCCACTTACAACGAGAAAACAAGTAAGGCATGTAATGGAACAACCGACAGTTGATCTGATCCGCTAGAGGAAAGAGTAGAATGAAATAGTGTAAATGCGTTTATACTACTTTCGTTCTACTCTTTTTTTCATTATAATGAAGATAAGCAATGATTTTAGCGAAACCATTTACGTGATGCAGATAAATTGGTATGCTAAGGAAGCGGAGCTATTATGCAATACGTTATTTTTTATATAAAAAAGTCTGTTTAGAGGAGGAGATCGACATGACCGATGAAAATATTTGGAAAGCGCTAGACGATGATGTTTTGAAAGATAGTATTCGAAAACGACCAGGTATGTACATTGGTGGGATTGGTCAAACTGGCTTGGAAAGCATGGTCTTGCAAGTACTAGATCATTTATTGTACTTAGCAGTTGATCTAAAGCAGGCAGAACTTTCGATAGAACTTTCTAATACCCAATTTATTTTTTCTTTTTTCAGTAAAAAAGGGTTATTTTTAGATAAAATTCCAGAAGAACAGTACACCCCCCCGTATCTTTTTCTATCTGTAGTCAATGCCTTATCAGAACAGCTTGGTTTTGGTGTAGAGAAATTAGGCAAACGTACGATTCAAATTTATCAAAATGGGCAGTTGAACAAAAAAGCCTTGATTCCATCAGAAGACGAGGGACAACGGATCGAACTAGCTTTTACACCCGATGAACTGCTATTTGGCAATAAACCATTGTCTTATTTTATTTTATTCAATCGATGTCAAGAACTGGCGATGCTAAACAGTGGGTTGGCCATTTCGTTGACTGACGGAAAAAAACAGAAAAACTTTTTCCATTATGAACAAGGACTTGTGGAATACATTTTTCAAAAGGATGATAGCATCACAAGAGGCGGTCAACCATTGATTATCAACACGATCAGTGAAGGGGTTTTGATTCAAGCCGTTATCTCCAAGAATGGCTCTACGAGCATTAAAGACAGTTTTGTCAACGGTCATTTACCATCTGATGGTGGCACACATCTTGAAGGGTTCATCCAAGGAACGGTAGATGCAATCAATCAATTTCTAGAAGAAACGAATCGTTTAAAGTATTTAACGATCGATAATTTTCCAGAACGCTATGACATGGTTCTTTCCGTCAGAGTCAAACGCCCTAGATACACTGGGGCCATCAAAAAGAAAATTAGAAATCCTGAGCTTTACAAAATTGTGAAAGAAGCTGTTTTTACTGAAGTATCAATCTTTTTAAAACGGCATCCGGCGTGGTACTTAAATTAAACGAATGGCTCATCATTGAAAGGTGCGGCGGTTATGAAAATTTTTATTGATGGTGATGGTTCACCAGTAAAAGAGACAACAATTGAAGTTGCACTAGCTTATTCGATCGACGTTGTCATTGTGACGAGTATCGATCATTATTCTTTAAAAGAGTATCCTCAAAATGTTTCTTTTGTCTATGTAGATAAAGGAGCTGATGCAGCAGATTATAAGATTGTTCAGTTGATTAAAACGGGTGATGTTTTAGTAACACAAGATTATGGGCTAGCTTCATTAGTTTTGCCGAAAGGTGCTCGAGTGATGCATCAATTAGGGTATGAATATACAGGAGAAAATATGGACGGATTACTGGAACAACGTTATTTTAGTGCGAAAGTACGAAAAAGTGGTAGCCGTACGAAAGGGCCGAAAGCATTCACACAGGCAGATCGTGAAAAATTCAAAGCCAATCTTGTTGAGCTGATCAACGGATACATAGAATAGCAGGAAAAAATACTCATCTTATTCGAAAGAACAAGAATAAAAAAATTCTTTGATTTCGTGATTTGTTTCTATTCGGACTAACGCTTTTATGCTAAAATATGAAAGAACTATTTTCAATTTATTTATTGGACGCAACAACCGTGTTAATTGAAGTTGAATATGTCCTTTTTACGTAAGAATATTTAGCATCAAGAGCTAGCCTTTGGGAAAAAAGAGAAAAACTGAATGCTACAAAAAAACTTCAGACATATATTCTTTTTCAAGGCAAAACGGGCTCTTTCAGCTTTAAAATTATCTAGCTTTACAGGCTAGCTCTTCGGAAAAAAGAGAAAATCTGATTGTGGCGAAAAGCACCACCTTCTTATTTTCCAATCAGAGCTACCAAGTCTGTTTAGCTTCAAAAATTAGGAGGAAAAGCATTTGAAGATTACATTGTTATATGGTGGTAGAAGTGAGGAACATGATGTTTCTATATTATCTGCCTATTCTGTTTTAAATGCGATCTACTATAATTATTATGAAGTTCAATTGGTTTTTATCAGTAAAGAGGGAGAATGGGTCAAAGGACCACTTCTATCAGAGAAGCCAGAAAGTCCAGATGTCCTGAAGCTAAATTGGTCTGAAAAAGGCGAAACAGATAAGTGGGGAGAATACAATGGACGTGTGATTTTACCGTGTGAAATCCAAGAAGAAGAGACGATTGTTTTCCCAGTGTTACATGGACCAAACGGTGAAGATGGGACGATTCAAGGCTTTCTAGAAACGATTGGTATGCCATATGTAGGAGCTGGCGTTTTAGCAAGTGCGAATGCAATGGACAAAATCATGACAAAATATCTACTGCAAACGGCAGGAATTCCTCAAGTGCCATTTGTTCCTGTCCTAAGAAGTGATTGGAAAGAAAATCCTAAAAAAGTCTTTGAACAGTGTGAAGGTTCATTGATTTATCCCGTTTTTGTTAAACCAGCTAACATGGGCTCAAGTGTAGGGATCAGCAAAGCTGAAAACCGTGAAGAACTACAAAATGCGTTGGAAGAAGCGTATCGTTATGATTCCAGAGCAATCGTCGAGCAAGGAATCGAGGCTCGTGAGATCGAGGTAGCGATTTTAGGTAATGAAGATGTTCGAACGACCTTGCCTGGTGAAATCGTCAAAGATGTTGATTTTTATGATTACAATTCTAAATACATCGACAATCAAATCACGATGCAAATTCCAGCTGAAGTGCCGGATGAAGTGCATCAAAAAGCACAAGAATTTGCTAAAAAAGCGTATACTATTTTAGATGGTAGTGGGTTAAGTCGATGCGATTTCTTTTTGACTAGTAAAAATGAATTATTTTTAAACGAATTAAATACGATGCCTGGTTTTACTGAGTTTAGTATGTATCCCTTGTTATGGGAAAATATGGGCTTAAAATACAGTGATTTGATCGAAGAATTAATTCAATTAGCTTTAAATCGTTTCAAACAAAGACAAAGTTTTTACGAAAGATAACACACCAAAAAAGGGAGGAGACAAAACATTGGAAGTTTTGTTTCAGCCCTTTTATGTATGAGTTCAATCTAAGTAGAAGCCTTGAATGGTGAAGAAACTATAGTTTACGTTTAAAAAGGAGAGAAACCGATGAAATTAACTTTTTGGGAAGCTGCTGAAGCGACAAAAGCTACGAATGATTGGCAACAATGGTCAGATTTTGAATTGACTGGAATTGAATTTGACAGCAGATTAATAACCCAAGGCAATCTTTTTGTTCCACTAAAAGGTGAAAATGATGGTCATTCCTTCGTTACCAGTGCAATAGATAACGGAGCAAAAGCTGCTTTTTGGAGTTCTTTAGAAACGGCGCCAGAACAATTTCCGATTTTAAAAGTCACAGATACCTTGAAAGCCATGCAAGACCTAGCTGCTTACTATCTAAAGAAAATGAAGCCTACGGTGATTGCGATTACGGGGAGCAATGGTAAAACCACGACCAAAGATATGACAGAAGCTGTTCTGGCTCAACAGTTCAAGACATATAAAACGCAAGGCAATTATAATAATGATATCGGGTTACCGTACACTATTTTACATATGCCAGATGAAACAGAAAAACTGATTCTAGAGATGGGCATGGATCATGCAAATGAAATCGATTTTCTATCAAGGTTAGCCCAGCCAGATGTGGCTGCAATTACAATGATTGGCGAGGCGCATATTGAAAATCTCGGTTCAAGAGCAGGGATCGCAAAAGCGAAAATGGAAATCACTGCAGGACTTGCAGGTAAAGGCTTGTTAATTATTCCAGCAGAGGAACCCTTACTAGTACCGTTAACAGTAGGATTCACTCAAACAATCCAAACATTTGGTTTGGAACAAGCGGATTGCAAAGCAGCAATTGTTGAAGCACAAAAAGACTATACATCGTTTAAGATCAACGGCTCAAACACTGTATTTACTATTCCTGTTCCAGGCAAATATAACGTTGGAAATGCATTGATTGCTATTTGTATCGGGCAATGGTTTGATATGGCGGAAGAAAAAATCCAAGCAGGTTTGGCTGATTTTCAATTAACCAAAAATCGGACCGAATGGTTGAAAAGTAAGACAGGGATCGAGATTTTAAGCGATGTCTATAACGCCAACCCAACAGCAATGAACTTAGTATTAGACAGTTTTAGCCAGATGCCTACACAAGGAAAACGAGTGGCAGTATTAGGTGATATGCTTGAATTAGGGCCAGATTCTGCAGCAATGCATATGTCTGTGAACGAGCATTTGGATCCAAACGAAATTACAGAAGTTGTCCTGTATGGCGCTGAAATGCGTGCCTTATATGATACACTTGCAAAAAAATATCAAAAAAAACAGCTTCATTACTTCAAAAAAGAAGAAAAAGAAGCATTGACAACTACGTTAAAATCAATTCTTGAACCCAAAGATATGGTCGTATTGAAAGCAAGCAATGGCATGGGATTAAAGGAAGTCGTGTCAAAACTTATTAAAATTTAGCAAGCTTTCATAAAACTTGCTGAAAATGTAAAACTATGCTAGAATAACCTATTGCCGAAAGATCGAAGTAGATAAAACGAAAGTACCTATTGAAGATACTTTTCTATCATATAAAGATTAAAAAAGCTGAACGAACTCGTTTGGCTTTTCTAGTGCCTGTAGCTTCATAAGGTGGATTTTTCGGTAACACTAATGAGAAAATAAACGAAACCTATGTAGAAGGTTTATTGACTCCATGAACATTTTCAAAATTAGTGAAAGTCAAATCACCTGTAACATCAATTTTAGAAGAATCTATTTCTTCTGCAACAAACACTATTTAGGAGGATATCATTTGAAATTTAAAGAACTAGGTTTAGAAACAGATTTATTAGCAGCAATCGAGCGCTCAGGATTTGAAGAAGCAACACCGATTCAGGAGGAAACGATCCCTCTAGCATTGCAAGGAAAAGACGTCATTGGACAAGCACAAACAGGAACTGGTAAAACAGCTGCTTTTGGGTTACCAATGTTACAAAAAATCGATACAAGCAAACGTATGTTGCAAGGAATCGTGATTGCACCAACTCGTGAGTTAGCAATCCAAACACAAGAAGAGTTATATCGTTTAGGCCGCGATAAAAAGATCCGTGTACAAGCCGTTTACGGTGGAGCAGATATCGGCCGTCAAATCCGTGGACTAAAAGAAAATCCACATGTTGTTGTCGGAACACCTGGACGTTTATTGGATCATATCAATCGTCGTACTCTAAAACTAGATACAATTGAAACGTTAGTTTTAGATGAAGCAGATGAAATGTTGAATATGGGATTCTTAGAAGATATCGAAAAAATCATCTCAAAAATTCCATCAACTCGTCAAACATTGCTATTTTCAGCAACAATGCCGCCAGCTATTAAAAATATCGGCGTGAAATTCATGAAAGAACCAGAACACGTGAAGATCAAAGCAAAAGAAATGACTGCTGATTTGATCGATCAATATTACGTACGTTCAAAAGATTTCGAAAAATTCGATGTAATGACGCGCTTATTAGACGTTCAAACACCAGAATTGACAATCGTATTTGGTCGTACAAAACGTCGTGTAGATGAATTAGCTCGTGGTTTAGAAGCGCGCGGATACAAAGCTGAAGGAATCCATGGTGATTTATCACAACAAAAACGTATGAGCGTTTTACGTTCATTTAAAAATGGAAACTTAGATATTTTAGTTGCGACAGACGTAGCAGCTCGTGGACTAGATATTTCAGGTGTTACGCATGTTTACAACTACGATATTCCACAAGATCCAGAGAGTTATGTTCACCGTATCGGCCGTACAGGTCGTGCTGGTAAAGGCGGAATGTCAGTAACTTTTGTGACACCAAACGAAATGGGTTACTTACATGTTATCGAAGAATTAACGAAAAAACGCATGACACCGTTACGTCCACCAAATGAACAAGAAGCCTTTAAAGGACAATTAGGTGCAGCAATCGAAACGGTTGAAGAAAAAATGGCAGAAAATGGTCTAGAAAATTATTTGCCTGCAGCTAAAGACCTTTTAGAAAAATATTCTGCTGAAGATTTAGCAGCATTATTACTAAAAACTATTTCTAAAGATCCATCAGATGCTGTGCCGGTAAAAATTACACCAGAGCGTCCATTACCATCAACTAAAAAAGGCTTCAACAAAAATAATCGTAGCGGTGGCGGTGGCAACAGCCGTAATCGTAATAAAAATGGCGGTGGCGGTTACCGTGGAAACAAAAATAACAAAGGTACTGGCGGCAGCGGAAACGGCGGCGGCTATAATAAGAGCAAAGACAATCGTTCAGCAAAACGTCACAACGATAAAAAACGTAGCTTCGTTATTAGAGATAACTCAAATTAATAAATTCAAAAAAAGTATAAATAAAAATAATCAACGTTCAATTTAACTGTTTATTGGATTTTAAGAGGGTAGAACAAAGCTTAAATGCTCTGTTCTACCCTCTTTTATTGAATTTTAGCTTTAAGAGCTAACACTGTATGTTATTTCAATGTTAATAGTCCCTAAAAAGTTGTGGTTCTGAGGATTAAAGAGGTTTGAAAAAAGAAAAAAATAGGAGTGGTAAAAAGAATCATAGTCAACTTTTCCTGTTTTTTTGGTAGTGGGGAGCGAGCTCTTTCAGCTTTTTATTAATTTTTACATTATTATGTGGAAAAATTGCTAAAATTTGATAGAATAAGAGTAATTTATAAAATAAAAAAAGAGGGCTCGGAAGAATGATTAAAGGAATTGGTATAGATATGGTAGAACTCTCAAGAATTGAAAAAATTATCGAAAACAAAACGTCCTTTGTAAGAAGAGTTTTGACTAATGATGAGCTCGCTCTTTTTCAAACATTACCTCATAAACGTCAAGTAGAGTTTTTAGCAGGTAGATTTGCTTGCAAAGAAGCTTTTTCTAAGGCGTGGGGGACAGGGATTGGAAGTGTTGGGTTAAAGGATGTTGAAGTGTTAAAAGAAGAGAATGGTGCGCCAAAAGTTACTAAATCTCCTCATGAAGGCAATGTATTTGTTTCAATTTCTCATACAGACACTTTTGCGGTTGCCCAAATCATTTTGGAAGTTGTATAAAGTGAAGCTGGATTTATCTATTAAATTTGAATAAAGGTTATGACAATACGTTTGATCAGGTTTTGTTTCGACCTTAAAAGAAAGAAGGACCCATATGGCTGTAGGATGGCATCGTCCCACAAAGTTAGTGATCGATACACAAGCAATTAAAGAAAATGTTGGCAACGAAGTAAAACGAATGCCGCAAGGAACAGAATTATTTGCAGTAGTTAAAGCAAATGGCTATGGTCATGGAGCTGTTCAAACGGCCAGAGCGGCTATTGAGGGAGGCGCTACGGGATTTTGTGTAGCAATCTTAGATGAAGCGATAGAACTGCGTGAAGCAGGCATTACAGAACCAATACTGATTTTAAGTGTCGTTGACGTTTCTTACATAGACTTGCTGTTGAAATATGATTTATCTGTCACGGTAGCAACTCAAGAATGGTTGGAACAAGCGATTGAGCAATTGAAGTATATAGAAACACCAACACCATTGAAAATACATATAAAAGTGGATACAGGCATGGGGCGCATTGGATTTACTACGCCAGAAGCGGTAAAGCAAACAGTTGATTTAGTTCAATCAACAAATGTGCTTATTTGGGAAGGATTATTTACGCATTTTTCTACAGCAGATGAAAAAGATATACGCTATTTTGAAAAACAAACACATCGTTTTCAAACAATTTTGGCAGTACTTGTTGACTTACCAAAATATGTTCATGTTAGCAATAGTGCGACAGCTTTGTGGCATCCTGAAAATGTGGGAAATATGATTCGTTTTGGTATAGCAATGTATGGATTGAATCCGTCGGGACATGCGTTACCAGAAACTTACCCATTAAAACCCGCACTGAGTTTGGTCTCAAAACTGATTCAGGTCAAAGAACTTTCAGCTGGAGAAGGAATTGGTTACGGTAATACCTATACCACAACCGAAAAGGAATGGATCGGCACAGTACCAATTGGTTATGCAGATGGTTGGCTACGTCATCTACAGGGCTTTTCAGTGTTAGTGAATGGTGAGCGATGTGAAATCGTTGGTAGGATTTGTATGGATCAATGCATGATTCGTTTGCCAAAGCAAACAGCAATAGGGACGCAAGTTACATTGATTGGGCACGATCATGGAGAAGAGATTACGATGCAAATGGTCGCAGATAAACTAGAAACGATCCATTATGAAGTAGCATGCACATTTTCTGAACGTATGCCAAGGGAGTATAAATAGAATAGGAGGTTTAAAATGGTCAAAAGGGGTGACATATATTTTGCAGACTTATCCCCTGTTGTAGGATCGGAACAAGGGGGAGTACGTCCAGTACTAGTCATACAAAATAATTTAGGCAATCATTTTAGCCCAACGATCATTGTCGCTGCAATCACAGCGAAGATGGCTAAGCCAAAATTACCAACACATATAGGGATTAATTCTGAAGAAACTGGAATCGAACGTGATTCGGTCATTTTACTAGAGCAGATCCGTACTATTGATAAAATACGTTTGAAAGAAAAAGTTTGCCATTTAGGTATAGAAATCATGGACTCTGTTGACCGCGCGTTAGGTGTTAGTGTAGGGATCGTAGAAGCAGAGCTAGAAGAAGAAAATCTTGGTACATATCGCTAAATGTATTAGGTATTTTAATGGAGAACATAGGACATATCCTGTTTTGTTAATGTCGGGATAGTCATGTAGGACATTGTAATTCTAAAAAGAATCACCTTGTTTTTTACTTATACATTGTTATTTTTTGTTATTTGTTACTAAATACTAAAAATACTAATATCAGCAGCTGGAAACGAAAAATCAATCAATTAGAATCAATTTCCTTTATCTTAAATACTAAAAAAATAATAATTTGACATAATTGTTTCGTCTTGTATTAACGTTTTTTTGCATTATTATAAAAAAACGTTGGCAATGAGGGTGCGTAATGTTACAATAAACTATATATAATTGGGTGGAAAGTGGATAACTTTCAAAAAATAGATATAGTTAGTGTTTTTTTATTAAGGGTAAAGGAGTTTATATTTGATGACGATTTTCATGTTTGTATTAGTAGTAATACTGTTTCTTATTTTCAGTTATCAGCTGTATGTACGATTTCAACTGGAGACCTTAGATTCTGATAGTCCAAAAATGAAGCGCAAGATCAATTTTTATAAGTATCAAGAGAATAATCGCTCATTACTATTTTTGATGATTGGCGCTCTTGTTTTTTGCTTAGTACTCTTTGGGATACTTTATAATCAAGATGCTTTAAGAAAAGATAATAAAAATTTAGAGTTGAAGATTGACGAGATCAAAGACGCCAGAGGAGGAGCTTCTGGCGCTGAAATTGAGAGTTATAAAGAAAATGCGTTGAAATTGACCGAATTTCCTTGGAGAAAAGTGGTAGAAAGCAGAGATGCTCAAGCACTTGATAATTATGAACTTCAACTTCTAAGAGATTGGCAGCCCTTTTTTGGAGAAGCGAATGTGGCGATCATGATTAGTCAAAAAACGGAAACATTGACCGTGTCAGTTTTTCCAACAGCATTGACATTTAGTGATTTCCAAACAGCTGAAAAAAATATTGAAACCTTTATCAAAGAGTTACAGCCAGTAAAAGAGATAACAATGATTGATTTTAACTTTACATATCGAGATCAAACGAACAAGCTATCTAAAAAATCAATCGTTTATACAAGAGGAACTACAGACAGTAACTTAGAAAAAATAGTATTAGACAAGTAGAGTAGAGAAATAAAAGACGAGGTGTAAACACATGGCAAAGAGACGGTTAATTAAAAAAATTAACGAGGTTTCCGATGACGAATTAACACAAGAAGTAGATTTTAATTCGGTAGAAGAAAAACAACTAAATTCAGTAACGACGAACACTAATAGCAACTTACTAGCGGAACAAGAACAAGAGATTACACGCTTAAGAGAATTGATCAAAGAATACAGATTGCAAGAATCTGAATTCGAACAAAATAAAGAAGAAAATTTCCGACTATCTCAACAGAATAAGCAATTAGTTTTAAAGGTTGAAAATAGCCAAGAAGAACTTGAATCATTAAAAGAGAAAAATGACGATTTAGCGACACAGCTCAATCAAAAAGAAACAGAGATTTTTGAGCTGGAAGATGCAAATGAGACTGCGGATTCTACAGAAGAAATTACTCGTTTAAACGCACAAATCGAAGAATTAGAAAAAGAAAATAGTCGTAAGCAAGAACAAATTGCATACTTAGAAACAGCGCTTGTTGAGAAAGATAAAGCGTTGGAAACTCAAATTCTCGAAAAAGAAAAAGAAATACAACAATTACAAGCTGATTTAAGTGCCCGAGGAACAATCGGAGAAAAACAAGAAGCATTGGAGACGGTGAAGATGGAATTAGAATCATTGAATGAAAAACTTCAAACTACGGATAAAGAAAATCAAGAATTGACACAAAAACTTGCTGATCTTCAAGAACAAATGCGCCGTTTACAACAAGAAAACCAAGAGTTAAAAGACAAGGAAATCACTTTAGCAACAGATAGTGATGTTTCTGTTGACAACAGTCGCGTGGATGAATTGAAAAAAGAATTGGAAACAGTTCTAAAAGAAAAAAGCGAGTTGGAAACAAGTCTAGGGCGTATCCAAGGGTTGAATGATAAATATTCTATCCAAAAAAATGTCTTTGAATCCGAATTAGCTGGTTTAAGAACGATTTACAAAGAAAAAGAAGAAGAATTAGAAACCTTAAATGCTGAACTTGAAACAATGCGTAGCATGTCTGCAACTGGAGAAGCGACAGGGAACCAATTAGCTGAACTATTGCAAGCAAAACAACAAATCAATGATTTATTGTTGAAAAATCAATCCTTACAAGAAGAGGCGTTGAAATCACAACAAGAGATCGGTGAAGTAATGGTTTCAGCCAAGAAAGAAGCAAATCGCATTATCAGTGAAGCGCAAGTTGAAGCGAAACACATGGTCAACTCAGCAGAACTTGAAATGTTGAATATTGGCAACCGTGCGAAAAATATTTCAAATGAAGTAGAAGAATCTAAAAATGAAGTAATGACGATTTACCGTGAATTAGAGGAACGTTTAAGCAAACTATCACGTTTGGATAAATCTGGAAACTAAACAATCACAAAACGAATGAAGGGAAGAACAATATGAAAAAACAAATCAATAAAAAAAATTCTATTCTGTTGATTTTTTCTGCAATATTGTTTAGTACTATTATTTACTTTATGTCTAGTTCAATGGTTTTAGGAGCCTCAGCAGGTGGCGGTATGGAATCTGTACCAGTAACAGCAGACGGTGGAACAGCAATTGCGCCGCCTCTAACACCTGTAGTTCCACAAGCGGAACCAAAGAAAGAAACGACATCTGAAAATACCGTTGCTGAAGACAAGGAAAAAGAGGCACCTAAAGAAGTCTATATTGTAAAAAACGGTCAGACTTTATGGGAAATTGCTCAAGATTCAGGCTTATCGATCCAAACATTAATGAATAAAAATCAGCTTAGTAGTAGCATCATTGTTGAGGGACAGGAATTAGTATTCGATCAATAGTAAGCTTTAGGTGGGTGGAGCAAAACTTTTTAGAGTTTTGCCTCGCTCACTTTTTTCAATTTAAGAGTAAATCCTATTGTTGGGTTTTTATATGGAAAAATACATAGCAGTCTGTTATTCTTAACTAAGAGTATTAATTGGTATGATTGAGGTGCATCATGGATGAAATAAAAGAACGTTTTGAACGACTGATACGACAATTAAAAAGACAATTTAATAAAAACAAAAAAACAAAAAATAAAAGTAAAAACAAGAATAGAAAACATCCCCAGCCAGGACTAAAAAAGAAACGTCCTCGCCCTACAGAACAAGTGGAACCTAAAAGTGAAAAAACAAGAGTAAGACCAAGGCTAAAAGAAGAAATAGTCGGAATTTCAAAACCAATCAATAAAAAGAGGAAAAAGAGAAAGTTAACGAAAGAAGAAGTTGAAAGACTAAGAAAGAAAAAAAGACAAGATAGTATCATTGAAATCATCAAGTTCATGTTACCCGTTGTAGTATTTGCAATCTTTGTTTTCTTCTTTATTTTAAATACTTCACCTCATATGGTTGATGGGGATTCAATGAAACCAACATTGCTAAATGGTGATCGGGTCATTGTACGTCGAACAAAAGAGCCTAGAAGATACGAAATCATCACATTTAAACCACCCGTAAAAAGCGAGTTTCAGTATGTGAAACGTGTCATCGGTATGCCAGGAGACTTAGTTTGGACTGAAGGTAGTGATTTATTTATTAATCATCAAGCGGAATCGTTACCAAAAGTTTCGGAATTATCTGCCGCAAGTGAACTGCCTGATGGAACAATCAAAGTCAATCTCTCTGAAGACAGTTTGGACCAGATGTCAAAATTGAAAAAAATTCCTAAAGGACATTATTTTGTATTAGGAGACAATCGAAATAATTCCAGTGATAGCAGAACATTTGGTTTAGTTGATGGTCTTGCAATCGAAGGAGTTGTTTCCTTTAGATTTGCACCGTTTAATAATGTCGGTTGGATAAAATAAAAAAAACGATAATATTTTATCGTTTTTTTATTTTCATTATTATAAAGAAAAAATATGATTTTGGTTGATGATTATCGTTATTAAAATAAATAAAAAGAAACAGAAATAAAATTTTTTTATTGCAATTTAATTACTATTCTCATTAAATTTAGTAGGCATAAAGAAAACAGAGAACATCAAGGGTCTGTTCTCTGCTATAATTTCAATTAGTGATAGAAATAATTATCTCGTATCAATCAGCTGAATAATCAATTTTTCAATTTCAGTCATATCATAACTATTACCAATATCAGAAAAAATATAGATAAGTTCTTGTTTTTCAGAAATCATGTCACTATAAATATTTGAAAGTAGGATGTCATAATGGCTATCCTCTTTAAAAGCTTCCGCCTTGATTGGGTATTTATGCCCTAAAACATTTGTTAAATGTTGGATAACTAATTCACCAATAAAAGGATTTAATGAATGATAAACACCAATCGAAATTTTCTCTTCATTTAATTCAGCAATGTGATTCAATATGATCGTATAATGAATTTCAGTGAATTTATTTTTGTAACTGTCTTTTTCACCATCTTGATCAAACTTTTTAGTCGCAATATCCATCAATTCAAAAACTTCATTACCGGAAAATGGATGACGATGCGCATTGACGATAGACTTTATGGTCCAACTATCAAAAGGCAAAATAAACCCATCGAAATAATATAGTTGAGAATGAAGCTGGAACAATAGATTTTCAATATACAATAATCGAGCGGATGACGCATAACTCGATAAATATCCTTGTTGCTTTAGATATTTTAAGATCACTTTGTTCATATAGTTTAAATAAGAACTTTGTCTACGTTGTTGTTCTGCTAATCTGAAAGCAAAAGAAGAATTAGGAGAAAAATTGTGCATAGAACAAAAGAAGTCATAAAACATGTATGCTTCATAAATAGTATATGGACGGTCGATTTTTTTCATATATGTATGTAAAGACAAATTGATCTCTTCAAATAACGGTCGGTCAGGATAATCGTAGTTTGGACTAATGACCGGATTAAATTCAGTCGTCTGTCGTCTAAAAGATATTTTCATCCATAATTTGATTTGTAGCACCTCGGTTGGATCAAAGACTAGATTAAGAGACTCTTTTAAAATATCTACAAAACCAAGATATTGATTAGCCGTTTCTTTTTCTAAACTTGATTTGTCTTCAAAAAGAAACCAGAAGAAACTAAAGAAAAAATAGCGAATCTGTTTTTCTTCACCGATTAATTTTCCGCGTTTGATTTGAAGTCGAAATTCCTTTAGCAGTTCATTTAATTCAGTAATTTTGCGATAATAAGTCGCTGAGCTGATTGCGTAGTTCAGCTGAAAATAATCACAGGTCAATTCCCCTTTATTGAACAGTTGATTGATCATTTGAAATTTAATTGATTTTTCTAGAAAAAGTACAACAACCTTCTTCAATGGGAATGTCGGTTGTTTTTTTAAAAAGATATTTTCACCTTGTAATGTTATTTCAACTTGCTCGCTTACTTGATTCTCTTCCAGAAAACTTTGGAGGAATGACAGATACTCATTCAATGTTGGTAAGCTAATTTGAAATTCGTTGACTAGCTCGTTTTTTGTTGCCTTGCCTTGATTGTTGTATAAAAATAATAATATATCATTCATATAATCGAAGGGCTTTTCTAAAAAATCTCGTTTTAGCATAATAGACACCTCACTTTAAGCATACTTGATTCATAAGAAAATGGCAATACGCATTGTATAAAAAGAAAGTAACTCTTTATTATTATTTCAAAAAAACGAAATTATATATATAATGAAGTGTAATAATTTTTTTAATTTATAATTATGTAATTGCAATGATGGTTTATTCAATTGAAGGGAGAAGAACCATAGTGAAAGTAGTAATTATCGGAGCCTCACATGGAGGGCTTCAAGCTGCGGTAACGATAAAGAAGTTAAATCCTCAAACAGAGGTTGTTTTAATTGAAAAAAGAGGTGAGCTTAGCTTTGTTTCAAGTGGGATTGTTTTGAAATTAAATCAATTAGTCAATGATTTGGACAACGTGAGATACCTTACCTCTGAAGAATTAGAAGAACAAGGTGTAGATGTCTTACTAAACGCAACAGTGACTACAATCGATCCTGATAAAAAAACCATTGCCTACTTGGATACCTCTAAAAAATCACATGAAATCAACTACGAGAAGTTAATCCTTGCAACTGGATCAAATCAATTTTCCACGAACCTAACATTACCAAGTAAAGACAAGGTTACTGTTTTTAAAAGCTATTCAAGCTCTAAGGAAGTGTTGGAAAAATTAGAACATGCAAAATCTATTTCGATTGTTGGTGGTGGATATATCGGTGTAGAATTGTGCGATGCTTTGAGAGGGCAAGGCAAAGAAATTCACTTGATTGAAAGTGCTGATTCAGTTCTATTTCGTTATTTAGATAAGGATCTATCTTCATTGATTGAACAAAAAATTCGAGACTCTGGCGTTAAACTTCATTTAAATGAGAGTGTTATTGGCTTTTCAGACACAGACAAAGAGTTGTTTGTCACGAAAACAACAAATGAAGAAATCAGAAATGATTATGTGATCGTAGCTGTCAATGCTCGACCAGATACTACATTAGTAAAGGATTTTCTAGATTTGAATGCAAACGGAACGATTCGTGTTAATGAGCAGATGCAGACAAGTGATCCTGATATTTTTGCTTTGGGTGATGTTATTTCTTATCCTGTCCACAATAGTTATCGTAAATCTTTTATTCCTTTAGTCAATAATGTTGTTCGCAGCGCAACAGTAGCTGCAATGAACGTAATAGGGTATCCGATGAAATATAATAAAACACAAAAAACAACCGCTGCTAACATTTTCGACTGCTACGTTGCAAGCACTGGATTAACCGAAATAGAAGCCAAATTTGAAGGCATCGAAGTTGAAAGTATCTTTTTGACAGTACCATGCCAATTGCCTTACCTTGAATTGCAGGAGGACGTGCATATCAAAATGGTTTTTGAAAAAGGGTCGCACAAATTAATTGGCGCTCAATTGATGTCAGAAAAAGATATTACGCAATCAATCAACACGTTATCTTTGGCCATCAACCAAGGAATAACACTTGAAGAATTAGTTACGATGGATTTTTATTTTAACCCAAGCATCAATCAACCGATGGGGATCATTAGTCGGGCAGCCTATGAATTTTTGATTGAAAAGTATAAGATTGAATAAATTTGAAGTAAGGTACTTTAATTTCTACTATTATTGCTATAATACTTAGAGAATGTGAGGAAGAGAAAGATTCAACTCATATTCCATGAGTAGAGTAAGGTCTGTTGATTAGACTTTACTCTTTTTTTATAAAAATGAGCTGTTACTTTTTTTTGCTTTCCTAAAACGGATAAATTCTATAAAAAAGTCTGTAATGAATGACCGTAGGCATAATATTCGTTGATTTCTTTTTTCTTGTTGATTTATATGCAATTGGAAAAAATGGTTTAATAACCTTATTAAGAGGGCAAACGGTTGAGTAAATATTGAAAATTAGCAATATCTGCATAAGGAATTATTTTGCGTTTTGTGATTTTTTCGTTTCACAAAAAGTGAAAAATACAATTGTGTCTATATGTGTGCTTTGTTATACTTATCCGTATAAATTTAACAAGGAGTGAAAATATGGGGATAAAAAGCAGTCTATCTATAGCAGGGAATGTATCCGCTTCTTTTAGTCAATCAGCCAATGCTTTAAACAACATAAAAGGACCAACCAATATCGCGACGAGAACGAACGTGATGGGCAATGCGAAGGCGAAAGAAACAGCGACTAATTTTGGAAACGATATTAAAAAACTCTCAGCTAGTATTGTAGCTACTGGGAAAAATATACACTCTGTTGCAAAGGATTTTTCCGAAATCGACTTAAAAGCATCACATCAATTTCAAGC
>NZ_MIKA01000007.1 GCF_001730295.1 Enterococcus plantarum
ATAGGACATCTTGATTTCCCCTTTTGATTGGTTTTCGTCGACTTAATTCTAAAGGATATCAGGGTGTCTTTTCTAGTATTTTGCATTAAAAAAGATGTCGGTGATTGTTCACCAACATCAGAAAGTATAGAGCCGTTAAAAGGCGAGACCGTGGTCTCGTCTTTTTGTTTGTTTCGAATGATTATGCAATGAATTCTGATTGTTAGGTTGAACTAGTAAAATAGAAAGTATATAATAGGAAAGAATTTCAAAAGAAGAAGGTTTTTTTAAATGATATATTTTGACAACAGCGCAACAACACCGATTTACCCTCAA
Organism: Enterococcus plantarum; assembly: GCF_001730295.1. GTDB lineage: Bacteria > Bacillota > Bacilli > Lactobacillales > Enterococcaceae > Enterococcus_L > Enterococcus_L plantarum. The sequence goes on from NZ_MIKA01000007.1 coordinate 316, forward strand.
GCTTTAGATACATATATAAAAGTCAGTCAACGAATTATTGGAAATCCGTCTAGTTTGCATGACATAGGTAATCAAGCAAATCGTTTAATGGAACAAGCCCGTAAGCAAATAGCAGATTTGATCGAAGTGAAGCCAGATGAGATTTTTTTTACAAGCGGTGGAACTGAAGGGGATAATTGGGTGCTGAAAGGAACAGCTGTAGAGAAAAAAACGTTTGGTCGCCATATTATTATTTCAGCTATTGAACATCCTGCTGTTGCTGAAACAGCAAGGCAGCTTGCAGAGAATGGGTTTGAAGTTTCCATCGCACCTGTTGATGAACGTGGATTTGTGATAGTGGATGAATTAGCCAAGTTGATTCGCAAAGATACGATCCTTGTTTCCATTATGGCGGTCAATAACGAGATAGGCTCGATCCAGCCAATTCAAGCAATTAGTAATTGCCTAGCAGACTATCCATCAATTCATTTTCATGTTGATGCTGTTCAAGCTATTGGCAAAGTTGCTCAAGAACAATGGTTGACGCCTCGAGTTGATTTCGCTACATTTTCTGCTCATAAATTTCACGGTCCCAGAGGAATAGGGTTTATTTATTGGAAACACGGTCGTAAACTTGCACCGCTTTTAACTGGTGGCGGGCAAGAAAATGATCAAAGAAGTGGAACTGAAAATGTGGCTGGAATTGTTTCTATGGCGAAAGCTTTACGTTTATATAAAGATAAAAACGCAGAAAAACCAGAGCATACTGGAACTATTCGGCGATATTTGCTTGAGGCATTACAAGAATATCCGAATGTCAGAGTATTTTCAAAAGAAACTGCGGACTTCGCCCCTCATATTTTATGTTTTGCGTTAAAAGGAATTCGAGGAGAAGTACTTGTACATGCATTAGAGGAAAAACTAATCTACACTTCAACAACTAGTGCATGCTCCAGTCGAAAGAAAATGACCAGTAGCACATTACATGCTATGAAAGTACCTGATTCGTTCGCAACGTCGGCCATACGGGTTAGCTTGGACGAATCGAATACAATTGCAGAAGCGGAACAGTTTATGATTATTTTTAATCAACTATATAAAAAGTTCCTAGTGTTAAATAGCTAAGAAAGAAAAAAAATCAAGCGTTATAGAAAAGGATTGAACAATTGTGAACTATACTGAAATTATGATTCGCTACGGTGAACTTTCAACTAAAGGAAAAAATAGGAAAATATTTATTTCCCAACTAGCACAAAACGTCAAAAGAGTACTTGGTGATTTTCCAGCTGTCAAAATCCATGCTGATCGTGATCGGATGCACCTATTATTAAATGGTGAAGACAGCGCTAAAATCTTACCCAAATTAGAAAAAGTCTTTGGTATCCAAACCTTTTCGCCAAGCGTACGTGTCGAAAAAACAATGCCAGCAATTCGTGAAATGGTTCAAACCATGATCCAATCTGCTTACCAACCAGGTCAAACATTCAAAATTACTTCTAAAAGGTCTGACCATAGTTTTGAATTAGATACAAATGAATTGAATCGAGAACTTGGCGGTGCCGTTTTTGAAATTTTCCCAGAGATAACTGTCCAAATGAAAAAGCCAAACATTGAAATTCGTGTAGAAATCCGCAAAGAAGGAGCATACTTATCTTATGAAACGATTCGTGGCGCTGGTGGATTACCTGTTGGAACGAGTGGACGTGGTATGTTAATGCTCTCTGGTGGAATTGATTCGCCAGTTGCGGGGTATTTATCAATGAAACGCGGTGTAGAAGTGGAAGCTGTTCATTTCGCTAGCCCACCATACACAAGTGAGCAGGCGTTACAAAAAGCGAAGGACTTAGCTGCTAAAATCGCCCCTTATGCTGGTAGTATCCAATTTATTGAAGTTCCATTCACTGAAATCCAGGAAGAAATCAAACGAGTAGTTCCAGAAGGTTATCTAATGACGGTGACACGCCGAATGATGCTACGTTTGACTGATGCGATACGTGCTGCAAGAAAGGGCTTAGTAATCATCAATGGAGAATCATTGGGGCAAGTAGCATCACAAACCTTACAAAGTATGGTTGCAATCAACGAAGTGACGACAACGCCGATTATTCGCCCAGTCGTATCGATGGACAAGGGGGAAATCATCGAAATCGCTGAAAAAATCGATACCTTTGAGTTAGCAATCCAACCATTTGAAGATTGCTGTACGATTTTTGCACCGCCACAACCTAAAACAAGACCTAAATTAGACAAAGCTCAAGCCTATGAAGCTAGACTGGATATAGAAGGGTTGATGGCCCGATCAATGGCTGGTTTAAAAGTTAGTGAAATAACTGAACAAAGTGAACAAAACAAAGAATTTTCTGATTTGCTATAAAAGCTAGAAGAACAGACTTGATAACGTTATCGATTCTGTTCTTTTTTATTAGTTTTTTTCTAATAGCTCCTATTTTTTTCACAAACAAGTTGCCCACGACTTGTAAGCATGATAAACTATAAATATATATATGTGAAATGAGTAACAAGGAGGCTAGGAAATGAAGGAATTACTTAAAGAAAAAACAATGCCTAAAGCGACAGCCAAGCGGTTGCCGTTGTACTTGCGATATTTGAAAATGCTAGGAGATTCTGGTGTAACGCGAATCAAATCAAAAGAATTTAGTGACGTGATTCAAGTCCCACCCGCAACCATTCGTCGTGATTTTTCTCACTTAGGAGAACTTGGGCGCAGTGGTTATGGCTATGATGTTCCTTACTTAATCGAGGTTTTTAGTCATATTTTGAATACACAACAAGAAAAACGGATTGCGCTAATCGGGTGTGGCAATTTAGGAAAAGCGCTAGTCAAAAATAACTTCCGAAGAAATGAAAACTTGAATATTGTTTGTGCATTTGATACTGAAAAAGAACTTGTGGGGTTTTCTGTAGATGATATCATCATACAACCAATGGAAAATCTAACTGAAGAAGTCAAAAAAACAGGTGTCACGGTGGCTATCTCTACGGTACCGAGCCAGTTTGCACAAGATGCGATCGATAAAATCGTCGATGCTGGTATTACAGCTATTTTGAATTTTGCTCCAGATAGAGTAACTGTGCCTCACAATGTGAATGTCCAATACATCGATTTGACAACAGAATTGCAGACGTTGATTTATTTTGATGAAACGTTTGCGAGTCAAAAAAACTAGAAAGCAAGAACTTTGTCATCTGTTCCTACTTCCTCTATACTAAATAAAGAGAGAGAATGTCAAATTGTTGAGTATTCGTAGCTTGAAACGCTTGCTCAGCTTTTAAATTAGAGGAGGAAAAATACAATGAACGTTACAAGAAAAGGCGAAAAAGTGGAAATAATTGGAGCCCAACCCGAAGTAGGTGCTAAAGCGCCAGATTTTTCATTAGGAAATTTAAATGATGAAGTAGTAAACCTATCAGATTTCACTGGTATGCCTGTGCTGATCAGTGTTGTACCTGATATTGATACTAGAATCTGTTCACTACAAACAAAACGCTTCAATCAAGAAGCTGCGAATGTTGAAGGTGTAAAATTTATCACGATTTCTAATAACACAAAAGAAGAGCAAGCGAATTGGTGCGCAGCTGAGGGCGTGGATATGGAAATTTTACATGATACTGAAGGTGAATTTGGTGAAGCCTATGGATTGTTTATTCCTGCAATGGGGCACTTAGCTCGTAGCATTTTTGTGATCGATAAAGATGGTAACATAGTTTACGAAGCAATTTCAGCAGAAATTTCAGAAGAGCCTGATTATGCTACTGCGTTGGAACAGGTAAAAACGATTCTTTAAAAATATATAATAGAATTTTAAAAATAGAAATAAATCTTAAGAGTGAGTGAAGACCGTTTTTCGGTGTTCACTCATTTTTTTTGAATTTTAGTGGTAGTAGGTTTATGGAATGCTGAATTTTTATGTGAGAAAAGGTACTTTAATTCATGATTTTCATTTTATTTAATAACATTTGTTAATATAAGTGTATAATAAAGTAAAAATTGATTATAATATGTTGTGTATGTGTGATATTATTAGATGGATGAATATAGATTTAGGAGGATGGAAATGGCGGAAAGAGTTATTAGTACAGCTAATTTGAGTGCAATCGAAAATAATCTATCTACAATTCACAATAATATTGATGCAATGAATGGAATGATTTCTACAGTAGATGGAAATGTCCAAGTTGTTTATCAAGAACTGGCTGAATTAGCAAAAGAATTTCATGAGTATGTACAATTGGCCAACAAGCAGCATCAGGTAGAAATAGCAGAAACTAGATTGGTAAAAATTAGACAAGAAATCGAAAAGAAATTTGGTCATTATGGAGAAATTCGAAGAACTGTAACGGGTGTTTTGCAAGCGGATGATTTAGAACTTATAAGAAAAGAAACAATAGAATCAGCTACAGAAGAATTAATGCTCTCTGCACCAGGTTATTGGTTAGCGCCTTGTTTGGTCGCCATCTCTGCATGGATAAGTGATAAACAAGATTTGGCTAAAAGAGCTGTTAGGGAAGCTATACGCCGAGATGATGAGAAAACATCGTTATTGTTTGCTTTGATTTGTCGCCGGGCGGATAGAAAAGCTGCTAGCTTAAAATGGACACAACGGTATTTTGCTAACCAAAATGAAGAAGAGCTAGATAGAGAAACGATTATTATTATTGATGCATTCGCAAGTGGCTTGTTAGGAATGGATTCTGAAGGGCTGATCTCTAGACAATTAATGGACTGGTTAGAAAGTATTTCTGATAAAGATGGATTTGAAGAGCAGTTGATTATGCAATGGTCCGATGCAATTAAACTTCACACACCTGATGAAATAAGGTCAGACTATCCATATTTAAAAAAATATAGTTCTACTTGGCTTAAGCTTGAGAATGTGTTAAAAGGTGCCAATTTACATGAAGTGATTTTTGATTATTTTCAAGGGATTTTCAACAAAGAAACGTCTAAGAGAAAATTAGTTGAACAATTAGATGACATTCTTTTTACATTAGTAAGTGATTTTGATGAGGAAGAAATTCCATTTAGGGAAGATGAAAGACTGAATGAATTGATTATTGACCGTGGTGGCGATGAAGCAGCGGCGAAGAGAGGGATGAACGTAGAAAAAACTATATTTGCTACGAAGAAAGATTTTTCACAACTGTTAACAGATGTTGCGATGAAACCAGAAAATTCAGGGGCGAGTGCTTCAACGCAAAAATTTGCTATTGCATTGTCGAAAGAATGGATTATGAATGCATACAATGACGTAATAGCAGAAAACAGAGCAAAGGTTCCAACCAAAGTTCAGTGTGTAGTAAATAAGTTTGTATTTACGTCGACTGATGGTAGTGGAGAAGAAAAAATACTCTCAGAATATGATGAGTTTGTGGTATCCGAAAGAGAGAAGAAATTAGCTGATTTAGTTTTACCTAATATTCGTGAATATGGTTTACAGATTGGCGCACTGGTTGGGGGAATTGGGTTATTGATGATGATAACTGGAAATCCTTTAGTCGGAATTTTAGCTGTTATAGCTGGTATTTGGGTGGCAAGTAGTTCTTTCAACGAGAAAAAAAGGATGGTTAAGCTCAGAGCGCAAGTGATAACGGAATATGAACAACAAATAACAACAGGAAAAGAAATTATCCGTGCTATTTTAGCTGAAATTGTCGATTTTAGACAGGAATTTGAATTAACAGATGCTAAAGGAAACGAAGTAATAGAATATCTTGAGCAAATTTCACCGGATCAGTATGTACAAAAATTATCTGGATCGATTCGTCGAGTAAAAGTAAAGGAATAAAGGAGAAGGAAATGAAAAAGTGTGCGAATTGTGAAAATCTAATCAGTCAAGAGTCTATTTATTGCCAGAATTGTGAAAAAGATTTACCTAATATGGCAAATGGAGAGTATAAACATAAAGTGAACATGGAAGAAAATTCATTTGCTAATGGATTACCAACTTGGGATATTGTTCCACCAGAGGCAGTCGTAGTAAGAAGGAAAAGAAAAATATGAAGAGCCCCACAATTTATAAAGAATGGGTAGAGTGTTTTCAACTATTAAAAGATTCTTGTAATGACAATGAAGTGTTGGAAGCGATGAAACAGGGAGAAATTGAATGGCAATCAGGTATTGCCGAAAGATTTACAAAACAACTTTTTGATGTTGTGAATCATCGATTGGTTTTCGCAACGGATAAATTTCAAAAGAGTCAAGCAAATGGGAGTGGAAACGAAGGTAGATACATTCAAGCATTGTTAGCCCTTAGAAAAGAGTTGCAGAATATTGAAAAAGTAGTGACGATACCTGTTATTCCAGAAAAGGAACAACAACGTTTTAAAGAGTTAGTAAGAGAACATACTGATCGTATACAAAAATCATTAGAAGATAGTGCAAAGAGCGATTATTCTGGAAAAATGTCGAGTATTGTCAAAAATCATAAAGTAAATTGAAGGAGTAAGTATTATGGGGAGTATAAATGAATGCAAAGATTTGATGAGAAGATACTCAATTGCGCGTATTCCATTAATCGTAATTAATACGATTGAACGCGCAAGAACATTGGAAATATTAGAAGGAGTTTCACAAGAGTTAGCATTACCTTTTTATGTCCATACATTATCTAAAGGAATCTATGATTTAACTAGTGAGAAGCTATTAACAGAAGATAAATCATATTATGCAGCGATAGATTTTATGAGTGAACAAATGAAAAAGAAACAGAATTTAACACTTGTATTAACGGAAGTACCAGATTTATCAAATGACAATTCCGAAGCAAAACAACTATTGGATTTAGTAACTTTAGCAAATGAATCTGGTGGATCAATCGTGATCTTTTCAACGAATCCTGTTTGGAATCAGTTGAAAAGATTAGGAATGATAATCAAAGTTGATTTGCCAGATGAAGAGGACATGTACAAAATTATTAAAGAATTTATTGACGAATATCGTTCAGAAATTTTGATTGAGTGGGATGATCTGGATGTTCGTGAGGCGTCATCGCTATTATCTGGTGTTACGAGGATTGAAGCTGAGAACATCATTTCTTCATTGATTGCGAATAAGTCGATAAAAAAATCAGATATGGATGAAGTAAGATTTGCTAAAGATCGATTATTTTCAGATATTTCTGGTTTAGAGAAAATAGAAATTGAAGATAGCGTCAAAAATGTTGGTGGATTACAAGGCCTAAAAAAATGGTTAGATATAAAAAAAACATTGCTTTCACCAGAAAAAAGAGCTGAAATGAAAGTAAGAGGATTACAATCACCAAGAGGTATTTTACTTGTGGGAGTTCCTGGTTGTGGTAAATCACTTTCAGCAAAATCTATTTCAGCAAACTGGAAATTACCACTATATAGATTAGACTTTGCAACTGTTCAAGGGAGTTTCGTAGGACAGTCTGAACAACAATTAAAAGATGCGCTAACCACAGCTGAAAACGTCTCACCTTGCATATTATGGATAGACGAAATTGAAAAGGGACTTTCAGGTGCGACTTCTGGTAATGACGGCGGTGTATCTACACGTATGGTAGGACAGTTTCTATTCTGGCTTCAAGAAAGTAAAAAGCAAGTATTTGTTGTAGCCACCGCAAATGATGTAAGTTTGTTGCCATCAGAATTATTAAGACGAGGACGTTTTGATGAGCTATTTTTTGTTGATTTACCAACAGCAGAAGAAAGAAAAGATATTCTCTCTATATACATGCGTAAGTATTTAGAGCTGGATTTTGAAGGTCAACTAGCAGATTCAATTGTTGAACTAACCAATGGATTTACAGGAGCTGATTTGGAATCTACAGTAAGAGAACTGGCTTATAATAAACTGGCTCAGAATAATTTTAGTCTAAATGAAACAACAATTTTAGAAGTATTTAAAAATGTCGTGCCACTGTCTCAAACTAGTCCAGAGAAAATCGATTCAATCAGAGAATGGGGTAAATCAAGAGCTGTACCAGCATCTGGAAAACCGATTGGTAGTGAAGTGGCATTGAAGGAGCAGCAATCACAAAAAACGCGAAAAGTATTAGTTTGATTGGAGTGAGTTTTAATGCCTAGACCATTGATTAATAGAACAAATAAAAAACAAGTTGATACAGTTTTTAATGTTAGTGAAAAAAATAAATCCTCGGTGAGTTTTGGAAATACTCAAATTGAAAAAGTACTAAGACGTAAACGGAGTAAAGAGTATGTGGATAATCTTAGCAATCTAGACAGTGGAAATGCTACTATTGCTCACAAGAAGATAGAAGAGATTTTGGCAGGTGTTGCTAAAGAAATTCCAGAAGTGGAGTTATCTGGTTTATTGTTAGGATATGTCTCGAAGTGTTATTTAGGGGATTCGTATGAGGTACATACGGTTGATATCAGTGAACAAATTATAGAGCATTATAAGAGAGGCGAGCCTCTAACAAATGGAATGGAAAAAGCAAGATCTATAGCAGTAAATCCAGCCTATGCATTCATTGAAGTTTATAGCGATTGTTGTAGAGCTGTAAGTAAAAATGGATTAGTTTCAGTTGTTAAAGGATAAAAAATTTTATAAATAAAAATGAACAAAGGATAATAAGCAATTATCGGAGGTTGAGTGAAAGATGAAAGAAGTATCTGAATACGCTAATAGAGATACTGAAAGAGAGAAATTAAAAAAGAGCATAGATAGTGACACAACAAAAGTTAGTATTGTAGAGGCAGTAAGAGCCTGTGGAGTTAGCTCTTTTATAAAAAATTTTATTTATAGAGAACAAAAGAAAAAAATGAATTCTTTATTGATGTATCGACTGCTAGATAGAGATTGTGAACTCCCATTAGTCATTTTAAAAGAACTCTCCTATGATCAAGAAAACTATACTGATTTCAAAAGATATGTAGATAAAGCTTTTGGGGAAAAAGAAACGTCATTAGTTTCAGCTTTATTGGATTTATCACCTGTAGGAGGTTCCGTTCTCAAACATGTGGGAAGTAAAAAAAGTGCTAAACACATTTATACAGAATGTGATGAGTCGTTGCTTGAATCTTGTTTGATACACTATTTCACAGATAGACTATCTGTAAAGAAGTTTGAAAAGATTGTATTATTTTTAGATCATATGCAAAATATCAATGAAAGATATTTTCCATTTTTAATTTCATTAACTCGTATAAAATTTTTTCATTTAGTTTTTATTCAAAACGAAGAAAATGATAATTGCCTAAAATTTAAAAATTGCATTCATGATTGTCGAATTAAACATAAAATCATTGAATTTACTGAGCCACAAATTAAACTAATTCAAGAATTAGCAGAGTTGTATACAAAAAAACAATTATCTGAGCTAAAGGCTCGAAAAGTTTTAGAGAGTAACAAAAAAAATATTCATAAAATTGTACAAGAAATTCGAAAAGAAACAGAAACTATTGAAGAATATAATAGTATCCAAATGGAACTATTAAAAGTGTTGTATTATAGCGGGGGGAGTTTGTCGAATAGATTTCTTCAAGAGATCATTATTCGATTACCTCTTTTAAAGGACATAATGAAGATATATGGCTCTCAAGATTTAAACAAAGAATTAAAGAAGCTTCAAGCAGCAGAGGTTGTTTCAATAAAAGGAGAGGATTTTTATTCTCAAGAAGTCCAATTAAGTGTATCTTTAAATCATATTTTTACTGATTTAGATCTAAGAGCTTCTTATTTATATGAAGATACTATTCTCGAATATTTTGATGGGATGAATATTTCATTTATACCAAAAGAGGAGCTTTTGATATATTATAGAATTGGGAAAAAATTAGATAGTGATCAAGTGGAAAATATAGCTAGAAAACTATTAGATATTATGCTAATAACAGGAGAAACCTTAGATAAAGAGTTAATTCAAGATGCTAATTTATCTCCTGATAAAGAAGAAGATTGTTTAATCAGTTGTATAATTTATTGTAAGGAGAGAAAATATTCAATAGCTTTAGAATTTCTAGAAAAAATAGAGAATTACAAAGATGAAAACTACCGAAACTTACGTGGGGTACTACTCAATCGTTGTAGGCGGTTGGACGAAGCAGTTGTTGCACTTGAGGAAGCAATCAATCAAACAAAATCGAATGATAGAAAATGTCTCTTATTATCATATTTGATTAGTTCGCATATTCATCTTAATCAGTTGGAAACAGCTAAGAGGATATTTGAAGATTGTAGCTCTTTGGTGAAAAAATCAGTCAATTTTGGATATCTTTTACGTAATTCTGTTATGCTTTTTGATGATCCTATCCAAATATACAATCAAGCTCTAGAATCATTTGAAAAACATAAGGACAACTTTGGGTATGCTACTACTTTGTGTAATAAAGGTAAAGAGTATTGTCAAATTGGCAAGACGAAGAAAGCTCAAGAATATTTAGAAAAAGCTGAAAAACTATTACAAATATATGGGAATCATCATTCGTATGCAGTGTTTAATGATTTAGGAATTTGCTATGCTTACAATAAAAAAGATGATTTTGCTATTGACTATTTCAAACTAGCAAAGAAGCAAAGTAAAGATAGTATGCCTGAAATATTTTCAGATATAAATCAAGCGTGTATTACATTACTTACGGATAGAGAACTTGCATTAACAAAAATAAGAGCACTAGAAAAAAAAGTTGAAGAACACGAAATTGATCGAGTAAGGCAAAGATACTATATTAACAGGTTATTCATAGAAAAATGTTGTCAAACAAATGAAATAAAAAAATGTATCGACAACTGTCAAAAATTTTTAGACCGTAAGCATCCAGAGCAGACACAACAACTAATAAAATTGTTGTGTCATGAAAAATTTAAAGAATCTATTTCATTTGAGCAATGGAAAAAATTTTATCAACCGTGTTATTTAGTATACTGGTATGTTGATCCCTTAAAACTGGTGACACTCTGAATAGGAAATCAGTTTTTGTCTGCACATACTAGAATCGATAATATTAGTCAATAAACTTTCGTAAGAAATTGAAGATGCAAGAGAACTTTGAGCAATTGTTGAACTTTCTCCGAGATTACAACATACATTAAATTCTAAAAAAGAAGGAATACCGTTTCTTTCATCAACTATGAAATCAAATCTAGTGTAATCTAGTGGTTGTATTTGTTTAAATAGTTTTTTTGAAAAGCTCAATAGTATATGATTAATGGTTTTATCTATACTCAACTCTCTAGATAATCCCCCCTGAATCTTTCGTTTTTGTTGATGTGTTACCACATTATCTTTCAATGTGGAAGTTTCTTTTATAGGTGTCAAAAAAAGAGGTACACCAAAATTATTTAAAACAGGACAAGTATAGTAAATACCTTTTATTTGTTCTTCTAAAATAACATCAATGTCCTTTTTGTACAGTTCTTTTATTTTTTTCTCTGCGAGTTTCCAAGATGCACAAATAGAGGATTCATCAATTTCAGCAGATGCTGCACCAAATCTCGGTTTTACAAAATAAGGGGGGGGAAAATTAGGGGGTATAATTTCTTGATCCACATTGTAAGTTTTCCAGTTTGCTGTTGGAACTTCTTCATGTTTTGAGAGAAGTTTTGCTAAGTGTTTATCTTCAGCTAAGGCTCTTATATTAGGAGAAGCACCTAAATAAGGAATTTTTAAATATTCTGAGACAGAAGAAATGAAAACTTCTGAATTTTTGATTGGAAACTTATTATATAAAGAAAAGATATAGTCAACTTCTTCATTCAAACGTAGAACCTTTCCAGGATCTGTTGCTGATATAATGTTTCCATAATTTTTGGTTAATACCTCATAAACTTTATGATGATATTGCGCATAAACTTCGTCATAAATGTTATCCGGTATTACTTCGTCTAAATTATTTGGTGCATATTTAGCTAAAAATAAAATAGTTGTCTCTTTTTTCTTTTTCATCTTTCACTCAACCTCCGATAATTGCTTATTATCCTTTGTTCAGCAAGAATATTGTCAGGGCTAGATTATTTCAAAAATCACTCAAATGAGAAATGATGCCTCGGATGTTTCTTCAAAAGGACATTCTTCTGCATTGTTAAACTCACATGGATATATCTTTCCGTTGTTTTTATCGAACTATGACCTAAAATCCTTTGAATATAGCGGCAATCTACGCCCTCATCTAAAAGAGTAGTAGCCAAGGTATGCCGGAACATATGGGGGGTTAAATGAGTAGAGATATCTGCCTTTCTTCCAATATCATTGATAATTGTTCGAACGGATTGTTCAGATAGCCGTTCTCCTAAGCGGTTAATAAAAAAATTTGGACAATCTGATTTTGACTGATTTCGAAGGTGCATATATTTTTGCATTGCAACAATAACTTCATTATTAGATAAATATAGAACTCGTTCTTTAGAACCTTTTCCTTTGATTAAAATTTTTTGATTGGTTAAATCTGTATTTTCTAGCGTCAAATTACATAATTCAGAAACTCTTATTCCAGTTGAAAATAAAAGTTCTAAAACTGCAATAGTACGAATTTTAGTAAAACGTTGAAAAGAAGTTTGTTTGGTTACTTGCTCAGAATTTTGGGTATAAGCTGTCTTTAAAAGTTGTTCAAGTATGTTTAAAGAAAAAATTCTTGGTAAAAGTGTATCTTCCTTTAATTGAAGGCGCATATTGCTAAATGGGTTTAACAAAATAAATTCCATGTAGACTAGATAGCTAAAATAAGTTTTTAAAGAAGCGTATTTTCTTTTAATGGAAGTAGTTTTATAAGTTAAAGAGAGATATTGTATATAATTCTCAATCGTTAACCGATTAATCTGGCTAAAATTGTTTTCTTCAATGTATTCAAAAAATTGCCGAAGATCTATTCTATAAGCCTTTAATGTTTTTTTATCCAATTTTTTTTGGTAGTGACAATACTCATAATATTGTTCTAATTTTGTTTTTTCCAACATGTAAATTCCCCTTTCAAGTCTATCTAATACTAAACCATACCACTTATATAAATGAAAGACTTGAGTAAGAAATTTTGTATAAGACAAGATTAGTTCAAATTGACTTATCTCTCACTTCAATGTTAAAATGATTCAAAGACTATGAACAAGAGGAGTATTACTGGCATCGTTCTAGAGAGAGAATCAATCGGTGGAAGATTTTCACATAACCAGTAAGAAGGTAGCTTGGGAGTCAATGATTTGAATGGAGTAGAATGATTCGAGTAGTGATCGTTACCTCACGAATGAAGCGGTGTCTGGATCGTCAGACACAATTTAGGTGGTACCGCGTACAGAAGTTTACGCCCTAAAATACGAAAGTATTTTAGGGCTTTTTACATGTTCATCACAGATTGTGAAGCAATCTGATGTTGAACAGTACAAGGCGACTTATAAGGAGCGTTGTCACCTTAGTTTATCGTTTCACCATTCATTTAAATTAGAATCAGAAAGAAGGAACGCGTATGTCAGAAGAAAAAAATCTACCGACAAAATACCAACCTACAGAAGTAGAACAAGGCCGTTATCAAAAATGGCTAGACCAAGATTTATTCAAACCAAACGGCAATAAAGATGCAAAACCCTATTCAATCGTGATTCCACCGCCAAATGTTACAGGGAAACTACATTTAGGTCATGCATGGGACACCACTTTACAAGATATGATCATCCGTCAAAAAAGAATGCAAGGTTTTGATACATTATGGCTGCCGGGAATGGATCACGCAGGTATCGCAACCCAAGCAAAAGTTGAAGAAAAATTAGCTGAACAAGATATTTCTCGTTACGATTTAGGTCGTGAAAAATTTGTTGAGCAAGTTTGGGATTGGAAAGAAGAATATGCTTCTCATATCCGTGAACAATGGGCAAAAATGGGGTTATCACTAGATTATAGCCGTGAACGTTTTACTTTAGATGACGGATTATCTCAAGCTGTCCGTAAAGTCTTCGTTTCTTTATACGAAAAAGACCTGATTTACCGTGGGGAATACATCATCAACTGGGACCCAAAAGCCAAAACAGCCTTATCTGATATCGAAGTAATCCACAAAGATATCGAAGGGGCCTTTTATCATATGAGTTATCCACTGACGGACGGAACAGGTGTTGTGGAAATCGCAACAACACGTCCTGAAACAATGTTAGGCGATACGGCGATTGCTGTTCATCCAGATGATGAGCGTTATCAAGCCTTGATCGGCAAAACAGTCACATTGCCATTAGTAGACAAAGAAATCCCGATTATTGCAGATGAGTATGTAGATATGGAATTTGGAACAGGTGTCGTAAAAATCACACCAGCCCATGATCCAAATGACTTTGAAGTGGGTAATCGTCATGATTTACCTCGTGTGAATGTCATGAATGAAGATGGTTCTATGAATGATTTAGCAGGTAAATATGCAGGGATGGACCGTTTCGCAGCACGTAAATTGATCGTTTCTGATCTAAAAGAAATGGGTCGTCTGATTAAAATTGAAACAATGAATCACAGTGTTGGACATTCAGAGCGTACAGGTGTTGTTGTTGAGCCTCGTTTATCCACACAATGGTTTGTTAAAATGGCGCCACTGGCTGAAAAAGCCATCAAAAATCAAGATACAGAGGATGCAGTAGAATTTTATCCACCACGTTTCAATCAAACATTCTTACGTTGGATGGAAAACGTACATGATTGGGTTATTTCACGCCAATTATGGTGGGGTCATCAAATTCCTGCTTGGTATCATAAAGAAACAGGCGAAATGTATGTTGGCATGGAAGCACCAGCCGATCCAGAGAATTGGACCCAAGATTCTGATGTGTTAGATACATGGTTTAGTTCAGCATTATGGCCATTTTCAACAATGGGTTGGCCTGATGAAGAAGCAGCTGATTATCAGCGTTATTTCCCAACAAGTACTTTGGTAACAGGCTACGATATTATTTTCTTCTGGGTTAGCCGCATGATGTTCCAAAGTTTAGAATTTACAGGACAAGCACCATTTAAAAATGTCTTGATGCATGGCTTGATCCGAGCAGAAGATGGACGTAAAATGAGTAAATCTCTAGGAAACGGAATCGATCCAATGGAAGTCATCGATAAATACGGGGCAGATGCGTTGCGTTGGTTTATGTCCAATGGCTCTACACCTGGTCAAGATATGCGTTTTAGTTATGAAAAAATGGATGCCTCTTGGAACTTTATCAATAAAATCTGGAATGCCAGCCGTTTTGTAATCATGAATGTTGAAGGAATGTCTTATAAAGATATTGACTTTAGCGGTGAGAAAACAGTAGCAGATCGCTGGATTCTAACACGTCTAAACGAAACGATTGCGCGTGTAACTGATTTGTTCGATCGCTTTGAATTTGGTGAAGCAGGTCGTCAGTTATATAACTTTATCTGGGATGATTTCTGTGACTGGTATATTGAAATGAGTAAAGAAATTCTGTACGGCGAAAATGAAGGGGCAAAACAAACAACACGTAGCATTTTAGTCTATACCTTAGACCAAATTTTGCGTTTACTACACCCAATCATGCCATTTGTGACAGAAGAAATCTGGGAAAATATTCCGCATGAAGGTGAATCCCTTGTGATTGCCGATTACCCAGTTGTTCAGGCAGAGTTTTCGGATGAAACCGCCGCTCGTGGGATGGAAGTCTTAAAAGAAGTGATTCGCGCAGTGCGTAACATCCGTGCTGAAGTGAATACACCACTGTCTAAACCAATTACATTATTGATCAAAACAAGTGATGAGGCAGTAGATAAATTCTTGATCGACAACACAAATTATATCGAGCGTTTCTGTAATCCAGAAGAGTTGACGATTGCAAGTGATATCATTGCACCAGAATTAGCGATGTCAGCGGTTCTAACTGGAGCAGAGTTATATTTACCGCTGGCAGGTTTGATCAACGTGGAAGAAGAAATAGCTCGTCTAGAGAAAGAATTAGACAAATGGACGCAAGAAGTCAAACGTGTGCAAGGAAAATTAGCGAATGAACGTTTTGTTTCTAATGCGCCAGATGATGTTGTGGAAGCAGAAAAAGCAAAAGAAAAAGACTATTTAGAAAAACAAGTCGTTGTGAAGGAACGAATTGCACAACTACGGACAGTGAATTAATTATATAGAAGTGGAACGTTAGCCAGAAAAAAATCTGATTAACGATCCACTTTTCTTTACACTCAATTTATTAGCTCGTTACTTTAACAGCAAATCGTTGAATTTCAATACCAGCATCATTTAATACAGCTAGCTCAACTTTATCTGTAGGTGAGTTAATAGCAACGCCCAATAGGCTAAATGTGTCATCTTCGGCTATTTTCACTGTTTGTTGTCGTCTTAGATTCACATATAGACGGACAGTTTTAGCGGACTTGCCTGTTACTTTACCCGTTACAAAAGTATCATCTATTTTGTATGGGCTTAGTGTCATCTCTACCGTAGGCTCTTGAATCACTACGTCATTCCGAGTAATTTCATCTTCATAACGATAACCAACGATTTCTACTTCGTCATCTGTGTAGTCAATCAAACCTTCAACATCAAAAGTAAATTGTCTGATTGAAGATAGTAACTTACGTTCGATTTCTTCGCCATTGATCATTAAAGCGACATGCGTATGAAAATAATCAGTTCCACCTGTGATTGTTGTATCTTCATATAAGGTGTAAGGATTCACAGTCAAAGAATAAGCTTTTTCTTCAATAGTCACAGTTGCTCGCTCTAATTCCTTATTTTATATGTTTGTGTAAACTATAACATATTTGTAGTTTAAAAAATATATCTTTTGGAATTGATTTATTTCGGAGTGTTTAGATAATAGTTAAAAAAGATAGGAAAAGCACATAAAAACAGCAAGCATCATCTCTAACTTGCTGTTTTACGTATTTTATACAATTGTTTGTACCTCTATTGGATTAAAAAACGATTAAACAAGAACAAAATAGCATAGCCATAAGTCGCCACTGACCAAAGTTTAAAGACAAGTAAAATTTTCATATACTCTTTAAAAGGAAGGTCTGCAAGTCCTGCGACTAAACAGACTAAGTCGTCTGGTGCAAAAGGAACGAGCAATGTGACGATCATTAATTTCTTAATGCCTTTTTCAGGACGATCCAACATTTTCTCGAACGTCAAGTAACGTTTTTTAGTTAAAATCAATCGCGCAAAGGACTTGCCATAATAACGAGCTAGCCAGTAAACAATGATTTCGCCGATGATCAGGCCAATATAACTATAAACTAATCCTTGAACATTGCCGAACATCAACATACCGACAACTGTTGAAATTCCTCCAGGAAGAATCGGAACGATTACTTGAACCATTTGCAAAAAGATAAAGATAAACACCGCATATTCACCGAATTGTTTTATAAAAGCTTGCAAAGACTGAACGGAGTGGAAAATTCCTTTAGAATAACCGTAAATCACTAGAACAACAAAACAGATAACACCTATAATAGGCAGTACATAGATGACCCGATTCAGAATTTTTCTACCCATGGCTTCAGTTTCCTCTCAATATTACTTGGATTTTTGACCTGTAAAATGCTTTAATAGTTGATAGAATAATACGCCTAAAAACACAGAAATGCTAATAAAAACGCCCACGATAAAGTTTCGTTGTTGATAATGCATGGTGATTTGATGTTTGCCAGATGTTAAGTCAATTCCAGTAAAATTCCCTAAAACAGATGTTGCTTTCACTTTTTTTCCATCTACTGTGATTTGCCAATTTTTATCATATGGAATGGCTAAGTAAAGCAAGGAGCCCACAGAATTATTTACAGTAATTTCACCGGTCAATGTACCAGAAACTTCTTCTTTCATTTGGATTGCTTGAGATTTTTGCTTAGTAATAAGCGAATCAAAAGACTCCTGTTGTAAGGTCTTCAGTTCGATCGTTTTGTCCTCAAGTTCTTTATTAGACTCAAGTTGTAATTTAACGATATCATCTTTTTCAAAATAACCAAGGTTAAACAATTGATTGGTTGCTATATAAACAGCAGGTTTGATTTTTTCACCATTTACTGTAAACGAAGTGATTTTTTCCCAATCGATTTCAGGTGCATAAAGGTACAGTTCACCATTAGCGGTTGTTTTTGTTGTAAGCGTGTAGTGTGTATCATCTTGTTCACTCCATGCGATTTTTTGTGTATCCTTAAAATAGGCATCATCGTTTTGTTGAAGCTGCTGTAAAATCATTTCTTGATTTTTTAACGGTTGATTCTTCACTAACTTAAACAAATGAAAGTCTTGCGGGACTAAAAAGCCCATACCGATGGCTTCATCGTTTTTGTAAACATTTGTTGAAGGATCACCTGAACTATTCTTTTGATGAGATTTAACTTCAGGTGTTAATTGATAGTTCACGTTTAATAGTAAATTGATCACTTTGGAGTCATCTACATAAGCAATTCTACGGTCATTTTTTTGATACAATCCTAGCGCTTGAAGCGTGTCTTGCGTTTTTGCATCTAATGTAGAAGTGTAACTTGAAACACCTGCATAGCCGTATAAAATTGGATTGTTGTAGCCATTGTTTTTTTCATGATAGCCGGCTGCATCTGAATCAACTGTTTGTTTTATCCGAAAGAGATTCGGGTTTGTCTCTTCCAAATCTGAAATGATCTTATTCTGAATCTGATAAGTTTGCGCAAATTTTTCTTGGTTACCAAATGGAATATCCTTAAAGCTGATCCAAAAATTAAAGACTAACTCAGAGCAGACGACTAAAAATAAGAGTCCATATAAGCAACCTTTTTTTGTACCAGTCATTTTTTGAATCCAAACAACTAAAGCAAATGTTAGCCAAACACTAAGCAGACTGATGATAAAATAATGATCAGACAAAAGAAATACTTTTTCTTTTGAAAGCTTTAAAGAGACATACCCAATTGTGAGTAACATAGAAAAAATAGTAGGAACCCGTAGACTTAGGTTTACACCTTGTTTTAATTTAAGGAAGGCCTCATAAGCAAATTTTATGACCAAGAAACTAAAGATAAACGTATTTCGATAAGGAAATCCAGCTGGACTTTGGAACATATGCCAAATCGTATTAATTAATTCTAGCCAGAAACTTAAGAAAATAAACCCAATCAAAAAAGCCGCTCCTCGTTTTTCCCTTTTAGAAATAGTTGAGAGCTGAAAATAAGCGATAAAGAGTAAAACCATCAAGATGCCAGAAAAAATCGTCGGCAAATGCTCCAAGCGCCACTCGAAATTAACACTACCAAGACCGAATTGGGAAAGAAAATTAAAACCAAAGTTAGGTTTTGGTAAAAATGTCTGCCAATCAAAATTTGTCTTTTTCGTTGCTAACATGCCTTCTACGGCAGGAATTAAAATAAAACTAGTGCTGATGCCAGTGAGAAAAGACGTGACAAAAAACAAGCGGCCTTCTTTAATAAACTGCCAAATACTTTTCTCTTTTGCCGAGTCTGTTTTTTGATAATACCAATACACACTATAGCAGACTGCAAAAATACATAGCATGTAGCCCATATAATAGTTTGTTACGATACTCAGAAATAATGTGACGGAGTATAAGGCGTACTTTTGATGGTCCCATAATTTCTGAATCCCCAAAATAAGTAAAGGAAATAAAATCAACGCATCCAACCACATAAAGTTCAAACAATAAACCGTTACAAAGCCACATAAACTATAGGATGTTGAAAAGAGTAACGTAGAAATCGTGGATTGCGCATATGTTTTTTGAAGATAGTAGAACATCGAACTACCCATAAACGAAATTTTGAGCGTAATAATCAGCAAAATCGCAATTGGTAATTGTTCATAAGAGAATAGTAAGACTAAAATATTGAATGGGCTTAGTAAATAATAGGCACTCAGCGGTAAAATCGTTCCACCTAGGGCATCAGAGAAAGAATAGAGCGAATAGGTATCTCCTTGGAAAAATTGCTTAAATAAGCTTAAAAATGGCATGTACTGTGTCCCTAAATCACTGACCAATAGATTATTATTCCCAATTGGTGCTAAACCTAAAATCGACCAAAGAATGATCAACAATAAGAAGGGCAGGAGGAAACTCCCACAAATCAATAAATTATTTCTGTTTTTTAACATAGTTAATACTGCTCCTCTATTCTAATAATGTGTCACTGTTTTAGGATAAAGGTTCAATTAATCTTGATAAATCAAGCGAACTACCTGCAACAATACTACTTTTTTTAACGAACGTTGTGGAAATATCACACTAACAACCTAGTTTATCATGGGTCTAGGAGTTGTTGCAAAAGAATCCGTTTCCAGTTCATACATATAGGTTTAATTATTTTATCACATCTGTATTTATTTAAAAGCAATCAGTTATTTTATTTACGATTTTTTATACAATCGCATTTTTTTATCCTTCAATCGCTCATTTACGGAATTAAAAGCGTTAATTAGTGAAAAGCACTACAGCTTTCGATATAATAGAGACTGAGGAGTTGATAAGATGTCATTAACGATAGAAGAAGCAATCGATTGGATTCATAGTAGACTGCCGTTTGGAACGAGACCCGGTCTTGATCGGGTGGAAGCCTTATTGAAACGAGTCGGTAATCCAGAAGAAAAAGTACCAACGATACATATTGCAGGCACGAATGGAAAAGGCTCTACTGTAACTTATTTACGGTGTATGCTAGAAGAATTAGGACTCACCGTAGGAACCTTTACTTCACCTTATATCGAACAGTTCAATGAACGAATTGCCATTAACGGAAAAGGGATTTCAGACAATCATATCATCCAGTATGTAGAGAAATATCAATCCTTAATCAGTGAGATGGATCGCCAACCAGAGAGCGCGGGAATTACTGAATTTGAAACGTTGACTGTGATGGCACTTGACTATTTTCTAGATGAAAAAGTTGATATCGCCATTGTAGAAGTAGGACTTGGCGGATTGTTAGATAGTACGAATGTTGTGAAACCAATGTTAACCGCAATCACTACAATTGGAAAAGACCATACAGAAATTTTAGGTGATACACTTCAGAAAATAGCCTTTCAAAAAGCTGGGATCATTAAAGATACGATTCCTGTAGTAACAGGTAATATTGAAGAAGAGGCTTTTGTCGTGATCGATGAAGTCGCATCTGAAAAACAAAGCAAAGTCTATCGCTATGACAAAGACTATAAAGCGGAATACCAACGTCCAGATAAAAATTGGGGTGAAATCTTTGATTTTTATGGGGAAGCGGGCAAATTACCGAAAGTCAAAGTTCCGTTATTAGGCCGTCATCAAGTAGAAAATGCGGCAGTAGCGATTCAACTGTTTTATCTTTATTGTAGGACTCAGCAAATCAACTTTACCGACAGAACTGTGTATCAAGGTCTGGCTCAAGCCCAGTGGCCTGCTAGAATGGAAAAAATCAGTGATGAACCTTTAATTGTTTTAGATGGTGCGCACAATGATCATGCGATGCGACGACTAGCAGAAAATCTAAAAAAAGAATTTCCAAATCGAGAGATCCATATTTTATTTTCAGCGTTATCGTCAAAAAATATCGATCAAATGATTGCATTATTAAGAAAAGTACCGAATGTTCATTTGTATTTAACGACATTTGATTATCCACGCGCAATCGAATTAACAAAAATGGAACATTTTGAAGACGATAAAACAGAAATTGTTTCATTATGGCAATTTGGCTTAGGGGAAATTTTAGAAAAAATGTCTGCAGATGACTTGATGCTAGTGACAGGTTCTCTTTATTTTGTTTCCCAAGTACGTGAACTATTATTGAATATAGGATCTGGCAATACGGAGTAGATTATCGATAAAAAGGGCTTGTGTGGTTCAGCACTTTGAAAAATGGTAATCAATAATTATAAATGGAGGACAAGATGAAAAAAATTGATGGCGTGATTTTTGATATGGATGGTTTATTATTTGATACGGAATTGATTTATTATCAGTCAACTCAAAAAATAGCAGATGCGATGAATTTTCCCTATAGTAAAGAAGTTTACTTACAGTTTTTAGGTGTATCAGATGAAGAAGTACAAGAGAACTATCATCGAATCTATAAGGAGTTTGGTAAGGAAAAAGTGGATGAGTTTATCCAACGATCATATGACGATACGTATCAAGTATTTGAAGCGGGGAAAGTTCCCTTAAAAGAAGGGGTTCTAGAATTACTTGATTTTCTTGATCAACAAGACATTCCAAGAATCGTTGCGTCAAGTAATGTTCGCCCGGCAATTGAATTATTATTAGATGGAGCTGGAATTAAAGATCGTTTTTCTGGCATTGTTTCAGCAGAAGATGTGACTCGAGCAAAACCAGACCCACAAATATTCCGAAAAGCCTTAGCTAGTCTGGGTACAAAGGCTGACAATACCTTGATTTTTGAAGACTCGTTTCACGGTGTAACAGCGGCTGATGCTGCGGGTATTCCAGTAATCATGGTACCAGATTTATTAGCACCCACCGACGAAATTAGAGAAAAAACATTGGAAATTTTTGAGAGTTTGACTCAAGTTCCAGCTTATTTAAAAAAATAAACTCTTCACTCCTTTGCGTATCTTATAGTAGAAGCGTATTAAGGAGTGATTTTTTTGATCAAAGACGAAAAGCTATTTATCAGAGAGATGCCAGAAGATTGTTTGCCTCGAGAAAGGCTCGAAGTTGTGGGAGAAAAAGCATTATCGAATCAGGAATTACTGGCAATCTTATTACGAACAGGTTCCAAGAATATGAATGTGATGAAAGTAGCGTCAAATTTTTTAAATTATTTTAATCATTTATTTGAACTTAAAAATGCGACACTCACCGAAATGATGGAAATCAAAGGTATTGGCCGAGTCAAAGCGATTGAGCTAAGAGCAGCCATCGAGTTTGGTTATCGTATCCAGCAAAGTACCCAGATGAAATTTGGCAAGGTTTCTTCCAGTTATCAAATCGCGCAAAATTTAATTTATGAACTACAAGATTTTCAGCAGGAACATTTAGTCTGTTTGTATTTAAATACTAAAAATGAAGTAATCAAACAAGAAACAGTTTTTAAAGGATCCTTGAACCAAAGTGTTGCACACCCAAGAGAAGTCTTCCGTAGCGCTGTTAAATGTTCTGCGGCACGCTTGATCCTTGCCCATAATCATCCATCTGGCAATCCAACGCCGTCAGAAAGTGACATTCATTTTACGCAAAGAATGCAAGAGTGTGGAAAGATGATGGGAATCGAAGTTTTAGATCACATTATCATCGGAGAACAAGTTTACATCAGCATGAGAGAAGAAAATTTTTTTGCGGTAGACTAGCTAGATTTCTTGCAAAAATAAAGGTTCGCATGTACAATATATGTGTAATCTTGTTTGGGACAATATAGAAGTTTTAATTTTAAAACCCTCTATCGTACACGAGCAATGTTACAATATTTAGTGCTTAAGCACGAGGAGGAACAACAGAATGGAACAAGGAACAGTAAAATGGTTTAACGCAGAAAAAGGATTTGGATTTATCTCTCGCGAAGACGGTAGCGATGTATTCGTACATTTCTCAGCAATTCAAGGTGAAGGCTTCAAAACAATCGAAGAAGGACAATCAGTAAGCTTCGACGTTGAAGATTCAGATCGTGGACCTCAAGCAGTTAACGTTGTAAAAAACTAATCAATCCATTCCAAAACACTTAGCAAATTTGCTAAGTGTTTTTTTATTGTCAAACATAGTGACTGATTGCAGAGCGGAAGATGCACAATACTTAGTGAACGGAAGAAGAGAAGTGTCATTCGCTTGATGGGGGAGCCTATTCCGTTTGAACTTAGTGAGTTCTTACATTTTTGTTACTATCTTTTTCTACTAGAAGTTGTAGACTATTTAGTAAGAGGTGGTAAACATGTTAAATATTTCTTTAATAATCTTTTTTGTATCCTGGGCATTTCTTGGATTAGCAAGTATTCTTTATCGTTGGCGAGCCTTTACTAATAAAAAAGCATGGAACGGTATGGTGATTCCACTAGGCGCATTTGGCTTTGTATTGCTAGTAGTTAGCTTGATAATGATTTATCTCAATTACCCAAAATGACTATTCTACTAAAAGAAGATTGGAATAGTCAGTAAAGAATTAAGAAAACAAAAAAGGCATCCGTGATTTACCATTCACTGGATGCCTTTAAATCGTATTAGAACTTGAATCGTTCATTTAGGTTGATAACTCCTTAAATAGATTTTTTCAATTCTTTTACTGCTTGTGTAATCGTGATACCATAAGCAATATTTGCTTGGTTATTTGCATCGATAGCCATAAACAAATTTTTCTCTGTATCAAGCGCTACACGGTATTTTAATACTTTATTACCAAATGTCATAATAATTCTCCTTTCTTGATTCTTATGAAAGGCAACGATATCTGATAACGAAATTCCATGATTACTATAACACGGCTTTTTATCAGTGTAAAGAAGAAAGTTTTTGATTTGGCAGTATTTTTGTTGAAAGCCTTTTTACGTAGTATAATGAAGGTACCAAGAAGGAGGTTTTTATCATGGAAGAGACCTACAAGAATATTTTAGTTGCGGTAGATGGTTCTGAGCAGTCTGAAAATGCGTTCCAAGAAGCGATAAAAATAGCCAAACGAAATGGTGCTACCTTAAATATTTTGTCTGTTATAGAAGAGACGGGAAATTACTTTGGCGAACTGACCTTATCGATGGGAAACTTGATGGAAGATATTCGTACAAAAGAAGAAGCCAAAATGAAAATAAGAGAGTCAAAAGCTCTTGAACTAGGAGTATCTGACGTTTTTACCTATGTAATGTACGGTTATCCGAAAACTTTGATTGCTGAGTTTACAGAATCAAAAGAACCGATCGACCTAATTGTAATAGGCAGAACAGGTTTAAATGGGTTTGAACGACTGATGGTTGGATCAACGACATCTTATGTTGTGAATCACACAAAAGCCAATGTTTTAGTGGTAAATATTACAGTATAATGATAAAAAAGCAACGGACGGATAAAAATCCATCTGTTGCTTTTTTGGTAGTCAAACTCATGAAGTCATGATCATTGGTAAAATCATGGGATGACGTTCTGTCTTTTCAAACAAGAATGGCTGTAACGCAGCCGAAATCGCATCACACAATTTCGCTTCTGTACACTGTTCATCTCTTAATGCTTCGCGGATCGCATTGAACAATAAACGTTGTCCTTCATGGATCATTTCGCCTGATTCTCGCATATAGACAAATCCGCGAGATAAAATATCTGGCCCCGCTAGAATTTCTTTATTTTTAATATCTACGGTCGCTACTGCTAAGACTAATCCTTCTTCAGATAGAATTCGACGATCGCGTAAGACCACATTACCGATATCACCGACGCCATTACCATCCACGTAAACATCGTTGGCATTGAAGTGCCCAGCAATACGCGCATCATCCGCTGTTAAAGCTAGCACATCGCCATTTTCCATGATGAAACAATTTTCAGCAGGAACGCCAACATCTTGAGCTAAGGAAGCATGAATTTTTAACATTCTAAATTCACCATGAACGGGGACAAAATATTTAGGTTTCATTAAACTTAACATTAGTTTTTGTTCTTCTTGACCACCATGGCCAGAAGTATGGATATTATTGATCTTTCCGTGAATAACTTCAGCACCTGCTTCAGAAAGCAAGTTGATCAGACGGTTAACGCTTGTTGTATTTCCAGGGATCGGTGAGCTTGAAAAGATCACTGTATCTCCAGGTTGTACTGAAATCTGACGGTGCG
The DNA here is from genome assembly GCF_001730295.1 of Enterococcus plantarum. Classification (GTDB taxonomy): domain Bacteria; phylum Bacillota; class Bacilli; order Lactobacillales; family Enterococcaceae; genus Enterococcus_L; species Enterococcus_L plantarum. The sequence continues at coordinate 25,952 of NZ_MIKA01000007.1, forward strand.
TTCCGTTAGCAATTCGGCTTAGGGCAGCCATCGGTTCACCTTGGGATCCTGTACATAAAATCATCGTTTCGCCAGCAGGTAGTTGGTTTAACTCACTTGCATCCACAAACGTTCCTTTAGGTACATTGATATAGCCTAAGTGTTCACCGTTAACAATCGCATTTTCCATACTGCGACCAAACACAGCTATCTTACGTCCAGTTGCCACAGCAGCATCAGCAGCTTGTTGAAGACGGAAAATGTTGGAAGCAAAACTGGCAAAGATAATTCTTCCTTCGATTTTTTCAAAAATCTTTAGAATAGAAGAACCAATCGTTTTTTCTGATTTCGTAAACGTTGGGATCTCTGCATTTGTACTATCAGAAAGCAGACATAGAACACCTTCTTCTCCTAATTTTGCCATGCGGTGTAAGTTCGCAGGTTCACCAACTGGGGTAAAGTCAAACTTAAAGTCACCTGTTGCCACGATATTACCTGAAGGTGTCTTCACAACGACACCTAAAGCGTCTGGGATACTATGGGTTGTTCTAAAAAAGCTAATCGCTGTTTTACGGAAACGAATTACAGTATCTTCATTGATTTCATGAAGTTCAGCATCTCGTAATAAACCATGTTCATCTAATTTGTTGGTAATCAAAGCTAATGCCAATGGTCCAGCGTAAATCGGTATATTTGCTTGACGTAGTAAATAAGGTACACCACCGATATGATCTTCGTGTCCATGAGTGATAACTAACGCCTTGACTTTATGCAGATTTTGAACGATGTAGCTGTAATCTGGAATAACATAGTCTATCCCAAGCAAATCATCTTCTGGAAATTTGATTCCCGCATCAATAATGATGATTTCATCTTGAAATTGAACCCCATAAGTGTTCTTTCCGATCTCGCCCAAACCGCCTATTGCAAAAACGCCGGTTTCATTATTTTTAATATTTACTTTCATATTAAAACTCCGTTAAAGAGAATTCCGCGTGCTCTTGTTCATAAGCTAAGTGATTTTCATCAAGCGCTTGAATGTATTCAATATTGTATGGGGTATTTTCTTCAACTTGTTGACGCACGATAACATCGCTCTCTGCCTCAACATAAATAGATTTTGTATCTTCTCTTTTTGGGTTTCTTACTTTTGTTTCTTGGTAATAAACTTTATATATCATATGTTTTTTCTCCTTTATCTGCTAATGCAGTTAATGATTTATTTTTATTATTTCTTACTGTAATTTTTGAACACAACAAAATGAGGTGGTTGTCCACCTTAAAAACAATTGGCATCAAAAACAGTCGTTAATGATGAAATGAAGCCTCGACTTTGCTTCACTTTACTTGTTTTATGGAAACTGCACTTTCTTTCAACCGTCCATTGTGTTGTGTTGTACAACAATTAATCGTATTTTATCACAAAAGAGTAAATAAGTATAGAAACAGACCTATTAGTTTAAAGAAAAGATGATTATTCAATCGGTTCTTTTGTTGGTATAGCGTTCTTTTTATTGAAATACAAATTTAGACCAATTAGATGCAACAAAAAGACAATGGCTAAGGTAATCGTCATGAATGGATTACGGACGATGACACAAGGAATTGCAAAAACCACAAACAACGTTGTGAATAACTTTACTCGGCCTAAAGGCGTAATCTTTTTTTCTACAATAGATTCTTGGATATATTTTTGATAATAGCTCGATTTAATAAATTTTGTATATAAATAGTCAGAGCTACGCATCCAGAAAAAAGCGGTCAAAATATAAAAAATCGCTGTAGGCAAAATCGGCAGAAAAATCCCTATTGTACCCAATCCAAATGTGAGACAGCCTAAAGAAATATAAAACATTTTTTTCATTGATTTATTTCCATCACTTTCACCTGATTTTAGTACTGAAATTAAAGTAATTACTATTATACCATAGCAAAAATAGTCCTGTTTATTATTCTATTAAAAAGTGTTCAAATTTCACTTAAATATAATTTACCTAGCTGTTAGTTTTATGCTATAGTGAAAGCACTGGATCAAAAATTGAAATGGGAGATGATTGATTGAAATTGATGTGGCGTTACACGATGAGATATAAGAAATTATTGTTTTTAGATTTCATTTGTGTTTTTGGATTTATATTGATAGAACTAGGCTTACCAACGATTTTGGCACGAATGATCGACGTTGGGATCAAAAATAATGACTTTGACTATGTAAAACAGCAAGGGTTATTGATGATTGGAATCACAGTTGTCGGTGTAGTTATGAATATCATGTTGGGGTATTTTGGCGCACGAATGACAACGAATATTGTTCGTGATATTCGGGATGATTTATTTGAAAAAGTACAGACTTTTTCCCATCGTGAATATGAAACGATTGGTGTATCATCATTGATTACCAGAACAACGAATGATGCGTACCAAATCATGTTGTTTATGGGAAATATTTTACGGATTGGGTTCATGACTCCGATGATGTTTATTGTCAGCTTATATATGGTTATGCGGACAAGCCCATCTTTAGGATGGTTCGTTTTAGGAGCCTTGCCATTTCTTTTGGCAGCAGTGGTATTGATTGCTAAAATATCTGAACCGTTATCAAACAAACAACAAAAAAACTTAGACGGAATCAATAGTATTTTAAGAGAAAATCTTTCTGGGTTACGAGTGATTCGTGCGTTTGTCAATGAGAAGTTCGAAGAAAGTCGTTTTAGTAAAGTCAATGAAGACTATACTAAAAGCTCAAAAAGCCTATTCCGTTTGATGGCAGCAGCACAACCAGGATTTTTCTTCCTGTTCAATATTGTGATGGTGTTGATTATTTGGAATGGTGCACTTCAAATCGACCAAGGCAGTTTGTTAGTTGGGGATTTGATTGCGTTTATCGAATATATTTTTCATGCACTTTTCTCGTTTATGTTATTTGCTAGTGTGTTTATGATGTATCCTCGTGCGGCTGTTTCAGCTCGCCGAATTCAAGAAGCATTCGATATGGAACCTGTGATTCGTGAAAATGAAGCAGGCGTTACAGAAACAAAAACAAAAGGCTATTTAGAATTTAAAAACGTTACATTTGCATACCCTGGACACTCAGAAAGTCCAGTGATCCGTAACGTTAGCTTTACAGCTTCCCCTGGTGAAACTGTTGCATTTATTGGGAGTACTGGGAGTGGGAAATCTACTTTGATCCAACTGATTCCACGCTTTTATGATGTTTCAGAAGGAGAAGTACTTCTCGATGGAGTAGATGTACGTGATTATAAATTGAGTGCATTACGTAATAAAATCGGTTATATTCCACAAAAAGCGTTGCTATTTACAGGAACGATCGCGGAAAATATGCGATATGGGAAAGAAGATGCGACGATCGAAGAAATGGAATTAGCAGCAGATATCGCACAAGCGACAGAATTTATTTCACAAAAGCCTGACGGATATGATGAACTTCTTTCAGAAGGTGGAACTAATTTCTCTGGTGGTCAAAAACAACGTTTGGCAATCGCTAGAGCTGTGATTCGTCGCCCAGAAGTTTATATATTTGATGATAGTTTTTCAGCGCTAGATTATCAAACTGATGCGAAGTTAAGAGCTCGTTTGAAAAAAGAAACGACCGAATCAACTGTTTTGATTGTCGCACAACGAGTTGGAACGATTATGCATGCAGATAAAATTATCGTTTTAAACGAAGGGGATGTCGTTGGCATGGGTACCCATCGTGAATTACTTGAGAATTGCCCTATCTATTATGATATTGCTGCTTCTCAATTGTCAGAGGAGGAATTAGCATGAAAAACGCACTCTCTTCTATTAGACGTTTAGGCAGATACATCAATCCTTACAAAGGAACTTTTATTTTAGTGATTATCTTTACTGTTTTAACTGTGGCCTTTAATGCTGCAATGCCATATGTTTCAGGGTTGCCCATAACAGAAATCAGTAAAAATGTTGCTGCTGGAAATGGGTTGAATTACGCCTATATCATCAAATGTCTAATTTGGATATTGATTGTAGGGCTTGGGTATTGTGGGGCACAATTTTTGTCAGGATTTTTGATGGCAACAGTTGTTCAACATTCAATGCGAGATTTGCGTCGAGATATCGATGAAAAAATCAACCGATTACCTGTTTCTTATTTTGACAAAAATCAACAAGGAAACATTTTGTCTCGCGTGACTAATGATGTGGATGCTGTGAGTAATGCGATGCAGCAAAGTTTCATCAATATCGTTTCAGCTATTTTAGGTATTGTGATGGCTGTTGTGATGATGTTTTATATCAATTGGCTGATGGCATTGATTTCGATCATCATGATTCCGTTATCATTATTTATTTCAAAAACGATTGTCGGTATTTCACAAAAATACTTCCAAGGTATGCAAAATGCACTTGGAAATCTAAATGGATATGTTCAGGAAAATATGACTGGTTTTAGCGTTTTAAAACTGTATGGACGTGAAAAAGAAACGTTACAAGGGTTTAAAAACGTCAATCACAATCTGAATAGCTTTGGGTTTAAAGCAACGTTTATTTCAGGATTGATGTTGCCGCTTGTTCAGATGACAGCATATGGTACGTATATCGGTATGGCTGTGTTAGGTAGTTACTATGTGATTACAGGTGCTATCGTAGTTGGACAATTACAAGCGTTCATTCAATACATTTGGCAAATCAGTCAGCCAATGGGGAATATCACACAATTGTCAGCGGCGTTACAAAGTGCTTCAGCAGCGACTACCCGTGTCTTTGAAATTTTAGATGAGCCGGAAGAAGAATTAAATGAACAAGATATCCCATTACCGGAAAATGTGCAAGGATCGGTTCAATTTGATAATGTCAGCTTTAGCTATGATCCAGCGAAACCATTGATTAGGAACTTGAACTTTGAAGTCCAAGCAGGACAGACTGTTGCAATCGTAGGACCAACTGGAGCGGGTAAAACAACCTTGATTAATTTACTGATGCGTTTTTATGATGTCAATGAAGGAGCTATCAAAATTGACGGCATCGATACGAAAAAAATGGATCGCAGTGATGTTCGTTCAGTTTTTGGTATGGTCTTACAAGATGCTTGGTTATACGAAGGTACGATTGCTGATAATATTCGTTTTGGTAAATTAGATGCGACGGATTATGAAATAGTTGATGCAGCGAAGACGGCCAATGTTGATCATTTTATTCGGACAATGCCAGATGGGTATGAGATGGAAATCAATTCTGAAGGAGATAATGTTTCTCTAGGACAAAAACAATTACTGACGATTGCCAGAGCAGTGATTTCCGATCCAAGAATCCTTATTTTAGATGAAGCGACAAGTTCTGTAGATACTCGTTTAGAAGCCTTGATTCAAAAAGCGATGGAGCGAGTGATGGAAGGGCGCACAAGCTTTGTAATTGCTCACCGTCTATCAACGATTCGTGAAGCTGATTTGATCTTGGTGATGAACCAAGGTGAAATCATTGAAAAAGGAACTCACAATGAGCTATTAGAGCAAGGCGGTTTCTATGAGAAACTATATAATAGCCAATTTGCAGAAGATGGCGATTACGATTAATCAAAAGAGGGTGAGATGTGACTCGTAGAGTCATATCTTACCCTCTTTTTTTATTGATACAAAGAAGACTTTTCAACTACGTAATTGAGTTAAATTTGTTATACTGAAGTTAGTAGAAGAGGTGAATAGGATGACAAAAGAATATTTTATTGCGGCAAGTGCCGATGTTTACGGGAATGTGGTGCTGGCTAAAGATACTAGTATTTGGTTTCAATCTGTCCTTAGAGGCGATAACAATTCGATTACGATCAATGCAGGAAGTAATGTGCAGGACGGGACAGTGATCCATGTCGATCAAGATGCTGCAGTTGTTATTGGTGAAAACGTAACGATTGGTCATCACTGTATGCTACATGGCTGTACAATAGAAGAGGGTGCCTTGATTGGTATGAGTTCAACGGTGCTGAACCATGCGGTGATTGGAAAGAAAAGTTTAATAGGTGCAGGTTCCTTAGTCACAGAAGGAACAGAGATTCCACCAAACGTTTTAGCATTTGGACGACCAGCGAAAGTTATTCGTCCGTTAACCAGAGAAGAAATTCGGAAAAATAAAGAAAATGCCCAGCATTACGTGGCATTGTCGAAAGAATTTGCTGCTGGAAATTATGCGCGATTAGAATAGAAAGCAATTCTAGTCCAAACCATTTACTGGCACTTATCAATCACAGACGTATTCTTTAAGAAAGAGGCGAAGCAAAGATGTATTTAAAAATCAGTAACGAAGCGCAGGTAAAATTGACACCTTACATCGAAAGTAAAGCAGTGATTATTTTGGATTTAGATGATGGTGTGGGTAACTATTCTAAAATGGGTGTTTGTTCTCTTGATACAAGTTTTCGTTTATTGGTATTGGATCAAGTACAGGATAAATCTGATTTTGGTTTAACTGTAGATTCAGATATAGGAGCTATTTATATCAAGGATTATTCCAAACGATATTTAGATGAAGAGATGATCTTAGAAGTAGACCCTCGATTACAAGTATTTAAGTTAAAAAGTCCTAGTGGTGTTTTGGACGGAAATGTCCCAATCGTAGATTTACGACCAGAAAAAGGCATATCATAATAGAGGTTGGGGCAGAAGTGTTTAACTCCGAGAAATAAGAAGGAATTGACGAAAATTGCTCTTCAAATTTTTGTGACCAAGTAGGTACTGTGCAACATCAACTTGTTCCTTGTTGTGTTTTACAGCAATTTCGGCTTATTTCCGAAGGAGTTGCTTCTGCGCCCACCGTTTATTCGGTTACTAAGAGCCTGAAACATAACGTTTTTAGTTATGTCCCAGGCTCCTTAATTTGGTCTTTTTAAATCAAATAAGTTGCTAATATGAGCATACGTATTACCAGCCAAACGAGCAATCGGATTAAAGGTTTCTGGTAGGATATACTCGCTTTCTTGATCAAATACAGCTTCATCAAAATAAAAATCGGTTATTTCAATGATAAACAAATCAGTGATAATCTGGTCATCATGATTTTTCACTGGAACATATTGATGTAATCTCGCTTCCATACGAATAGGTGCAGCCGTAATTCCAGGAACCTTAACCGTTTTACTTGTTGTTGTGTCTAATTTATTGACGATGATTTCACTTTGGTCTGACTTTAAAGAAGCGGCTGTTTGATTCATGGATTCAACTACTTGGTCATTAACCAAGTGAATCACCAATTCATTTGTTTCTATAATATTTCTGGCAGTATCTTTTATTTCGCCATTTCGCCTAAGAATCGATAAGGTGACTAATGGAATGTCAGAAGCTGCAGCGTTAAAAAAACTAAATGGTGCGGCATTTACCGTATCATGAGCCCTATTCAATGTGGTTACCCATGCGATTGGGCGTGGAATGATGCTACCTGATAGAAATTTATACGATTGCTTTGCTGATAAATGCTTAGTTGAATAATGCAACATATGGCTTCTCCATTTCCTAATTATTGACGAATTTTATTCGCATCAGAAGTATCAAAGGGTCTGACAAATTCTTCGATTTCTTTTCTTTTTCCTTCTAAAAACGGTGGTAAAGATAATTTTTCTCCGGCGGCTTCATAGGTTTCATCTTCTAAGAAACCAGGTCCATCGGTTGCTAATTCAAATAAAATATGTGGAGCTGCTCTAAAATAATCAGATTTAAAATAAAAACGTTCAACAAAGCCAGAGTTAGGAAATTGAAGTTGATTGATTTTATTGATCCAAAAACGTAAAGCATCTTGATCCGCGACGCGAAGAGCTAAATGATGAACATTCCCAAAGCCTTCTTGTGCTTCTGGAAGATCGTCTCGATGTTCAACAATGATACTGCCACCATTGCCCCCTTCACCTACCTCAAATAAATGGAAACTTCCTTCCGCATCAACTAGCTTAAATCCCAATACCTCGACTAAAACCCGTTGCATATGTTCAAAATCTGCTACAGTGACAAAAACAGGCCCCAATCCAATCAGCGCATGTTCAGCTACAACATCTGTTTTTTCCCAAGGCGTCCCGCTAGCTACGCCATAATTATTCTCATCAGAAATCAATTGATATTGTTGTTTATCGAAATCTTCAAATTCTAGGTATTTTTTTCCAAAACGTTGTTGGATTTCGCCGTGGTCGATTCGATGCTCATTAAAACGATCGACCCAAAAATCTAAAGAAGCATCGCTTTTAACACGGAAAGATGTGCGAGAAATAGAATTGGTTCCTTTGGTTCCTTGTGGAATACCTGGGAAATCAAAAAAGGTCATGTCAGTACCGGCTGATCCAAGATCATCAGCAAAAAAGAGATGGTAGGTTTGGATATCGTCTTGATTAACTGTTTTTTTGATCAAGCGCAACCCTAAAGTGTCTGTAAAAAAGCGATAGATTTTTTCTGCGCTAGATGTCATTGCTGTAACATGATGAATTCCACGAATTTGTGTATGCATAATATAAAACCTCCAATTGTTTGTTATGAAATTTACTTACTAAAAGTAAGTTTACATCTAAACTAATAATTAAGCAACTGTTTTATCCTTTTTAACTATTGATGGAAGGAACAAAGAAGAGTAGTATAAGAATAATAACTGGAAAAAGAAAGTGAGGGGAAATCATGAAAGAGAAAAAAACATTTCATGTGAATGGCTATGCTGCATTAGTCGTGTTGGTTAGCTTAATTATAATTGGCGGGTACTGTACTTATACTGGAGTGACAATCGAAAGTTTTGGTATGATTGCAATTGGTTTGGTGTTGTGGGTGATTTCAGCTTTATTTCTGAGTTCTTTAACAATAGTTAGTCCGAATCAAGCAAAAGCAATCTTGTTTTTTGGTCAATACTTAGGCACCATTAAAGAGAATGGCTTATTTGTGACAACACCTTTAACGCAAAAAATTAATGTTTCCTTGAAAGTCCGAAATTTTAATAGCTCACTATTAAAAGTAAATGATTCAGACGGAAATCCTGTCGAAATTTCTGCAGTTGTTGTATTTAAAGTAGTTGATACCGCGAAAGCCCTATTTGATGTGGACCGCTATCAAGATTTTATAGAAATCCAAAGTGAAACGGCGATTCGTCACATTGCAACACAATATCCCTACGATACGTTTAATGAGGATGATTTGACTCTACGAGGAAATACAACCGAAGTTTCAGAAGAAATGGCGAAAGAATTGCAAGAACGTTTAGCTGTTGCTGGAGTAGAAGTCATTGAAACCCGTTTAAACCATTTAGCCTATGCGACTGAAATTGCTAGTGCTATGCTGCAAAGGCAACAAGCAAAAGCGATTCTTTCAGCAAGACAAATCATTGTTGAAGGAGCAGTTTCGATGACTCAAATGGCTTTGGAACAAATAGAAGATGGACAAGAAATCAACTTTACTGACGATCGGAAAGTTCAATTAATCAACAATCTACTCGTTTCGATCATTACAGATAAAGGCACCCAACCAGTGATTAATACTGGAGATGTTCATGAAAAGTAAAATGGATCCATATTTCTGTTTCTAATTTAAAAAAACAAGATAAAACAATAGAAAGTGAGACATCTATGCAGTATAAAACAATTTTGTTTGACTTAGATGGAACCATCACAGATTCCGGAGAAGGGATCATCAACTCGGTTCTTTATGCTTTAAAAAAAATGAATGTAAATGTACCGGAACAGCGAGAGTTATATTCTTTTATCGGACCGCCTTTAATCGACTCATTTAAAACGGTTTGTCATTTAGATCGTCATACTTCAGAGCAGGCAGTAAGTTATTACCGTGATTATTATCAATCCAAAGGAATGTATGAAAATAACCTATATGAGGGGATTGTCGAAGTACTAGCTGATTTAAAACAAGCTGGCTGCGCTCTTTATATTGCAACATCTAAACCAGAAATCTACGCCAAGCAAATCTTGACGCACTTTGATTTAGATCATTATTTTGTTGGGATTTATGGAGCAAGTTTAGATAGTGGGCGTTCAAAAAAAGGGGATGTCATACGATATGCCCTCCAATCAGCAGGTATCACGAATTTAAATGAAACATTGATGATCGGTGATCGCAGCCATGATATGATAGGCGCAAAAGAAAACGAATTAGCGTGCATGGGTGTGCTGTATGGATTTGGAGATCAAGTAGAATTGGAATCAACGGGTGCTGATTATTTAGCTATAACGCCAAAAGATGTAGAGAAGATTATCATAAGAAACTAAAAAGAAAGACTTCTTATTGGCGTAATTAAGTTCAATATAGCACGAATAGGAACGCTTTATGAGCAAAATAAAACAGTTATTGTGGGTGCTAATCATGCAGGAAACGCTGCGGGAAAAGCAGTATAGAGAGGGCGTCAAATCGAATCGTATACGAAGAGGACTCGCGCCGTATCATTAGTACGCAGATGGTGTCATTTGAAGATATCTCAATGGGACTCCATAGGTTCTCACTGGCAATTTTAGAAAAAGTGACAATCAATAGACTAAATTACTCGATATTTTCTTCTTACGCCACTTTAATCAACCTTATAATCATAGTAGAATGGTTAAGTTTAGTGCTTAATAATCGGTTTTTTTCAAGGCTGAGGACACAAGTTCTCAGTCTATTTAGTTGATTTTAAAAAGAAATCAAATCTTACAAGTTAGTGACGTTTCTCTAAAAAAGTTTAAATTTAAAAAGCTTTCATGTATAATGGTAAAAGTTAAACAAGATACATAGAAAGTAAGGAGGATTTGTTTTGGCAGAAGATAACCAAAATAATCAAGATCATTCCAACGCTTCATTCAAAGATCAGGTCTTGCGTTCTTTGCGGGGAGAAGAAATAGAGAATGATGATTCAGCTTCTTCTGAACACAATGCTCAGAACGTATCACAGCATAACGAAGCAGAATATAATAGAACGTACCGTTCTCAGCCAGATACTCAAGAAGACCCGATAAAACGGGATGAGATGGAATCAGTTGGCTCACGCAGTGCAGAACATCAGACAAGACGATCAGATTCGTCGGAAGAACAGTCAGAGCTTGGGAGTACACGGAGCCCTAAAGAAGATAATTCCGACAAACGAATTAGAAAAAAAGAAGACCGCATTGTCAGCCGCATTGTCTTGATTGTTGCCTCTGTGTTGTTATTAGTGATAGCCATTTTTGGGTTTACTTTCTATAAGTATGTCAATGCTGGCTTACAACCACTTGACCAAAAGGATAGTAAATTAGTTCAAGTACACATTCCAGAGGATTCATCGAATAAGAAAATCGCCAACATTTTAGAAGACAGTAAAGTCATCAAAAGCGGGATGGTATTCAATTACTATGCGAAATTTAAAAATCTAACGGATTTTCAAGCAGGTTATTACCAAATGTCACCAGACATGACGTTAGATGAGATCGGTGCACTTTTAAGAGAAGGTGGAACCGCGGAACCAACTCAGCTTGCAGATGGAAAAGTAACGATTCCAGAAGGCTTTGATATTGACAAAATCGGTGATGCCATCGAAAAAAACACTAATTTTAAGAAGGATCAATTTATTGAGCTGATGAAAGATCAAGCATTCTTCGACACGATGAAGGAAAAATATCCGGAGTTACTAACAAGTGCTGCTGAAGCAAAAGATGTTCGTTATCGCTTTGAAGGGTATTTATTCCCAGCAACATATGACTATTACAAAGAAGCAAAACTAGAAGATTTTGTGGATCAGATGATTGCGAAGTCTAACAGCGTGATTGAACCGTTTATCCCAATGGTTCATGCAAAAGGAATGACGATTCAACAAGTATTAACACTTGCGTCATTGGTAGAAAAAGAAGGCGTGAAAGAAGAAGACCGCAAAAAAATTGCTCAAGTGTTCTTTAATCGAATTGCGGCTAATATGCCATTGCAATCAGATATTTCTATTTTATACGCATTAGGTGAACATAAAGAATTGGTCACATATAAAGATTTAGAAGTAGACTCACCGTACAATCTGTACAAAAATACCGGATACGGTCCAGGACCATTCGATAGTCCTAGTGAGCAAGCAATCAACGCTGTGTTAAATCCATTACCAAATAACTACCTGTACTTTGTTGCGGATATCTCAACTGGGAATGTTTACTTTGCAGAGACCTATGAACAACATCAAGAGTACGTAGAACAATATGTAAATAAAACAGAAACTGAAAAAAGTGAATAACTTTTAAGTTTGCGTAATATATTACGAGCCAACCTAGAATTTAGGCGGCTCGTTTCGCTTTCCTTGGGATTCGCACATTTGAGCGTAAGAGAGATACCGTAAGCGTTGATGATTAGAAGAAAATCTAGCAGATTTATAAAAATTAAGTGAATATTATTTACAATTTGCTTAAAGCGTGGTACTCTTTTCTGGATTGAAAGCGGAATTTTTCAATGAAAATAAAAATAAAACATTGTAGTAAGTTAAGAAGGAGAAATTAACATGGTAGAAAAAGTATTTCCTATGACACTTGAAGGCAAAGAAAAGTTAGAACAAGAACTAGAAGAACTAAAAACAGTTAAACGAAAAGAAATCGTTGAACGTATAAAAATTGCAAGAAGCTTTGGCGACTTATCTGAGAATTCTGAGTATGAGTCAGCGAAAGATGAACAAGCTTTTGTGGAAGGACGCATCACAACATTAGAAAATATGATTCGCTTTGCTCAAATCATTGATAATGATGGTGTTGATTCAGACGAAGTTTCAATTGGAAAAACAGTAACATTTATTGAACTACCTGATGGTGATGAAGAAGAATATACGATTGTAGGTAGTGCAGAAGCTGATCCTTTTTCTGGTAAAATTTCAAATGATTCACCTATTGCACAAGCATTGATCGGCAAAAAATTAAACGATCAAGTTGCAATTGCTACTCCTGGTGGAGACATGCAAGTAAGAATCATAAAGGTTGGTTAACAAACAGTCAGTAAGAACGAAGGGCGAGTCGAAGCTATCATTAGTTTTGACTTGCCCTTTAAACCTGACTAAATAGCTCACGAGTTTCGGTTCGTTTAAAAAAATTAGGGCTAAAGTCCTATAGTAAAATGGGGCTTTAGCAACTAACATTAATAGGAGAATCGAGGTATACTAATTTCATCGGAAGGGGGATTATAAATGAATAACCCATGGCGTTTTTTCATCGTAGTAGAAGCATTACTTTTTTTATTAGCTTTATGGCAAATTATACATAACCCAGGCTTGGCAATCGTATTAGTACTGGGTATTTTAAGTACACTCTATGCGCTGAAAAAAGTTCATCGTAGCAATTTTAATAATTTTCAATTAGTATTGGGTGTTATCTTGATTTTGATTGGGGTAATGAATAGTCCTGCATTTTGGTTGATGTTAGTTTTTGGTGTTTTATTTATTGGTTTAAAAGGGGTTGAAATCGCGGGTGTCGATATCACGCAGCGAGCACCTTGGAGAAAGAAACAAATGATCATGGTGGAAACAACGAATGTTGAATCTAAAAGCGGGCGTCGGTTCAAACGTCCATGGTTTGCCAATGAACGGATCGGCAGTAATGTTTATGAATGGGATGATATTAATATAGACGTTCTTTCAGGTGATACAATCGTTGATTTAGGGAACACATTATTGCCTAAAGATGACAGCATCATTATTATTCGTAAAGGCTTTGGCCGTACGAGAATATTAGTGCCACTAGGTGTTGCCGTAACACTCGAACATTCCACTTTTTACGGAAATGTTAACTTTGAAGAAGAAAAATATCATCTGAAAAATGAATCATTGAAAGTATACAGTAATGACTTTGATACAAATAATCGCCGCTTGAAAATCATCACAAACACATTGGTTGGTGATCTTGAGGTGATTCGCGTATGATGGGTAAAATTTCTCGACAGATGCTTTCTTTGTACGCTGCTTGTAGTACGTTTATTGTTGTGTTACTTACACTGTTTTCATATTTTTATTCAATTAAACAAAAAAATTGGATGTTGGAATTACTTCAAAGGAAAGTGTTTTACATTCCTTTGATTTTCCATATGCTCTTGATCTCGCTGTTGGTGGGATTGTCGACATTTTTACTTGTATCTATTGTACAAAAGTCACAATATGGTAGAATTGAAGAAAAACTTCGGTTACTAGCAAGAGGCAGTTATGAAAGTCCAGCTCTTGCGAAAAGTGTCCCTCATGCGAGTAACGATCAGTACATTGGCGAAGTTGACCAAGATATTTTAAAAATCCAAACAAAATTATTAGAAATGTCAAAAGAATTGCAATTATTAAATAGCCGTCCGCAGCTAATGGACGGGGAAACCAAAGAAGAAATATTAGAAGAAGAGCGTCATAGGCTTGCCAGAGAGCTTCACGATTCGGTCAGTCAACAGTTGTTTGCTGCAATGATGATGTTATCAGCGCTTAATGAACAAGCGCAACGAAGTGAGACGCCAGAATTGTTTCGTAAACAATTAGTGACGGTAACCGATATCATCAATGCTTCTCAATCTGAGATGCGTGCTTTATTGCTTCACTTACGGCCAGTGAGTTTAGAAGGAAAGAGTTTACGTAAAGGGATCGAGCAATTATTAAAAGAATTACAGACGAAGATCAAAATCGAATTGACGTGGGATGTTGAAGATGTTCATTTAAATAATAGTATTGAGGATCATTTATTTCGAATCGTTCAAGAATTATTGTCAAATACACTTCGTCATGCTAAAGCAAAAGAACTTGAAGTCTATCTCCATCAAGTAGACAAAAACGTGTTATTACGTTTAGTAGATGACGGTGTGGGCTTTGATATGAGTGAAAACGATAATAAAGCTGGTAGTTACGGTTTAAAAAATATTCGAGAACGGGTAGCTGGAATGGGCGGTATTGTTAAAATCATTAGCTTTAAAGGACAAGGAACGAGTGTAGAAATCAAGGTGCCTGTAATAAAGGAGGAAATAGCAAGTGATCAAAGTAATGTTAGTGGATGACCATGAGATGGTACGATTAGGTGTATCTTCCTATTTATCGATCCAAGAGGATATTGAAGTAGTTGGAGAAGCTGAAAATGGCCAGATCGGTTATGAAAAAGCGTTAGAATTACGGCCGGATGTGATTTTGATGGATCTAGTCATGGATGTGATGGATGGAATCGACTCAACAAAGGCGATTTTAAAAGATTGGCCGCAAGCACGAATCATTATTGTCACTAGTTTTATTGATGACGAAAAAGTTTATCCAGCAATCGAAGCTGGAGCTGCAGGCTACCTCTTGAAAACTTCAACGGCCCATGAGATTGCAGATGCTATCCGAGCGATTTCTAGAGGAGAACGTGTTCTAGAACCAGAAGTAACGACTAAAATGATGGAACGTTTGACTAAAAAGCAAGAACCTGTTTTACATGAAGATTTGACAAATCGTGAGCATGAAATTTTGATGTTGATTGCCAAAGGACGTAGTAATCAAGAAATTGCTGATGAACTATTTATTACACTGAAAACAGTCAAAACCCATGTTTCGAATATTTTAGCAAAGTTAGACGTTGAAGATCGTACACAAGCGGCTATCTATGCGTTTCAACACGGATTAGCAAAATAACAAATGTCGATTTATGGTGAATAAGATAAACTGTATTAGTTTGTCTTATTCACTTTTTTTATAATACTGAGGTAAGGGGATGGAGCCTCCTGATTCTGTTCAATTACCACTCTGTTTGTTATACTTAAATTAAATTTAACGCTAGGAGACATAAACATGAAGCAAAATTTTGCAATTATTGGTTTAGGAAGATTTGGCGGTAGTATCTGTCAGACTTTGATTGAATCGGGGCAAGAAGTTTTAGCTATTGATAGTAATGAAGATCGAGTGAATGAATATATGAATATCGCAACACATGCTGTTGTAGCGAATGCTCAAGATGAAGCAACCCTTCGCTCTCTAGGGATTCGTAATTTTGATCATGTTGTTGTTGCGATTGGTGAGGATATACAGGCAAGTATTCTGGTTACATTAATGGTCAAAGAAATGGGCGTGCCAAATGTTTTAGCTAAAGCTGTGAATGAATACCATGCAAGAGTATTAGACAAAATCGGTGCTGATTTAGTTGTCCATCCAGAACGTGACATGGGCATCAGAGTAGCACATAAATTAGTATCTAGAAATATTTTAGATTATATTGAATTATCAAATGAAGTATCGTTAGCAGAAGTCCGCGTTTCTAATCCAAAATTTTACGGCAAAACGTTAGGTGATTTAAACTTTCGCCAGCGTTTTGGGTTGACGGTAGTTGCGATACGTCGCTCAAAATCAGACGTGATTGCATCTCCAGCGGCAGAAGAAATTGTCAGAGAAAATGATAATTTACTAGTAGTTGGTGAAACAGACGATGTTGATTTATTAGATGAAAAGATGAATGGTTAAATTCAAGCAAGTTATTCTTCGTAAATCAGACTCTATGCTAAAATGATAGGTGTGATAAGTGGGCTAGTCTCTAAGAAACGGATAGAGTATGAATGAGATAAAAAACGCCTTGATCATATTTTCCTATTTTTCAGTCAGAGCTGAACGAGCCCGCTACGTTTTTAAATTAGGAGGAACTTTAAGATGAAATTAACAATTACGCCGCGTGCGCAACAATGGTTCAAAGATGAAGTAGGGGTTACTTCAGATAGTGGTATTCGATTTTACGGTAAGATTTATGGGAAGACAGATGTTCACGAAGGTTTTTCTATTGCGATGTCTGTAGAAGCGCCAGATCAACCATTAGTCAAAGAAGAGATTGATGAGATTACGTACTTTATCGAAGAAACAGACGATTGGTTTTTTAAAGGATATGATTTATTAGTTGATTACGACGAAGAAAAAGACGAGCCGAATTATAAATTTGCTGAAAATAAAGAAGACTTGAAACAATAGCCAGATCATCTTTTGACGCATTAAAAAGACAAAAAGAAGTGAGGTTGGGACAGAAGTGTTTAACTCCGAGCAATAATGGGGAGTTACTTCTGCTGCCACCCCCACTTTTTTAGTACGGATAGATAGCGATACTAAAGAAAGAAACAGACCTATCAAACGACTAAAGAAGAAGATTTTGCTCTATATCTTTTATGTAATGTATCGATAAGCGCCACTTGATAATCTAATGTGGGAGATAAGGGTATTATCTGGAAATTGCCCTTTTGTTTAATTTTATTTGGTAATAAAAGTTTTGATGCTGCTATGTAAAAATCATAGTCATCCTCAGACGTTGAAGTAACGAACGAGACGGAAATAAATGAAATTTGTTCTAAAAAATCGTGTAGAGATTGTAGGAAAATCGCGTTGGGTGACAAGATAATGCCGACATTTAATTGATATTTTGTATTGCTTCGTTCATAAAAAGGAAGTAATAAAAATGAACAAATATAAACTAAATCTTCTAAACAATTTTTAATCCAAGCAAATTCTGGATTTGAAATAATCTCTTCTAAAAACTTTCTAACTTTGCTAGAAAGAGGTTCATACAAAGGATTTTGTTCTTTCACACAAGATTCCATAAAATTGATAGTGAGGGGTAAGGAATCTTTTATTGCAAAATGATTTAGACAAGTAGTGAAAATATTTATATTCAACACATCTTTTTCATCTTCGGATAATGCTTTTTCTGTAAATAGAGGCTGATAAAATGCTTCAAAATGCTCAATTAAAGAACCTAATGGCTGCTGATCACTTTCCATATATTCTTTTACATAGCGAATTCTAGGATCGTCTGCATAAAAATAAATATTCCAGTAAAACATCATAAATGAAAGAAAAGTCGCTTCCCATTCGATGAAATGCTGAGGAACTTTTGCTTTTTCTAGTTCTTTTACAAAGGACATATTTGTTTTTGGGAAAGTTAGTTGTTTAAATGGAGGTTCGATAATGAAGTGCTTTTTTTTGATTCTCAATTGAGAGATTGTCGTTAATAAATACCATTCTCTAGGCTCTATATAAGTCATCCACTGATGATCTTCCGGATCAAATAAATCAAAGCCTCTTTTTGTTTCATCTAAAGCTAAAAATAGGTCTTCTCCGTAAGAGGCAATCCAAAAGAAATTTAAATAAACAATGCGGATCAAGTTTTCTTTTCCGGTCAGCTGAAGTTTGGTACAGTTTAGTTGAATGTCAAAATCTTTTAAATAATTGATCAGTGGTTGGAGTCTGCGAATAATGGATGCCCGACTAATAAAGTGGTCCTTACAAAAGTTTTCTATCGTGTAATTTCTTTCTAAAATTGTTGCAAGTAAAAACTTATAAGGTAGACTTTTGCGAAATAAAAATTGAGAATATGGAATATCACGCAACGTTGAAGAGTCGATATGTACTTTTCCTTGGACCGTTAATAACTCAAGACCTTGCTTTTCCATAAGGTCTGCATGTATTTCAGAAAATAATGAATTCAAGCGGGCGTATGAAAAATCTGTAAATTGCTCAAAATAATGTATGCTATATGTACCGTCAGCCGTACTCAATAAGTGATTGAAGACGTTGATTTTACGTTGAGCAACATCATCTAATAAAATGTCTGCTAGCATATTTAGTCTCCCTTTAATAATGAATGATGATTTTTTAATAATAAAAGTTATTAACTTTACAAAAATAATGGATTGTATATGAAAATCATTTACTGTATCTATGATAACCATTTACCTGCGGGAATTCAATTAGAAATTAAACAAAAATAAAAAACGTAATAATTATTTAAAAATAGTTAAATAATTCTTTTTTTGCTTGAAAAAGCTATGTACTTAATATCGGTGATGATTTTTCTCTGATTGGGATAAAACAATGTTTGTTATTTATATTACGCTGATTTTTTTCGAGATTTGTTTTTGGATGTAAATACAAATTAGAATACGCAATACTATTTATAGTTTTTATATTATTCTGTCGTAGATGTATGCTATAATCAACAAAGAATACTTTTTTTGGAGGAAATTTCATGCTATCTATTATTGTTCCTTGTTACAACGAAGAGGAATCAATTCCGTTGTTTTTTGAAGAAGTGGAGAAAGTAAGCTCACACATTCAACATAACATAGAATACATATTTATTAATGATGGATCAAAAGATCAAACACTAAGCGCACTGAGAAAGTTATATAAAGAGCACCCTGAAAAAGTTCGCTATCTTTCTTTTTCTAGAAATTTTGGAAAAGAAGCGGGACTCTATGCAGGACTTAAAGAAGCCAAAGGGGACTTGATTACAGTGATGGATGTGGATTTGCAAGATCCACCTGAGCTGTTACCAAAAATGATTCAAATGTTAGAGACAAATAAAGAGTTGGATTGCATCGGGACAAGACGAGGAGATCGAGAAGGTGAACCCGCTATTCGTAGTTTCTTTGCTAGAATGTTTTATCGATTAGTGAATAAAATCGGCGAAACAGAAATGGTAGATGGAGCGAGAGATTTTCGTCTGATGACACGTCAAATGGTGGATGCTATTTTAGAATTGACTGAGTACAATCGTTTTTCAAAAGGTATTTTTAGTTGGGTTGGGTTTAACACAGAGTATCTTTCTTATGAAAATCGCGAACGTATAGCTGGTTCCACTTCATGGTCCTTTTGGAGTCTACTAAGTTATTCGATTGATGGGATCGTCAACTTTTCAGAAGCACCACTGAATTTAGCATCTTATATTGGCGCTTTTTCATGTGTGGGATCAGTCATTGCGATGCTGATTATCTTCTTTAGAACGATTATCGAAGGAGATCCTACTAGTGGTTGGCCATCAATGGTCTGCATTATTTTATTTGTTGGCGGACTTCAGTTGCTTTGTCTAGGAATCATCGGAAAATATATTGGGAAAATTTTCTTGGAGACAAAAAAACGCCCAATTTATCTCGTGAAGGAAACGGAAAAAGATCAATAATAATAAAAAATACTGTTTCGAATCACTATAAAATGATTCGAAACAGTATTTTTAATCGTTTAATACCCTTGATGTAAGGTTATTTCATTTTTAGCTAGTGTCCCATCTTTTAGAAATTGAGTAAGATTTTGACTAAAAATCTTTAATAGTTTTGTTTTGAATTCAGGTGTTAAACCAGAGATATGTGGCGTAATCAAAACATTGTCCATGTCCCATAACGGACTATCTGAAGGCAACGGTTCCTCTTCAAAAACATCTAGAGCAGCAAATCGTAACTGTTCTGTGTTTAGTGCATGAATCAAATCATTGGTATTAACAGAAGGTCCCCGTCCAACATTTACAAAGACGGTTCCGCGTTTCATTGCCAAAAACATTCGCTCATTGTACATTTGATAAGTATCTTCGGTCAGAGGAAGAATGTTCACGACGATATCCATTTCATTCACGATGCGGCTCATATTTGTATGAGAATAGCATTCGATAAAACCATTCGTTACATGACCAGAAGTGTTCACACCGTAAGTTTGAATACCTAAGCCTTTTGCAAAGCTAGCAAGCTGTTGACCGATATGGCCAGTGCCGACAATTAGCATTTTTTGCATGGACAATTGTTTATAGGAAATAGTCTCTCTTGTCCATTCTTTATTTGCTTGATTGTTGATACTAGTACGAATACCTCTAAACTCAGCTAGTAGAACACCTAAAACATGTTCTGTAATTGAAATGCTATGAATTCCGCTAGCGTTAGACAGTAAGATACCTTTTTCAGAAAAGCGATCTAAATCATATGTATCCACACCAGCAGAAATAGATTGAACCCACTTTAAGTGGCTTGTTTCAGAATTCAATAAACGCTGACCTAAATTTTTGTCCCAACCTAACATGATCTCGATATCATCTTCAATCACTTGTGGTGATTCTCTTGTAGCATCAATAACAATATAATCAGGAGCACTTTGTCTGATTGTTTCAACTTGTCCTGTTTTCATCTGTTCATTTAGATAGATGACTGGTTGTCCCATGTTGATTCCCCCTCGCTCATTCATTGTAACAAAAAAGCCCTTCAAACAAAAAAAGATTGAACTATTGCAAGTAACAATCTTTTTTCCACCTACATAAATTATCTTTTTTCGCCACGAGCATATGCTGCTGCAAGACTATCAACTTCTTTTTTCAACTTATCAACCATGATTTCTTCCGGAACTGTTCGAATGATCTTTCCTTTTTTGAAAAGCATCTCTTTCCCGTTTCCACCAGCTATTCCAATATCAGCTTCTCGTGCTTCACCAGGTCCGTTAACGGCACAACCTAAAACCGCAACGTTGATTGGTGCCTTGATTTTTTCGATATATTCTTCGATCTCATTCGCAATTGGAATCAAATCAATTGCGATGCGTCCGCAAGTAGGACAAGAAATCAACGTAGCCGCGTTAATTGCTAAGCCAAATGCTTTCAAGACTTCTTTAGCCACTTTGATTTCTTCTACAGGATCAGCAGATAATGATACACGACAAGTATTTCCAATACCTAAAGACAGTAGACAGTAGAGCACCAAGTCCAGCTGCAGATTTTATTCCACCAGAAAATTTGGTCCCTGCTTCAGTGATTCCTAAGTGTAGTGGATAATCAAATGTTTGCCCAGCCAGAGTATAAGCTTCAATGGCTAACTGAACATCACTTGCTTTTAATGAAACAATAATATCGTAAAAATCCAAATCTTCAAGTATTTTTATATGCTCAACAGCACTAGCGACCATCGCTTCAGCGGTAGGATAACCATATTGTTGCAAGAAATTTTTTTCAAGAGAACCCGCGTTAACACCGATCCTGATTGGGACACCTTTAGATTTACATGCAGTGACAACTTTTTCTACACGATCTTTGCGTCCGATATTTCCAGGATTGATTCTAATTTTATCAACACCTTGTTCAATCGCTTTTAAGGCTAAACGATAGTCAAAATGAATGTCAGCAACTAAAGGAATCGATATCTGACTTTTGATAGCACCGATTGCTTCTGCCGCGGCTTCATCTGGTACTGCCACCCGAACAACTTGACAGTCAGCTTCTTCTAAACGCTTGATCTGGGCTACAGTACCATCATGTCATGTGTTTTAGTTGTACACATACTTTGAATAAATAATTCGTCAGTTCCACCAATGGTTATGTCTCCAACCTTAACGTGACGTGTGTTTTTACGATGAGTCAAGTCTGCCATAATGATTCTCTCCTTACTACTGCTCTATTATATTGCGGATTAACCAGTATTATTCATCATTTATTTTATCATGTATCCACACACCAGTGAGAGTAAGAAGATGTATCTGATTTAACATTAAGCTAAGGGTGGTTCTTGACGTGTTTCATTACGCGTAGCAAAGAAAAAGACTACCAAAGAAACGAAGACAATCAAAAAGCTATCGTCGAAAGAACGGTTAATAAAATGTAGAATACTACTGGCAATCACAGGAAGTGTAGCGCAATAGGTTGAAATCTTTAGACAATCTAAAAAACGTAGTTTGTACAAGCGAATCTTACTATAAAGATTTGCACCGATTGTGATCATAAGCAAATTAAAAATCAAGTTAAGAAATGTAGGATATAAAGTAAAGACAAACACAATTAGTTTAATCCAAAAAGGAAAACTAGCTCCATCTAAAGATTCTTTCAAATCTTTACTGTTTAAACCATCTAAGGTCCCTTTGGAATAAGGAATTTCAAATTGATTAGCACCCAGTAACGAATCTGCAGCGCCTAATTTAGGGAAAGCCACAACAAATTCATCCTGCAACAATCCTAAACCAACAGCAGTGCCGACGGAATCAGCAGTGACATCGTTAAGTGATCGTTTCCCTTCAGGATCAAAGGTAAAAATGATGGAGTTTGTTTGATAAATGAATCCTTCAGTTTTGCTAGCTGTTTTTAGTTTTCCATCAGTGATAGTGAAATCTGGTAACTTTGAAGCAATTTTTTGACCATCACTTTTGATATCTTGCATTATAGAAAAAAGTTGTTTGGTTATTGGAAGAGCAAGGATAGTGCTTAAAAAAACAACATATAAAATGACTTTCCAAAAGGGCATTTTTTTAGCCTGATGGAGATGCGTTAACTGAAATAATGACTGTTTAAAAAGGATAAATGAGTTCATAGATTCTCTCCTGACTTGAAATTGAGTATACTCGTCATTTTAAAGGAGATAACTGTTAAATACAAGTTTTGCCCAAAATTTGTAAGCAATTACTTTGAAGGTTACCATAAAATCTGTTATGCTATAATTGTATGAAACATTATACCTAATTAATGGAGGGAATTTTTTATGACTTACACGTTACCAGATTTACCTTATGCTTATGATGCATTAGAACCTTATATTGATGTAGAAACAATGCATCTACACCATGACAAACACCATAACACTTATGTGACGAATTTAAATGCGGCAATCGAAAAGCACTCTGAACTTGGGACTAAATCTGTAGAAGAGTTGATTTCTGATATGGATAGTATTCCTGAAGATATTCGTACAGCTGTACGTAATAATGGCGGTGGACATGCGAACCACTCATTCTTCTGGGAAATCATGGACCCTAACGCAGGCGGCGCACCAACTGGCGATATCAAAGAGGCTATTGATGCAGCATTCGGCAGCTTTGATAAATTAAAAGAAGAATTTAAAACAGCTGCTACTGGACGTTTTGGTTCTGGTTGGGCATGGTTAGTTCTAAATAACGGCAAATTAGAAATTACGTCAACACCTAATCAAGATTCACCATTGATGGATGGCAAAACACCTGTCTTAGGTTTAGACGTTTGGGAACATGCTTACTACCTAAATTATAAAAATGTACGTCCAGATTATATCGAAGCATTCTGGAACTTAGTAAACTGGGATGAAGTAAATAAACGCTTCGCTGCAGCTAAATAATCTGAAAAAAATAGAATTTTTAGAAAATTTTTGAGGAAAACAGTAAATTACACTGTTTTCCTCTTTTTGTTTATGGCATACTAATACTTAGGAATAAAAATACAGAAAGCACTGTGTAAAGGAGTTTATAATGAATATAACGATGCAAAAAGTTCATGGGTCAGAAAATGATTTCTTTTTATTAGATGAAACGCAATTGGAACGTTCCTTTACAGATGAAGAAATCGAGAATTTACGCACTTATTTGTGTGATAGAGAGACTGGTTTACTCAATGGAGCAGACGGCTTATTACTTGTAGAAAGAGTAGTTAAAGGTGAATCATTAGCGAAGATGCGTGTAATCAATAGTGACGGTAGCGAAGCCAGTATGTGTGGTAACGGACTGCGCACAGTTGCAAGATATTTAGCCGAAAAATACAACAAAACATCGTTCACTGTAGAAACGATGTTTGCAGATCTTAAAGTAAGACAAGCGCCTAATTTAGCTGCTCAAGTGGCAACATATCAAGTGGAGATTTCTCCTGTTCGCTTTGAAGCAGAAGCAATTCCGATGCATACTAAAAATAATACGATCATTGATGAAGTGATCCCAGAATTATCTAGTGAGCTGAGATTTTCAGTCGTAGCAGTTCCCAATCCTCATTTGATAGCGTTTGTAGATCACAAAACGCTTATGGGAACAGAATTTGAACGAATTGCAACCTATGTAAATGGCGAAAATCCAATTTTTCCAGATGGTGTTAATGTAAGTTTTGTAGAAATAGTAGGAAAAAACGAGCTATTTGTTCGGACCTTCGAACGTGGCGTTGGCTTTACCAGTGCGTGTGGAACTGCCATGTGTGCCAGTAGTTTGATGTATGTATTGTTAAATAATGGTGAATTTAATGAAACAATCACCGTCAAAAATACGGGTGGCATGGTAAAAACAGTGGTGCATGAAGATGATTCAGATGGATATTGGATGGAATTAATTGGCAATGCAACAATTACTCATTTGATATCTGGCACTTTAACAGACTTTACCAAAGGTCACTTTGAAAAAGCAATGATTAAAGAAACTACTGAACAAGCAGACTATATAGAATTTTTAGCATCAATAAAGTAAATGAACTGCAGATATTTGGGATTGGTATGCCTAAAATATCCTAACAAAAGAAGTGGAACAGGTATCGTTAAAAGGGGTGTAAAGGTGATAAAAAGTAATAGGGTTGGGAAAGGTATTTACATAATTGTCATTCTTATTTCAATTAGTATTTGTCTTTTAGGAATTAGATCGAATGGTAAAAAGGAACAGCAACGAAAAATCGAGCATATAAAATCAACGTTAAAAGATGAAACGGTAAAAATCAACCAGCTAACTAAACAAATTAGTCAATTTTATCAAAACGATCAGGAAGAATTTTTAGCAGATCGAATCAAGGAAGATGAACTAAAGGATATTCAACTAAATATTAATACCTTGAAGACTGAAGCGGACGATTTTGGTGTAGAAAAGAAAGATTTTACTGCAGATACTTCCGAAGTAAGGCAAGCAAAAGAAGAATTAGTAGCTAAAATAGAAGATATCAAAAATAAAAAAAACATTCAAAACCAAGTGACTGCTTTATTAATGCAAAAGCCGACTAACTGGGCAGCAAATAATGAAGAAGCGATCATAAAGGAAAGTACAACGGCAGAAAAGATTTTAAAGATACGGCATAGTGTTTCTAAAGCTGAAACGCAATGGAACCAAGCGATCATATCTTTGTTAGATGAAATGGATGCACAAGTCAAACAATATAAGGATATAGAACAATCCATTGATATGATGGAGCAAGATGGTGTGTTGACGAGTAACGCAACGATCGAAAATGTTATTCTTATTTTTAATCAATTGCCTCAGATAAAAAATGAAACATTAAAAAAAGACTTGTCAGACAAATTAGATGTAATCGATACTCTGCTAGAAAAAGAAGAAACTACAGAATCCCTAGAGGAACAAGAAGAAGTTCTAGGAAGTGAATAACCGTGATATTAAAGTAATTTTATAATTTTATAATTTAAAAATATAATCTATCAATTATTTCAACAAATGCTGAAATAATTGATAATGATTCTTCGTGAATAACCTTGTACTTGATTCAGCTAGAATTTATAATTATTTGTATGTAGTTAATTGGAGGAAAAAATGGAAGAGACAATCAGTTTACAGGAATTAATTGGAGTATTAAAAAAACGTATTGGCTTAATCATTATCAGTATGTTTTTGGGATTAGGTGTTGCTGGAATATTGACTTACTTTGTCATCACGCCAAAGTATAGTTCTCAAGCGCAATTAATCGTTCGATTACCGCAAAATGAAACAACGAATGTCAATGATATAAATGGAAACCTACAAATGATCAACACGTATAAAGATTTGATCAAAAGTGATACCGTAATGACCGAAGTACAACAAAGGATGAAAACAGAGCATCAAAATGATTTATCTGTCGAAGAATTAAAAGCAAGTATTTCAGTAAATCAATCACAAAATTCACAGATGTTTTCGATTGTTTCTAAAGTAACGGATCCAATCGTGGCCCAAAATATAGCGAATCAGACTGCTTTAGTTTTCCAAGAGCAGGCTAAAGATATGCTAAATGTTGATAAAATTACGATTATATCAGCAGCAATAGCGAATGTAAAGCCTGTCTCGCCAAACGATAAAATCAACTTGATCATCGGGTTAGCTCTGGGTATTATGTTCGGAATAGCGTTAGCCTTCATTTTAGAATTATTTGATAAAACAATCAAAGATGACAGTTTTGTGGAAGATGAACTTGGTTTTACAATACTAGGTGTAGTTCCAAATATGACGGCGAAAGAATTAAATGCGAAAGCAATTCGTACACCATCAAATTTAGGGATACCTTCAGTAGAGCCGCGAAATCTTAATAGAGAGATACCAAAAGAGAACGCTAAACCAGATACTTCTGCCCCGGCACGCAGAAGTCGTCCGCGAGTTTAAAGGAGTATAGAATGACAAATAAAATAAGACCTCAAAAAAAACAGAAAACCAAAGCAGTAAGTTTGATTACTTTAGCCGATAAATCTTCACCGATTTCAGAGCAATATCGAACGGTTCGGACGAATATTCAATACGCTATGGTAGATAGAGATCTAAAAACATTAGTGATTACTTCATCAGGACCAAGCGAAGGGAAATCAACTACTTCAGCAAATTTAGCTATCGTATTTGCCAATTCAGGCAAGCGCGTATTGTTAGTGGATGCTGATATGCGTAAGCCTACAGTTGCGAAAACTTTTTCATTAGATAATATCCGCGGATTGAGTACGTTGTTGGGAAGTCGTGAGACCGTATTACATCAGGTTGTTCAATCTTCAGGTGTAGATAATTTATTTTTGATGACAAGTGGACCTAAACCGCCGAATCCTTCAGAATTGTTGGATTCTAGACGAATGAAAGAATTGATGATGGAACTAAAACAACAATACGATTTAGTAATCTTTGATATGCCACCAGTCGTGGCTGTGACCGATGCCCAAATTGTAGCGTCAAAATCAGACGGCACCATTTTAGTTGTCCGTGAGAATGTCTCAAAAAGAGATTCTTTATTAAAGGCTAAAAGTTTATTAGAGATGGTAGACGCAAATATTCTGGGAGTTGTGTACAACGGATCTAAGAACGTAGCAGATCAAGGATATTATTATGGTTCGTAAATAGTAAGCAGGAAGGACATAAACCGATGATTGATTTACATTGTCACATATTGCCAGGGATCGATGATGGGGCGAAAACGACTGAAGATGCAATGGATATGGCTAGAATGGCTGTTAAGCAAGGCATTACCCATATACTTTGTACGCCTCATCATAACAATGGGAAATATGATAATCCTGCCGCTCAGGTCATTACTCATGTGGCTAATTTGCAAAGAGAATTAGATCTTAGAGATATCCCGCTCACCTTATTTGAAGGTCAAGAAGTGAGGATTGGCGGGGACTTGTTAGATCAAATTAAGGCTAACGAAATCTTGTTTACAGACCTTGCTAATCGTTATATTTTGATTGAATTTCCTACTAATGATATTCCAGCCTATGCGGAACATTTATTTTTTGAATTGTTAAAAGCTGGTCATACGCCGGTCATCGTTCACCCAGAAAGAAACAGTAAATTTATTCAAGATCCCAACAGACTGTTGCCGTTTTTGGAGATGGGCGTATTGACCCAACTGACGGCACCAAGTTATGTTGGTGTTTTTGGAAAAAAAATCGAACGAACGGCGAAACAAATGGTTGCACATAACCTAGTCTATATGATGGCCTCTGATGCACATAATATTAAAAAACGTGGCTTTTTTATGCAAAAAGCGTATGAGGCAATCGCTAAGGATGTGGGGGTCGAACATGTGGCAGCAATGCAGCAAATGGCTAGAGATATCTTGAATGGGGATAGTGTGCAAAGACCAGAATTTAGGGAAATCAACTCTAAAAGGTTTGGGTTATTTTAGGTAAGGTAAGTAAACAATTGTTGGTACATAGGATTACATAATAGTTCTACAACATGAAAAAGTTATTGGTAGGTAGTATTTGCGTTAAAAGGAGTGGTCAATTTGGAGGGAAAGTTTGTGGATGTTGGTAGACGTGTACAGAAAAAAAATGATTTTAAACATCAATCTTTATTTTTCAGACTGTTTAAAAGAATCGTGGATATTTTAGGTAGCGCGTGTGGCTTAATTTTATTAAGCCCAGTGTTTCTAGTTGTAGCGTTTCTAATAAGACTAGAAGATCCAAGCGGTCCAGTTGTCTTTTCACAAAAAAGAGTCGGCAAACAGGGGCGTTTATTCACCATGTACAAATTTCGTTCTATGTGTGTTGATGCAGAAGAACAGTTGCATGATTTAATTGAATTAAATGAAATCGAAGGCGCAATGTTCAAAATAAAAGAAGATCCCAGAGTGACCAAAATAGGAAAAAAAATTCGCAAGACAAGCATTGATGAACTACCTCAACTTTTGAATGTTTTAAAAGGCGAAATGTCTTTAGTTGGGCCCAGACCACCATTGCAAAGAGAAGTTGATGAATATAGTCAACGAGATATGCAACGCTTGAGTGTCAAACCTGGTTGTACAGGATTATGGCAAATTAGAGGTAGGAATGATGTTCATTTTGATGATATGGTTGACTTCGATTTAGAGTACATTGAACAACAATCGATTTATAATGATTTTAAAATTATTTTACTAACGTTTAAAGTAATGTTTTTATCTAGAGGAGCCTATTGATGAGTAATTCTAAGCAACATATTTATATTATCGGTTCTAAAGGAATTCCAGCCAAATATGGTGGATTTGAAACATTTGTTGAAAAATTAACCCAGTATAAAAAAAGTGACGACATTCAATACCATGTTGCGTGTATGAACAATGGGGATAATTTATATGGTAACGGGCAAAAGCATTTTAATTATAACCAAGCGGATTGTTTTAATATTACCGTTCCCAATATCGGTCCGGCCAAAGCAATTTATTATGATATGAAAGCATTAGATTACGCTATTAAATTAGCGGAAAAGGACAATAATGTTGCGCCTATTTTTTATATCTTAGCTTGTCGGATCGGTCCAGTTATAAACTATTATAAGAAAAAAATTCAAAAAATAGGCGGAAAACTATACGTTAATCCAGATGGCCATGAATGGCTTAGAGCTAAATGGCCTTATCCTGTTCGGAAATATTGGAAGTTTTCTGAAAGGCTGATGGTCAAATATGCAGACTTATTAATATGCGATAGTTTGAATATAGAAAAATATATAAAAAATGACTATCATAAATATCAACCGAAAACGACTTACATTGCGTACGGGACAGACTTAAAAAAATCATCTTTAACTTCTGATGATGTGATTGTGCGTGAATGGTTTTCGGAAAAAAGGGTACTAGAAAATAATTATTATCTGGTAGTTGGTAGGTTTGTTCCAGAAAATAATTATGAAATTATGATTCGGGAATTTATGAAGTCCTCTACGAAAAAAAACTTTGTGTTGATTACTAATATAGAGGATAACGATTTTTATAAAAAATTGAACAAAGAGACTCATTTTCAAAATGATGAGAGAATTAAGTTTGTTGGAACTGTTTATAATCAAGAACTTCTAAAATATATTAGAGAGAATGCTTTTGCCTATCTTCATGGTCATGAAGTTGGAGGCACAAATCCATCACTCTTAGAAGCATTAGCTTCAACGAAATTAAATCTTTTGTTGGATGTCTGCTTTAATAGGGAAGTTGGTAGGAATAGTGCTTTATATTGGAAGAAAGACACTCGCTTAAGTCAACTGATAAGTCAATTAGACGATAGTACTTTTTTGAAAGCTTGTCACTCTAATATAGAAACTAATGACTTTTTAGAACAAGATTACTCATGGAATACTATTGCGGATTCATACGAAAGTCTTTGGGAGCGTAACTGATAAAAGAGGAGAATACATGTTGGAACTTAAAGATTTACAACAAAAAGAATTAGAGTTATTGATTTTATTTAGAGATATATGTGATAAAAATCAATTAACTTATTACATTAGTGGTGGAACTTATTTGGGAGCCATTAGACATAAAGGGTTTATTCCATGGGATGACGATATAGATGTTGCTATGCCAAGAACGGATTATGACAAATTTGTCGAAATAGCCTCAAAAGAGTTTATAGGGAGTAAGCAATTTTGGCATTATAGTAGTATTTCGGAATCTAAACGACCAAATTCTAGATTAGTCGATCTTTCAGTTAAAATAGTAAACAATAGTTGGAAAGTTCCTAGGCAAGAACCAGTTTGGATCGATATATTTCCGTTAGATGGTTTACCAAAGTCTTCAGTCAAAGCAAATTTTCATAAAATGAAATTGTTGTTTTTAAAAGTTATGGTTGGTTTTGCTAACTATGAAAATGTACAAGATAACAAAAAAGATAGGCCATTACATGAAAAAATGTTATTAAAGGTTAATAGCATTTTTTCTATTGGAAAATATTTAAATTTAAATCACCAATACGATATTCTTGAGGACGCATTGAGAAAATATTCAGACGAATCTTCTGAAGTGTATTTCAATTTTCATGGTGCGTATAGGTTTAATAGTATATTTAATAAAAAAAATATCTATGCAGAGGGAACAATTCTTGAATTTGAAGGGAATTATTTTAATGCTCCTAAGAATTATGATGATTATTTGAAACAAATATATGGAGATTATATGCAATTACCACCTGAGCATATGAGAAATAAACATAATACGGAAATTATTAAAGAGTAGGAGTTTTATTTATGTACAAGGTTGGATTTACTGCTGGAACATTTGATATGTTTCATGTGGGGCATTTAAATTTACTCAATGCAGCTAAGGCAAAATGTGACTACTTGATAGTAGGGGTGAATAGTGATGAACTAGTGACATTATATAAAAGCAAACTTCCTATAATTGATGTTCATGACAGAATGAAAGTTGTCGATGCTCTTGAAGTTGTTGATCAAGTTGAATTAATGGAAAATTTAGACAAAGTTGATGCTTGGCGACGTTTCAAATTTGATTGTGTTTTTATTGGAGATGATTGGAAAGGAACTAGTCGATGGACTGAGACTGAAATCCAGTTGAAAAAACATGGAGTTGATGTATGTTTTTTACCTTATACTAAGGGAATTTCTTCAAGTGAGCTAGTCGAAAAGATATCTAACAATAATAAGGACGAACATATATGTTAATTAGTATAGTGATGCCAATTTATAATTCGGAGCTTTATTTAGAAACAGCTATAGAATCTGTTCTGAATCAAACCTATGAGAATTTTGAGCTACTATTGATAGATGATGGTTCCGCTGATTTTTCACCAAGTATTGCTAGAAAATTTGCAAAAAAAGACTCTAGAATCAAATTTTTTCAGAATGATTACAACATTGGGATTTGTGCTACTCGAAACAAAGGAATTGATGTTTCAACAGGAAAATATATTACATTTTTAGATAATGATGATGAGTTAGATAGAAATTTTTTGAATGATAACATAAGATTATTAATCGATGAAACAGCTGACGCAGTAAGGTTTGGCAGAGTTCTAATAGATGTAAACAAAGAGGGTGATATATTAAGGACGTCTGAATCGTTTTTTTTTAATAAGGAAGTAAAAGTTTTTACAGCAAAGAGTAAGTATGATTACTATCATTATTTTAAAAAGAATAATCTTCTTTTGAATGTATGGAATGGGTTATATAGAAGGGAAATAATAGTTGAAAATAATTTGTCTTTTGATGAATCAATGAAGTTTGGAAGTGAGGATGCTAAATTTTCTTATGACTTTTTTCATGCTTGTAAGAGTATAATTATTAACCCTAAATCGTATTATATTCATTACAGAAGGGATTTATCTTCTACATCTAGAAAGTATAGCAAAAATAAAATAGACTCCATACTTAAAACTGCATTGACTGAATCAAAAATTTGGGAATGTATTAGTAATCAGAACGAGCATCGATATATTAAAGAGTATAAAATTCAATATATAAAAATTATTATTTCAAGTCAACTGCTACATAATGATTGTGATTTAACTAATAAAGAAAAAAAACAGGTAATAAGGGAAGTTATCAAGGATGAATCATTAAAAATTAAAGAAAAATCATTTGCAAAAAAGTTTACTTTGAATTCGTTGTTTGAATTCTTAGTATTACATGAGAAGATCAATACGATATTTTATATGTATTATATATATAAAATCTTTAGTGGAGAGAAATGGAATTGAGTAATTTGGAAGAAGTGAGGTGAACTATGACATTAATACTACTTTTTATCACTATATTATTTATCTTTTTTATCTCCATATTTTTATTTAAAGGAGACATTATTCATCCAGGAATGATAATTTCTGAAGTTTTTCTCTTTAGTATCTTATGTGCTTTGTATAACTTGAATTTATGGAAGATTGAACTTGGATGGGAAACATACTTAGTGATTGTTTTTGGTATAGTGATTTTTATTGTTACTGCTTATGTAACCACTTCGAATTTACAATTATTTCAATGGGATTACTCAAGGAGTGAAATCAAACAAGTAATAAAGGTTCCCAAGTTACAGCAGATACTCTCAATTCTTTTTTCGTTAGTCAGTGGTCTTTATTATGTAAAAGAAGTACTTAGAATTTCAAGGAGCGTAGGTGGTGGTAAAGATTGGTCTTCAATCATGTACTATTATCGTCAAGCAACTTCTTATGGAGTTTTAGGTGATGGAGAAGGGATGTCTGGAATAGCCGGTCACCTATATGATTTTACGGTAGCGTTGTCCTATGTTTACCTATTCATTATAGTTAATAATATTTTAATAGAAGGAATTAAGGTGAAAAAAACGCTATTTATTCCAGTGATCATTTGTTGCCTTACTACGTTTATGTCGGCTGCCAGAATACAAGTACTATACTTTGCGATGGCTGCTATTGTATATTATTTTGTTTTGACCTATAAAAAATATGGCAGAAATATGATTAATATGAAACAATTAATGAAGATTGCTTTCTTTTTAATAGCAATATTTGTTTGCTTTGTTTCGTTAAGAAGTGTTATTGGTAGAGGATTGAGTGAAAAATCTGCAAATGATCCACTTTACTATTTTACTGTATATGCAGGAGGACCGATCCCTTTATTGGACGCTTTTTTGAAAGCCCCCCCACCAACATCTGATGTATTTGGGAAAGAATTATTTTTTAGGATTAATAGATTTATAGGCGGGACGTTTCATATTCCGGAATTAGTATATATATCTCATAAAGAGTTTAGATATGCCCAAACCGGATATAGTTTAGGAAATGTATATACTGCATTTAGGTCATATATTTATGATTTTGGTATGTCTGGTTTGATTTTATTTTCGGTTTTGACTTCTTGGTTTTATTCTGTATTCTATAGTTTTGTAAAATTGAGACCCTCTTCACAGAAAGTTGATGTACCACTTATTATATATGGGTATATGGTATCAGGAGTGTTTTTAATGTCAATAAGTGAACGGTTATTCTCAATCTTTTTTTCAGTAAATAGCCTCAAAATGGTACTATTTATTTATTTAGCAAGTGCATTTCTGACAAGACTGAAATTAGAAAAGTAGTTAATCTTAAAGTTGATAAGTATTGTTGAAAGATTTCGACATCAAGGAAGCATTAATCTATTATTATTTTACATTTACATTAAGATATCATGCCAATTTCTTAAAAAAGTTGCGACAGCGTTCAAATTGTGAGAAAATAGATTTCATGAATTATTTTTGCAAAAATGAGGAAGTGTCTTATGAACCTATGGAAAAAAGTAATATTAACTGCTTTGGGATTAGTTCTTGTTTCAGTTGCAGGTTTCTGCGCATATGGAATTAAAATGTATTCAGATGCAACTGGTACAGTAAAAGGTGTGTATGAATCGATCGACCGGACTTCTAAAAGAAGAGATACGGCTGTAAATATTGATGCGCAAGAACCTTTTTCAGTTTTACTGATGGGAATTGATACTGGTGACTTGGGACGGACAGAGCAAGGTCGTTCTGATACAACAATGGTAGTTACAATTAATCCTAAAGAAAAAAAATCTACAATGATTAGTTTAGATAGAGATATCCTAACTGAGATTGTTGGATATGGTACAGAAGATAAATTGAATCATGCTTATGCTTTTGGTGGAGCTAAAGGTGGAGCTAAGATGGCGATTGATACAGTAGAGAATTTATTGGATATTCCAATAGATAACTATGTATCGATTAATATGAAAGGTTTAAAAGATTTAATTGACGCTGTAGGCGGCATTGAAGTTGATAATCCTTTTGAATTTACACTAGATGGTATTACAGTTCCAAAGGGTCATATCAAGCTTGATAGTGAGACTGGATTGGCATATGCAAGGATGCGTGAAGAAGATCCAGAAGGCGATATAGGACGTCAAAGAAGACAGCGAGAAGTTGTCGAAAAAATTGTGAATAAGATCATCAGTTTAGATGGTATTTCAAAATACAGAAAAATTTTGGACGCAGTAAAAGATAATGTAAGAACGGATTTAACTTGGGATAATATGGTAGATATTCAGAAGAAGTATATGCCAGCCTTTAAAAATATTGACTCTCTACAGCTAGAGGGTGAAGGTACAATGATTGGTGGTATCTATTACCAAATCTTAGATCCAACTAAACTCTACGAAGTGCAAACAAAATTACGGTCTCAATTAGGGTTACCAGAAAATAAAGACATGCAGGCAAAAGATAGCAGTAATTACAGTAATCAGATTAGTGGGAATGAGACGGGTTCTTATGATGGAGCGTCTGATGCAGCTACTAATTATGATTATAGTCAAGATGGTACGAATGTTGATCCCAATTCCTATACAGATCAAAATGTAGTGGATGAAGGCCAACATTAGGATGGATATTAATTGATAAACTTCAATTCTCGAAAGAGGATTGAAGTTTTTTTTATTTTATCTCTACTTTAGACTAGATATCTGTTTTATAGGGTGTTATAATTGGACTATACCAAATCTGGATATAAGGGAGCAATTTTCGATGAAAATTATCAAAGTAGCAAACGCAGAAGAAGGCGGAAAAAAAGCATTTGAACTAATCAAAGAAGGTATGGATAAGGGTGCAAAAGTTTTGGGACTTGCGACAGGAAGTACACCTGAAACATTGTATAAAGAAATGACTGCAAGTGATTTAGATTTTACAGACATGACTTCTGTAAATTTAGATGAATATGTTGGCTTAGGTGGAGACGATGATCAAAGTTATCGTTATTTCATGAATGATCAATTATTCAATAAAAAACCATTTAAAAACACATACGTACCAAACGGAAAAGCGGACGATTTAGCGACTGAATGCAAACATTATGAGAGCATTATCGACAGTAACCCAATCGATATTCAAATCCTAGGTATTGGTCAAAATGGACATATTGGTTTTAATGAACCAGGAACTCCGTTAGATAGTTTAACGCATGTCGTTGAATTGACAGAATCTACAATCAATGCGAATAAACGTAATTTTGAAAAAGTAGAAGATGTACCAACAAGAGCTGTTTCAATGGGAATCGGTTCAATCATGAAAGGTAAAAAAATGATTTTAATGGCTTATGGTGAAGCGAAAGCCGATGCGATCAAAGGAATGATCGATGGACCTGTTTCTGTTGATTTACCTGCAAGTGCTTTACAAAATCATTCAGATGTTGTTGTTATCATTGATGAAGCTGCAGCAAGTAAGCTATAAAAAGTAGTTGTGTTTGTACTATGACTTTTACGGTATAGTACAAACACTTTTTTTGTTCATAAACGAACGCCGTTTTCTTAATCCAAATTAGTGCTATAATGAAATAGAAGAGGACTAGGAGGGATGAGTATGACGAATAATATGATTTTAACAGTTCCAGAAATTATAATACGATTATGCTTGGCAATGCTAATTGGTGGCGTCATTGGATTTGAGCGGCAATATAAAAATCGACCAGCTGGCATGCGGACGCATATTTTGGTTTGTATGGGGGCGACGATTATTGCACTCATTCAAGTTGAAATTGCAGAAAACGCATTGAAAGATGCGATAAATCATCCAGAATTATCAGGAGTCATTCGTTCAGATCAGGCTCGTTTGATTGCTCAAGTAGTTAGTGGGATTGGTTTTTTAGGTGCAGGAACGATCATTGTAACGAAACAATCAGTAACAGGATTGACCACGGCTGCTTCATTATGGGCTATCGCTGGCTTAGGAATTGCGATTGGTATGGGTTACTATGCAATTGCCATCACTAGTTTTATTGGCGTATTTATAGCATTAACATTAGTGAAAAAAGTAATCCACGTACCAACGACAAAAAAATTAGAGATTCGTTATATACACAAGCAGGAAACAAAAGAGTTTATCAATCAGTATTTTGAAGATCATAAAATCGAAATCGAAGATGTAAACTTCAATGTAGTATTGATAGAAGACACGCAGATTTACACGAATATCTATACAATTGATTTGCCAAAAGGAATGACGTATGCTGAAGTAATAGAAGATTTATCGATTTATAAAAATATAACAAAACTACGGTTAGTGAGTATTTAATCTATTTTCATTACCACAATAAGTATGAGGTTGGGACAGAATTGTTTAACTCCGAGAAATAAGAAGGAATTTACGAAAATTGCTCTTCAAATTTTTGTGACCAAGTAGGTACTGTGCAACATCAACTTGTTCCTTGTTGTGTTTTACAGCAATTTCGGCTTATTTCCTAAGGAGTTGCTTCTGCGCCCACCTTTTATTCGGTTACTAAGAGCCTGAAACATAACCTTTTTAGTTATGTACCAGGCTCTTTTATTTATATAGTCATCATTGGAGATAGGAAATAAGAAGCCAACTTAATAGGACGGTCAAACAGCCGCTAAAAAAATTAACCCAATCATTTGTCATCCAGGATAGTCCGTTTATTTGGTTTGTTTCTTGTTGATGATGTTGCTTTTGTTCTGTAAGTTGTCCACAAATAGTACAGCGATATTTTACTTGCAATGTTGCCCCTAACAAACTATCCACAAGCGATCCGAAAATACCACAAAGAAGTGGAACGATAAAGAATAGCGTAGTTAGATGCTCGGAAACAGGAAGCCAGCGATAACACAACCAGGTAGTAAATGAAATCAATAGACTGCCAAAAAAAGAAGCCAAACTTCCAAGCATAGAAATACCACCAGATAGTCCTGTTTCAATCTGTTTAAAGGAGATAATTGAGAGAGGATGACGTTTACTTAAAATCCCGATTTCAGACCCCCATGTATCCGCAGTAGCACCAGCGATCCCGCTAACATAGCCAAATAAGAATAATTGGTTTTCTGTATAATAGAAAAGCACTAAAGAACTGATGGCTGGAAGACTATTAGCAAGTACTTGCCAGCCATCTCTTGTGTGCCCTTTTTCAACAATTGATGTCGCTTTAGTGGCATTCATTCTTTTTTTTAGAAAATAAATACATCCAGAACTTGCAAAAAATAAAATAAGTAAGCCCCAAGTTGGCCATGAGCCAAAGCCGCAAACAACGGTAGCCATAAGAATTACAGCCAATGCTCCAGACTTTGTAAGCAAATGGGTAATATAAGAGAACAGACCAATTATATTTCCTGTGATGAAACCGAGCAGTAATTTATATACTAAAATAGTCATGATACACCTCTTAAAAATAATTCGTTTAGCAAAAGTTTTTAATAGGACAAGTATATCACGGAAAGGAGGTGAATATTAGAGAGAGCTTCTAATGGATCAATAAAAAAGGCTAGGATAACAACTTAAGTCGTTTTATCCTAGACCTTTTTTAGGAAGAATTATTCCATACCAATCAAATAATCGTCATCTTTCATTGCTTCAACAGTTCCTAATAAGTAACCATTCCCAACTTGAGAGAAGAAATCGTGATTGCTTGTACCGGTAGATATACCGTTCATAACGATTGGATTAACATCGTTGGCTGTATCGGCAAACAATGGATCCATTCCAAGGTTCATCAACGCTTTGTTAGCATTGTAACGTAGGAAGGTTTTTACCTCCTCAGTCCAGCCTAATCCATCATATAATTCTTCAGTATATCGTTCTTCATTTTCGTATAACTCATAAAGAAGATTGTACATCCAATCTTTCATTTCAGTTTGTTCTGCTTCAGACAACTCATTGAATCCTAATTGGAATTTGTATCCAATATAAGTTCCATGAACAGATTCATCACGAATAATCAATTTGATGATTTCCGCAACGTTTGCTAGTTTATTATTGCCTAAATAGTAAAGAGGCGTATAAAAACCAGAGTAGAATAGGAATGTTTCTAAAAATACGCTAGCAACTTTCTTTTCTAATGGTGTACCAGTTTTGTAAATTTCATTGATTTTTTCTGCTTTTTTTTGTAGATAAACATTTGTATTTGTCCATTCAAAGATATCATCGATTTCTTTTTTAGTATTTAATGTACTGAAGATAGATGAATAACTTTTAGCATGAACTGA
Organism: Enterococcus plantarum; assembly: GCF_001730295.1. Lineage (GTDB taxonomy): Bacteria > Bacillota > Bacilli > Lactobacillales > Enterococcaceae > Enterococcus_L > Enterococcus_L plantarum. The sequence goes on from NZ_MIKA01000007.1 coordinate 64,706, forward strand.
TTCCATAAATTGGATATTATTTAAAACAGCCTCTTCATGTGGTGTGCGAACATCATTTCTTAGCTGTTCCATCCCACTTTCAGACTGAACAGTATCTAATAGTGTCAAACCGCCAAAAACATACCCTACAGTCGTTTTTTCGAGATCTGAAAGAGTTCTCCAGTCATCGAGGTCGTTAGACAAAGGAATACGAGTATCTAACCAAAATTGCTCCGTTAGTTTTTCCCAAGTAGACTTGTCGATCACATCTTCGATAGCGTTCCAGTTAATTGCTTCATAATAGGTTGCCATGTCTTTTCCTCCTTATTACCCTTACAATAAAATACATCATATCATGGAACAAGGCGACCAGAGGGCGCCTTGTTTGTATTTTTACGAGCTCTTTTTGCTTTTCTAAATGACACAACTTTCACATTGGTTACTGCCGATTTCTTCCGCATCATCTGTAAATGTTCTTACGTAATAAATTGATTTAACCCCTTTATGGAAAGCATAGTGACGTAAAATATTCAAATCACGAGTGGTTTGTTTCGGTGAATCTTTCCACTCATATAAACCTTCTGGAATCTCAGAACGCATAAACAAGGTTAAACTCATTCCTTGATCTACGTGTTGTTGTGCTGTTGCATAAACATCGATCACTTTACGCATATCCATGTCATATGCAGATGTGTAATAAGGAATTGTATCATTTGCTAGATAAGGAGCAGGGTAATAAATTTTACCGATTTTCTTTTCTTGGCGCTCTTCGATCATACGAGTGATAGGATGGATACTAGCACTTGTATCATTGATATAGGAGATAGAACCATTAGGTGCTACAGCTAAACGATTTTGGTGGTATAAACCATCTTGCTTCACTGCATCACGTAATTTTGCCCAGTCTTCAGATGTTGGAACAAAAATATCTTTGAAAATTTCTTTGACTTTATCCGATTGAGGAGTGAAATCTCCTTCAATATATTTATCGAAATAAGAACCATTAGCATAATCAGATTTTTCAAAGTTATGGAATGTTTCGTTGTATTGTTTAGCAATGTTATTGCTTTCTACTAGAGTCCAATAATTTAATAAAGTAAAGTAAACATTGGTGAAATCTAATGAGTCTTTTGAACCATATTCCATATGGTTTTTAGCAAAGAATGTATGGAGACCCATCGCACCAAGTCCAATTGTATGGCTTAATCTATTTCCGTTTTGAATAGAAGGAACTACATCGATATCTGAAGCATCTGTAACAAATGTTAAGGCACGTGTCATAGCACGAACTGATTTACCAAAGTCAGGACTATCCATTAAGTTAACGATGTTCGTTGAACCTAGGTTACAGCTGATATCTGTCCCAAGTGTTTCATACTCTTGTTTGCCATTCAAAACAGATGGTGTTTGAACTTGTAAAATTTCTGAACATAAGTTACTCATGATGATTTTGCCATAAGCTGGATTGCTTCTATTGGCTGTATCAATATTGATGATATATGGGTAGCCAGATTCTTGTTGTAATTTAGAAATTTCATTTTCTAAGTCACGTGCTTTGATTTTACGTTTACGAATTTTTGGATTGGCAACTAGGTTGTCATATTCTTTTGTAATATCAACATAAGAGAACGGTACGCCATATTCACGTTCTACACTATATGGGCTGAATAAATACATATCTTCATTATTGCGAGCTAATTCATAAAATTTATCAGGAACCACAACACCTAAAGATAATGTCTTCACACGAACTTTTTCATCCGCATTTTCTTTTTTTGTAGATAGAAACATTTCGATATCTGGATGAAAAACGTTTAGATACACAACTCCAGCACCTTGACGTTGACCTAATTGATTAGAATAGCTAAAACTATCTTCGAACAATTTCATAACAGGAACCACGCCGCTGGCAGCTCCTTCGTATCCTTTGATCGGAGCACCTGCTTCACGTAAGTTTGCTAATGTGATACCCACACCGCCACCAATACGTGATAATTGTAAAGCGGAGTTGATTGAACGGCCGATACTGTTCATGTCATCTGTTACTTGGATCAAGAAACAAGAAACAAGCTCACCGCGACGTTTACGCCCAGCATTCAAGAAAGAAGGCGTTGCAGGTTGGTAACGTTGATGAATCATTTCATCAGCTAAAATTAAAGCTAATTCTTCATTGCCATCAGCGAAATATAATGCATTAAAAGCGACACGATCTTCATAACTTTCTAAGTATTCAGTTCCTTCGTTGTTTTTAAGCGCATATTGTGAATAAAACTTGTAAGCGGCCATGAATGATTTGAATTCAAACTGCTGTTCATCAAGAAATGTGTATAATTGTTCAATAAAAGCCATAGAATATTTTTCGATAAAGGCGGTTTCTAAATAATCATTGTCGATCAAGTAATTGATTTTTTCTTCTATAGTATTGAAGGTTCTTGTGTTAGGAAGAACATTTTCTTTGAAGAAAGCTTCCAAAGCTTCTTTATCCTTATGTAAAGGAATTTGTCCATCAACGGGACGGTTGATCTCGTTATTCAGCTTAAAATAGCTAACATCTTTAATTTCTTTTAGACTCAAGTTCATTCACTACTTTCTTAAAGGATTCCACGTCTTCGTTCGTACCGCTAAATTCAAATGCAAAAAGCATCGGAACGTTGTAATCACGTGCTATGTCTTTGGCTGTATATACAAATAATTCTGCGAAATTAAGGTTGCCGCCGCCTGCAACGCCTTGTAAGTTTTCTCGATTACTTTTGTAATCAAGAAAATCGTTCACTACTTCAGTGATCTCTTGGTCATAAGTAGGAACGACTAGAACAAAAGGCTCATTTATCTCAAAAAAAGGATTCGCAGGCTCAATTTCGTAAGCTGCTAAATCCAATTTTTTAATGAAGCGTCTGGTTTGTCCAGTGACTGAAAAATAAACAATTTTCATTTTAGCTAGCCAATTGTTTTAATTGATCAGGACGAAATCCTACAACTGTTGTAGCGTCAGAAGTGATAACCGGAACACTTTGAAATCCTTGTTCTTTTAACCATTCGATTGCGTCTGGTTGGATATCGATATTTACTTCTTCAAATGCTATATTATTCTCGCTCAAAAAGCGTTTTGCCATTTTACATTGGATACAATTATTTTTAGAAAAGATTTTTACGTTCATTTTTAATTCCCCCTCAATTAGTTTACTTCACTAGTATAAATCTCTCACGAAAAAAGTCAACAGTTAGGCACTACATATTGTGGTTGTTTTTTGTCTGAATACCATGTTTTGTGTTTTTGAAAGAAATATGAAAGCTCGTAATCTCTAGATTTAGGCGACTTTTCAAGCTGTTTTTGTGCTAAAAAAAGAAATTTATTAAATTTTGAATTAGAAAATATGGGGGCTAAAGCACAAGATATAGTGGTGAATGAAAGTAAGACACACTACAAAAATTGAGGCAAATCAGCGTGGAGAGTATTTTCTTACAATAGGTAGATAGAACATTGATTTAAGTCTCACAAACAGGTATACTTGATGAGAACGATTATCAGTATCAATGGGAGAATGAATGAAACTTTTTCACAAGATTGCGCTTTAAAAGGGAAATGATTGGGATGAATTATGTTACAAGATACTGGCTTTTAAAATAGGAGGATCACTAAATGTTAACATTGGCACAAGCAAAGTTGAATAAGGTTTATACAATTGAAGGAATTCAAGCGGAAGGTTTTGCCAAGAAACATCTAAATAACCTTGGTTTTGTCTCAGGAGGAAAAGTGGTATTGGTGAATTATTCTAGGGAGAATGGGATCGTTTTGCTACATAATAGTCGAATTGCGATTAATGTATCTGTATTGCAGCAGATTACAATAGTAGAAAAAAGTATCAATGAGGAAAATTGGCTATCGCTCGATCAATTAACAGTGGGGGAGAAAGCTCGCGTCATTGGGATTCATGGACAAGGTGCTGTTAAAAGACGATTAATGGATATGGGACTAACAAAAGGGGTGGATTTACTAGTCAGAAAAATGGCGCCTTTAGGGGACCCGATTGAAATCAATCTTCGTGGATACGAATTAACGTTAAGAAAAAATGAAGCAGAACTAGTCTTGGTGCAGAAAGAAGGATAAGGAATGGAAGAACGGCATATTGCGTTGACAGGAAATCCCAATAGTGGGAAAACAACGACATTCAATGCGTTAACAGGCGCAAATCAATATGTAGGAAATTGGCCGGGTGTTACTGTTGAACGAAAAGAAGGAAAGCTTAAAAAAAATAAACAGATAACGATTCAGGATCTACCAGGTATTTATTCTCTATCTCCTTACACACCAGAAGAGGTGGTTGCCAGAGACTATTTACTAAGTGGTGACCCTGACGTGATTATTAATATCGTTGATGCTACAAATTTAGAACGAAACTTGTATCTGACAACTCAATTGATGGAAACTGGGATTCCCGTTGTTGTTGGGTTAAATATGATGGATATTTTAGATAAATCTGGGAAAAAAATCAATAGTGAAAAACTCGCTTATGGTTTAGGTGTGGATGTACTAGGCGTTAGCGCCCTAAAAAATCGAGGACTGGATGCGTTGATAACAAAAGCAGTAAAAGAAACAGAAACCTTCCCAAAAGAATTTAACTATCCAACTTATGATAATCGTTTAGAAGCAGCCCTAAATGAAATTATAGTTGTTTTAGGGAACCGTGTACTGGAAAGACAAGCTCGGTGGTACAGTATCAAATTGTTTGAAAGAGATACTAGAGTCATAAAAGAGCTAGTATTGAGTTCAGCGCAGCAAGATGAAATAGAAGAAATTATTAAAATCACAGAACAAGTTTTTGGGGATGATAGTGAATCGATTGTCATTAATGAACGTTACGAATTCATTACTCGCTTAACGGCTCTGTGTTCTATCGAGAGAAATGAAATCACATTCAATACTAGTGATAAAATCGATCGAATCGTGACAAATCGTTGGTTGGCTTTACCCATTTTCGCTGTGATTATGTGGTTTGTTTATTATTTAGCAATTCAAACTGTAGGCACGATGGGGACTGACTGGATCAATGATGAATTGTTTGGAAATCTTGTTCCCAATACCGTTGAAGGTTTATTAGCTAATTGGCAAGTAGCACCTTGGATGCAACGTTTGATTTTAGATGGAATCATAGCTGGGGTGGGTGCTGTACTGGGATTTTTACCACAGTTAGCAGTGTTGTTTCTATGTTTAGGCTTCTTAGAAGATTGTGGCTATATGTCAAGAATTGCCTTTGTGATGGATCGCTTATTTAGAAAATTTGGGTTATCAGGGAAATCGTTTATCCCGATGCTGATTGCAACAGGTTGTGGCGTACCAGGTGTCATGGCTAGTCGTACGATCGAAAATGAAAAAGACCGTAAGATGACGATCATGGTTACTACGTTTATGCCCTGTTCAGCAAAACTACCAATCATTGCCTTGATTGCAGGTGCCTTTTTTCCAAAAAGTAGTTGGGTTTCTCCATCCGCTTATTTTATTGGGATCGCAGCAATCGTATTATCGGGGATTGCATTGAAGAAAACACATTCGTTTTCAGGTGATCCAGCTCCATTTATCATGGAATTACCAGCGTATCATATGCCGCAATTACGTGGTGTTCTTCGTCACGCATACGATCGCAGTAAATCATTTGTGAAGAAAGCAGGAACAATTATTTTCGTGATGAGTATCATTATTTGGTTTACGTCTACCTATACGTTTACTTTGCAAGAAGCAGAAGCGGATCAAAGTATCTTAGCCAATTTAGGGAAAGTCATTGCACCAATATTCGCACCACTTGGCTGGGGCACTTGGCAGGGTGCAGTTGCTACGATAACAGGTTTAGTTGCAAAAGAAAACGTGATCGGTACATTTGGTATTTTATTCGGACATGTAGGGGAAGTTTGGTCTGCGTTACAAGGAGCCTTCACTCCAGTTGCGGCCTATTCATTTTTAGTCTTTAATCTATTGTGTGCCCCGTGTTTTGCAGCAATTGGTGCAATCAGAAGAGAGATGGGCAATTTGAAATGGACTTGGGGAGCGATTGGATATCAATGTGGTTTAGCGTATGTGGTTAGTTTTATTATTTATCAATTTGGGCATGTGATCTTTGAGAATGGTCATATTGGAGTGGGGATACTGATTGCAACACTACTATTGATTATCATGGGGTATTATTTAGTGAGAAAACCAAAGATAAAAGAAGAACCAGTTATTACAATGGCAACGTTAGAAAGAGGGTAAAAACATGGCCACGTTTATTTTAGCAGTAATGATTTTTGGCGCAGCTGGATATGTTATCTATTCTCGAATCAAAAAAGGGGAGAGCTGTGATGATTGTCACACCACATGTCCTGTAAAAAAAGAACAAGGAGAGTAAAAAAGTTAGGTATAATGAGATAAACCAGTCGTAACTTATTTCGTTGTATCTGACGTTTTTTCTTGAATAAACAACTTTCAAGTGCTACACTATTTAAGTACTAATTATTTGGGTCGTTAGCTCAGTTGGTAGAGCAGCTGACTCTTAATCAGCGGGTCATGGGTTCGAGCCCCTTACGACCCATTGGGTGCCAAACCCACGAGAACGGTATTCTGTCGGCGTCTTCGGACGTTTAGAAGATGGAATATGCGTTCTCTTTTTTGTATTCTAAAAATGTTGATGCCTAAGAATGTCTACTTAGCTTAATTTGTTCTCTTTAATAGTTCGTTTGATTCACTTTAATCAAATTCTATATCTTTCAGAGTTAATCTTTCCATTAAAAAATAAAGTAGTTTTTACAAAGAATAATATAAAAAATATTCTGATGGAGTTGGCAAATATTTAAGAGTTTTTAAAATAGTTACTTTATGGAGGGTTTGTATTTTCAATAAACCAACCTTTAAAACAAAATGAATGACTAAGTTGACTATTTTTATATTTGATGTTATGATAATTCTTTGGATTTTATTGGAATTCAATAATTTTAGTGGGATGAAAAATGAAAAAAACAGTACTAGGGTTAATGTCTTGTCTGTTAGTGATAATTTCAATGGGATTTACAGCAAAAGCTTATGCTGCTTACCAGACAAACTATATTGATTTTTCTTTTACAATTAAACCAAAGCAAAAAAAGTTCATACACAGAAACACGTTATCGACAAACGACTGATCGGGATAGAGCTTGGTTTACTCAATTAACTTCTTCTGGTGAAGGATGGATGACTTATACCCGTTTTTGGTTGGAGAAATCAAATGGTGAAAATGTCTCTAAGGCATGCAATGTGCAAGCTGGGGGGCTAAATCTTTCAATTCGGCTTATTCATCAGCGAGTAAACAGAGAGTAAGGTTAACAGCAGAAAATAATAATTACAACAATGCAAGTTACCCTTGTTACGGTAAATGGGATGAGTAGACTGCTTATATTATCTCTGGCAGACAACTATTACATCGTCCATAAAATAGTTAAGATTATTCTATAGTAGAGCATAAGCTCTACTATATTTTTGTAAAGGAGCTAAAAAATGAGTTATTTTTACAAACGTCTACTTAGCGATAAACGAAGTTGCTTTATTTTCCTATTCTTTTTTTCGTTAGTGTTACTCGATCCATTTTTATTGTATCAATCATTTGGTGGATATGACCCGAATTACTCCACGTTTTTGGCTGGGAATTCGGAAGGTCACTATGCTCAAATGTTAGTATTGTGGTTATTGCCTATATACCTAATATTCGGTACCAGTGCATGGGTGCTTGCGGATGTTAATTCTGGAAATGTATTATCTGTAATAGGAAGAACTAATCGTAAATATTATTGGAAAGTATATAATCAAGTCAATTTTCTTTATGGATTTAGTTTGATATTTATCCCAATGATACTTAATTACGTATTTGTAACAATCATTTTTAGAAAAGAAACAACCGTTCCTTTTATGATTGAACAATCCGTAAAGCTAGTGGACTTTCAACGATTTTTTTATGATTCCATTCTTTGGGAGCTTAGCCACCCAGAACTGTCGAACATTCTACATATAACTATGGTTGCTTTGACGGCTGGATGTATGAGTGTCATGATTGCCACAATTAATATTTTTACTAAGTCGTTTTACTATACAGTTTTTATTGTTATTAGTCTTTGGTATCTGCTAATTAGTATTACCCCGTCTATCATGATTCTTTTTCAACCATTTACAGAATATTCTATTGCATCAAAAATGTTGTACTTTATCTCAAGTGTATTATTACTGACGGTCTGCCTGGTTATTCAAAAAAAATGGTGGTTACAATATGATTTTGTATAAAAAAAGTTTAACGGGAACGGGGATTCAAGTTATTATTCTACTTATGTTGTACAGTACTCAATTTTTGACCAAAATAAGTGATAAAAATAATGTTTTGGAACAGATGACAAACTACTTTTCTTATTACGATCTCTCACTTTTCATTCTTTTTTTGATACCGTTGTTGCTTTTTTCTTTGGCTGTTTTTGTACCAGATAATATTGTTTATAAAGATGTAAGGATGACAAAAAAGCGTCTATATTTCTGTAAGTGCCTTAGAATACTTCTTGAAATCAGCAAATTCTTAATAGTCTATTTTTTAATAGGTCTACCAGTATTTTTTATATTTCCTGACCGAATTGTGTTATCTGAATATACAAAGCAAACGTTGATTTTTTTTCTTATGTCTATTATTTCGGTTCAATTTTATATGCTGATTGAACTCATAAACGGAAGCAACAGGAAGTTCATGAATAGCTTTTTATCAGTATCTTTAATAATGGGCAGCTATTTTCTTTTTAAAGATTACTTTTCATTCTTTAATTTGAGTTATATTTATTATGTATTAAATGTTGAGACCAATAGTGTTATATATCTGCCGATATTAATAACCATTCCATTAGCTCAATGTATTCTGAATTATGAGCTATTTACCAGAAAGGATTTTTTATGAAGTATGTTGAAAGAATTGTTTTATTGCTATTATTTCTTTTTTTTGATGGCGATTTTAATTATCAGAAAGCAAATGATTTTTCATTAATTGTTGGTTTGTCTGAGAACTATTCATTAAAAGAACTTTTGTCATGGTTTTTGCTCTATAGTTATATGTATACAGGGTTGATACTTTCGTGTTTTCGTATAATAAATCAAACGTTTACTAGCTATTCTTTAGTTAGATATAAGGATCGTAGACAAGTGATGAACGATTATTTACAAAGAGTTTTTATTCATTTAATTCTTAATATAAGTACTATAGTTCTGGTAATTGCTATTAGAAAAACAGTAACGCCCAATTTGATCATTACAGGCGAATATTTAAGTCAATTCATAGTAATAGTTACGATAGGGTTATTTTCTACATTGATTCTTTTTGTTAGTAGAAATCTTTACTTTACCTTATTACTAGTGAATGCATACATTCTGGGAGCAGTCGTATTTTCCAACGTATTTTCAACTATACCTATATTGGGAGGAGTACTAAAATTTCCTTTTTACCTAACTAGAGTTGGGAGAGAAAGCTTTTCCTTTCTTTATTGGGCTATTTTATTAATAAGTATATTCATAGTAGCTCATTATGTCGCAGCAAAAAAAATAAATTATTTGTGAGGAATAGAAATGTTAGTTGTGGATCGTATTTCAAAAAAAATAAAGAAGTATTCTGTATTAAAAAACGTAAGTCTTACTTTTGAGGAAGGCCATGTTTACGGTTTGATTGGACAAAATGGTTCTGGAAAAACAATGTTATTACGTGCAATTTCAGGATTGATTCGCGTTCAAGAAGGCACGATTACTTATAATGATCAGATCTTAGGGAAAGATTTCGATTTTTTGCCAAGCTTAGGTTTGATTATTGAACATGAAGGTCTGGAACCATCGATCAGTGGAGTCAATAATTTAAAACTTCTTTCCGAAATTAACAAAATTGCCAATAAAAAAGATATAGATCTGGCTTTAACTAAGGTGGGACTGGATCCCAATGATCGAAGACCTGTAAAAAAATATTCATTAGGTATGAGACAAAAATTGATCATTGCTCAGGCTATATTTGAAAACCCAAAAGTATTATTGTTAGATGAACCAACGAATGGTCTGGATGATGACGCAATTGACAAATTTTATCAACTTATAGACGAACTGAAAACGAGTGGCAGAATCATTGTTATCGCGAGTCATAATAAAAAAGATATAGAAGAATTATGCGATACTATTGTTGTGATTAAAGATGGGAGTATTGTTTCATGAGAAAAATGTTTTTATTTATTGTATGTGCATGTTTGATTATTTTGGTTGGGAGAAGGCTATACAATAATAACAGTTCATCCGATATTTTCACATATGAAAAAAATCCAGCAAAAAGAGTGGTTCTACAGAGGAATAGAACGTATACAGTTTTGTCGGATTCTGAGAAGTTATCTTCAGGATTTTATGATGTATCTGAGATTAGCAGCAAAGAGTTCTTTTTAGGGAATGAACATTTAAATCGAAAGGATGTTATAAATAATCAAGCATTCTATAATACGAACAAAGTTCAAACACCCAAAAACAGTTCAGTTCATTTAACGCCTTCAAAAGAAAAATATTTACCTATAGAAGAAGATAGAAGTATTCGTCTAAAAAATACTTATGGTCATTTTTTTATTCCAGATTCAATAAATGGCGAATACAAATTGGAAATTGTAGGAGAAGGTAAAGTTTTTTGTCAAATACAGGATATTAATGAAACAACAGGATTTATTAATAACGTTTTAGATGGTTTTGTATTTGATGATGCAACGGACGTTGTAAAGACGTTGGAAGCAGACACAATCATCTCATTCTTTAAAAAATCAGGTAAAGAGGATGTAGTTATAGCGATTAGTCCAATAACTTAATAGATATAATTGGCTATACATTTTAGACTGATTTTATTAAAGAGGATAAAACTCGTTTTAAACTATTGTGCATATAGTTTAGAATTAGTAGGTTATAGGTTCAAATCCCACGAAAATGGTATTCCTTCAGCGGCTTCGGGCGTTTAGAAGATGGAATATGCATTCTTTTTTTTGCTATTGTATCGTCCGAATATCCATCTTACTCATAATAATCTTTATGAAGTGAGTATTCTACTATTTAATGATAAACTAAAGAAAAGGAACATTTAGGAGGGGAAAAAAATGAGAAAGAAATTCATCTATTCATTTATATTACTAGCAGGTGTATCTCTAGCTGCTTGTGGAGGAAAAGGGCAAACAACCGAACGTTCAACGACAGCTAAAAGTACTGAAAAAACAAGTCAAACAACTACAGCGACGAGTAAAAACACCGAAAAATCTAGTACAACCCAAAAGTCATCTTCTTCTGCGAACACTTCTGAAGCGAAAGAAAGTAAAGCGCCTGCAAAATCAGAAAATAACACACCGGAAAAACAAGCAGAGGCGGTTTTAGGGCAACTTAATCAAGAGTTTCCAAACAATTCATTGCCGCAAGCTATATTAACAAGTCAAACAGCAGAGTATTTAACTGCCGCAACGACAAGTACCGCTGATCAAGGAAACTTTAGAGTATTGTATTATGCTGAAGCTAATGCAATTGCAGTGAATGATCTCGCGGTCAATGAGTTGCAACCCATTGCATCATTCGAGAAAAAATCTTATGGATCAGATGCAGAAGCCGCCGCCGCTGTTAATCAAATTATTGATAATGGGGGAAATCCAATTGATCTTGGCTATGGAATCAAAGGCTATCAACAAGGTGCGGCAGGCTCTACTTTTCTATCGTGGCAAGAAGGCAATTGGAGTATGGTTGTCAGAGCTTCCAATATTGGAGGAGAAGTTGGTGAACCTTTAGCGAAAGAAGCCGTTGCATATTTAGAAACAGCGATGCTTCCAGCACCTCGAAATGTTGGACAGATTTCTTTAACAGCTAGCGTTAGCGATAGCTACCAGAACAATTCAGTTGTTTGGCAAAAAGGGACAATCGTCTATACGATCCAACACTTTGATGCTGTGCAAGCACTAAAAATGGCTGTATCGACAAATCAATAATTAGGATAACTAAGTTCAAATGAATATAAGCGAAGTATTAATCGGTTAATAAGAATTTCTACTAATCAAAAAATAATGAGGAAAGCCTTGGCCCTATTATTTTTTTAAGAACGATTGTTTTTCAAGGTAAAAATAAGCAGAATCATCATTGACGAAACATTCACTCATCTTGTACAATGAGTACATGATAGAAGTGAAATAATAAAATAAAAAAGGCACTTCACAGTTTGGTGGCCGCCAAACTACGAAGCCCTGAAAAGTCAGCAGACACTGACCGATCAAGTTGCCCTCGTCAATGCAAAAGCACTGACATGATTCATTGTACTCAATTTTTAGGAAAATATCTACCCCTAAAAATACACGAGATGATGAACATGCCAGCGTTTACTTATTGAACGATACAACGGTATTGGAAGGAATTCTGATACCGTTTTTTTATTTTTTTACTTCTATCTATTGTTTTTAATATCCTTGTTGATCGTACAACTATAATTTAAATAAGTACGATTTAATCTCTAGGGGATGTTGAATAAAGTTTACCACTATAGGCTTTTGATTTATCTATTGGGGAAGAAAATCAACGACTGAAAAAATGTGCTCATTTAAAATCAGAAGAAACTCTTTTAGCCTATAGTGGTATCTTTAAACATAAGTATATAATATGTTGCATACTTTAAACTTATTATAATGGACATCTTACTAACGAAGCAATTGAAAAGCTGTAAAAAATATAAAAAAGAGCAGAAAATTTTATTTATGTACCTAAAACTTAGATATCAATAATTTTCTACCCTTACTCTATTTACGAATAATTATTGTGTGATACTACTTTTATCTGGCTGAGAGTGAGCTAATCGACTAGCTGCGGCTGCCGCAATTGCGCCAACAATATCATCTAAAAAAGTATGGACTTGCGGTCCTTCATGAGAATTTAGCTTAGCTAAAATACCAGGCTTTACTTTGTCGATATAGCCATAATTTGTAAAACCGATCGAACCATAAACATTAACGATTGAAAGTGCTAAAATTTCATCAATACCGTATAAACCTTCATCTTCTTCTAAAATTTCTTGTAAAGGATGAAGTAGTTTCTTTTCTTCAGCTAAAATATCTAATTGAATACCAGTGATGATCGTGTTATGCACTTCGCGTTTTGATAACACACTATCAATATGTTCAATACAAGTTGCTACATCAAGATCTTCTATATAAGGTTTTTGTAAAAATAAAACCAATTCCGCCAAATCTTCCATCTCGACACCGCGTTCTTTCAATAATTGACGCGCCTTTTGTTCTAATGTTTCACCTTTTATGACCAAAATAAAAACCTCCGATGCATCATTTTTAAACTTATAATACATCAATGGTATACTATCTACAGAGAAAATTGCAAGGAGAAAATCAATGAACCCTCTAATAGAATGTTGTGAACAAAATTTAGCTAAAGGTGCAGAGCTGTTAATGAATGATCCATTTATTGAAGAAAATGGTGATGTAATCTCTTATTCTTGCATGAATGAATGTGTTCTTTGTGCTCAAACATTCTTTGTTTTATTTGAAGGAGAACGAATTACGGGTGCAACACCAGAAGAACTGGTTGAAAATATAAAAAAAGCGATTGTGCAATGGCAAGAAGAAATGGGATAAAAAATAAAACGCGCCTTTTAAAGGAGCGTTTTATTTTTTATTAAAGCATGTTTGCTTCTTTTCCTTCAAATAAACTAGTACTATGCATTGGCTGAGTTCTTGTGTTGGGTTTAATAAAGTGCAATGCATTATTGACAGCAGTGGGAGCTTCACCAAAACCTGTTGCTATCAGTTTTACTTTGCCATCATAGTTACAAATATCACCAACAGCGTAAACACCAGGAATATTTGTCGACATATCTGAGTTGACTTCAATAGCGTTTCGGCTAACATCTAAACCCCAGTCTTTTAAATGCCCCAATGATGACGTAAAACCGTAGTTGATGATCAAAGAATCTAAGTCTAGCTTTTCAAAATTATCTGCTTTCGTTTCTTTCAATTGAATACCTTTGAATGCGTTATTCTCTACTAAAAGTTGGTCAATAACATAAGGCGTATAAATAGATACTTTAGAATTTTTCAAATTCTCTACACTGTGTTCATGACCACGAAATTCAGGACGACGATGGATGATCGATACTTCTTTTGCAACTGGCTCTAACATCAAGGCCCAATCAATAGCAGAATCACCACCACCAGCTATAGCAACCTTTTTACCAGAGAATTTGTTCATATCTGTCACATAATAATGAACATGATTTCCTTCAAGTTCTGCTGCACCATCGATCATGAGACGTCGAGGTTGGAAGGACCCATTTCCGATAGCGAAAATAACAGCTTTAGAATAGTGAACGCCTTTTGTTGTTTCAATGCGTAAGTAGCCATCTTCTTGAACCAAATTTCGCACTTCTTCTTCCAAACAAGTCTCATGGGCAAATGGAGCGATTTGTTTTTCTAAATTTCCAATCAGTTCGCTGGCTTTGATTGCGGGAAAACCGGGAACATCATAAATATATTTTTCGGGGTAAAGCGTAGAAAGTTGTCCACCAAGTTGAGGCAAACTATCAATGATTTTAGTTTTTGCTTTGCGGATACCAGCATAAAAAGCGGCAAAAAGACCGACAGGACCAGCGCCAACAATCGTTAGATCATATATATTTTTTGAATCAGACATCAAAATTTCCTCCAGTTTCTATAATAAAAAAGTTTTCATCTATATAAATGAAAGCAACAATGTAGTATATCGTTTTTCACAAAATATCACTTGTAACAGAAAAAAGCAAGTAAGAGTTTGTGAAAAAAAGCTTCTCTTAAAAGAATAGCAAAGATAATGGAATTTTCAAGTGAAGTTGTTTATGATATTATAAGTAAGTAAAAAATAACGAGGAGGAAATAACGATGTCAGAATTTCCACAATTAGATTTAGCAAATGCAAAAGGCCCTAAAGCCGTGATAAAAACCAACCGCGGAGACATTACTGTTCAGCTTTTCCCAGAACAAGCACCAAAAACAGTTGAAAACTTTGTTCAACTAGCGAAAAAGGGCTATTATGATGGGGTGATTTTTCACCGTGTTATTCCTGATTTCATGATTCAAGGTGGGGATCCTACCGGAACAGGTATGGGCGGCGAAAGTATTTATGGCGAAAAATTTGAAGATGAATTTTCTAAAGATGTGTTCAATTTACGTGGTGCACTATCAATGGCAAATGCTGGTCCAAATACTAACGGTAGCCAATTTTTTATCGTAAACAATCAAAATGTTCCAGCAAATATGATGGGGCAACTAGAAGGTGCCGGATTCCCAACAGAAGTAATTGAAGCCTACAAAAAAGGTGGAACACCATGGTTAGATTTCCGTCACACAGTCTTTGGTCATGTTGTAGAAGGTATGGATGTAGTCGATGAAATCGGTGGGGTACAAAGAGACTCTCAAGATCGTCCAACATTTGATGTAGTCATCGATAAAGTAGAAATTAGCGAATAAACAGCAACGATGTAAAAAAAGTGAAACTAGAACGCATTAAGGTTCTGGTTTCACTTTTTTATTATTCAAAAGAGTGTTTGATTCTCCGTAAGCCTTCTGACAGTGTTTCTTTTGGACAGGCCACATTTAAGCGCATGTGTTGCGTCCCTTTAGGACCAAAGGTAATTCCAGGATTCAAAACAACTTTTCCTTTATGGACGAGTTGATTTTGCAGTTGTGCATCGGTCAAACCAAAAGCGGAAAAATCTAACCAAATCAAGTAAGTACCTTCTGGATGCATCATTTTGACGCTAGGAAGTTCAGCTTTTAAGAAATTGGTAACCATATCAATGTTTTCTTTTAGATAACCAAGTAATTCATCTAACCAATCATCACCGTGTTCATAAGCAGCCTCTGTTCCTACGTAACCGAAAATATTGATTTCGTTCTGAAAATTACGTTCCTGTGCTTCAACGAATTGTTTTCGCAAATCAGGATTTTCGATGAAGATCATGGAGTTTTTAATACCAGCTAAGTTGAAGGTTTTTGTTGCTGCAGTCAAAGTAATCGAAAAATCTTTGAATGTCGAGTGAACATTTGTGAATGTTGTAAATACATGCGGAGCAAAAATCAAATCTTGATGAATCTCATCGCTAACAACGAGCACATCATATTTTGCGCATAATGTACCAAAAGCTTCAAGCTCACCTTTTGTCCAAACACGTCCGCCTGGATTGTGAGGGTTGCAGAGGATGAATAGTCGAACGTTTTCAGCAACGAAGTATTTTTCCATCTCTTCTAGATCCATAATAAAGTGTTCTTGATCTATTAATAATTGACTACGGACTAGCTTTCGATCATTTTGTTCAACAACTTTGGCAAACGGAGGATAAACTGGATCGTGAATCATAATAGCATCGCCAGGTTCAGTGTAAGCTTGAATAGCCAAAGAGAGACTTGGCACGACACCGCTGTTAAATAGGATCGCTTCTTTGCTAACGGTATAATTGTGTTGTCGCTTCTGCCAACGTTGAATTGCTTCGTACAATGAATCAGGAGCTGGAGAGTAACCCAAAATTCCTTGTTCTGCTGTTCGATTTATAGCGTCTAGAACAGGCTGATTGGCTTTGAAATCCATATCAGCTATCCATAATGGTAACAAGCCATCTTCTCCATAAGTATCTTTAATGGAATCCCACTTAGAACAATTTGTGTTACGGCGTTCATAGACTGTATCAAATTCTACCATTCAATTCTTCCTTTCTAGATCAAAATGTTTTTCGTTAAACGAGACTTAACTATAGTATAATGGAGTTTCAACGAAATATGAACAAAAAGAATTAATAATGGTAGAAATAAATCCATGCACTATTTAATGGAACATGATATCATTTGAAATGAGAAAATTATTTTTGTGCAATAACGAAATGAGGATAATAATATGGAATACAAAATAGGAATGATTCTTGACGGGACAATAACCGGTCTACAACCATATGGTGCGTTTGTTTCATTAAATGATACGGTCCAAGGGTTGATACATGTATCAGAAGTGCAGGCAGGTTTTACCAAAAATATTCATAGTTTATTGACTGTCGGACAAAAGGTCAAAGTTCAAGTGATTGATATAGACGAATACTCAAAAAAAATCAGCTTATCTTTAAGAACGTTAGAGACTCAAATACAGCAACCAAATCATCGACGTAAAAAATATTTCACGAATAAAAATAAGAAAATCGGCTTTGAAACCTTAGAACATGAGCTTCCTATCTGGAGGAACGAGGCGATGAATGCACTACTTGAGAAATAAATCTGTTTTTTTTCAGAAAATATGGTACAATTTTCCTAGTTTCTGAAAACAAAAATTAATTGAGGTGGATGTTTTGTCTAACAAAAAAGTCGCTGGTACTATTATGCTGAATCTAAATGATGGTTCGAAAAAATTTCTTGTTCATCCAGTGGGTGAGTCAATGGCGTTTGTTACAACAAAAGTTTCTGAGGATATGACGGGTTTAGCGAGTATGTTACAAGTTTTCAAAGAAGAAATTCAACTAGATGTTACTTCAATTAATTTAGTCGAGTTAACAAATGCTCATACAGATGCTGAAAATATGCCTTTGTTTGTATTTGAAATGAATGAAGATCATGTAGTCCCAACTATTGATAATAGATATGCATGGGAAAAACCATCTAAATTAAAAACTTTATTAGCTTCTTATGAAATTGAAGGAGTCCCGATGTTTTAAAACTAAATAGGTACATAAAGAATAAGAGAAGGATACTACTGTACAACTCTTATCACAGAAACATAAGACGGGACAAAGCTATAATCTAGTTTTGTTCCGTTTTCTTTTAATACATTTTTTTTCGGAGGAAATCGCCATGAAATTAAAACAAGTAACAATAGAAGAAACGCAAATTGCTATGTCTGTATTAAAAGAGAGTGCCGAATGGTTGAAAGAACAAGGGAGTAATCAATGGTCAGAGGTTTTACAAGGCGAAGATAAACACGGATTAGAAGAAGCTGTTACTAAAGGTGAAGTTTATTTCTTCTATAATAGTAAGAATCAACTAATAGGAATGGCAGCTGCATGGAAAACTCCGACTGAATGGGATAAATTACTTTGGAAAGATTTCGGCTTTCACCAATCCGCATGCTACATACATCGCGTCATCATTCGTCCTACATACAGAGGAAAAGCATATGGAGAAGAATTGTTAAGTGCTTTAAAACGAAAGTTTCTTGATGAAGTATCTGAGTTACGTTTAGATTGTTTAGGTAGCAATCAGAAGTTAATTCAGTTCTATCAAGAAAACGGATTTGTTAACATTGGTAGCTCAAAAGATTCTAATGAAAATGAATTCGAACTATTTTCATATAAATTATAAAGAACGATCGGGATTCGTTGCTATTTTTTTAAAAAAACTAATATTGAAACTATTTTGAGTCAGAAAAGCGAAAATACAAGAGATGGTGAGAAGTTAAGATAAAAAACTTTTAAAATTTTTTCAAAAAATGGTTGACCAATAAAGAAAAACTTGTTATATTATATCTTGTCGCAAGGCACTGACGAATTATGCTGAACGGCAATAATAGAATAACATTTCAAGTTTTAAAAAAACTTGAAAAATCGGGAAGAAAGTTGTTGACAAATAACAAACAACCTGGTAAACTAATGAAGTTGTCACGAAACATTCGATAACATCGAGCAGAAAAAACTTTGAAACTTTTTTAAAAAAAGTGTTGACATCAAATCGAAGATTTGGTATGATATAAAAGTTGCTGCTAGGTAACACAGTAGACCTTTGAAAACTGAACAAAGTAAGACGAACCAAATGTGTAGGTTGTTTTTACAACAGTAAAAACAAACAACAATTTTTAACAAAGCGAAGCAATATGCTAGCAAACAAATGAGCTTAACAATCTTCGGATTGTGTTCAACTTTTATTATGAGA
>NZ_MIKA01000008.1 GCF_001730295.1 Enterococcus plantarum
TCATAGATTTTTTGCATAAAGATAGAGGCCTATCCGTGCTGCTTACTTTCTTTGCTTCAATACTAGCTTTTGGGTCAATGGAGTAAAAGCTAACTGTCTTTTAACAAGTGAGTATTTAAGGAGATAGCATATGAAAATAGAGTTTCGATTGTTTGATAAAACTACGAGTAGTTTCAAAATAGTCTACTTTCAAGAATGGAAAATAGATAAAAGACAACCTCTATTTACAAGTAATCCCAAAAAAGCTAGAAACTATTGGCATGATCGTTTGGCTGAAGAGGATGTCAACTTGTTAAAAAGAGCAGACTCATGTACAGCTGTTAAGTTATCAATAAAATTGGTAACTTAACTTAATAAAAAAATGATCTGCTTGCAGAAGTATTGCACTAGGCATGGGAAATAAAAGAAGCTTTTGGATATCAAGAATTTTAATGATAATCAACTAAATATTGCTTTAGATGAGTTGTGGAAATTAAAGATTATACAGCTTAGTCGAAAAAATAGTCAAAGTATATCAATACAGACATATTGAAAAGGAGAGATCAATAATGCCAAAGAAAAAATTGAGTAGTTTTGAATCAAGTATTCATGTGTATCGGGCAATGAGGCGTATGACTCAACAAGAACTTGCTGACAAAGTAGGGGTATCACGACAAACCATTATACAGTTAGAAAGAAATCGATACAATCCGTCATTATTATTAGCCCACGATATAGCGGACGTTTTTGAAGTACCGATTGAACAAATATTTACGTTTAGAAAAATTGAGGAGGAACCAGAAGATGAAATTGTACAGAGTTGAATGTCACAGAGATTCGGATGTAACGGTAACGGATTGACAACAGACCTAACTACCGCAAAAAAAGAGTATAAGGATTTGAAAGATACTTGGCATGATAATGAACAAGCTTATGAAGATGATCAAATTAATTTAGTAGAAATTGATGTTCCAGAGGAAGTATTTGAAGAATTTGAAGACGATTCAACCACTCTGAAAGAAGAAGTCCTATGTATTGATCCAGACGATGAAGACGAAGATGGATATGTTTCTTCCTATTGGTATTTAAAGATAGAAATGGAAGCAGGAAAAAAAGATGAGCTATAACTATTATTATTTTGAGTCACCTTACAAAGCTTGGATCATTGCTACTGAACCAGATGAAGCGGTTGTTGCCTATCAAACAAGAGTTTCAGATATTCAAGACGGTGTCTCATTTGAGGCAGTGAGTGACTTGGAATTTTTAGAATCCTTTGCAGGCACAACGACAGAAGAAATGCCTACGATCGAACGTGGGTTGACAAATGCAGCACTCACTATAAAAGATTGTTTGTTTGATTTAGCTCAAAATAATAAACCTGTCAAAATATTAGCTATAGAAAACACTTGATAAAAAGTGAGTCATAAATTACGCTTGTAGTAACAACTCGACTCTTCCTGTCGTGCAGAAAAGAGGGAGAATATGGATAATCAAGAAGAGAAATTCCGCAATTGGAATCAGTTACTTCTTATGTTGGCCATAGATTCAGAGTGGTTTAAAAAACCTGATACAGAGCTTTACAAGCAGATAACGACGTTAGGCAGACAGATTTTTCAACAAGGAAGTAAAAATAGTGCAGATAGAATTGATGAAGAAAAATATTTGAAATTAGTCCATTACGGCTTTACTTATAATGAGATTGCCAAAGAATTTAATGTAGGGAAATCAACATTACTTAACTGGCGAAAAGAAAAAGGATACATAAAAAAACGAACAACGGAGGAAGTACAATGAAAAAGTTAAGCAAAAAACAATTAGGATTGATTGCTGCTGTTGTTTTTTTAAGTGCAGGTGGCACATACGCTTATGCGCAAAATCAATCGAGTGTGAAGGCTGCAGAAGCCAAACAAGTGGTCAAAGAAACAACCAAAAAATTAGAAGACTTGAACAAAGAAGCCGCTGCCTTGTATGATCCGAAAGATTCTGACTTCTTATTAAAAGGGATCAAAGCCAAACAAGTCACAGACTTACAAGAAAAAGTGACAAAAGTAGCCACAATAAAAAAAGACAAGAAACTTTCAAAAAGTGAGTATACTGCGTATGATCAGGAAGTGAAATCAGTGAATGATAATGTGACTAAAGCAACAGAAAAACTGAATGCTTTAGTTGATATTAATGGTTTATTCCAACAAACACAAACAGCTATGGCAATCAATGGATCTGATGTAAAAAAAGACTTAGCGATTGCAGACGATCTTAAAAAGGAAACAATTGAAAAAGTCAGTAAAGCTTACTTCAAAGAAGGAGCAACAAAAACGTACGATAAGACAATTAATGAGTTGCTCTCTAATGCAGAAACCCAACTCAATCAACTAGATAAAGCCAAGATAGAGGTCTCAAAGGTTTATAAAGACGGAAAAGTAGTATCTACTGACAATAAATTGTATGACACTGCAAAAGCTGAAACAGACAAAATCAAAAATGAAAAAGCAAAAAAAGCATTGATCGATCAACTTGATAAAGTCAAAGCAGATATCGATAAACAAGCTGCTGAAGAAAAAGCGAAAGCAGAAGAAACGACAAAATCTCAATCCGAAGCAGCCAATACGCAAGCGAATAATTCAAATGTTGCACAGCCTTCAGAGAATCAAGGTTCAACAGGAACTGAAGCAGCACCCGTTGAAAATGGTTATACAGGGAATGGCGGTAGTTATGTCGCACCAGAAACACCAACGAATGGTGGTTACACACCACCTGCAAACAATGGCGGTTCAACAGGTGGCGGAAGTACACCTGCGCCACAAGCGCCGTCTCAACCCTCTCCTGGAGGCAATGCAGATGGATCATTAACACAGGAACAAGGTAATCAAGCGGAAAAAGATGCAGCAACTAGTGATTGGTCAGAATTTTTCCCTAAATAATAGATAAAATACCGAAATGAAAAGAAGCAACCAGAAAATATCTGATTGCTTCTTTTCATTTTTAAAAAGGAGAGATTCATATGATTTGTATTCGTTCCCCTTAAAATGAATGAGGATTGAGCATATTCTTCCCCAAATTAACTAGAAGGAGAAAAATTGATGAAGAAAAATAGAACAAAATGTACACTGAAACAGCGAATGAAAAAAGTCGTCAGTTTGTTTGGATTGGCGCTGTTACTACTAAGTGGACTGGCGGGACTTCCTCCCTCTGGTAATGAGGTCGCACAGGCGTTAACGTTACCAGAAGGTGCAACACAAGTTGGAACGATTAACAATGCTCCAGTCATTAAATCACCAACAGACAATATGTCTAGTGAGACCTTCCAAGCTATTTTGGCAGGTTTATTAGAAGGCGCAGGTAGTCCTAAGTATATTATTAATCAAGCGGCTTGGGGATCCTCCACTAGCTTAGCTAACGGGAAACCCTTATCAAGCATTAGTTCTTCGGCAACGACTGTGTTGGGTGCAGATGGGTTCTTACCAACTGACTCCGCAGTAGAAATTCCTGTAGGCGGAAAAGCGTTGATTCGTAACGTCGGAACAGCAATTAAAACAGATGATGGTTCTATCATTCCAATTTCACTAGGGGTGACGGTCAACAGTGCTGCTGAACCAGATGGCACATCATACGATTCAGTGTTGATGGGTGCTAAATCTCAAAACAGTGTAATTACATTTGGCTGGGGATCGATTGTCCGTAATGGATCAAATACTGGTGGCGGACAAACTGAAGGAGGCGGTGTTGGCGGAGAATCTTCTGATGGCACTTTGGTAGGGTATATAAAATTAGTATCATATACGCTTACTTTCATTAACAGTGATACAGGACAACCTCTGCCTGAAAATGATACCTTAATGCCGATCAAAAATTCTGACATTGACGCTAATCAATTAGCTGAAATGGGCGCAAATGGCGCATTGGGTTATGTACTATCCCCTGATACGGCACTCACGCAAGTTGGCAATGGGTTTCGTTCCACGTCCGATGGTGCAATCAATGAAGATTCGTCAGATTTGACGGCAAATAGTTACCTTGTATTGAAAAAGTACAATAGTAATTGGGTTCAGTATAAATATATGGATGATGCAAATGATCATTTAGACATTGTCACTGCTCACTTTGGTGACTATCCTTTTAAAATCAGTGAACTGCTCGGCGGATTTTTGGAGATTAATAAAGCAGTTGCCGGATTTGGAAACAAGCCTTGGAATAGCAACTATTCCTTTGACAAACTGTTATTTGATATTAAAGACAAAGACGGAAAAGTCTTAGACACAATCAAGCTAGATAAAAATGGCTACGGTAAGTCGAAGCGAATCATGAAAGGAAATTATACGGTTGTGGAACGTTCTACTGGATGGTCAGCGACAGGTCAAACGGTTCGTCCGAATGAAAGTACCATAATTAAAACAGGGGAAACGACAACACTGAAGCTAGAAAACAAACCCGTTGTCGGTCAAAATACCCTACAAAAAGTGGATCAAGACACTGGAAAAGCACAAAACGGAAAAGCAGATTTAACGTCTGCGATTTATCAGCTGTTCTACAATGATGATGCGACGGGTGCTTCCCCACACAAAAAAGGTGATCCCGTTAAATGGAGTGACAAACCCGCACCAAAACTACTAACAGGTGAAAAAGTAACGAGTGCTTTAGTCGGTGGGAAAACAGTGAACTTTGGTGATGCAGTCGCATTAAAAGTAGACAAAAAGTCTTTGCAAGTCTCTGTTGGTAACCTAGCCTTAGGCAAATATACCTGGAAAGAAATTGATGCAGGGGAAGGATACACAGTTGATTCAACCACTCATAATTTTGAAATTAAATACAAAGACGAAAAAACAGAAAATGTAGTTGCGCCTGACGTAACGTCAAAAGAGCGTGTGATCGATGCTGCAATCAAACTGAACAAGAAATTCACCTTACCAAATAATGAAGGGTCTTCAGGGTTTAACGATATTGAATTTGTCGCAAATCCATTAGAAGGCACTGTAGCTGAACCCGTTACTATGATCACAGGAGTTGATCCAGTCACAGGTGATGATGGTTATGCATTAGGTAATTTAGTGTACGGAGACTGGGTTTTAGAAGAGAAAAGTGAACCTGAAGGTCGTAAAAAGATTAGACCAATCTATATTCATATGGAAACAGATCAAGAAAAAGATATTTTAACAATCAGTGCTAGCTACAATAAAGATTTCTCTAACCCGTACTCTACCCGTAAATTTGCTTTACAAGACAGCAGTACAGAAAAGAACCCAAATAGCAAGGGAACTGTTGGCAGCGTAACAACTGAAAAACCAACGATTAGTTTATCTACATTACACTTTAACAATAATCCTGATACGCAAGACGTTCCAACACCACCGACACCACCAACAAAAGATGTCACAAAAGAAGACGGTGGGGAATCGATCAATGAAGGGAAGGTCGCTTTAAACTCCGACTTCTTTTATGAATTAAACTCAAGTATCTTGCAACCGAACCGTCAAGATACTAATAGTTGGACGATTAATGACGATTACGACGAAAATTTTGATCGATACAATGGTACATTCAAATTATATGCAACCAAAGACTTTGACTCTTACAAAGCAGGAGACGAATTGCCACAAGATTTCGTCAAAGCTGAAGATAAGAAAGGCAAGGTCTTATTTACTGCCCAAAAAGCGTTCTTAGACGTTGTAAACAAGCATAAGGACAAAGAGGTTGGATTTACTGTCCATGCTTCTTTCTACCGTTTCAAAGACTCTGACAAGGTTGTAAATACATTTGTAGAAACGATCAATGACGTAAAACAAGATTCAAATGAAGTTTACACAAAAACACCGAAACCTGAACCACATAAATTCGATTTATCGAAAGAAAAGTTTGATTTAACAGAAGACAAACTTTTAGACGATGACAGCGAAATGAAAGATCGTTATGAAGATTCCAACAAAGATCCCTATGCAGATAAAACGGATAATAACGAAAAAGAAAACATTAATACAACTGAAGTTAAGCCAGGACAAATGCTTATTTATCAATTGTGGTTAGATACCCGTCCGTTTGACGAAACAAGTAAACTATTGTCATTAAAAATGGTGGATACGTATGACAAAGCCTCATTGACCGCTGATCCTAAAAAGGTCAAAGTCTACAATGCCAAAGGTGAAGACGTGACCCAATCCTTTAAAGTAGAGGACAAAGACGGTGTATTAACGATTGCAGCGAATATTTTCAAAAAAGCGAAAAATTCCAAAGGGGAAGAGGTATCGATCGTGGATACTGAAAAAATTCCTTTAGGGCAGATTTATAAGATCGATGCACCAATGACCGTGAAAAAAGACGTTAAACCAGGAATCGATATACTCAACACTGCCGATCAACAATGGCAAGATTCCGATGGCATAAAAGACCACCACATTACGGAGAAACGTGTGAATAAGACACCTAAAGCCAAAGCAACACCTGCTGAAAAAGCAGTTAAAGAAGTTGCGAAAACTGTATTGCCTAATACAGGTGATAGCCCACAAAAAGCTATCCTAAAAGTATTAGGTTGGGTTCTTGTGATTGGCTCATGTGTTTTCTGGAAAAGAGAACAACTACTACAATTATACAGAAGAAAAAAACGTGAGTTTTTATCAAAAAATTAATGCAAGGCAAGAGAAACGACAAACGGTTGTTTCTCTTTTCTTGTTTCTATTATTAAAAAGAAAGAGGTTTGGCCATGTTAAAGGAGCGTGATTCCTATGTAAGCAATCAAGGTTTGATTACAAATTTACCCTTAACGCTAATTCCGAGAAAATATATCGATACGGACCAACAATTGAATTTAGATGGAGAAACTAAAAAACTAAAACTAGATTTAGTCTATTCAGTAGATCAACGACTCTTTGAAAAAAAATCAGTGTATTTGTCCAATGAAGAGTATAGTCTTTCCTATTTAGGAATCATTCATCCGAATGGACGTGTGAAGTTGTATCGCTTACGAGCTGTTAATCATAATAAAATAGATAAGCGAGTCTTTTTTTACTGCAAGGATGTGTCACGAAGTAGTAAAACGCAATTTCAATTAGACAAATGGGAAAAAAGAATAAATGAATCAGACGAATTAAAAACTATTTTAAGGCAGGTGTAATCGATGTATCAAGATTATTTAGAGGAAGTGAAGAAGGTTCCAGATTTGACATTAGGACAAATCCTTCTACTAGTTGTCGTTATCCTACTGGGTGTTGGCTTAGTGATTTTTATGGATACGCTTGAATTAGTTCCTTTGATTTTTTTAGTTGCAACGGGAATACTTGTTTATTCGCTTGTTAGCCAATCAAGTAAACTAAAGACTGTTGAGGATAAATATAGAGAAGCTGCTCCGTCAGAATGGGTCAAAAAAACGGAAGATAATCTGTATTCAATGAACGTACAAGAGAAAGTTGAACTTCACGGATCAGGCGGCATATTTTTGAATCAAATTTCAAGCAAAGATTTTACAGATTATCGATATGTTGTAAAAACAGAGAATGGTTACCAATTAAGAACCTTATCTAAACAGTATAAAGGCTTATCTGAAGGTGATATTTATATTCAAGAAAAACCTGAAACTGTTTCACCTAAAATTATTCTTGAGCAACACCAATATAAAGAAAAAGAATTCAATAAAGTTTTTGGTTCCAGAGAACAAAGAGTGATCTTTGTTGTTCCAGAAGGGACGGTACAGACCAAATTTGAAGAAGGAGTGATTAAATGAGTCATTCTGGTGTGTTAGAAAAGATTAAAGCGCAAGGATACGACGTTGCAGTGTTAGATTTGGATCGACTTGATCATGTGTCCACGTTTGATCCGATTCAGATTTTTATGGAAAGAAAACGACGAAAAGAACATTCTTATCGTAAATGGAAACACCGTAAACCACGTAAGAGATTATTTGTTGATGAATATCACTTGCTTATGGATAGACCAGTATTTATGAATAAACCGGATTTTTGCTCTGGTTCTGGAATGTCTCATGCTTTAGTATTACCTGAAAAGCTAGACGATAAGTCGGTTTTAATCACAGATCCAAAAAATGACAAAATTTAACGGTTAGTTTGAATGAGGTGAAGCCAAGTGCGTTATTTAGATTACTTTTTACTCTTTGGTGGGCTAGTATCAATGATTTATCTGTGTAGATTGAGCTTTATAGAAAGAAATCAGTTAATAGAAAATATTTTGGATCCTAAAAATAAGGAGTCAGTTTTAAAAGCTTGTTTTTATGATGAATTTGAAAAGAAAAACGTAATCAAACGCTTAAGAATTCTTGAAGATAAAATAGACTTAAGCTTGCGTTCGATGGATATCTCTCTGGAAAACAGATATAAGTTAGAGCAAGAATTACTAAAAGTAAATGAATTGAAAAGTTCCATAGAATCAGGCGACTATGTACGAAAATTAGTAGAATTATCACCTGAAGAACGTCGATTAGATAATTGGGACGATTTTTAACTGTTTGCCCTAAAATTTAAAAGGAGTGATCAGCAGTTGGAAGAAGAAAATGAATACAGAAAGCTTGTTGAGTCATTAGTATTGAATAACAAAATTAAGTATTCTGATATTCCATTTCACTTGCGGAAGGGAAATCTTACTTTATTTTATTATGCAGTCCGTGTGGCTAGGGACTCATTACAAGATGCTGCACAATTTGTGTCCGTCATGGAACAATTTTTACTAGATATTGATGAAATTGAGAAACAAAGTGATGTAAATACACGTTTACGCCGAAGAGCCTTAGATGTAATGGTTGGAGCAGAACCTATTTTTACGGGTATTGAAGTGTTTGAGAAGTTTATTTCACAACAGGATCAACTAGAAACGTCAATTTCACAAGCAATCAAGAATCAGACAGGAAAACCACTTTTACTAGAAAGAAAATGTAATCTGAATAATAACAAAAAATTGTGTATTGAAAAAGAGTGGCTTATTCATGTTGAAGATTGGATACTTTGTGATAAAATTAGGTTATCAGATGTGAGTCAACAAATAAGAATAACCAATCATTCATTATATCTATTCGCTTTTCGCATAAATAGAGACAAAGAAAATGTTAAACGATATGTCGAAGACTTGCGACTCCTAGTAGACGATTTACTAGCTATACAGGAAGAAGAGATAGACTCAAAAAAATTATTAGAAGAAATTCTATGGAGCGGTATGTATTTTGGAGAAGGTTACTTCAAAGGAGAGGAATTGTTCGATGTCTTTGTTTATGAACAAAAGAAAGCTAAAACAAGCTTATTTAGACATGCAGGACTCCCTTTCCCAAATAGATACGCTCTCTGATAAGTTAAGAGAAATACAACAAGAAAATAAACAATTGATTAAACAAAATGAGAGTCTATTAAAAATAGAGATATTCAATGATAGCTTGACGCAAATATTCAAAGTTATTCCATATAAAAAAGAACAGTGGGTAGTAACCGTAACAAAAGAAGTAGATTGGGCACGTCATGGGCAAATAGATAAAATGAGATTTGAATTGTTTAACTTAAATAATCCGAGAACTCCCAATTACCGTTACAGTGAGATATGGGTTCGTATGATCTACCATAATAATGCTGAATATTTGGAGAGGATAATAATTATTGATTGCACAACTCACTATGAACATATAAATAAAGGTTATGGTTCTATTTTAATGAAAGAGTTTTTACATTATGTGAAGCTTCTAAACAGGAAAGAATTGGAGATAACAGGTACGTTATCCCCAGTTGATGAGCAAAAGAAAGAAAATCATGAAAGGCGAGATCATTTTTATAGAAAGTTTGGATTTAAAATTGAAGGTCGTAGACTTTCATTAAAATTGAATAAGTTTTGATTAGTGCGTATTCATTGTTGAATAGGTGCTTTTTTTGTTACAAAAAATTAGTTTAAAGGAGAGAAAACCAATGAAATATCAAAGACCAACAGAGCGTAGAAACGGATTTAAACAGTTTGCAGTAGGAACGCATGCAGCAACGATTACAAAAGTACAGAACAAACAAGCAAAAAGCGGAAGCGATATGTTTATTCTATTTCTTGAAGGGAAAAATGAAGAACAAGGTCGTTTCTCTTTAACGTTCGGAAATGATTTTACACAAGACAATATGAATTTTCTTCTTGCGAGTATTGAAGATAACGGTGTTGAGATTCCAGATTTGACCTTTGGATATAATCCAGATACGTTGAAATTTCTCACAAGAAAAGACGTTTACATTCGAGTAGAAGAAGGGTCATATCAGGGACAGCCACAAGTACAAATAAAAGAATTTTTAACACTAGAAGAGTTTGAAAACAGCGAAGAAGAATCAGGATTTGACGGATTTGGACAAGAGGATAATTTTCACTCCTCAGAATGGCAATAACTAAAAAAATAAGTAGAAAAGAGGAAATAGAAATGGATATCGTTACAAAAATTGTCACAATCATCGGAGCGATCATCGGCGTTTTAGCAGCTGTCGGCATTATGTTAGGAGTAAAGGATGTTCGTTCAGGAATGCAGACGGATGATCCAAGAAAAACAGATAAAGGGATTGAGGCAATTATTGTTGGTGGGGCATTTGCCTTGATTGCAACAGGCGTAGGTGCATACGTAATTGCTCAGCTTAGTTCAATCAAATTCTAAGGAGGGAAAAGAATGAATATTCCAGAATCCACCCTCAATCAGCTGTTTCAAAGTTTAGGAGAATACAATCCAACGACAAATGAAGTGATGGGAAAGATAGCGAAAGTCTTGATTCCTTTGGGACTGGCGATTTTAGGCATTCTTTTCATGGTGGAAATGACCAGTGTAACAAAGAAATTTAAAATGGAAGACGGAGGATTGGGTGTAGAAGTCCTAACAGACTTAGCAATGAAATATATCATTGCGTTTGTGCTGATCATGTCTTCGGGTTATATCGTAGACGGAATTGTATGGTTTGGGATTCAAGCAGCTAAGTGGATCAATTCAGTTGTGACTATTACAGGAACAAGTGATGCAATCCCTCAGATGGGAAAAGTATCCTGGTGGGCAAAACCAATTGTCTTTTTATTTCAAGCATTTGCCTATATTGCACTTTTGTTATCTTCGCTTATCACAAATATTCTCATTTTTTTACGAGGAATTCAACTGTATATTGTCAAAGCAATGGCACCTATCTTGATTGCTTTCTTCGTAAACGATGAGCTTCGCTCAATTGCTGTAGGGTATATCAAGCAAATTATGGCACTTGTTCTGCAAGGTGCTTTATTAGTCTTGATCGTTGGTTTAATTCCAATTCTAATGGCCAACGATTATTTGTCTTTTGCTTCATTTGAAGGTGGAGTTTGGGACAATGCAGGAGCATTAATGATCAATATCATGATTTATGTAGTGCTCATTTTTAAATATGTAGCGGTTATCATCATTTTGATTGGCTCACAAGGAATGGCCAAACGATTTATGGGGGCGATGTAGTATGGCAATTGGCTCACAGTTTTATAAAGATGTGTCTAAAATTGAACGGAAGGTATGGGGGATCAGTATACGACAGCTGAAAGCCTATGTCTTATTGGCAGGTACTGCGCTCATATTAGGAGTAGAAATCTTTTTTCTTCCTGATTGGGCGTTTTTAATTTTCTCTCTACCTACTGCGATCGTTTTAGGGTATTATCCCGTTTTTCTATTGTTGGATACGTGGAAAGAAAAGAAACGGAAGTTTGAACTTTACTTTTATTATGAAGATCGTCCTTATAGATCAGGACAGATAAGGAGATATGGAAAGCATGAATTTACTTCAAAAGAAACCGTCAAAGAAACAGATGAGATCTAAACAAGCAGAAAAGCAAATGAAACAGCGTGTGATGGAAAAAGCCAATCCAACAGCGCAAGACAGTATTAAGTATACACTTCAGTTTGAAGAGGGCTTAATGCACGTTGTAGAAGGTGAATATTCCAAAACCTATCGATTGGGTGAAGTTGATTATGAAGTTTCAATGGAACAGGAACAAGAAGATATCGTGGTTGGCTATGCAGATGGTCTGAATACTTTAGATAAAAATTCAAGATATCAACTATTGGTGCTTAATAAACGAATCGATGACTCTTTATTAGAGTCTATTTTATTATCTTATGCGGCAGATCCGTTGGACAATTATCGCCAAGAAATGAATGAAATCATTGATAAACAGTTCCAACAAGATCAACGAAATTTTACGATTGAAAAATATGCCACGTTTACAACCAAGAGTTCTTCTAGAAAACAGGCGAATAAAAATATTGAAACAATCGCAAAAAACTTTAAAAATCGTTTCGAAGCAAATGAAGTAGACCTGTCTGTGACTCCCCTTAGTGGTGTAGAACGGCTGTCAGTAATGAGTGATCTCTTACGACCAGGTTCTTATTTTAGTACGACATATCAAGACATTGCGGTATCTGGATTAAATAGTAAAGCCTTCATAGTTCCTGGCAAAATTCGATTTGCGAAAGAAAAGAAATACATGCGTTTAGGCGAATATTATGCGGCAGTACTCTATATTCGTCAGTATCCTAAATACTTAGAAGATCGTTTGATACGAGAATTATGTGCAATTGGAACAGAACTTGCAATTAGTATTCATGCAACACCATATGACATGATTCGAGCAAAGAAAAATATTCAAACGATGCAGACACTAAATAATGTAGCGATCAGTAAGCAACAAAAAGACAATTTTCGTCAAGGTGTTGGGGAAGATATGATTGCTGGTGATTTGAAGGACACCAAAGAATCAACTGAGGCCTTAATGGAAGAAATTAAGGAAAACGGACAAAAAATGTTTTCAGGGATTTTTACTACGTTTTTGATTGCGAAAACAGAAGCTGAGTTAGAGGAGTCTATTAAAGCAGTTGAGGACGTTGGCTATACATGGCAAGTGGACTTTGAGGTAGTTGAAGACTACAAAGAAGAAGCGTTGAATACGATTTTACCGATTGGAAAACCATATTTAGATGTAGAAATGAATTACATGCGTGATATGACGAGTACCAACGTAGCTTCACAGGTACCTTTTACCAATGTTGAGTTACAAAGCCCAACAGGTCAGTATTATGGACGGAATCAAATGACCAATAATGTCATTACCTTAGATCGGAAAAAAGATTTGCCAACCCCTAGTGGATTGATATTTGGGACATCGGGTGCAGGTAAGGGGATGGCAACAAAATGGGAAATGATTAGTGCGTTGTTGCGCTATCCTGATGATTTGTTCCGTATCGTTGATCCAGAGAGCGAGTATATCCCTATTGCACGAGCTTTCGGAGCTGAAATTTTAGATATTTCAACAGGTACTCAACACCACTTGAATATTTTAGATATGGTTGATAGCCGTTTATTGGATTCAGAAGATCGAAACGTCGATTTAGTCAAAGAAAAAGCGAATTTGTTGTCTAGCTTATTTGAATCACTACTTAAATCTTATACAGATGAGGATGCCTCTATCGTTGACCGTGTGACAAGGAAAACCTATGAGGCCTTTGAGGGAAATGCTGAAGCGCCAACTTTAGTAGAATGGTATGACATTTTATTGGAACAACCAGAACCAGAAGCGAAAACGTTAGCTACAAAAGTAGAAAAATACTGTATTGGTTCCCAGGATATTTTTGCACATAAAACAAATATTGATTTAAATGCAAAATTTGTCGTTTTCAATATCAAGAAACTAGATGAAACAATGAAGCCTTTTGCCATGAAAGTCATTTTGGATCAGATTTGGAAACAAGTAGTTGCGAATCAAGGCAAAGTCACTACTCGTCTATACTTTGATGAATTACAAGTGAATTTTGAAGAAGAAAGTTCTGCTAATTGGTTCTTAAACTTGTGGGTACGTATCCGTAAGTATGGGGCGGTTACAACAGGAATCACTCAAAATATTTCTACGATGTTGGATAGTTCAGCAGGACGAAAAATGCTATCTAATAGCGAGTTTATGATTCTATTACGTCAAAAACCAGTAGATTTACAACGACTGAAAGAAGCGGTCAATTTGAAACCTAAATTATTGAAATATGTAGGTGAAAAAGTGCCACAAGGAACAGGGTTGATCTATGCCAATGGCACGATTGTTCCATTTGAAAATCCTATTCCAGAGAATACAGAACTCTTTAAAATCATGAACACAGATGCTTAGGAAGTGAGCCTATGACGAAAGAAGAGAAGCCTTCTTGGAAAGAAAAGCAAAAGCTTACGCCAAGAGTGAAGGATGGTGTTAGTAAAAATGCTTTTCGTAACCCACGAGAAGCAACGAAGGTATCTAAGAAAGCATTTAAACAGGCAAAAAAAGACTATAAACTTTCTAGAAAAGGGTATAAGAGTCAACTAAAAAAGCATAGAATCAACGTGAAAAAAGGCGGTCAAGCTCCTTCAATCGATCATATCATCGCAAAGAAAAAATTCATTGAAGACAAGAACGGAAAAAAAGTAGCAAAACGTGTTTATCAAAAAATAAAGGCTAAAGATACAACTAGAATTTCTGTAAAACTTAAAAGTGAAGCAAAAGTTTCTATGAAAGAAGAAACTAAGCAACAATCATTAAAGGTCTTGAGTGAAGATGATACTTTAAAAGAGGGCGTAGAAGCTTATCGAAAACTACGGCGAGCCAATCAGAAAATTCGGGTTGGTTTCAAAATCGGTAAAAATACTGGAAAAGTAGCGTTAAAAACAGGAAAAGGAGCCTATGGTTTAGGAAATCGAACGTTTAATTTTTCGAGAGGGCGTGGGTTCCATCGAACCCCACCAGATTTGACTACACGAAAGCAGTTAATGTACAAACTGCGGAACCACCGTCAACGAATGAAGGCTGCGAAAGCTGCAAAAAAAGCGCAAAAAGGTCTTAGTTTAGTTCGATCTGTTTTAACAGGGAAAAAGTCAACTGCGAAAGCGGCTATGATCCTTCTTAAAAATCCTATTACCTGGATTGTATTGTTAGTGTTAGTTGTCATATTTATTTTGACGGGTGTTGCAGGAGGTACACAGAAGCCGGCAATCGTTCAAGACGACGTGGATTTAACAGATTCATGGGCTTATATGACGAAACTTGATGCAGAGCATACAGACGATACCAATGAATTCTATAGCAACATTGATGATGTCATGTTTTATATGAATTATCGTTTTGAAGAATATAAATTGTCGAATACAGGATTGTTGGGGAAGAACTTTGAGAATTACCTCAGTGATCTGTGGGTAGATTTGAATGGAAAACCGCCTGACTACGAATTAAAGACCATGGAAGAACTTGAAACGGATAAAAAATCTCGTTATTTTCTTTCTGGTGAAGACTATGAACATTATCAGGAAGTAAAAAAAGAATTAGGCTATACTACTTTGGAAGATCCGTTAGCATTTCCCTTTGAAACAGATTCATTAATTGTTTCACGTAGATACGGGTATGAAAAGAAAGAAGGAAAAGAAAGTTTGTTTCAGGGAATTGAGCTTATGACAGAAGTTAACAAAGCGTTCAATTCACCACTTGAAGGAAAGGTAACAACTATTCCGAATGAAACAAGTTTAGTCATTGAAAAAGAAAAAAGTGTACGCTTAACGATTGAAGGGGTAAAGAGTAGTCGATTTAAAGGGGACGAAGAGATACAAATCGGAACCTTTTTAGGGAATAGCCCAAATGAAACAGTCACCCTTCAGTATGAAAAATATGATGTAGAGAAAAAAGCTTGGTTTTCTGTTAACCCAGCTTTTTATTTTCCTAATGTGACCTATACTCAAACCACGTTATTAGGTTCTTCGTCGTTTGATCCAGGGGCAGACGTAGAAAGTCGAGCAAGAGCTGTTTATGACTACTTAACAAAATTGGGATACAAAAAAGAAGGTATTGCTGCTATCTTAGGGAATTTTTCTGTTGAAAGTGGAATCAATCCAAAACGAGCAGAAGGAGATTACTTAAACCCACCTGTAGGAGCGAGTGCTACTTCATGGGATGATCCTGCTTGGCTAGCAATGGGTGGAACGGAAATCTATGGTAAATTCCCTAATATTCTTCATAGAGGGTTAGGATTAGGCCAATGGACAGATACAGCTGACGGAAGTACACGTCATACATTGTTACTTGACTATGCAAAAAGTAAAAAGAAAAAATGGTATGATCTACAATTACAATTAGACTTTATCTTTAATGGTGATTCTCCTGCCTATCGAACAATAGCTGCTAATACAGCAGGAAATAAAGTTGCCGCAACCGTACCAGAATTAACAGTGTATTTCTTAAATAACTGGGAAGGAAATCCAGGAGATAAAACAAGTGAACGGATTCAAGCTGCTCAAAATTGGTTTAACTTCCTATCTAGTTCAGGGAATGAAGTTAATGGATCAAGTAGCGAAGTCTTCCAAAAATACAAAGATAAAATGAAACCTTTACCGACCGATAAAGAAACGAAACAAGGACAAGGTTGGCCTGGTAATGCTTATGCACTCGGAAATTGTACTTGGTATGTGTACAATCGAATGGCGCAACTTGGTAAGTCGATTCACCCAACGATGGGAAATGCGAATCAATGGGTAGTAAATTATATTCTAACGCCAGGTGCTAGTCTTGTTTCAACACCGAGACGAGGAGATGCCGTGATCTTTACGAATGGAGTGGCAGGTTCAAGTTCTGTATACGGGCATGTGGCATTCGTAGAATATGTCAATAGCGATGGAACATTTGTAATCTCTGAAATGAATGTAAGTGGTGAATACTCCATGAGTTGGCGTGTATTGAAGAAAGAAGCAGGCGAATACTTTATGCGTGTGAAATAAGAGGAAGGAGAAGATATTTCTTATGTACAATCATGATAAAATACGAAAATTGAAGAAAGCAGGCTTGTTTCTCGGCCTGTTTTTTCTTGTACTTTTATGTTTTTTTGTTGGATTTAGTGTGGGTAAAAGCAAACAACAAGCGGCTCAAAAGCCCGTGAAACAAGAGGTAGTGGAAAAGAAAAAAGATTTGACCACTGATACTGTCCAAAAATTTCTTATTGCCTATTTTACAAGAAAAGATTTAGGAGAAAATCGCAATCGATACGAACCTTTGGTTACCACGTCTATGTATAACGAATTAACAACAGAGGAAGAACAACCTGTTAATCAAGCGTATAAAGGATATGTGGTCAATCAAGTACTGGATACAGCAGATATTTATATTAATACAGAAAATGATACAGCTATATGTGTTGTAACCTATAAAAATACACAACGAAAGAAAATCGGAAGCGACGAAGGGGCTCTGAAAAACCAATCAAATCAAGAAGCTGTGCAAGTCACCTTTACAAAACAAGGCAAAAGATTCTTGGTAGATAAAATGGAACCTGTAACGTTGACCAATTTATTAAATACAGACAGTAATTCTTACAACACAAATGTAACTACGGAATCTGAATATTTTGAGCCAACGCAATCAACAATGACAAGTTCAACCACACTAGCCACAACGGAGGAATCAAGCCATGAGTAGAATTGAAGAGTTAGAAAAAAAGCAAAAACGGTTAGAAAATGACCTGGAAAAAGCAAAAGAACGATTGAAGAAGCAACAAGAAACCGTCACTAAAAAAGAAAATGAGCTGAAACAACTAGAAGCAGAAGTTGTTTCAACGTTTTTAGTTGAAAATGATTTGACTTTAACTGATTTAAAGTCATTAGTAGCACCTACTCAATCTACGCCCCCTGCTTTAGAAGAAACACCAAAGGATAATGAAGGAGGAACTGAACATGTTTAATTTTCTAAAGGGAACATTCCGATTTGAAGTGATCCATTCAGATAACATTCAAACAGAGTCTATCCTGACTCCAGAATCATTAGTGAACTATGTGATTGGCGTAAATAACCACTTAATTAAAGCAGAAGAGACTGGTTGGGTGTATGCAGAAAAATTTAAGGAGGGTAAAAAAGGCAAAGAGCTACTTTATGCATTTAAAATCGAGCTGCCGTTATACGAAGATAATCCCTATTTTGACCAGTTACTTTCACCATTTTATACAAAAAAGAAACTACCATTTGAAGAGGTTGTTCTTCCAGAGGCGACCAAAGAGACTGAAAGTAAGGCAGGGACACCAGAATTGCCGTCAGAATTACAAGCACTTGCAGAGTCTGGTACAAAACGTCTAGAAGAACAAAAGCCTGAACCTAGTGAAATTGTCGAAGTGACCTCTGAAGAACAAGAACTCGTAGATCCTAACGATGATCAGGCTGAACAGCAACAATTAATTGAACATCTTATGTATCAGCTAGAAATTCAACAAGAAGAGATTCAGAAACTGAAGCAAAAAAATGCTTCCAATCTTAGCCTTAACGCTCCTTTTTCAACTGAAGATATAAAAACCGAATTAGTGGTAAAGAAGGCACAGACTGAAGTAAGTTCAGATAAATCGTATCCTGGTCTTTCTTTAGATTCGATTGAATCAAAAGAAGAAGAACCACCCGTTTTATCTACTCCTGAATCGATTGGGGCTGTAAGTGATGTGTTGGATCTTGTAAAAAATGAATTTTCTTCTCGCCTTTCTAATTTTGTGGAAGAAGAGACAATCAAAATAAATCAAGAAATCAAGGAGCTCGATACTCGTCACTTGATTGAAGAAGAAGTGACAAAACGTGTTCAAGCGGAAAAGCAGCGGACAATTGATGCTGAGATTCTTGTCCTGGATAATGAAGAACAAAAAGAGTTAAAAGAAGAGCAGCAACGACATGAATTAGCTGTTGCGACAATCAAACGAACTTGTGCAGAGAAGAAAGCGACCAAAGAACAAGAATTAGACGTTCACTTTAAAGACAAGTTGGCCAATGATATTGCGGCCGAGTACAAAGTACAAACCGAGCAACTAACACGTATACTGCAAGGAAAGAAAGACGAGCTTGCTTTTAAACAAAAAGAAATGAACGAAGGATTAAAGACTAACTTCGCCCAGGTACTTGCTTCATTTAATGAAACGCACGAAAAGGTGATTGAGCAAGTAGAGCAACAAAAAGTGGCCAATCAACCGATCGATTTTCTAACGCATAAAAAAGTAGTGAGCTGAGTGTAGAAAGGAAGTGGATGTATGAAGTCATATAACGGACAGTGGAAAGTGATTGAAGGTACAAATCTTGCAAAAGCGCCTATCAGAAATAGTCTCCCAGATTGTCTAGAAAAAGATCACTTATTAGAAATTAGTAGTATGTTGAGGGAAGAAGGATTTATGCCGATCGATTTTATTGTCTGTGAATACCCAATCGAAGGGGTATATTGCATTGAAAGGATTGGGAATAAAAAAGGAATTGATTATTTTATGGTGCATGAAGATCACGGTGTATTGACACCATATTATACTACTCTAGAATTGAAAAATGACGTTAATAATTTTCCCTGTAAGACAATAAAAGAATCAATCGAACTAATGGAATGCTAACTAAAAGAAGAGGGATAGCATATGGAACAACGAGAAATCGTCCATCGCTATTACATAATGGGGACTAACACGTTGGAAAAAACACTTCGGGCGTTGTCTCACTTATCAATGGATGGACTAGTAAAAATTAAAGACAGTCGTTTCCCTATGAATGGTGAAACGAATTTGTATAAACTCATGAGCAGAAGTGATCCTTTAACTTCGGCTTTTTTAAATGAAAAAGTCAATTTAACCAAATTGAAAGAATACTTGGAAGAACAAGGACTTCCCTTTGCCTTCAGAGAGACACCAGAAGGCACGAATTTATACTTTCGAGTGAAAGATAAAGAGTTGGCGAAAAAGGCCTTAGAGCGTGTGATAACAGATATTAAGAAAGACCCAAAAAAGATTTTGAAGAAACCAGGAACCATGACATTTGAAGAAAAAATCGCTTATGCTAAATCTCAAACGACTTATAAAGGTTCCGTTCAGCCAACCAATCAAAAAACGAAAGGTCGTGGTCTATAGTGCAGACATACAAAAAGGAACTAAAACCTTATTTAATTCTGGCTTGTATCCTATTTATACTTGGCTTTTCGGTAGGAAACTTTTTTTACTTGTTACCAGGATATGATTATTCGTCCAAACTGAATTATTTGTTTACAAGAGAACTCCTACCATACGTAGAGAGTTCTTTTTTTTCATTCTTTATTACACCTAGCTTTCTAGCCTTCGGCACTGGATTTCTTGGGTTCTTCAGTGGTTTGTTAATGTATGTTTATGATAATGACCGTGGAATTTATCGAAATGGCGAAGAATATGGATCAGCACGATATGCAACCAATGAAGAAATGAAGAAGTATGAAGACGAAATTCCCCAAAATAATAAGATTCTCAGTAAAAATGTAAAAGTTAGCCTTTTTAACAGTCGTTTACCTATAAAGCTTCAAAAAAATAAAAACGATCTGGTTCTAGGAGATTCAGGTGCAGCCAAAACGCTATCTTATATTAAGACCAATATTATGCAGCGTAATTGCTCATTCCTTCTAACCGATCCTGATGGTGGGGTTGTCCATGAAGTCGGTCATTTACTGAAGGAAGATCATTACAACATTAAAATTTTGGATTTAAATACATTAACAAATAGTGATAAATTTAATGTATTTAAGTATATGAAAACAGAATTGGATGTCGATCGAGTGTTGGAAGCTATTACTGAAGCTACCAAAAAAGGTGATCAACAAGATATTGATTTCTGGCCGAAAGCAGAAGCTTTACTGATTCGTTCCTTTATAGCCTATTTGTGGTTTGATGGTCAAGATAATGATTATTTGCCACATTTAGGAATGATTGCGGATATGTTGCGCTTTGTTAAACGAAAAGATCCTAAAGTTCCTAGCCCTGTGGAGGAATGGTTTGAGGAACAAAATGAACGTCACCCAAACAACTATGCTTACAAACAATGGTCACTATTTAATGACCTGTACGAATCTGAAACACGCGCAAGCGTACTGGGGATTGCGGCCGCACGTTACTCTGTCTTTGATCATGAACAGGTTGTTGACTTGATTCGAGAAGATACGATGGATATTGATTCATGGACAGAAGAAAAAACAGCGGTCTTTATTGCCATTCCAGAAACAAATGATGCGTATAATTTCATTTCTGCCCTATTTATGGCAACTGTTGCGGAACAACTACGAGTTAAATCCGATGCAGTTCGCTTAGGCAAACGTTTCCTACGTAAAGGCAAGAAACTACTTCACTTCCGTTTCTTAATTGATGAATTTGCGAATATTGGAAAAATACCTCATTTTGAAAAACTGTTAACGACATTCCGTAAAAGGGAAATGTCATTTGCGATTGTTTTACAATCGATGAAGCAGCTACAAGCAATGTACAAAAATAGTTGGGAAAATATTGTAAATGGTTGTGCTTCCTTGATTTTCCTTGGAGGAGACGAAGAGAAGACGGCAAAATATTTATCAAATCGAATTGGGAAACAAACACTATCGATTAGAAAGCATAATATTAGCAAAGGACGAGGGAGTGGGGGATCTGAAAATCGAGATAAATTGGGTAGATCTTTGTTAGACGAAAGTGAAGTCACAAAAATCGATGGTGATGAATGCCTCGTATTTATCACGAAAGAACATGTATTTAGAGATAAAAAATTCTATGCTTTTGATCATGAACTAGCGTATCTGTTAGGAAATGAACCAGGAGACGAAAACTGGTACACATACAAGCGTTATCGTAACGAGGAAGAAGAATTGCTGGATAAAGTCAGAAAAGAAGATATCGTGGATCACGGAACGATTATGGACGATGTTGCATGAGATAAAAATTGGAACGGTCAAATGTGATAGTTCTTTTCTTTGTTTTAGAAAGGGGGAATGAATGTGGCACAAACACATGAAGAACGAAAAAAATCATTAGAAGCAGCTGAAGAAAAAAATATCGTAGAAGTTGCTCAAAGTTTAGGGATGGATTTAGTTCGGAATGGTCGTAATTATACCTGGTCTGAACACGATAGTTTTGTTTTTAATACTCGAAAGAACTTGTTCTATTGGAATTCTCGTCAAAGAGGTGGGGGCGCTATTCAACTGGTTCAAATCGTAAAGAACTGTAGTTATAAAGAAGCAGTTAATTACTTGAATAACATTGAAGTTGGTACGTTTGATGAAGTCAAACAGGAAAAAAAGCGACCATTTCACTATCACTTAAAAGAACATAGCAAAATGGATGCGACAATAGATTATTTAGTCAACGAACGGAAGCTTTCCAGAGAAACGGTTGATTTTTTTATCGGAAAAGGGCTAATTGCACAAGCTACTTATGAGGATAAAGAATCAGGAAAAACGGAACCGGTCGTTGTATTCAAGCACTTTGGCTTCGATGGAAAGGTAAAGGGAATTGCTCTACAAGGAATGTGGGAAAATCATGAATTATATGGTGACAGAGGCTATTTAAAAAGAACTTGGGGCGATGGCTATTATGGATTAACCGTCCGAATTGGTAATCCTCCAACAGAGGCCACCGCTACAAAAAAAAATCCACTGACGATCATTGTATTTGAAGCGCCAATAGATCTGATGAGTTATTACGAACTAAACAAGGAAACGATAGGTGATGCGGTACTGCTTTGTATGAATGGCTTACGGAAAGAGACCGTTTCAAAGTATATTGCTAATTTTTTAGGCTCCGCTGTTTCTGAAGAAGAAAAAATCAATGTATTAACGAAGCTGCAACAGTCAACATTGAATACAGATAAGGTCAAATTTGTTTTCGCTGTAGATAATGATCAAGCAGGGAGACGTTTTGTTAAAGGCTTTGGACGAGGATTTGGTGCAATGAAAAAGGATTTACCACCACTATTACCAGGGAAAAAGAAGTCCGATTGGAATGATCATGTGAAGAATCAAAAAAACAAACAACTTATCACTGAAGGGGAGCAAAAAAATATGGAAAAAAAACAAGTACAATCAGTAGAGCCAATTTTAGAAGAGCAAAATATAAAGCAAGAAAAAAATGTACCTCAACCAAAGACGTTTACTGTCACAAATGATTACCTAGCAGAGCTAAAAGCAGCGCTAGAAGAATCTGTAAACAAGATGGAAAGCACCAATGACCCAAAACATTACCTCACAGAAGAAGACGTAAAAAAGATTATGGATGAACATTTTGCAAAAGTAGAACAATTAATCGCACACTTTCAGACCTCGCATGATTTATTAAAAGAACCAACAAAAGAAGAAGCCGTACAGCTAAAAGAAGGATTAATCCAAACAGTAGAATCGGCTAATTCAGACGTAAAACGGTCATTAGCTGATGCTTTAGCAGAAACAAAACAGGTGGCTGTATCGAATGTTAAAGAAAAAGCGAATCAATTACGAATCTATGTGAAAAACGCTTTTAATAAGCCAATACTAGCGCTTAACAATAAAATCAGAACTTTTGTGGAGTCCATTGATCGACGTTTTGCTTTGGAAACTGGAGAGAAAAAAGAAGTGGCACTCTCTGAAGAAATAGCTACTGCTTCAGAGGTAAAAAAGGAAGAAGTATCATTAAATCACGATTCTGTTTTAATCAAAGACGTTCAAGAGTACATTGGACTAAACGAAACAAAAGAGGCGCTCTTATCACAGATCCAACAGGAAATACAAGCGAATCCATTAGCGAAAATCGATACACTTCAGAAAGAACTAGAAGAAAATCAACAAGCTATTGCAACAGTAGAAAGCCGTATTGAAGCGACTACACCTAAAATGAATGAAGCCGCAACGAAAGAAGTGAAAGGTGAAACCTTGAATGAGTTGTCAGCTCTTGTGAAGGAAAAAGAGCGCTTGGAACAAGAACGAACACAACTCGTTCAACAACCAGAATTTTTACGTCAAGAAGGCTCAATCGACACATTCAAGAGAGTAGATCAGCAGCTAACCATTGTGAATGACAAACTCACTTCTATCGAAAAAGGAACTCATAGAGAAACAGAACAAACAGAAGCAAAAGAGCTTAGGGTAGATCCATTCGTTGCTGCTTCTGCAGTAGCAGCGAAGCAAGTCGTTGAACCTAAAAAGGATCAAAAGGAATCACTAAATACAGCACTCTCTAGTCAAAATACGGCCGCAATCAATACACAATTAAAGTCAAATATGGCTGAATATTATGATCCAAACAATGTAAAAACGTATCTTGATTCGGCTAGTAAGTTCCATAATTACTCCCCTAAAAACGTTCAATTGATCATGGAACAAGATCCAGGTGCTACGCAAGTAGCAAATGAGAAGAAATGGGAGACGTTAGGATACGAGCTACGAGAGGATGCGAAACCAATCCAAATTTACCAACCTGTATTTGTGCCAATTCAAGATGAAGAAGGACGAGTTAAATATAAAGAAAATAACCAACCAGAAACAACGGTTGATTTTCAATTGAAGCCTGTTTATGATGTCAGCCAAACAACAGCTGGTCAATTAAAAGCGCCGATTACTTATGACTTGTCAAACAAAGAGCAGTTTATGGTGGTCTATCAAAGTGTGGCCGACTTATCGGATGTCACTATTACATTTCAACCACTAGGGAATCTAAACAGTCACTATGATGCCGTAAATAAAACCGTCATTATCAATGAAGGACTAGGAAAAGAAGCAACCATTCAGACTCTTCTCAATGAAGTGATTCCCCTACACAATATGGAAAATGAGAGTCTAAAAAATGATGCTTCACTGAATATCTTTGAACAAGAAGCAACAGCTTACATGGTGGCCAACCATATTGGATTAGACACGAGTTCCTTTACGTTTGCTTCTCTTTCTAAATTAAAAGAGGAAGGGTTTACCGTTGAAGATTTCACGAAGTCACTTACGGACAGTGCAAAAAATGCGACGGGAATTATCAGTACAATAGATAAAAATTATGCCAAATCTAAAGAAGTAAGTAGTGCGAAAAATAAATTTGAAGAACGAGTAGTACAAGCAAAAGTACAAACAAAAGAAGTCGCTGAACACTATCAAAAACAAGAAAAATCGGTAGAGCAAGCCCCTTCATTAAGAAGATAATGAAAGGGAACACAACACTAGAAGGGAGATTCTTCATGGTAGAAAAATCATTTGTGCAAGAGAGCAAATCACCCAAACTCTCTCTTTCAGAAATTATCAAGAAGAAAGATTACAAAGCATTGTCGGAACACTTGGAAGAGGGAATAAAGGACTATTTAGACAGTGATACCTTTCAAAACTATTTAGATTTTGTCTCTAAGTTTCATAAGTATTCTCAAAAAAATGTCCGATTGATCTTGGCTCAGAAACCAACGGCAAGCTATATTGCAGGTTTTCAAGCTTGGAAAA
Source organism: Enterococcus plantarum (assembly GCF_001730295.1). Taxonomy (GTDB): domain Bacteria; phylum Bacillota; class Bacilli; order Lactobacillales; family Enterococcaceae; genus Enterococcus_L; species Enterococcus_L plantarum. The sequence continues at coordinate 25,154 of NZ_MIKA01000008.1, forward strand.
AGAAGGAACGGAATGTCAAAAAAGGAAGTAAGGCAATTTATGTTTATGCGCCTTACTTCAAAGATAAAATAGATAAAGAAGGCAATAAAGTAACCGATGAGAATGGTGAGATTGTAAAAGAAACACGTTACTTCTTAACCCCTGTTTTTGATGTTAGTCAAACAGAGGGGAAAGAAATTCCTAAACCTGTTTACAATCTATCAGAAGATATGGACGATTCAAAAACATTTATGCAAACGTACAAGGCATTGTTGGAACTATCACCAGTGCCTGTTTCTATTCAACCTATTCCAATTGAAGCCAACGGATACTACGATCCTACAAAAAAAGAAATTGTCGTCCGTCAAGGATTAGGGGAGATCATGACATTAAAAGTGTTACTTCATGAACTAACACACGCAACGCTTCATACCGATTCGCAAGCATTCTTTGGTAACCCGACGTATCGCCGTCAAGAATTTGAAGCGGAATCTGTCGCTTATATTGTATCGAATCACCTTGGATTAGATACAAGTGATTACTCATTTGGGTATCTGTCTTCATGGACAGATCAGGGAAATAAATTAGAAGAACTGACCACGTCATTAGAAACCATTACAACACAAGCAAAAGGATTAATTGAACGTGCAGATCAATTGTTGAACAGAGTATATACATTGGATGCACCTAAAAACAAATTTGAAGAACGTCTTGCACGAGCAAGAGGACAAGAACTTCCTGAACCACGAACTCCTTCAAAAGTATATGAGGTAGCTGACCCAAAAGTACACCGTCCCACGAAGACTCTGTGAGTCAGCGGTTCGGGACGAAGCCAAAAGAATTAATGAAAGGAGTCCCAACAAATGGACAATCTAACCGATGAAAGCAAGCTTATTATTGTACAATTTTTCTTGGATGATCCAACGAGTGAAACCCCACGCATTCACTCGAAGAAGAGAGAAAAAAGAAAAGGAACAGTCTTGAAAGAGTTGGACACACTGATTCATGATTTAGAAGAAATTGAGACAGATATTGATCTAGAACCTTACAAAGAAGCAGCAAAAATTCTTCGTAAGATACGTGGAAAAGACGAGTACATGAGTTTTGTGGATGAATTATTGCAGCCTTATGTATCATGATCACTCAAATAGAATAAAAATAGGTCAATAAAAGTCAAAGATAGAAACGGGGATTGGGGGAGACCCCCAAAATTTAAGAGCCACCTACCTGCTTTTTAGGTAGGTGGCTTTTAAAATATCGTAACATGGTACCATGTTGCTCTGCTCGCAAAAAGAAAGTCTACCCCTGGTATTTGGGCGATGTCAACTAAGGAAACTCAACCAAAACATTTAAGGGAGGTGTCCGAATAGTGGAACATAAAAATAAGTTACGACGACCGATACAACGAAAAGTTCGGTTCTCCAAGGAAGAAAATAGATTAATAAAGAAGAAAATTGACGAGAGTTTCTTTCCTAACTTTCAAAACTTTGCGCTACACATGTTAATTCAAGGAGAGGTTCGTCATATCGATTATTCAGAGTTAAAACAATTGACGACAGAGGTTCATAGAATAGGAATTAATATTAATCAAGTGACCCGGCTGGCCAATCAGTTCAACGAAATTTCGAGTACCGATATTCAACAATTGAAAAATGAATTAACAGCTTTAACGGAGACTGTTCAATCCAACCTCACAACGTTGATCAAACTAAAGGAGCGGACGTAAATGGTGTACACAAAACATTTTGTGATCCATACATTTGATAAATTGAATAACGCATGTGGCTATATTGAAAATGCAGAAAAAACAATTGTCACGAATGAAGACACACAAGATCACCTTGCACATTTATTTCAATATATTGCAAACGATGAGAAAACAAACATGAAACAATTAGTATCGGGACACGGTATTATCGATCCAACAAATGCTTATGAGGAATTCAAATTCACAAAATTGAGAACGGCTTTTCAACAAAAAAAAGGCTATACACTTGATCTAAAAAAAAACAAGCTCGTTCCACCTTCACTAACAGAACTTGAGCGAAAAAATGCGGTATTGGCTCACCACTTGATCCAATCATTTTCACCGGACGACAACTTGTCTCCAGAAAAAATACACGAGATAGGGTATAACACTGTCATGGAATTAACAGGTGGTGATTATGAATTTGTGATTGCGACTCATGTAGACAAAGAGCATATTCATAATCATATTTTGTTCAACTCAACGAATTTAAAAACAGGAAAAGCCTTTCGATGGCAGAAAGGAACCAAACGAGTTTATGAACAAATATCCGATAAGATTGCAGCAAAAGAAGGCGCAAAAATAATACAGAAGTCACCAAAAAACACGCATAAAAAATATACTATGTGGCAAACGGAATCGATGTTTAAACAAAAAATAAAATCTAGACTAGATTTTTTATTGGCACATAGTTCTTCAATTGAAGACTTTCTTCAAAAAGCAGATGCGTTAAACTTATCTGTTGATTTTTCAAAAAAATGGGCAACTTATAAATTATTAGATGAAGCTCAGATAAAGAATACAAGAAGTCGTAGTCTGTCAAAAAATAATCCTGATCGATATAACTATGAAGCAATCGGTGAACGATTAAAAGAAAATACAACGTCATTTAGTATTGATGAAGTTGTTTCTCGTTATGAAGAAAAAGTAATGAAACAAGAAAATGATTTTGATTACCAGTTAACAATTGATGCATGGCAAATCTCACACAAGACAGACAAAGGCTATTACTTGAATGTAGATTTTGGTTTTGAGAATCGAGGAAAATTATTTATAGGGGCATATAAAGTTGATCCAATTGAAGAGGATCAATTTAATATCTACGTGAAGAGAAATGATTTTTTCTATTTTATGAATGAGAAAAATTCTGAACGCAATCGATATATGACAGGAGAGACCTTGATCAAACAGTTACGTTTATACAATGGCACAACACCATTAAAGAAAGAACCAATTATGCGGACAATTGATCAGCTTGTGGATGCGATCAATTTCTTGGCTGAGCATAAAATTGAAGGGAAACGTCAACTCACCATGTTGGAAGAAAAATTGATAGCTACTTTTTCAGAAGCTGAAGAAACGTTAGATCACTTAGACGAAAAAATCATTCAGTTAAATAATTTAGGTAAGTTATTACTGGAGAAGGAAACGCAAGGAGGTACAGAAGAGATACAGAAGCAGCTTCATGAAATACTAACAGATGCGACACTTTCAGAGTTCACTTTTGAAGATGTTCAAGGGGAAATAGAATCTATTACATTGAGCCAATCGTTATTAGAAAGTAAGTTAGAAAATACTCGAAATGAGATAGACAAGCTCCATGAAATTCAAGCAATTCAATCTCAAAAGGAAGAACAAGAAAAAAATATGGAACCGAAAATCTAGTGAAAATGTGAGGAAAGAAAATGAAAAATAAATTTACACTGAGGAAGCTGTCTATACTAGCAGCTTTCTTTTTCATGTTGAGTGGTTGTGGTAAACAGGTAGATTCTATCGAACGCATAAGAAACAGACCATTAGGTTCGACAGAAGCGTCTCAATATGAGAATGCGTATTCAAGCGATTTCCCTATAGAGTATGACGGCATGAATCAAGAAGTTGTCCTTAATGGTAACCGGCCGACGTTTACTGAAGCTGATTTAGATTTGTCAAAAGGTGTGTGGCAATCCTTTTCAGATTTAGATCAGTTGAATCGTGTAGGGATCGCAAATGCTCTGATAGGAAAAGAATCATTTCCAACTGAAGCAAGAGAACCGTTAACTGTCAAGCCTACAGGTTGGAAACAAAAGAAGCTACCAGCTGGTCAATGGCTCTATAATAGATCGCACCTGATTGGTTTTCAGTTGACTGGAGAAAATAACAATATGAAAAATCTTATGACGGGTACTAGGCAATTTAACACGCCGCACATGTTGAACTATGAAATTCAAATCATGGATTATATCCGATTAACAGGAAATCATGTTCGTTATCGAGTCATGCCTCATTTCATTAACAATGAGTTAGTAGCTCGTGGTGTACAAATGGAAGCAGCAAGTGTTGAAACAGATGAATTTGCCTACAACGTTTATATTTTCAACGTTCAAGATGGCTACTCTATTGATTATTTAACGGGAAAAGCAATAAAGAATTAGGAAGAAAATTATGCTATAATAGCAAAGTAGAAAAGTTATGACGGTGGCTATCTTTGAGGGGTGGTGGTGCTTATGAATGTAAGTGCTAAAATCTTTAGAAAGGAAATGCCTTTTTGTCTGCATATGAAACAATTCAGACGATTTTTGCATTTGGTATGTTTACCATTGCTTTAATCAGTTTGATTGTGAAGTTGCTAAAAAACGACAAAAAATAAATGACCGCTCATTAACTTTGGCAAGTTAGCGATCATTTAAATATGAAATTAAATTTGCTACCGTCTTAAACGGTTCTACACAAGAGGGATATGTTATCAGCATATCTCTCTTTTCGTTTTCATTATAGCATTTTTTCGCTTTATTTATCAAGTTAATAGAATTTATGCTTTGGAAAGGAAAATAATATGATTAAGTATAGTAAAAGAAAAAAATTTAGAAGTCGAAACTATCTAATAGCTATAAAAAGAGAAAGATACAGCAAATTTGCAGATCCGGATACTTATATTTATCCTGAAAGTGAATATAGACTTTCATGGGATGAATTTTTTTTATTAAGTGGGTTAACAATAGAAAAAGGACAGCTATTTAAAGAGAAGTTCATTCACTATTATTTTCATTCTGGTTATTCTGTGATTAACTTATTAGATAAAAAACATTTTAATCCCTATCAACAGCTAATAATTAGTTATCGTGAATTATCCATACTGAAATTTCATTTCCCAACAAACTATACTAATTTTCTATTAAACTACCAATATCAGTTACTCCTACAAAAATATAATATGTACGAAGCTATTCCGACAAAAGTTAAGAAAAGATTTATCCAATCTGTATATAAAATGACAGATAACTCTGTAGACAGTATAGATAAATTTTATGAAGGTTATGGTAAATCATATAAAGCAGAAAAATTTAGTATGTAAAAATAGGGTATGGGCAAATTTGAATTTAGTTTGAGCTGATATTAATAGATTTTTAACGTTAATTTTGAATGGAAACTAATCCTAGATAGGGTGAATATTATACCTTAGAAGTGTGAGAAGAAGTCATAATGAAGTCATGGTATTTTTGTATGCTATTTAGTTTGTTATTTATGATAATGTTGTCGGGGTATTTACTCACTTCTTTCATACGATAGTTTCTAATCTTATATTATAAAAACTATGACAAACTGTAAAAAAACTTGCAGAAACTGAGGTTTTACATTATAATTTAATTAGTTCTAAATGTGTTTATGATTATAAGGAGATGAGTTTTATGAGAAAGAATAAAAAAAATGATTCTATTCCAACTGGACTCGAAAGTTCACGTAGAACAATTGAAGGTCTTCCAGGTGGAGATCCAAACTCTGGAACAACTTGGAAGGATACAATAGTTTTAGCAATAGTTGTGATAGTAGCTTTTATACTCTATGTAATATTCACTTAAATGCATTTGAACAAAAAATAGCAAAGGGGAATTTTATGAAAAAGAAAAGTACAATTTTAATTGCTTTACTTGTTTTTTTGTTTAGTGTTTTTGGCTTTGGTAAAAGTGGTTCAGCTGAAGAAGTAGATGAATCAGTTGTTAATGCGTATCTAATTGATGAAACCACAGGAGAAATAGAAGATTTACAAGTCAAGCAAGTTACTCCAAACAGTTTAAATAGAAGTGCTAGAGGTATTACTACAAATCAAACAGAATCTTATGAAGTTTATGCACCTATTGAAATTCCAAATAGTCCTTTAGCTAGAACTACATCTGGAGGAAATAAAACCAGTGGTGGCGTTACTGCAAGAATCAGTGTGAATTATGATGTTAATAGTAAAGGTGACCAGATTAGAGTCAATAGCATAACAGGTTCTTGGTCTCCCACAAAAAATATATACAATATTTCTGGTCGACAAGCAGGAGTTCATTCTGGATTTGTGGCGGGAGCGAAAAGTATGACGAAATATCCAGGTGGAAATAGTTTTAATTACAGGACAGGTTGGGGGTACAATACATTGTTACGTGGCGGCAATTCTCCACGGGCATGGATGGATTGCACAATAAAAGTTAGTGGAATGGGTGGCTCTCATAAATTAGTGTTAGAGCATACATTCAATTAATACAATCACTATAAGATATAAAAATCAAATAGATTATTGGAATCAAGTACAAAAGTTTATACACTGTTGTTATGTTGCTATAGTCTTAAGATATTTGGATTTAGAAAGCTGAAAAGACACTATGAATTGATCATGGTGTTTTTTTGGGTACATAAAAAATTTAATTAGTGAAAAGTTCAATAGAGTATAGGCAATTGATCATTTTGTGAACGCTGCTGTTACAAGATTTTTGAGTGTTTAATAGAGTTGCTCAAAATATAAATTTAGGATAGAGACTCTCTCTATCCTATTTTGTTCTACAGAAATCACTAATTAAGTGAATATGTAGAATTTGACACAAGCACGTTGAGTCTGATTCTCTTAAATATGTTATTTCCAAAACACTAGTTTTCAAGACATTAAAGCTTAGGAAATAAGTTCGTAGCTTTTTAGGAAATTTTACAGTCAAAAAGGTATTAAGAAAATACACTTTTTATTAAAATTGAAACAAGAAGGTTTTTCTCACATAACTCTCTTTAAAATAATATTTCGGTATTATAAAAAATCAAATTGATCAGTAATTGAATTTCATTTTTTGTTTGATATACATATGAATTAATATAGCAGCCACTAAGGCATATAATATAACTCCTATCACAGAAGTTTCAATTCCGTAATCTCCACCTGTTATAAAAAGAGAAGGATCATAAAATTTATATCCAATAATGCTATTTCCTGTTAAAGGATTATCTTGAAGTGATATTAAAGTATTTTGTTGGTTAAAGCACAATAAATCCCAAAGTATATGCATAATAATTCCACACCAAATATTCCCCGTAACAACTCGAATCATAGAAAACATAACTCCAACAACTGTTCCAGCTACTAACAGCATAATCGTGCCTATTAAATTTAATTCACCATTTAAAATATGAACAAGTGCGAAGATGAAGGATGGAAGAACACAGGCAGTTGTTAATCCAAACTTTTTTTTTACAAAATCGAACATAAATCCTCTAAAAATTAATTCTTCACATACTCCGGCAGGAATCGCTATCCCAAAAATAGCGAAAGATACTAACATTCCAGTACTAGTAGTGTTGTTCTGTATCCACTCTCCTTTTGTTAAAAATATAACTAATAAATCAAGTAATAACGGTAGAAAAACTCCTAAGCAAACCCATTTTGACATACTACTTATATCTGGAATCTTTCCTAAATTTAATTTTTCTTTGATTATAAATTTGTAGAACAAGTTAATTGCAAGAGTGACAAGAAATATATAAATAAAACATGAAACCATAAATGAGAATTCCTTAGAGAATGGAATCAAATTAGCTATCATATTAGCTCCCAGTTGTGATAACACCAAAAAAACAAAACCTAAAATACATACTCCAATTGTTTTAAATATATCTATTACTTTTATCATTTTTTGTATCTCCTAATCGCTATTAAATTCTGCTAAGGGGTAGTTTAATTTTTGATTTTGCAGTAAATCAGATAAGTTATAGTGCCATGTAATTTTTGTTAATGATAGATATATTAATTAAAAAGACAAAAAAATTGTTAAAATTAACAAAAAAGTGTTCTGTAATTATTCAGTTAAAATCATTAATCACTCTCCTTCTCAAATGAATGTCTATATTTACAGCAAATTTATTGTAAGGCAATACAGAACTAAAAGAAATCAGACTTAAGAATGAGTTTGTTATAATTTTTATAGTTATCATTTTTTGTTTTTCAAGAAATAGACTTAAATTGAAGTTAATATGAAAATATATTGTTATTTAAACGGCAGAAGTAACCATCATAATTTTGTGAAAAGTGAGAAATGACAGAAATATTTTGTTATTTTCTTTTAAATATTAATGGTCAAAAATAGATATTTGAGCAATTAATTTGTTAAAGAAGTAACTCTTATTCATTCTTCATAAAAACAAAAAAGTATTATCTCTACTGTACCACTGATGTCGAAGGTATCACACTAGGTACATGATTACTAGAAAAGTGAAAGCGAACAATTTGCGCTTTTTTAACGATGAGGATGTAGTATAGAAAATTCAAGGTCGCGTGAGGGTTAATGCGCCATCAATTGGAAGTGCTTTTAAGGATTACAAATTAATTATCTGAATAGTGAAAGGTATCTTTAAATTGTTAAGTATCTCAACAATAAAAAAATAATATCAAAGTTTTCGAACTATATAAGCCATAAGTTCCAATTTAACATATAAAAGGCTTTGAACATTGGTCACAACGTAGAATCTAGATAGTAATAATATAGATTTGAATCTGAAATATTTTATTGTACAAAGATAAGAACACCTTTGCTGAAAAAAGCAAGTACTTAAATAGACTAGTGAGGTCATGTTAAGAAGCCATATCGCAAATCAAGTCAATCTTGCTCTATATTTTAGTTTTCAGTTAGAAAAGAAGTGATGTTATATTTGCCATAGATCATATAGTTGAAAGAATTTTGGAAGAATGAATTATTCCTTTTTACCATCAAACGGACTCTTACTTTTATACTTGAAAATTGAGCATGGGAGTAATTTTATATTCATATACGCAATCTGTATTTTTGGTCGCAGAATTGAAGTGTTGACGATAGACAGTATTTGCATGATGTGACTAACTCACAGTTATCAATCTTTTATAGAATCTTCAAGTGTTTGTGAGAAAATACTTTAGTGAATGTACTCCCTCGATAGTGATTTACCAACAAAGTCAAACTATGATTAGAGGAATTGATCAATTGAGCTAGCTATTTTGCATTCAGTATTCTCATTAATATAATAATTGGTATAGATGTATTTAATAGTTTTTTTGTGAAAAAATCATATAAAACATTTAATAACCAAATATTTACGACATAATTAAAATTTATTTATCATGTAGATAATTTATTTTAAAACAAAAAAAATCTTTTTTGTTTTCCGTTGAATATTGTAGTTCTGTATGATATTGTTAAAAAATATAGATGATGTGAGCAGTATTATCGTATTTACTATTTCTTAAAACAAATTATTTTGATGTTATTCTCAAAGTATAACATTACTGATTAATAATATTTGTATATCGCTGGTATTCTGAAATTAGGTAATTGGTATATATGACATTTAAACTACTCGTTTTATACTTTATCTGTCGCTTTATTTATTTTTCTGTGGTATTTTTGCTCAGAAGTTTGTATATAGATATTGAGATAGAAGTATGAATATTGGAATTACTTTGATGATCAAAATATGAAGTTTTAAATATATCAAACTTTTCGTAACCTTTAGATTTGTAATAGGATAATATGTGTGTTCTAATTAATTAACATCTAAGTTTATCAAAGAAGAGAAAATGAATTTTTCTTGTTTTACTTTAAAACAAGAAAAATTCATTTTTTTTTCACTTTTTATACTAAAATTTTGATTAAATATAATCGATTTAAACTGATATGTCAAACGATTTGATATATCAGTTGACTTCAACCTTTAATTAAAAGATTCAAATATCTCAATTACTGACTCAGACGGGTTTTTTTTGAGCCGTCATTAAGCCGTCAGTGGAAAGAAGGATCTTATGTCTAAACCAGGAGAAAACATATACAAACGAAAAGATGGCCGTTGGGAGGGAAGATACATAAAACATCGAAAAGAAGATGGAACTATTCAATACGGTTATATTTACCAACGCACTTACAATGCCGTAAAAAAACAATTAACACTCATGAAATCCCTCTATTATCATCAATATCATAACCTTAACTCAAACTATACAGGAACTTTACAACAATGGGGTGTATTTTGGCTTTCTAATGTAAAAGAAAAAGTTAAATTAAGTACTTATACGAGCTACAGAAACAAACTTCATCAACATATATTTCCCGAAATTGGACAGATTCAACTCAGAAATATTTCAGCTCAACATATTGAATATCTTGTAATACAGCTAGAAGCTAATTTGTCCAAGTCTTCCATTCGAGTTACATTACAAGTATTGAAAACTTGTTTAAAAGAAGCAGTGAAACAAGGTATATTATTTGAAAATCCGTTTAATAAGGTAAAAATACCTGCACCAACGAGTAAAAAAGTTCGTTCTCTATCAATTGACGAAGAAAATAGACTTCAACGATATTGTCGTAATCATCCAAAAGGACTTCCAATACTTTTAGCCCTTCAAACAGGCTTGCGTATTGGTGAGATTTGCGGCCTGAAATGGGAAGATATCGATTTTTGCGATAACGTACTTCATATTAGTCGAACTGTTCAACGTTTGCAAACAATTGAACCAAATGAAGGGAAAAAAACTAAGGTTGTAGTGCAATCTCCTAAAAGTAACAGTTCTGTGAGAGTTATTCCTATATCTAGTACAATCAGAGAAGAGTTAAAAAAATTAGAAGAATTGTCTGAGAGTCCATATGTATTCGGAACAATAGTACCTATAGAACCAAGGCTTATAACTTATTGGTTTAAAAAAATAATTGCTGAATTAGATATTCATGATGTAACCTTTCATTCACTCAGGCATACATTTGCTACTCGTTGTTTAGAAAAAGGAGTGACAATTGCTACGATCAGTGAACTTTTAGGTCACCATTCTATAAAGTTGACACTAGATACTTACATCAATACCTTTCTATCGGAGAAAAGGGAAGCCATTAAACTTATAGATTATAATTTAAATAATTAAATAAGGATACTCCAAAACCATCTTGATTTTTTTTGTCAATGATGGTTTTTTTTATTTTCAACCGTCAGATAAATCGTCAAATAAAATTTAATTATTGATTTACTTGATGGTACGAGGATTTTTCTTGTTTTAAAGTAAAACAAGAGAATGGAGTGAAAAAAATGACAGAAATTGGTTTACTAGATTTTACTAACAATGAAGAAATCTTTTTGACTGAAATTATTCAAGTTTCCGAATATAAGATTATAAAAGTACCTAACAAGAAAGATGAATTTAAACTTTCAAACGGTCTAGATATCATTGTTATAAATGGTACTGGTTCAAGTGATTTTCAAACTATTTGTGAATGGTTAGCATTTTTAAAATCACAGACTAATGCTTATTTTATTGTTACTTTGGGGAAAGAAGATAAAAATGAACGATTAGTTTATTTACAATTAGGTGCTATGCAAGTCATAAATCTGAATACTCAAAGTTCAGAAATACCAATTTTATTAAAAAATTATCATGAAAAGTTATCTAGCCGAAAAATTTCTCACAAGAGCTTAGAGCTAAACAGCGCAAATAGAACACTTTTAGTAGGCAGAGACAAAGAGATAGAGCTTACACGCTTGGAATATAAAATAATGAATTGTTTATCGGAAAATATTGGGACTACGGTCAGTCACAAAGAATTAATTTCCTGTGTTTGGGGACGAGATTCATCGGCTTCCAAAATCCAATTATCAAATTTAATATTCAACCTTCGTGGAAAGTTAGACGCAAAAGATAGATTTTTGGTTAAAACAATCCGTTCTAAAGGTTATATGCTGGTAGAAAGGCGAAAAGATGATTCGGAAAAATCTTGAATAACTCAATAGAAAGGGGGAAAAATTTTGAAAAAAATCAATATAATCTACTTTGTATTTATTATCGTGAGTTCTGTATTATTTTCAAGCACAAATGTTCTAGCAGAAAATGTTGAGGTATCTACCATTGAATCTACTCAACAAGCTAAAAGCGAAGCGGGAATTCATTTTACTGAAAAAGAGCCTAGAAGCACAACTCCACCAAGTACAGAAAATACAGATTCAATGATTAGAGGAGGTGGTGACAGTGACTCTGGTTATACAAAACCAGTAGGTCGCACTGATTTACCAAATGCAGGTGAAACCGCGACTGGGATATTAATGTATATTGGAATGTTCATGGTTAACGTGATCATTGTATATATAATTTATATTAATTATAAAAAAAATAGAAAGAAGGAAAAAAAATGAAAAAAATATTTGTATTTTCAAGTTTTATCGCAACCGGAGTCATTCTTCTAGGAGGTTCTCAAATAAGCTTTGCTGAAGAAACAGTAAGTGGTAGTGCTAATGGGCAAGGTGCAACATCTTATGGTTCTATCGAACTAACGCCAGATTCAGATTCTGGTACAGATCCTCTAGTACCGACCACACCAAGTGGTAAAACAGGAAACGTAGGCGAGTTGACCATTGACAATGTTTCTCCTTTTGTTTTTGGAACACAAAGATTGACTGGTAAGAAAGCAATATACTATTCTACTACAACGGATGGAAATGTTCAAGTTACCGATAAAAGAGGAACAGGTGTCGGTTGGACATTGCAAGTAAGAAGTTCAGATTTTATTGATTCACAAAATAAGTCAAATATTCTTAAAGGAGCACAAGTAACAATTCCTGTTGGAACGGTTTCAAGTGACACTGATAATAGTTCAACTGCCCCAACTTCAAGTGAAGTAGCTTTAAACGCTACAGACGCAACGATCTTTAAAGCTGCTGCACAAAGTGGACTAGGCTCATGGGTTGATAAATTTGATGGAGCAGATAATGAGTCAAAAGTCTCAATTGAAATTCCATCTGGTAGTATGAAAGGAAGCTACGTGTCAACTATTACATGGACATTAGCTGATGCACCGAAATAACTTAGGAGGAAAATAAATGAAAAAAAATTTTTTAACATGTGGATTACTATTAAGTTCAATTCTTTTGTATAGTTACGGAACAACTGCTTATGCAGATGATGCCACAAGTAATGCCAATACGACGGTTACTGCGGGTGATGGAACAGGGGATTTGATTGATCAAAATGTTAAACCGCCGACAAACAGTTCTGGCCCTCTGACTATAGATGCTGTATCATCCTTTAATTTCGGGACAATCAAAGTTGGGACCAAGAGTAAAGCAGCTGACACGTCAAATGGTGAAAAATTAGGCGTACAAGTTCGTGATGTACGTGGAACAGGAGCCGGTTGGGCTCTCAATGTAAAAGTAGGAACCTTTACAAATACGACAGATTCTACAAAAACTTTGTCAGCTTCTGTTTCTATTCCTAAAGGAACTGTTTCAAACGGTGTTGATAGTACGCAAGGTGTTGTTGCTAAAGCGGTAGTTTTAAATCAATCTTATGCAAACATTATGAATGCACCAAAAGATACAGGTATGGGTAGATGGCTCGATACTTTTGAATCAACAACTGATAAAGTTACCCTTCAAGATATCGCTCAAAATGCTTATGCAGGAAGTTATACAGCCACAATGAATTGGCAATTAGTAGATGCGCCATCGTAAGAGAGGAGAGGAAAGTAAATGAAAAAAATCGTTCCATTATTAGCAATAGGCGTTCTTTATAGCGCATTTGCCATTCAAAGCAATACTGCAGATGCAGAAAGTAATGCAAACTCAGATGCAACATTCTCATTAGAAGCACAGGATCAAGACGGAGGTGGAACAGACCCAATTTTACCAATTCCGCCAACGGGTAACACAGGTCCGTTAACAATTGATGCAGTTTCAAGTTTTGTATTTCCAAATGCGAAAATATCTGGAGAAGCTCTGACAGTTGTCGGTGAATCTGCCGAAGTAAATGGAAATAAAGGTATCATGGGAGCTCAAGTAACAGATAGTAGAGGATCTGGAGCTGGTTGGACCTTGAAAGCAAAAATCACTGATTTTACTGGAACAGACTCTGATAACACAGTACGTACATTAAAAGGAGCGGTCTTGACATTACCACAAGGTCAGGTGAAGACATCTGATACTGCAACAGCAGTTGCAGATGCGAATAAACCTGTCTCCAATTCAGTATCATTAAACGATACAGATCAGAAATTATTAACCGCTGCAAAAGGAAATGGATTAGGTGTGTGGTATGTCAACTTTGAAAATGATTCTCAAGGAACAGCACAAAAAGAAGTAAAACTATATGTCCCTACGGGTAATTTTAAAGCAAATTATAAAGCAACGATTTCATGGACGCTGTCAGAAGCGCCAGAATAAGGAGGAAAAAAATGAAAAAACAACTTTTTGTATTCTCAGCAGTAGTACTTGCAAATGTATTAATCGCAACACAAGTACAGGCTGAAACAGTGAGTAACGGTAGTATCAGTTTGACAGATGGGTCAGGACAAGTGACACCACCGTTGGATCCAACAGATCCAACGAATCCTAATCCAGAAAGCCCAACAGATCCTGAAGATCCAAATAACAATGGAACTGGGAATGTTGGTCCATTATCAATCGACTACGTTTCAAACTTTACGTTTGGGGAACATAAAATCTCAGGGTCAGACATGACATTTTATGCAAAAAATGCTAATCCATATGTACAAGTAACAGATACTCGTGGAACAGGTGCTGGTTGGACCGTGCAAGCAAGTATTTCAGATTTTACATCGGCAAGCAAAACTTCAACATTAAAAGGAGCACAATTAACGCTTAAAAATCCAGAAGCAAAATCTGCCAGTCAAGCAACAACATCAGAAGCACCGAACGGAACATCAAAACTTGATTTTAATACAAGTAAACAAACAGTTGTAGTTTCTAAAAAAAGTGCGGGTAAAGGAACGTGGTTGAATGTTTATTCAGCTGAAAGTGGAAAAACAGAAAATACAAACGTTGTTTTAAGTGTTCCAGCGGGATCACCTGAAGCAAATACAACTTATACAGCAACAATTAATTGGGAATTATTAGACGCCCCTAAATAAAGCAACGATAGTTTGATAGCAGACAAGTGAAGAAACTGCCTACTAGTTAATTGCGAATTCATTTTAAGAAAGTTGGTACACGAATGAGAGTAAACAAATTAATAATGACTATATGTATAGTAGGTGGGTTTCTTGGCTTTTTTGCCAAGAACTCTGCCGCAGAAGGCATTAACTATTCCGTAAAAGCAACAATTCCAGAAAATCAGATTGATGCATCAAAATCTTATTTTGATTTAAAAATGATGCCTGATCAAGAACAAAATTTAGCCATGACTTTAAAGAATACGAGTAAAGAATCAATCACAGTCAATGTGACACCGACGACAGCAACAACAAATCAAAATGGTGTTATTGATTATAGTGTTAGAGATGCTAAAGACGATTCATCCTTAGCGTATCCCTTTACATCATTAGTCGACAAGGAACAAAAGGTCACACTTAAAGCAGATGAAAGTAAAGAAGTTATCTTTAAATTACATATGCCAAAGGATTCCTTTGATGGAACTATTTTAGGAGGATTCTCAATTGCAGAAGATACAACTTCTGACAAAAATGAGAAGAGCAGTGAGGGAGTTCAAATCAAAAATGAGTACTCCTTTATTATTGGAGTATCGTTAAAGGAAACGGAGGCAACGATCGTTCCAGAATTAGTGTTGAACGATGTGAAACCAACCTTATTAAATTATAGAACCGCTGTAACCTTGAATTTGCAAAATACGAAAGCAACGATCGTCAACGGACTAAAAGTGGATGCGTCGATTTCGAAAAAAGGATCAAGCGAGGTCCTATATAAAGAAACAAAAGAAGGCTTATCCATGGCGCCTAATTCCAATTTTGACTACCCTATATCCTGGGCAAACCAAGCATTAAAAGCTGGTGAATACGAAGTCTCTGTAAAGGCTTCTGCTGGAGAGAAAAATTGGACATTTAAGAAAGCTTTTACCATTTCAGCAGATGAAAGTAAAAAATTAAATGACGAAGCAGTCGAAGTGAAAAAAGAAACTAATTATTTTTGGTTGATTATTGGGGTTGTTGTAGGGATTATCTTCTTAATTATCGCTATAGTAGTGTTCTTCATGCATAAAAAACAAAAAGAAAGAAAGCGAAAAGAAGAAGTAGCAAAGTTAAAAGCGAAACGAAAAAAAAGAAAGAAGAAGAAAAAGAATATTAGTAACGATACAGAATAAAAAGTAAAAAAGGAGTTGATAAAGTGATTAAAATTATGCGTAATATAATATGTTTGTTTGTTCTAATCATGAGTTTTACTGGTGTTTTGTTATTAAATAGCTCTGAAAGAGCAGAGGCTGCTATTCTTGAAAGTAAAATTACAGTTCCTTTATATGGAAATGGTTCGGTTAAGAACAGTGTATTGTCATTGAAGTTTGATACCGTTGAAAATACGGGAAAGTTATATTTTACTCCAGGAGATTCTTCTGCTGTTTTTCACAAAGGATTTGCAAATAATGCTTACTATTCAGTTGCTGTTTTTCCTCAACCAGTTAATGTGAATGACGTAGTTACTTCTAGATATAATGAGGTAATGAACGGTAATGATGTGCAATCTAAATTAGCTACAGCATTTGACGGGAAAATAATAAAATATGGGAATGTACTTAGATTAATTCTTGCAGAACCAGAAAAACAAAAGGTGTCAAATGCGAGTGGGACTTCATTTGAAGGTATAACTACTAATTTTAAGATTATGTATTATTTGTTGACACCTGGTGGGTTTGTCCCAGTAAATGATGCAATTATTTTTAGAACTTTTGATGGAGTTACTGGAGTGCTGTCAAATAAGTATCCTATTGGGTTTCAAATCACCAGTATTATAGCAAATCAAGCCATAAGCAGTTCAGCAGCTTCTAGCCAAAATCAGCTAAGAACGGATGGATTCGCATCGGATTTTGGTCCAACAGTATCAGCGGATAATTGGAAATTTCAAAGTATGTTGACTGACAGTTCAGATGAGTACGCTAGTTTGTCAAAATATGACGTTTCTTCTGACCATAAATTAGTTAATTTGTCGGTATCATCTTCAGCAAAAGCGCAGCCTTCAACTACTATAAAAGACTTTAATACACAAATAATGCCAAGTGCGACAAGTGGTAGCGGACCATTGAGTGGTCTATATGGACAAATATATAGAGTGTACTCGAAAGATCCAAAGAGAGCAATCAGATTCAATGCGTTAGGTTGGTCTGAATTACCTCAATCCGAAGTCTATTATGAATACACTTCGGAAACTTCAGTACGTAATAAACCTGCCTTAAACGAGTTAGATTTCAACAAGGTAACCGCAAAAAATATCACATTGGAGTTAGGCAGTGATACAAGTAAAAAGGCAGTGACAGATTTCACTACAGTTTCAAGTTATTCTAAATTGAGTTCATCCTTTGGAGAAACACTCAAATCAGATACTTTAGGTAGTTACGATTTACCGATAACCATTAATCAACCGTTGATTACGAACAATAACTATCTTAGAAGTAGTGTAATTTCTAAAGTGACGGTAGTAGATACAACGAAACCAACCGGAACCGTAAAATCAAACTTAACAGTAGCAATAAATGGAACGCTGGAATTAAAAGATATATTTTCTGCTGTTACTGACAACAGCGGGACGACCAATTTAAAATATTCATACGTAGGTAACGAGTTGGATACATCAACATTAGGAAAACAAACAGTAACTGTTCGTATCGCTGATTCTTCAGGAAACTATTCAGACTATAGTGTTACTATTGAAGTAAAATCTGGTAACTTTGGGATATTGTCTTCAGATACACTAAATTTTGGAATGATTAAGGCTGGAGTTACAACTAAAAATGTAGTTCTTGGAACAAATGAAACTGTAGGTATTTCAATGGAAGACCAGCGTGGAACCAAAACAGGCTGGCGTATTCAAGCGAAGACCTCAGCATTTACACCCAAAAGTACTACAACAGGAAAAGCATTCACGGCAGGAATCAAAATGCCGAAAGGATCAGTTAAATCAAATGGGACAACCACAACAGATCTCAATACATTTGATGTTACATTGAATAGTTCATTGCAAAATGTAATCAGTGCTCCTTCAGGTAAAGGGATGAATAGCTGGACCTATACGTTAGGAACTACATCAAATCCTGTAAGCTTGGTGAATATTCCAACGACCGTTTATGTGGGGGACTATCAAGCAACTCTAACATGGTCTATGATCAATGCGCCAAGTTAATTATAAGAACGAATATAAAAGGAGTTTGTTATGGGAAGATTTAAGAAATTCGTTTGGTTTCTGATAAGTATCGTGCTACTTTTACAATTATTTACGGTGATAATTGTTTATCAAGATGTAGCTAATTTAAAGATCATCTTTTTGTCATTAGAAGAGTACCCGCTAATTGGACCGTTTATGCCAATATTCTTGTTTTACAGCGGGTGCACGTTTTTCCTAATTGCAGTATTTGGATTGTTAATTGTACTCTTCTTTCCAGTTAATCAAAAATATCTGTTGCTCAAAAAAGAGCATAGTAAAATAACAATCGAACAAAAAGCATTTGAGTCAATAATTCTAACTGAAGTGCAAAAATTAACGTTTATCACAAAAGCTACTGTTAATGTAAAAGTTTTTAAAAGACACAAACGACTAATTGGTGTAATCAAGGGACAAATTAGTTCGGATGATGAGGCAGCTGCTTCACTTGATGAGTTAATAAACTCAATTGAATGTACGTTTGAGCAGATGTTTTCTTTACCGAAGGAATCGGTACGATTAAAAGTAAGACTTAAACCATACAAAGGTGAGGTAAAAAAGGCGGATAATCGAAAACGTGTTGCTTAAAATTGGAGGTAAACTATGGAATCATTAAAAGAATATAAAATTCCTCTAATGGGATTTGTTATTGGCATCATTCTAGCGATTTTATTTATCTATGTAGGTTTTTTTAAAATGATAGCTATTCTTGCACTAGGGCTTTTAGGTTCAGTCGCAGGGTACTATATAAATCAGCGTTATCTAACAAAATGAAGGGTGAGGTGCATACATGGCACAAGCAGAGAAAAAAGAAACAACAGAAATAAAAGCAACAGAAATCAAAAAGGAACTAACTTTTGATGATAAAGTGCTGGAAAAAATCATTGGCTTTTCAGTTGAAAAAGTGGATGGACTCTTAACAGTAGATGGAGGTTTTTTCTCTAATTTAACTGGAAAGATTTTAAACAATGATGATGTAACAACAGGTATCACGGTTGAAGTCGGGAAAACCCAAGTCGCAATTGATTTATCGATTGTAGTTGAGTTCGGAAAAAACATTCCGGAGTTAGTGGATCAACTTGTTAAAATCGTTTCTGAAAACATAAAAAAAATGACAGGATTAGAATTAATCGAAGTTAACATTAAAGTTGCAGATATCAAAACAAAAGAGCAATATGAAGAAGATTCTGTTACATTGCAAGACAAGTTATCAAAGGTTACGGATCAAGCAACAGATGCCATTAACGATCAAACAGAGAAAGCGAAAAATTCTGTAAGTAAAGCAGCAAGTAATGTAAAAGAACAAGTCGCAAATGGACGAGTTCAATAAATCAAAAAACCAATCTTCCCCTAGATTAGTTAATCAAATATTAAAATCTATGCTATTGCTCATAGACATATAAACAAAAAATTGTATAAAAGACTATTCAAGAACGAGTAGAAGTAAAAGCATGAAGATCACTTTAGCATTCAAGAAGTGAATCGTCATGCTTTTTATTATCAACAGAACATTTAACGGGTGAGGAGAGATTAAGAATGGATTATATTGTTGTTTTTCAAAAATTATTTATTGGTTATATTGCAATCGTATTTTATTTTCATATTGTTGGAAGGGCTGCTATGGCTCCAGTGACCCCTTCAGATCAAATACAGAATTTCTTTCTTGGAGGAATGGCTGGTGCCGTTATATTGAATTTTAAAATCCAACCGATCCAGTTCATATTCATTATTTTCATTTGGTTTAGCATCATTGTTTCAGTCAATTTTCTGAAGTTGCGATTAACATGGCTACGTGACCTAGTGGAAGGGAATTCTATCGAACTGTTTTCAAGCAATCAACCAAATAAAAAAGGATTTTCCAAGGCCAAATTGACAGCAGGTGATTTTGTTGCATTACTTCGTAACAACGGCGTAACGAGTATAGATCATTTAAAAAATGTTCGAATAGAATCAAATGGACAATTAGCAATTTCTTTAAGAGGGGATGACTCTTTTAGTAAATATTTAATTATTGATGGACAAATAAATCAAACTGAGTTAAATGAAGTAGGTAAAAATATTGATTGGTTACTTGACTACGTTGAAAGAAAAAATTTAGTAATAGAAGAGATATTCCTATTAGAGTATAATAAAAAATCAGAAGATATTCTGATCATCATGATGGAAGAGTCAGAGGTGACAAGTATCAATTCATATAGGTGATATTTATTACCCGTATTAAGTGTCATCTATAATTGTTGGTCGTAGTGGAAGTTAAAAACAAAAGTTAGTTCAATTTTTTTTCACTCATATCTATTATTAACATATTTTTGAGGTGATGAAAATGGCAAATAGATCGGAAAAAAGAGTGTGGCGAAAAGAAATGCTGGAATTAATAAATGCGGATGATAATTGGGTTGAAGACACGGAGTCTGATAGGTACAAGAGGATTTTAGAGTTAGGAAAAAAATTGGGTGGTAAAATGCAGCATTGTACTCAAATCAGCTTGATAAATGAAGAAGAATTCCGTAAAAATAAAGCTGAAGGACGTACATACAAAGAAATTGCAGAGTATTTTGGAGTAAATCAAAAGACTTTACAGATATGGCGGGAAAAAAATGGATATACTATAAAAAAAACAAAACCTAAAAGTCATAATACTTGAAATTTTTGGTTTGCTTTTTCTGAACATATACATTCGCTTGTTACTAACTATTCTCGTAAAAAAATGGAGGAAACCTAATGGCAAATCATACTATAATCGATACAACAATTCACGTATATAGAGCTAAAAAAAGAATGACACAAAAAGAGTTAGCAGATAGAGTAGGTGTCTCTAGAATAACAATAATAAATTTAGAACGGCTAAAAAATACACCATCATTGCTATTGGTTTACGATATTGCCAATATTTTTGAGGTCAGCGTAGAAGATCTGTTTATATTCGGCCAAAGATAAATCTGCACAGATTATCGAGCATTGATTGTTGTGTAAGAAGACAAATCAATTGACTTGTATGCTGCTTTTTAAGAAGTATATATGTAAGCAATCAGGAAAGAGCTACTTTTTTAAATTTTATCATCGGAAAAACAACCATAAATCTGATGAGTGTTTATTCGAAAGAAGTAACAAGTATCAAAAAGAAGTATCTCTTGGTATACTTTATGGGACTTGAAACTACTTTAATAATAATTTGTATCGTGCACGTAGAAAAGCTTAAAAATCAGAGATTAAAAAGGTTTAACTATTGTCATATCGAGAATAGTGAAAAATACTTAATGAAGTTATTTGGAGGAATGTATGAAAAAGAATATTAGAAAAAGATCTGTGGTACTACGTTTTGGTCTTTTAGGTTGGCTACTATACAGAAAAAGAGTAAAGAAGTTTGAAGCTACAAAGTATGTCTTTGAACTGTATTCAGTGGCATTCTTCTTGGTATTTTCTTTAGTAGCAAGTGTGCTAGGTTTTGTATCAGTAAAAATGTGGGTTTACTGTGAACTATTGTTAATATTATTGTCTTGTTTGTACGGATATTGGGCGTCAAGATTTTTTTTAAAGAAGTAAAAATAGAGGAGAGAAATTTTATGCATTAAGAATCAAAAGAATTAATAACTAATCTTTATAATAGCTTAAAAGAAAATCAAAAACTAAATTATTCAGAACTAAAAAGTGTATTATTGAATGTTTTCAAAAAAATAAATAAAACACTAAACGAAGAAGCTTTAGTATCCAGGTTAGTCAATTTTATCTATTTTAAAAGTCTTACTGAGAAATGGAAATTTACTGAAGAACAGAATTAAATTATAAACCAACTAAGCGATATAGCTAAATATACCGGTGTGAATAATTATAGAGGAGATTTAGGAAGTTAGTCTCAATTTGATTAAATTGAGACTATTAAATACTAATAAAGGATTTATGGTAGTATGAATGAAAACCACATCGACAGTTATTCGAAAATAGGTATATTCTAAAAATAAAGGCTCTTTGTCAACTAGTAATGGTGAAGAAATCCAAAGAATTAAATCATTAATGATACTTAGAGGGAAATTCCTCTAGGGTTTTCTATTTGATTGAAAAAGAACAATGCTAAAGCATAAAGTGATTTTCAATTTAAAATTATAGAAGTTATGGAAGCCATAGGCGTTTTTCTTTAGTACTTTTATATGGTTATACAAGCATTTTAATGGTCCTTTGAAATAAGGCAAATCCAACTCATTTTGATGCCCGCTTGAACTTTTTTAAAGGTATTAATTGTCGTTTGATAATAAGCTGGAAGCCTAGAATAATCTTGTTCTAATAACGCATGAAACCGTGCGTAATCTCTTGTATGTATGGCATAGAGAGAATCCTGATAACAGACTATAGCCAGCTTTCAATTCTTCAACATAAGCAAGTAACCGATCTACGATTTCAGTTTCTGTTAAATAGGCACGGAAAGAAGGACGCCAATGGCATTTTTCAAAATTGAGCTTTGATTGATTCTTTTGAAGAACTTTCCAATATTTCTTTAAATGACAATATTTTTTTCCCTCTCCATTTCCCTTATGGAGAAAAGTATTCATTCGTTGAATGCGGTGTTTTAAGAACGTTCACCCAATGTGTTGCACAATAAGAAAGTGGTCAAGAACAATCTAAGCAATGGGAAATAGTTTCTTAATTAAAGAAAAATAAGACGCATACATATCGCAAACAATGTATTTTACACCTTCACGAATAGATGAAGAAAATCTTGAGAAATAGCGTTCTAAAAAGTGAGCTGATTGATTTTTTTTGGTTCGTAAAATTGTTTCAATACGCGTTAAATAGAAGAAACAGGGATTTTCTTTTGATGTGCAATTTCACTTATCGAAGTGGTGTTTCTTCAACCGCAAGTATGTTTGATAATCAGAAGCATCATACACTAAAATCTGACACGCTGTAAAGCTCCAACGAATAATTGATCCGTCTTCTTTGATGCTTATTTTTAAAAAGAATTCTCGGTAAAAGTAATATTTAAGTCTAGAATATCCAAGGTATTTATGAATAGATTTGTATAGGACGTCTTAATTTCCCCTTTTGATTGGTTTTAGTCGACATAATTCTAAAAGATATTAGGGTGTTTTTTCTAGTATTTTGCATTAAAAAAGATGCCAGTGATTGTTTGCCAACACCAAAAAGTATAGCGTCCAAAAAAGAATAGAAACCTAGTCCTAAGTTAGACTGAATAACCGAAAAGATCATATACATTTATTTAGTTGACAAGAGCTTGGACTTACGTACCAAGCTCTGTAATGATTTATTTATTCAGTTTTTTTGACTTTAGCTACTATAGTGTTTGAACGAGGACAGTTTGGTATAAATCTAGCTTTCCAACACTTGAAGTATAAGGAGAATGTCTAAAGACCTCAATGATTTTACTGTCATGTAATTCTAGTATTCCATAGTCCTCAGAAATTTCTGGACCTATTTCTTCTATTATATCAGAAGGAATCACAATCCATAAATAATTCATATGCTGCTGGTATTGTCTACTATTGAAAGACCGGTTAAGATCTTCTTCAGTTAAAATAACTTCAATAGAGTGCAAGTTCAATTGATGGGGTTTGCTAGTATAGTTTTCGACGACTAAAAAGTCTATAGTATGTAATCGATCATTTAAAGAAGAGTAAAACGAAAATTTAGGCAACAACTTATAAACTTTTTTTTGTGAATGGGTTGTTGAAGTATTCGTGTTAACATCAGAAAAATAGTCTAGCCAAGAACTATACGTTAAGGAGATAGCGATGTCTGAAACAGACAACGCCATCTCTTTTTCTTTTTCAGAACTGCCGACTTCAGAGTGTCTGTTCTTTTTGATTATGCTGCCTTGGTCATCCTGTCTAATCGTCTTAACTGATTTCCATGCACTTACTAAATCAGAACGCTTTAATTCTCGATGCAATACTTTATCCATTAAATCGTCTTTAATGTCTTTATTACCTTGACTGATCTTTTCGACCAGTTCAAAGTTATCTGGACTGACATCAATGTCTTCAATTCTTGGAACGGTTATTCCTTTCCTTTTTGCCCTCTTTTGATATTCGGAATAAATTTCGCCAGCTTTCTTTCGTTTCCAGATTAATGACTCCGTTACACCAGATTCATAAGCTAAGTGTCTGATCCAACGAGTAAACGATTTATATTCTGGTTTCCATAAAGCACCCAATTCGACTTCTCTGATCAATTCAAATAATCGTACCCAGGAGCGTTTATCTTTAATTAAAATTTTTTCAATTTCTTCCTCGATGAGTTTGATGTTCTTCATAAAAACTCCTTTCTCAATAGTTACTATAACGTGTTATAGTAACTATTGCAAATAAATATAATTCATTCTAAATGGGTTAATTATACGAATGTGACACAACTGTGTTGTGTCACATTCGGCAAGATAAGGAAAAGCTAGATGGCTCTAAGGGTTATTCATTGTTTGAGTAACTCTTTATATTTATAGATTATTTGAATAAGACATAAAATGTAGTATAATAGGATTAAGTCATATTTATAGAATGAGGAATTTTTTCATGAAAATTGTCCAACCAATCAGAGAAAAAAAGCAAATCGATGCAATGAAGGCCATGTTGTCTTCCGGAAAAATGGGGCCAAGAAATATGTTACTATTTTCGATTGGAATAAATACCGCTTATCGCATTTCAGATTTACGTCGATTAAAATTATCAGACGTGCTAATTATTTCTCGTGGTCGGGTGATCGCGAAAGAACGATTAGAAATGAAAGAACAAAAGACCGGAAAACACAATTCCATTATTATTTCGAATAAATTGAGAAAACAGATTTTAGAGTATGCGAATGACTCTTTTCCAACTCAGGTAGCAAATCATGAATTTGATCATTTTTTATTTCCAAGCCGAAAAGGAAATGATCAGCCATTAAGCCGGCAAGCACTTTGGGATGTTTTAAGTAAAGCAGCTAAAAGTATGGGGATGAAAAATATCGGCAGCCACTCAATGAGAAAGACGTTTGGTTATTTTCTTTACAAGAATGGAACCCATATTGAGATCATTCAAGAATTATTAAATCATTCATCGCAGCGTGAGACATTACGCTATATTGGGATAACACAAGAAGATAAAGATACTGCCGTAATGAGTTTAGATTTATAGGTTGTGATTATTTACTATATAATAGAAGAAACACGTCATTTTTTCGAAAATTTTTCGGTTTTATAGATAGAATACGGTAGAGACTTTGATTATTGGTTTGAAAATTAAGAATGGGCTAGGAGAGGAAATATGTTAGAAAATAAGTTAGGCATTACAAACCAAGTTGAATTAGCAAAAGTAGAAGAAAAGATTAGTAAATCGAATGCAAAGAAATTATACGATAGTGGTGATATTAACAAACTAGAAGTAGGAACGTTCAAAGGGCTAGCAACTATTCATCGAACCCTTTTTTCAGATATTTATGATTTCGCTGGTGAAATGAGGACGGTGAATATAGCTAAAGGGAATTTTCGATTTGCGCCGGTGATGTATTTGAACGTTTCTTTAGATCATATTGATCAAATGCCACAATCTACTATTGATGAAATTGTAGCAAAATATGTGGAGATGAATATTGCACACCCGTTTCGTGAGGGAAATGGTCGTAGTACAAGAATATGGCTAGACTTGATTCTTAAACAAGAAATAAAAAAAGTAATCGATTGGAACCTGATTAACAAAGAAGATTATCTTTCTGCAATGGAGCGTAGTCCTGTAAAGGATTTGGAAATTGCTCATTTAATCAAGCAAGCTTTAATTACTTTGGTAAATGATCGCGAGACATATATGAAAGGAATCGACGTTAGTTACTACTATGAGGGGTATACTGAGTACAGTACTGGAGATTTATGAGTCAGTTGACGTGATTAATTATCAAAAAAGACTGTCTTACTATTTCATCAAAATCAGTTAGTACAGAAATATTTAGTTATCCAATTAAGAAATAAGGGTCAAGCAGGAGTTGAACCTGCAAAATCTCCCAAATGAGTTCATGACCCAAAAAAGTAAAGTGACTTACAAGAACAGTATACATTATTTTGGGATCCGTTGAAAATAATTAACATTATTGAATAAAGGACAACTACGAGTATTTAGATGCAAAAGGATAATATTAGATCCCTTTATAAATGTATTTACGGGAATGTATGTTCATTTTTCGGATAGAATATTTCTAGTGTTATTAAACAGTGAACACTATCTGTTTATAAACGTTTGTGTTCATGATGTAATTTAAGATACTAATGAAGAAAGAGGTGCCTGAATATGGTAACTATTAATGTTCGTGGTTCCCATGAGAAAAAGGAATTTTTGATGAAATGACAAAATTTGAAAGCAAAAGTTTATCAGATTTGTTAAAGACGTCTACTTTAGAGAGGTTATTTGTTAGTTTTATATAAACGAAAATTCATTCCTATAGAGGTTAAATAAACAACCTTAAGAAAAACATTTATTTACTAATGTAAAAATTTGTTGTATACTAGAATATATATTAATTAAAGGAGTAGATGAGTTATGAAAAAAAAAATGTTCTCTATAGTTATTTTTGCTTTTTTTGGATTTTTATTCGTACTGTTGCCAACTAAGGCTGAAGCTATGACAGCACCATTTTTAGGTTCGTGGGTTGATCCAGGTACTATCTCTTCAAGTGAAGGAACCCAATTTAATTTTCATATTGTAGCTAGAAATATGAGACTTCAGGGGTATGAGCAGCCAACAGAAGCATGGGAACAACCTGAAATTTATGTACTATTGCCTGATGAGATTAATTTAGTGAATATGAACTATGATAGAGCTAACATATTAGCAAAACTAGAGAGAACTCAACATGGTAAATTAGTAAAATTCATATTTAAAAACTCACTAAAAGTAAATGCTGATTGGTCTTCAGCACCAAGGATTGATTTAGTTTTATCAGTAGACATGTTTGCGAATCCGAACACATATACTATAACAAAATTTGGAAGTTCATCTGTGAAGAATCAGAATTATCCATCAAATCAATTTTTTAATCAAAAGGACTATTCTAACTTAACTAATTTAAATGATCCCACAAGAGATATTATTTTTAGGGAATACCAAACATTGACTGTAACACCATAGACTAGATAAAGAGTGTCCGAAATGCTAGTAAAAATTGACTCTATAATTTATTGTGTTGGTAGAAAATCAAAAAAGATTTTCTACCAACATTTTTTTAAGCATTCAAAGATAAAAAGAACAATTGTATCTTTTTATTTAAATACATAATTTTTTTAACTTATTTGACATGATAGATAGATGAACTTAATTAAAAAAATGATTCTTCTCAACATATTAGAAGTTTGTGGCTATATTGTAAATAATCAGAATCTTAAATAAGCACGTTGAGTCAGATTTATAGCATGAAAATTGTTGTAAATACATGTAATTACATGGTATAATTAAGAGGACAAGGGGGCGATAGCATGGAAACAGTAAAAGCAAGAAAACAAGGCAATGCAATCATGGTTACTTTAGCAAGCAAGTTAGCAGTGAAAGAAGGTCAAGAATTTTACTACTATAAAGATGAAGAAGGAATCATTTCATTAATTCCCAAAGCTGAAGACTTTTTTCAAAATGCGATTAAAGGCGAGTTCGTAGATAGTGAAGATAAATTAGCAATGAATTTTTCGCCAGAAGGTACTGAACTAGATGATTAGACAAGGCGATATTGTAACTATAAACTTTGATCCTTCTAGAGGTAGTGAAATAAAAAAAAGACGACCAGCAATAGTTATGAGTCGCAATGAATACAATCTTTCTTCTAATCTAATTATTGTCTGTCCAATAACTTCTACGACAAAGAAACGCCCTTACTTTCTACCAATAAGTAGTGAAGCTTTACAAAAGGACAGTAAGGTAAACACTAAACAAGTATATTCGTTAGATTGTACGTCTGAAGGAAATCGAAATGTTAAAGTTATTGGAAAAGTTGATATGAAGGAATTTTTAAATATTGCGCAGCATTTCATGTTAAATTTCAATTTTCCATTTTTCTAGATGAAAAAGATTTTCTCTGTAAATCAAACACAAACGGATTGTGGCTGATATTCTCAAATTCAGCTATACCAAAAACATTCGTTTTTGATATATGTATAAAAGTTAGCTATTTCATAATATGTATATATTAAGCTTGAGTCTAAACGTGTTGTAAGATATAATTATATTACCAAATATAATAAGAGGTGTATAAAATGAATAAAAAGATGTTTTCGATGTTATTGTTACTTGTTTTTGTTGGTGTGTACTTTACTTCTGAAGAAGCTAGTGCGAATGTTACGGTATATGACAAGGAGAACAGACCAGTTGTTTTTCCGGTAGGGAAATATACAAATGAACATGTAGGGTCTGGTTTAACTTGGTCAAGTGGGACTTTTTTAGTAAATCCGAATGGGCAAAGTATTTTTAATGATTCTATAAATAGAATCGATGTACCTAAAGGCTATAGAGTTATTGCGACGGATGATCATAATTTTAAAGATACTTCCGCATGGTTTGAACACTCAATTTTTGATTTTGGACCTCTTGGGCTAAAAAATAAAATATCGTCATTAATTGTAGAAAACATAGCTAATGATCCTAAATTACCAGTTGTTTATGAAGATCATGGTTTTGGTGGAAGACAACAGACATTAAATGTAGGTGACTATCGAAAGAAAAATTTGTCATTTGGAAATGATAGAATATCAGCAATTAGAGTACCAGCAGGGTATACAGTAAGAATGTGGGATGATGATAAGTATAAGGACAGAAACTACACCTATTTTGGTCCGACATATATACCGTTTTTAAATGGTTTTAATGATAAAGTATCTTCTTTAAAAGTTAGACTAACTGGGCAACCAATTTAAATAACTATTAATTTAATGACAACAAAAAGATACAGTGTATACATTGTATCTTTTTTCTTATTTCTTATCACTATCAAAACTTAAAAGTATCGATTGAAGAAATTTGAGCAATTAGAATCAGAATACCAGGCTGTCAAAAGTTATGATCATAAATTCTTTACTACTAAACTAAGAGCAGGTGCAAAGAAGTGCATTCGTTTCTTTTAATTATGCGATTCCAAAAAACATTCGGGTTAGGTTCGTTAAATAAAAATAGGTACTAAATAAAATATATTGTGTACTTTAAGTGTAATTGTGTTATACTTTAAGAGTAAAAAAAAAGAAAGAAGGTACTTACCTATGTTTAAGAAAAAAAATATTTTGTATCCAATATTTGTTGCATTATGTTTGCTACTGCTACCTCTGAAAACTTTCGCTGCTGAGCCAAATGTAGTCCCAGATCCTGGTCTAAAAGCAAGAATTAATCAAATTTTGAAAAGAAATCCACAATCTGATATTTCGCCAAATGAACTGAATAACCCTAATTTACAATACATGAATTTAGAGCGTGCGAATATAAAAAATTTAGAAGGATTACAGTATGCTTATCAAACAACATCATTAGATTTAAGTTATAATTCATTTCCCAATCTAAATCCTCTTATTGGAAAAAATTTGGGCTATCTCGCTGTTAATCATAACCCATATTTAAATGATATCTCAGGTATTAGGTACGCTGTTAATTTAGGTAATTTAGGAATAAGATTTAACCCAAATCTAAAGAATTCAGAATTCAATATAATCAGCAACTTCCGTAACTTAAATCGTTTAGATTTAGGCGGGGCCAATATATCATCAATTGATTTCTTAAAAAACACGGCTTATCCTAATCTTACGTATATAAATTTAGGTCAAAATAAATTAACAGATATAAATGGACTAACACATATTAAAACGTTAACTTATTTAAATATTGATTACAACAAGGTAACTGATTTAAGTCCAGCTAAAAAACTACCAAATTTAAAAACGTTCGTAACAACTGGAAACCCTAGATGATATTTAGTTCTAGATGGTCCTATTTAGAAGAATAAAAGTGTATTAGTAGAGTTGGAATTATTTCGGTTCTTTGTCAACTAATGTTGGTGAAGAAAATCCAAAGAATTAAATCACTAATGAAGCCTAGAGGGAAATTCCTCTAGGTTTTTCTAATTGGTTGAAAAAGAACAGTGCCAAAAAATAAAGTAATTCTCAATTTAAAATGATAGAAGTTACGGATTCTTCTTCAATCGTTTTGATGTTCATCATAAAAAACTCCCTTTTTATAGTTACTATAACGTATTATAGTAACTAATGTAAATTAGAAAATATCCGTATGAATTATCGAACTATTTTGACTATGACACAAGCACGTTGTGTCATAGTCTCTTGAATGTACCTATACCAAAAACATTCGTTTTAGGTATAGGTAAATTCTTATAGTAAGGTAAAAATGACAGGAGCGGATACTAGTAGTTTTTTTATCGTTAATTTTGAATGGAAATTAATTATAAAGTATAGAGCCTCCTTTTCTTGATGGTTTTAATAGAGAAATCAGTGCCTATCAATTTCAGCAAAAAGCAACGTTGGATTGCGTATTGATTCCTTTAAAAACAGCCATTAAAGAAAGTAAAGAGACCAACTTTCGAACAACAATCCTTTCCGATCAAGGGTGGCATTACCAAAATCA
Organism: Enterococcus plantarum; assembly: GCF_001730295.1. GTDB lineage: Bacteria > Bacillota > Bacilli > Lactobacillales > Enterococcaceae > Enterococcus_L > Enterococcus_L plantarum. The sequence goes on from NZ_MIKA01000008.1 coordinate 55,838, forward strand.
ACAGTATGTCAGACAATTGGAGCAAGCAAAGTTATACCAGAGTATGTCACGAAAAGAAAATTGTTTGGACAATGCATTAATGGAAAATTTCTTTGGTCTGATAAAACAAGAAATGTATTATGGTCGTAGTTTTTCTAGCTTTGAGGAATTAAAACGAGCAGTTACAAATTATATTGATTATTACAATCATTATCGGATAAAAGCAAAATTGACTGGTATGAGTCCGGTTCAATACCGAATTCATACCAGTCGAATGACAAGTTAATTTACGTACAACTTTTAGGGCGCACATCAAACTCCTATGAATATGTTTTCTTTTCAATATAAAGTAAAATTTATTGACAAAATTAATATGACAGTACTTCATTAAATTTAATGTCATTTTCCAATCACGTTTGGAGATAACAAACTAAATGCCAATACTTTGTAGCCAGTTTCGATTTAAGCTTGAATAAATACGACGAATTCAAGGAAAAAATAAATTTGTATTAACTTTATAAATGCAAGCTTTAAGTTTTTTATCTTTATTTTATTCATATTATTTGCATTATATACAAGAAAAATATATACTTGATTAAACTTGTTAATTATTTAAAAACAAAAACCTGAAATAAATGATGATGTAATGCTGAAAATTACTAAAAATAAATTTTTTTGTATATCCTTAATTAGTTTATTGCAATGTAGCTTAATCATAATAAGTGATATGTTAGTCGGACTAACTTTACAATAATGTTTAAATAATATTTAATAATATTATTTATTGAGAAAAAAAGTAAAAATTGTGGGAGAATAATAATGAACAAAAAGTTTTTTCTTTATGTATGTTTACTTTCGATTGGACTATTACAATTTTTATTTCCAAAGTTTTCCTCTGCTCAAACAGGAACAGAAACAATCCTCGAAGCAAACTTTTCAGATAAGGAACAAACGTCTAGAGAATTTAAAGAAAAATTAAATACATCATTAGAACCAAATAGAGTTGCTGTATCTTCAGATGACCGGGTGAAATTAAAAAATCTAGAAAGCAATGCGGTAAATATTCCGAATGAAACAACAACCGAACGGACAGAGATATTCACAGAATCAAAAGATTCAAAAGAAATCAAGGCTAATGCACTGTCAACAACGACCGAAGGAACATGGGGAAATGTTAAATGGACGTTTGATAGTATCTCCGGGGCGCTTACTTTTACAAGCGGAGGTACGTTTGAACAATATATTAGTGCTCCGTGGAATAAAACTGATGGAACAGGTGTGGATAAAAGCAGTGTCAAGAGTATTATATTATCTCAATATGTAAATGCTCCTCCTAACTCGAATAATCTGTTTCAAGGATTATCGAATGTCACAGAGTTTCAGGGATTGGCATATCTTGATACATCATCAACAACAAAGATGTCAGGAATGTTCCAGAATATGAGTAGTATAGAGTTCTTAGACTTATCGAGTTTTGATACATCAAAAGTGACAGAATTCTACTTGACTTTTGCTAATATGCTATCATTAAAATCAATCGATCTTGCTAAATTTAACACATCATCAGCAACACGGATGAGTAATATGTTTCAAAATGATACGTCTTTGAATGATATAGATGTATCTAATTTTAATACTTCAAACGTAACAGACATGTACGCAATGTTTTCAGGGTTGACAGGTGTCACTAAATTGAATTTGGGTAATTTTGATTTTTCTAAAACGACAAATTATGCTAATATGTTTCGGAATGTTCCAATAGAAGAAATTACTTTAAGTAGTACGTTTTCAAATAAAAATGCAGATGCAAATTTACAATCTATTACAAAAACAAGTACTTATAATGGGCAGTGGAAAAATTCATCTGGAGAATTATTCGGATCATCTAGTGAATTTCTCAAAAACTTTAATGGATTGACGGATGCAGGAACGTACACATGGGCTATGTATCCTACGTGGGGTAGTGTACATTATGATTTTGATTCTACCACTGGTGGGGTGACTTTTCTAGATGAAGGAATACTAGGAGGCTATAGTTTGTCTCCGTGGAACAGAACTGATAATTCGAAAATTAATGCAGCTGATATTAAATCAATTACCTTCACTAAAGCTGTTAAGGCACCAATCAATTCTACTAATTTATTCTCATCTTCAGTAGATGAAAATCTATTAAAAGCTGTCACTTCTATAAATGGCCTAGTTAATTTAGATACGTCAGCTGTGACCAAAATGGAGGGTTTGTTTTCAGGAATGTATTCATTAGAAACATTAGATGTATCAAATTTTAATACATCTAGTGTTACATCTATGCACAGGATGTTTACTAGTTTGAGAAGTTTAAAAAAACTAGATGTATCAAACTTTGATACATCAAAAGTGACAAACATGAAAAATATGTTTCAAAGTTCAACTGGGCTAACATCGTTAAACTTGTCAAATTTTAATACAGCAAGTGTTGATTCAATGTATGCAATGTTCAACGGCTTGTCAAATTTAAAAGATTTAAACTTGACTAGCTTTAACACAGAAAAAGTAACAGATATGAGCAAAATTTTCTCAGGGATGACTAGTTTGACAACTTTAAACATTTCGACGTTTAATACTTTGAAGGTAGCTAACATGACAAATATGTTTTTAAATGACCTTCAATTGAATCGTCTTGTCTTAGGTAAATTTTTTTCAACTGGAGGTAAAGCAACTGATTTACCTAGTATTTCAAGAATGAACGGTTATACAGGTAATTGGATGAACGAATCTACTAATGTATCTGCTGGAGCTTCTGACACTTTTCTTAAAGATTATAATGGGTCGAATCCTGGAACGTACGTTTGGCAAAGGCAACTTTGGAATGATGTGCCATGGGAATTTGATGAAACTGCAGGCATATTAAGATTTTTGGATGCTGGTAGATTCAACGAGTCTAAATACTCACCATGGAATCGAACGGATGATTTAAAGGTTAATGCAGCGGATATAAAAAAGATTGTATTTACAAAAGCTGTCACAGCACCATCTGATAGTTCGTACCTGTTTTCTTCTTTAAGCCCAAGATCGAATCGTTTAAGATCACTAACTAGTATAGAAGGAATAGAAAATTTAGACACGAGTCAAGTTATAAATATGTCTAACATGTTTTATGATATGACAAATATAGTATCTTTAGATCTATCAACATTGAATACTAATAAAGCAACTAATTTTTATAGTATGTTTGAGGGAGCGTCTAGTCTAGAAGAGTTAAATATTACCAACTTTAATACTCAAAATGGGAGTACAAAAAATATGTTTTTTGGAGATAATAATTTAAGTAAAATTACTCTAGGAAGCAATTTTAAGGGCCAAGCAACGGGATTACCTGACGTTCCTAAAAATGATTTATACAGCGGAACTTGGGTGTATCAAATAAAAAATCAAACTGTAGGGACTTCACAAGAATTCTTAGCGAATTATGATGGACAAAATCCTGGAACATATGTATGGGGCTCAGCAGAAGATCCTCTAAATCCAACTGATCCTAATCAAGATAATTTAGTATTAAAGTCTGTTCCAACAGCCTATACATTTAAGTCAAAGTTATTTTATTCCAGCTATAAAGTTGACGGGACAGTGAGTACCGATAATCAAGTGGTGGTTTACAATAATCGAATGGAAAGAAATTGGTCTGTCAAGGCAAGTATTGTAGGGGATAGATTGACATTGAAAAATGGTACATCAATAATACCAGTCAATAGTTTTACGATTAATTCGTCTAACATACTCGATCCACAAACTAAAGGAATTGTTGCTGAATCACCCACGGATAAAACAATAAGTAATAATGTAGGAGATGTTCAAACAGATGTTTCTAATATCAGCATTGGATTTACTGATACCGATAATCAATTGAAAGCTGGTTCAGAACTACAAGGCACCATCCGATACCAATTATATAATACAGCTAGTGCCGAATAATCCAAATAGAGATTATTGGAGGAAAAAATGAGTAAGAAAAAAATTATATCATGGGTGGGTTTAGCAGTGTGTCTCATCGTCATGAGTGGGTCTGTGTTAGCTCAATCAACCCTTGCAGCGCAGGAAGAAGCAATTGATCAAAATACTAATCAGGTTACTCTTACGTTGTTACCGAAAGAATCGGGAAGTACAGGCGCAAATTCAGGCAATAAATCACTCAATAATAGAAATACGATGTTTCTTAAAACTGGGGAACAAAGTAATCTTTTACTAACTATTCTTGGCTATGTACTAGTTAGCATGGGAGTTATTTATATCGTTTATCTTTCAAGACGAAAGGTGGAAAATAATGAAAAATAATATATTCATATTTTTAACTGTCCTTTTGTTTTTCGTTACTTTATCATATACTCCTAATGTGAATGCAGAAGAAGTCAGAGACAGTTATTCAAAAAGTGGTATTAGTATTACGATAACGGAACGAACATTATCATTAGATGATGTGAGCATTCCGACGTTTAAACCAATTGTTGTGACTGGTAAAAAAATGACTTTGAAGCCAACGAATGATTTTACCGTTACGGTAAGTGATAAACGAAATGGGTTGAGAAATCAATGGACCTTAAACTATAATATATCTGTTTTCTCTAATAGCATTGGAGAAACAGTTTCAGATCAACGACTTTCGTTTGGGAAAGGAACTGTAGAAGACTTAGCAGATACATTCTATGAAGCATTAGACGTAAGTGTAATGCCAGATGCTACAAAACCAATGTTGCGAGTAGCTGAAGCAACTAAAACAACTTATAAGTATACCGTTCCAAAAGATACTATATCATTATCTTTTGGAGCTGATACGAAACCGGGAGATTATGTAGCCAAACAAACTTTGTTGTTAGCTTCACTTCCAGTTTCACAATAAAATAATTTTTATAAGCGAAAGGAAAATTAAATATGAAAAAATTAGTATTAAGCAGTGCATTATTAGCAATTATCGGGGTAGGAACAATAGGAACATCAGTATTCGCCGATGAAGTACAAGGAAATAGCAAAGAATCTAAAGTAAATGTAACAATTGAAGATGAAGATTCTGGTACAGACCCTTTAGATCCAACAGATCCTGACCAAAAACTTTTAAATCTAATAAGTGTTCCAGAAAAATATGATTTCACATCATCATTAACAAATGGCACTTATTCATTAACAACAACATTATCTGACCAAGATATTGAAGTATTCAATAGTCGTAGTACTCGTGAATGGAGTGTTAAAGCATCTGTTGCAGAAAATAAATTAACGTCAGATAGTACAAATTTCGATGTAACATCATTTAAGATCAACAACAATGAATTAGTTGGTGCTGGTGCAACCCCGATTGTTGCAAAAAATGGTGAATTAACAGCTGAAGCAAATACTGGGACCCTTTCAACACCAGTAACTACAGCATCAATTTCTTTCTCTGATCCAAGTGGAAAACTTAAAGTGGGTAGTCAATTAACTGGAACAATCAATTATCAATTATACAATACTGCTAATGCAAATTAATTTATATTAAAAGGTAAAACGATAGAATTTTTCTATCGATTTACCTTTTTATCAGAAAGGAATTATATGAAAAAGATTAAAGCAATAATGATTAGTTTGCTTGGAACTTTTTTATTCTTAACAATGTTCAATAAAATTGTTCATGCGGAAGAGGGAAATGTTGGTTTTAATATTCAAATGCTTGATTCAAATGCCCAGCATGATAAAAAGGCCAGTTACTTTGACTTACGCCTATTACCTGGCCAAAAAGAAACCATAAAATTTCGTTTAAATAACACTTCTGATGCTAAGAGCTCTTATACAATCCATGTCAATCAGGCTTATACAAATTCTCAAGGATTTATTGACTATACTGATGCAGATGGGGCAAAAGAAAACGATGTTCCTTATAGAATTGGTGACATGGTGACCTATGGAAAGAAAGTTATAGTAGAAGCAAAATCATCTGTGGATGTTCCCATAGAAATTACTATGCCAGATAAACCTTTCGATGGACAAATTGCAGCAGCTATTCAGGTATTAAAAGATCAAAATAAAAGTGATAACCAAATTAATGTCGATTATGGATACATATTAGGTTTAAAGTTGACTGAAGCAGATACTGAAATAAAACGTGAGTTAAAACTAGTAAATGTGACACCAGAAGTGTCCTTTGGACAACCTTCTGTCGTAGTGACTATTCAAAATCCAACGATGGATGCTTATGGGCATTTAAAATATGTTGTCGAAATCAAAAATAAACAAGACAATAAATCAACCTACTCAAAAACCTATGATTCAAATATGGAGATGGCGCCTAACTCATTGTTCAAGTTAGCCATCAATACAAAAGACCAGAGACTAGTTGCGGGTGATTATACCTTAAAATTAACAGTTACAGATGCCAAAGACAACAAATGGACTTTTGATAAAGATTTTATTATTAGTAAAGATCAAGCAAATAAAATCAATGCGGTAACTATTGATCAAGGAAAGGAAGATACAGTTCGTTATGTATTTATTATTATTGGTGTTCTTCTCTTAATAATCATTGTGGTATTAATTTATTGGAAAAATAAAAAACATTACAATAAAATGCAATAAAAGAGCGGTCATAACGATAAGATGAATTTATGTAATTAGGAGGATTCTTCATGATGAATAAATTGTAGGCCCTATGACAAATAGTGTCTGTAAACAAATAGCTGAATAGAAATCTAGGTCTGGTAAGGATTGAGCCGACCCCAAAAAGTTAGACCGAAAATCTGACTTTTGGAGGTCTTTTTGTATGGCAAAATATCTTTTTGAATTCAAATTAAAAATTGTTCAAGAGCATCTTGAAGAAAAAAGAGGGATAATTTACTTAGCAAAAAAATATGGATTTAATTCTAATACTCAAATAAGAAAGTGGATCCATGCGTGTAAAGAATTAGGCGAAGAAGGACTACTCATAACCAAATGAACAATCTCAATTTATGCTGTTTGGAAAAAGAATCCTGTTGCTGGTGGAAATGTAACGGTTCAGTACCAAGATGCAGAAGGAAATACCATTTCATCAAATATCATAAAAATAGGGAATATCGGGGATTCGTACACAATAGAACAATTAACAATTGAAGGCTATACGTATAAAGAAAGCTTAGGAAGTCCTACGGGAATCTTTACTGCAGATCCTCAAACAGTGACATATGTGTATACAAAAAATCCTACTGTGGGTGCTGATGTAATAGTTCAGTATCAGGATACAAAAGGAAATACCATTTCACCAAATATCATAAAAACAGGGAATATTGAAGATTCGTATATAACAGAAAAATTCACAATCGAAGGCTATACTTATAAAGAAGTGATAGGGAATTCTATGAGAACATTCATTACGGATCCACAAACAGCGATATATGTATATACTAAAAATGATAATAAAAAGTCCATAAAACCATCTGAAAGTGGAACAATACCCAACTCAGTCGGACAAAGAAAGCCGAATAACTCTAATATATATACAAAAGGACTAGCTGAAACAGGTAAAAAAAACTCAATTTTATTTATGATATTAGGAATAACAACATTGGTAGTTGGCGCGTATATCTTTAATAAAAAACTTGTCAACAACAATTAAACTATCTACTTAATTATTTTTTTCACATAACTAGATTAATCAGAGTCACTACATTCATTTGTAAGTGACTCTTTTTATCTCGTATTAAGTTAGTATACTAAAAGTTGACACGGGAATAGAAAGATTGGTTCTGTTGCAAAGTTTAAAAAATAAATATTATTACACATTCTACTTCCAATTTAAGCTGGTATCCCCAACAATTATTTGAGTTCAACACATACTGAAAAACCGAAGAGATTTCCATCTTTTCGGCTTTTTTTGTACAGAGCATGAATCGTTCCCATCCCTTTAATCGTAACGGATGCAGTCCTAATGTACTGATATGACTTATGTCTTTTCTTAATAGGTTGATGATCTTGTTCAATGATATTATTTAAATATTTACTGGTTCGATGAAGGGTAGTAGCAAAATAATCTACTAATTATAGTGAGTTAAACGCACAAGAAATTGATGGTACCTTATCCGTGACAATAGCTCTTGGCTCACTAAATTGCTTAATCAATCGTTTGAAAAAGGCATACGCTGACTGACTATCGCGTTTTTGCCGTAGCCAACTATCGAGTGTAAAACCAGAGGAATCTATCGCACGATACCAGTAATGCCACTTGCCTTTTATTTTAATATAGTTTTCATCCATTCGCCAAGAATCACCAGCCATGCGATTTCGCTTTTTCCAGAGGCAATAAACGAGGGGACTATATTCTTGTACCCATCGGTAAACAGTGGTGTGACAGACAATAATCCCACATTCACGAAGGATTTCCTAAATATCACGGTAACTCAGTTTATATCTTAAATAGTAGTTTACGGCTACCATAATGATGTCTTGATTGAATTGTTTCCCCTTAAAATGATTCATGGTTTTTTTCTCATATAGTGTTTCTTTCTATCTTACGCCAAATTAATACTGGAATAAAATTTTGCAACAGAACCGTTACTTTTAAAGTGATTTAATCAAAGCTTCTTGATAGACATCTGTTTTATTAGAGGCCGAAGTGCAAGGAGAATTTCTCCAAACCGTAGCAGCTCTCCTCGTATCTATCTCAATTATTCCATAGTCTTCAGAAACATTTAAACTTATTTCTTCGATTAAATCAGACGGCATTGCAATCCATAAATAATTTATGTGCTGCTGGTATTGTTTACTCTTGAAAGATTGGTGAAGATCCTCTTCAGTTAGAATAACTTCAATAGAGTGCAAATTTAATTGATATGGTTTGCTAGTATAATTTTCAATGACTAAAAAGTCTATAGTATGTAATCGATCACTTAAAGAAGAGTAAAACGAAAAATCAGGTAATAACTTATAAACTTTCTTTCGAGAGTGATTGGTAAAATTGTTCACATTAACATCAGAAAAGGTATCTAGCCAAGAACTATAAGTTAAAGAGATGGCAATGTCTGAAACAGATAATGCTATCTCTTTTTCTTTTTCAGAGTTGCCAACTTCCGAATGGCTGTTCTTTTTTATTATACTGCCGGGGTCATTCTGTCTGATTGTCTTGACGGATTTCCAAGCACTTAGTAAATCGGATCGCTTTAGCTCTCGATGCAATACTTTATCCATTAAATCGTCTTTAATATCTTTATTCCCTTGACTGATCTTTTCGACCAATTCAAAGTTATCCGGACTGACTTCGACGTCTTCTATTCTTGGGACAGATAACCCTTTTTTTTCTGCTCTTGTTTGATAATCGAAATAAATCTCGCCAGCTTTTTTTCTTTTCCATATTAAGGACTCAGTTACGCCGGACTCGTAAGCCAAGTGTCTGATCCAACGAGTAAAGGATAAATGTTCTGGTTTCCATAAAGCGCCCAATTCGACTTCTCTGATTAATTCAAATAATCGTACCCATGAGCGTTTATCTCTAATGAGGATATTTTCAATTTCTTCTTCGATACTTTTTATGTTGGACATAGAAAAACTCCTTTCTAATAGTTACTATAACGTATTATAGTAACTATTGTAAATGATAAAATTTAGAGTTGAATTGTTGCACTATTCTGAATGCGACACAACCCGATTGTGTCAGATTCTCTTAAATGTGCGTTTCCCAAAAACAGTCATTTGTGGGATGCATTATTTACTTAAATACAAATTTTAGGTGATTTTTTACAACGAATAAGTAGGATTTGCTTTTCTCCTTAAAAAAATATATCATATGTGCTATAATGAATCTAAAGAAAAAAGTTAGTGCGTCAACACTAACTCTAGAAAAAGGCTTGAAATTAAAGCTCTATATGGTGATACTCTTGCGTTAAATCTTTGGTGGATTGCAAGAGTATTATTTTTTTTTAAATGTATTATAGATGCTTAATCCTAACATACAACAGTAAAGTAAAATATATACTTGTTCATACGTACTCACGGATATCACCTGCTCTCCTGTTTGATGGTTTCAAGCGAGCTTTAAATATCCATAGCCTTATCTAGTATAAGTATACTTTCCTGCCAGAAATTGTCAACACTTGGTCACTACATATTGTGGTTAGATTATGTAGATAGCCTATATTTTGTGGAATGAAAGAACCGTGAAAACGGATAAATTCAATGTTTAAATTGAGATTTTTACAGATAAAAAATTTTTTTATCATAGCGGATTTTTCAACTTTACTTCCTGTCAGGATACTCCCAATTTACTTGCTTAACTAAATGAAAAAATCTTAGAATGCTCCTGTGACGATCCGCTTAGAAGCCTAAACGGAAGTTTTTAAGAGAATCGCTTATTTCGTCTTGAGTGATTCCAATGTAACGTTTAGTGATCTGTTGATTTGAGTGACCGAATATTTCCATTAAAAAGACAATATCCTTTGTCCGTTTGTAATAGTGGTAACCAAACGTCTTTCGTAAAGTATGAGTTCCAATATCGTCTCTGTCTAATCCAGCAGCAACCTTTTGAAAAATCTTGTAAACTGCTTTCGGCTGAAGGTGATTAGATCCCTTTCGACTAGGAAACAGCCAATCATTATCGTCCAGGTCTTTTATATAGTCTTCAATCTGACTTTGCATACTCTCTAAATAGAGGGTTCTTTTTTTTCCTGTTTTTTTCTCGATGATTTGGGGCGTACTGGAATATTTAATATCACTTACTTTGCGACAAACGATATCTGACATTCGCAATCCTGTGTTGATCCCAAATAAAAAAAGAAACACGTCTCTTTTAGCATATCGATGCCGACGCAGGAAAAAAAGAAAGTCATTAATTTCGTCATTTGATCGTAATGGCTGCACGTTGTAACTCATGATTTTACCCCCTGATAGAATGCGTTATAATAGCTATATAGTAGCATAATAACACATTGAGAGCTATCGGAAATAGGAACCTTTATTTCACAGTGATTTGAAAGGGTAAAAATGAACATATTTACGCATTCGTCAATTTTGATAACAATAGGATGAGTAAGAAAAAATATTTTGTTCTAATCGACACTTTAGTGTTGATTAAGTCACTAAAGTGTCGTATAATGATATTAGGATAAAGAAAGGATGATTTAGATGAACGCAAACAGAAGAGAGTCATTAAATACAATCGAGAAAACGTTACATGTAGAATTGGAAAAATTGAGAGATATTTTGGAAGAGGAAGAAACAGATTTCGATAATATTCCAGAAAATTTATCAAAAACAGATATTTATACTGATTGTTTAAATGCAGTTGAACAATTGGAAGAATCTATAAATTCAGTTGAAAAAGCAATGGATACTATCAGATATGTTGTTAATATTAAAATGAGCAAAAAAAATTACTCTTATTCTGCTGTAACAGAACAAGAGCAAGCGTAACTAAAACCGATTAGAGTCATTCGCTACTATTATACTATATCAAATTTGATAGTAGCGAACAACTTCGCTGCAATGAAAGGATAGATCATATGTATGCGGACAGAGAGTTAATAGAACGACTATTATTTGAAACTGAAACATCGAGTGCGGAAATTGCTAGAGTTGCAGGATTTAAAAGCGCAACGGCAATAAAAAAATTCAGAAGTGGTGAATCTAATGTCGACAATATGAGGTTAGGGAATGCTGAAGCTTTAACTTCATTTGCAAAAGAGACGTTTTATCCCAATTCGGATATCGATAAAAAACTAGAATGGATGTTAAAAGAATTTGATGAAGCAGGCAATGAGATATCATACGCTGAGTTATTAGAAAAAATGTTAGATAATTATTATGAGTTGATGAGGGGTGAATTTGTACGAGCAGAAAAATAATAAATTATACCTAAACTTATAACTAAATCTATATTCGGTAAAACTACGTTAATGGTAGAGAGATTCTAAGCTCATTTCAGCTTTTAAACTGAGGTACTATCTTGAACAAGCAATCTAGTGAATACCTAAAACGCCGTTTTTGGCAAAATAAAAAAGTTGCCCCAAAACTAGGACAACTTCCAGTAATACCAGTATTTCATATTCATTGAATCATTAATTAGGCAAATTATCGAAAACGCTCGTTTTTGGTATAAAGGCTTGTTTCCTTACATTTAATGTAAAGGAATGAAGCATCATTGTCAATTTGAAAAAGGATCAGAAAGAAGGTAAGAAAATTGATTAGTATTGAAATGACAAAAGAGGAAGCTTCCTATCTTTATGGGGTGCTTAAAAATAAAACAGTAGAAGCTCAAGCTATAGAACGTAAAAACCAAGAACTGACTGGATTTTTTAAAGAAAATAATAAAATGAATGGCAACTTATGTAGAAAAATCACTAAAAGTCTTAAAAAGGATTAGTAACAACAAATTACTTGTAAACCAAAATAAGAAAAACCGTATTGTATTACCTATTAAGGATATAGATTGTACATACAAAAATACTAATGAAAGGTTCTTACTTTATGGAGAAAATAGAAATTAATGATATTCATGAATTTATAGAGCAGATAGAGTCTTTAGACAGAAATTATTATTACAGAGGAGAGTCTAGCCTCAACTTTTCGGAAATCGTCGCTTCAGCTTTTAGAGAATACAGTATTCCTTTTTCAAAATCAAAAAAAAGAATTGATTATAGAAAAGCATTAAAAGAGTATTATATTGAAGTTGGACATCAGTTAACTGAACTTGAAAGAGATAACTTCATGCAATATGCCCAACATCATGGGCTTATAACGCCACTAATAGATATTACTTCTAATCCTTTAATAGCTTTGTATTTTGCTTGTTCTTCTAATTATGACGAGAACACTTGTAAAGTTCATGCGTTTAATAAAGAGAGATTTATCGATTTGTCAGGTTTTGAAATAAAGTCGGACATGAATTTGAATTCATTTTTTTTGGATAATCAATTTACATACCAAATTTTTGTAAAATTATCAAAATTACCGTATCTAGAAAAATATAAGTTACTTGTAAAATGTGTCGAATCTTTAAGACCAATTATGACGAAAGATAGTCCCTTATATTTAGAAAAAAATGTTGGAATAGAGCTTGATGCTACGTTTGCACAAGTATTACGTGAATTCACTGAGAATGAATATGAAAGCCCTGAAATATATATGGAAACCTTGGAAAAGATTTTTTATAAATATTTCGAAGTAGATTTTAGATATAGTAAAGAGCGTGGTTCATTCGGAACAAAAATTGCACTAAAAGGTAAAAGTCCAATATTTGAGGTTTATTATAGGAAGTATTTATCGGATACACTGGCTGTAGTTATTTTGCTTGCAATTCAACAGCAGAAAAATAGTATGCTAGATGATTTCACTAAGGGAGCTATTGGGTCTTATGAAGTGAAATCATATGTTAATCTACCATTAATTTCAATACAACCATCAGTAAAATTTGAACGTATGAGAGCACAGGAAGGAACTTTCTTGTATCAAGTACCATTGTATCTAGGTCATCCTGATACCGCAGAAGACTTTATCGGATTTTCAAAAGTTGATAGCGATATAGAACTTGTTATAAAGAATAAAGAAAAAATATTTAATAGTCTAGGTAAATTAGGTGTAAATCAAAAAACTATTTTCCCAGATCATGATAATATTGCTGAATATTTAAAAATTGTACAACTAATGGACTAAAATAAATTTCCAGAGATTGTTCTCTAAAAAAATTACACTAAAAAGGATTAATAACTGAAGGAGGAAATAATGAAAAAAACTTTGAACTTGATTTAACTGTACTTGAAAAAACAGCTAGAAAATTATTGAAAATTGCTATGTACTCGCTTATTTTTTCGGTGTTGATTTTACTTTCAGCACGTGTATTTAATATGGGTAGTCTTCTCGTTGGATCTAAAATAGGGTTTGTTTTCTCTTTTGTAGTCGTTTCATGTGGTATGTTACTATATTATTTATTTTTTGCAACAATTCTCATTGCCTTTTTATTATATCTAGCAAAAGAGGTAATAGAATTGATGTTTCCTAAAAAGAATCGTTCGTAAAAGTAGTTGATTTCTGTCAGCTGCAGTGTGAGATCCACCAGGTAAAGCATGACTAGAAGCGAACGATCGATAATGCCATGGCAATGGCCAAACTCAAAATGGCGAACTATACGCCAAAAACGATCAATAACTGAAGGAGGAAATAATAATGAGTAAATCTCTAAAATTATTTGTCAACAGATGAAGATTAATCCCCAAAAAAAGGTCAGTAAAAACTAACAATGTTGTTATCAAATAAAAAAAATGATATACTAGGGGTGCAAATGAATAGCACAGTTAACATTAAACCCCTAGAGAAGTAGGATTCTCTAGGGGTTCTTTTTTGGCTGATGTTGCCGTTAGGATGTTTTACTTCTTGTTTCGCTTATTCAGCCAATACTCGAATAAAGCTACTATTAAGCCGACAAGAAGGGGGCAAATGAAAAGTTCTAGCACAGTTAACACCTCCTTCCAGTCGCAATACTGTAGGATGGGTGACGTTTAATTATAACCTAACTTTTTAGTAAAGACGTTAAGAAATAAAATATTTCCTAAAAAAGTAAAAATAAGCGCTACCAAATAGGATAAATAATTGAAATGTAGCAGGATAAATGAACTTTTCAAACATTCAACAAAAAAATATACCAGGATTAAGTTTTTATGGTGATGTAACTGATAAGGCAATTGATAATTTAGAATCTAGTTTTCAGGATTTATTTTTCCAGTCGGAAGACTATGAATTGATATCATTTGAAAGACAGTTATTTGAAGAAAAAAATACTAAAACGATATTGGTGAAAATGCCTGCAGCTGTTCAAAAAATTAGTCATAAGCTACCTTTCTACCGAGCAGTTTTACAAGAAGAGCTGGATAGTGAAAATCTAAAGAAGGTTAAAACTATTCGCTATTACGTGGATATGAACCGTGTATTTTTTGTACAAATTATTTTTGAAATGAACTAGAGGAACTTTCTAAAAAAGGATTGATTCCGATTACCTAAATTTTCTAAAAAGTGAGAAGGAGTATCAAAAATGATTAAAGCAAATAAAGACCAAGAGCGTATTTTAAAAGAGTTACAAGAGTTCTACACAAAGAATGAAGATAACTATGGAAAAGTGGTGGAAATATGATTTTTAAACAAAAGAGTGAACTAGAGAAGCAGATAAAAAAAGTTGAACATGAATTATTGAAACTTAAAAGAAAACGAGACTTTCTGCAACCTAGAGTAAAAACTACTTTTTTCTTTAAAAAAGAAGTAGAAGAAATTGTCCCTGTTACTCGATATGAAGAGGTCCAGAGATTAACAAGTAAAATTATTGAATTAGAAGATAGATTATCAGTTCTCAAAAAAGCTCGTTCGTAAAATGAAAGAAAATTCTCCGGCAGCAGCTGCGGCTCTTCCAGGATAATTTCTCTAAAAGCGAATGGTAAAAATTCCTAAAATTGTCATAAATGTAGAAATGTGATATAATAATAGTGCAAATGAAGATCAAGTATAACACTAAACTCCCAGAGAAGTCGGATTCTCTGGGGGTTTTTTCGTGGGCTAATGTCGCCGTAGTGTGGTTTTACTTCCTGTTTTTGGTATTTAGCCAATACTCAAAGAGAGCCACTAAGAGCCCAACAAGAAGGGGGCAAATGATTAGTTCGATCAAGTATAACACCTCCTTCCAGTCGCGAGACTGTCGGATAAGCGACACTCTATTATAACTTAATTTGTCTATTCTACAAATACTATTTTTTTCCTAAAATAGTCACTATTGAGACAAGTTAACTAGGCTAGTGTAATCAATCAAATTCTTGGTAAATAAAAATGTCCTCTAGTAAAATTTAAGAAAATAGATTCTGAAAGGAGCGCTTTTCATGTGTGGAAGATATTTTTTAGATCCAGGGGAATCAAAGGAAATAGAAGAAATCATAATGAATATTCAGTATAAAAATATGGACGTAAAAACAGGAGAAATATTTCCAACGAACACAGTCCCTTTACTAGTCGGAACGCCGGATCACGCTATTGATGTTGAAGCGATGGCTTGGGGCTTTCATGGGTTTAAAAAGTCTCAATCGATCATAAATGCTCGATCAGAGACAGTCACTGAAAAGAAAATGTTTGCTAAAGCATTTAGTAGCACTCGTTGTGTCTTTCCCACTTCTGGATTTTATGAATGGACCCAGGAGAAAAGAAAATTTTTCTTCAGGGAAAAAGATTCTGAAATCCTTTATCTAGCGGGATTTTATAAGAAATTTGAAGATGGAAACAGAAGTATCATTTTGACTACTGCAGCTAATAAATCAATTGCAGAGATACATAATCGTATGCCGGTCATTTTAGAAAAAGATACAATCGATAGATGGCTGTTTGATTATCAGTTTGCCGAAAGCTATTTAAAAGAGCAAATGCCTATGTTAATCAATACTCCAGCTTGAAGTAGTAAAAGACTTATGCCCCATGCATAAGTTTTTTTTGCTTGTCGAACGCTATCTCATGCTACTAGAATTGTCCAATTAAGTGCAACACATGTAAAATAATAAAAATGTTTATATTTTTAAGACCATTTCAATAAAAATAGCCGCACTTTTGAATGAAATTTTCAAAGAGTGCGACTATTTTTAGTTATCTAGTTTTCTACCTGCCATCCATTTGATCATTTTTGGATCTGCATGTGAGAAGAATTGGCTTTCTCCTTCGTTCAGGGTTGCAATTTTTTGCTTATCATCATCAGATAGGGAGAAATCAAAAACATTTAAATTTTCAGTCATTCGTTCAGGTTTTATTGATTTAGCTAGAACAACAATTCCTTGTTCTAGCAACCAGCGAATAATTACTTGTGCTACTGTCTTATTATATTTATTTCCAATATTTATAAGAAGTTCATTTTTGAATATATTGTTTTTTCCTTCAGCAAAAGGAGCCCATGCTTCTGGAAGAATACCTTCTTCCTTTAGTGCTTGAATATTTTCAGTCTGTTGATTGAATGGGTTGATTTCTATTTGATTTATCTGTGGAGTAATCTTGTTGAACTCAGATAGATCAACAGCTCGATCAACAGCAAAATTAGATATACCTATCGCTTTGACTTTCCCGCTAGCCTGTAATTCTTCCATTGCATGCCAAGCGCCGTATACATCGTTATAAGGTTGGTGTAATAACAGTAAGTCTATATATTCCATCCCCAGACGATCTAAAGATTCTTGAAAGGATTTCATAACACCGTCATACGATACATTTTCGACCCAAATTTTAGTAGTTACAAACAGCTTATCACGTGAAATTCCTGACTTAACAATACCACGACCAACAGCTTCTTCATTCATATAAGATTGCGCCGTATCGATATGACGATAACCAGCTTGAATAGCCATATACACTGCTTCTTCTGCTTCTTTTGGATCTGTTATCTGATACGTACCAAAGCCCAATACAGGAATAGCCACGCCATTGTTTAGTTTAATTGTTTGCATCATCTATTTCCTCCGTTTCATTTTTATTGTCCTTATTTATATGCTTCATTGTCCAAAGTTCCTCTATATCATCATCTGATATATTTCCAGCTCTAAACTTTGCAATATGTTCATCATAAGTTGTGATTTTATATTGAAGAAGCTTACGAACTTGTATAAGTTCTTCAATTTTCTCATCTAACTCTTTTAATTGATCTTTTAGAATATCCTTTTGAGCGAGTCGCTCATCGCCTTCCAATTGAGACAGCGTGGCAAACTCAATCAATGATTCAATGGATAACCCAGCATTTCTTAAACTCTTAGCAAGAAAAACCCAATTCAAGTCTCGCTTTGTAAATATGCGATAACCATTTTTGTCCCTCTTAACTGGCGGAATCACTCCTACACGTTCATAATAACGAATTGTCTCAACTGTTAAATCGAACATATCCGCCACTTGTTTTATATTCATTCTAATAGACCCCTTTACTTTAGCATGGAGAAATCATGATTACTGATTTCTTTTAGATAGAATGTATCCTTTTCAAAATTGAACTTCAAAATACAACAATTTCCGATTCGCTCTTTTTGATCTATGTTGCTTGTGTGTTGCCATTTCCGCATAAATTGACGACAAGAAGCTCCATGAGAGACTCCTAAAACAATTTCTCCAGAAGTCTGTTTCATAATCGTAAGTAAACTAGAAGAAACCCTGTCTCGAAAGTCTTGTTCACTTTCTCCACCATATGAAAGAAAGAAGTCTCCATATGGAAGTGGTGGGTTTAGATATTCATGCTCAGCTTCTAAATCACCAAAATTCCACTCTTTAAGCCCTTTTATACGGTTATATGAGGTATCAGTAACTAATTCCAAGGTATCACATGTCCGCTCAGAGGTAGAGGAATACGCGTCATCAAAAACGATATTATTCTCTTTAAAATAGTTTCTTGCAATGAGTGCTTGTTTCTTTCCTATGGGTGTAAGAGGAGAGTCACACCAACCTTGGATTTTTTTCTGGCGATTGAACAGCGTTTCACCGTGTCTCATCAAATATAATGTTTTCACTATGCCACCAACTACTTTCTTAAATATATCTTTCATGTACACTTATCATAAACCCTGAAGTTTACTTTATAGCAAGAGAAAAATTTATCTAACTAGTATTATTGAATTAAACATAATGATTTATCATGAAATATCTCATAAGGCGTTCTCCAGTTCAAACATTTTCTAGGACGATTGTTTAATTTATGAATGACGGATTCAATATACTCTTCTGAAACTGGAGTCATATCTGTCCGTTTCGGTAAATACTCCCGTATTAATCCATTCGTATTCTCATTAGTCCCACGTTGCCACGGAGACCAAGGATCTGCAAAGTAACAATCAATACCGCATAATTTACTATAGTATTTGTATTTTGCAAATTCTGGCCCTCTATCTGGCGTAATAGTTTTGCGTTGCTTTTTGTTTAGCGGAGAAAGCAATTTTATAATCATATCCCTTACACAAATTGAATCATTTTTAGGAATTCTGCCAGCTAGTAAAAATCTAGATTTCCGATCAACGAGTGTGACGAGACACGATTTTCCTCGGTGTCCCAAGACAGTATCAGCTTCCCAGTGACCAAGTTCTTCTCTACTTTCAGCTTTTGTTGGTCGCTCATGAATCGTTTTCACATCCGTAAACCGTCCACGACGATCACCGATTCTTTTAGTCACTGATTTTCTTCCTTTCCGTCTCAACATTTACGTGCTCCAGGACTTCCTACAGGAAATCCATCATCAAATAGAGCGATAAATAGTAGGGTAACTGACAATCGATTCATTATACTTTACTGATAATGAATGGATAGAGTAAACCTTCTAAGAAAGTATCACGGGGAATTCTCAATGATGTAGATGAATTCAATATATTTACAAAGGTAATAAAATGAATGTTGAACATGTTAAAAGAAGGATTTTGAACAGGTAATAGTTATATATGTATAAGGTAATACAAATACAATATGTTACCTTTATAAAAGTAATATATTAGTAATAAATTACTTTTATAATTATAATAGAAATATGAGTTCTTTTTATATGAGTTAAAATGTGCGAGAATTCGTGAAAGCAAAGATGGACATAGGCAAATGATAGCACACGAGCCAACTAGGGAAATACTATGTTTAATGATAATACATTACCAATAGTAATACATTACCAATAGTAATATATTGGTAATGTATTACTATTGGTAATGAAAAAGAAGACTATTATAAGTCTTCTTCAATACCATTCATGAAATCAGTAAAGTTTTCAATGTTAATGGGGTATTTGCTATAGTCCTTAACATGTTTATTTGCTTCTTCATCAGTAATGAGACCTAATTGGAGAAAATGCTGCCAGATAGCATTGTCAACAAAATCTGAGATAAATCCTTTTGTACCAGGTATTTTTTTATTACGCTTCTTATCTCTGAAAACAAGACTTTCTAGACCATCAACTGTATCTTGGCGTAATTTATACGTTCGAGGAATCATTTTGGAGACATTCTGCTGATTTTGCCTGATCAATCCAAACTTATTTGAGTTATCTGAAGAAGAAGTAGTATCCGATGCTTGTTCCTCGTCCTTAGGAATCGTTTCTATTACAGCATTTGTGGGTTCATTGGTTTGATCAGGAAGAGTTTCATTTTGTAAATCGTCCTCAGGGGTCTTAACATTCTCTAACTCTTCGTCAAAAGCAGAACTAAAATCACCAGTGGCTCTTTTTTTTCTGGCCATTATTCTTCACCCTCACTATCTTCGTGTAATTGTACAGGAATGTCCAATGTTTTTCCTTTAGTACTTAACAAACCCAATCTGTTCATTTCATTTATTAGTTTATAAAAATTTTGAGCAAACTTGTTACTTGGATCGTTCATAGTAATAGGAAGTCCATTTCTAACAAGTTTATCAGCAAAAGTAATAGATCTAGGTATTTCGGTATCAAAATAATGATAATTGTTTCGATTGGTATATTTCATCATAGAATTAATCATTTTAGCATGTAGGTTTGTGTTGTAAACTTTGTTAGCTAACACACCACCAATTCGAAGATCCGGATTATACTTTTCTTTAAGTGTTAAAACCCTTGATATCAAGTGTGTTACCCCATCAACACCATTCAAATCTGGCTCATAAGGAACAATTACAACGTCTGCAATAGATAATACAGAGGATGTAACTTGTTTTAATTCTGGAGGGGTATCATAGATTATGAAATCGTATTTTTCTTGAACATTATCAAACGATCCAGCTAGTGCATTAAAGTAATTAGCGCTGGGATCGATGATATTAGTCATTTTATTTTTAAGTCCTTCTATTGTCATTAATTCAGAAATATTATTTTTAAATTTTTTTACCAATGAAACAAACCATTCTAAGATGGAATCCCTGAATTCTTCCATTTTATCGAATTCCAGATAGTTGTTATCCGAGTTTGCTGGTAAGACATCGATATTACTATCATAGGTACTAACAATGGTATCTTCTACCGTGGCTGTTCCCATAAATACATCATAGATAGTGTTCTGATCATTACCGACTTTAACTCTAAATGATTTAGTGGTATTCCCTTGTGCATCAGTATCGACTACTAAAATTTTTGCGTCTGGAAAGGCCTTTCTAAGCGCACCAGTGATGTTAATTGTTATAAGCGTTTTTCCAACTCCGCCTTTATTCGCTGCTACCGTAATGCCTACTGCCATTTGACTACCTCTTTTCTCTGAAATAAATTTAAAGTAATTTTTTGTAAATTTAATATATTACTATTGATAATAAACTGTATTACTAACAAAAATAGAATAACATATTCCGTTGTTAAAATCAACAACAAATACATATAATTTTTAATAGTGTTCGTTATTTAAGAAATTTAAGTAACTATTACTAATATATTACTACTGAAAATGTATTAGTAATAGTAATGTATTACATTATTAATACTAATAAAGCCTATTGTAAATACATTTTAAAGAGTAATACGAAAGTTGTTGGATATTTTGAATTGATTGTACTTGAATTTTGTGGTAATCTAATGGCGATAGTTGTTGTTGTTTGTAACAACAAAAGGAGGAAGGGTATGGAGGAAGGTAGCAAACAATACAGAAATGAATATGATCGTTTCGTTCTTAAATTTTTAGTTAAAAATTATTATATAAGCAGAGTTGAACTATCGAAAGCAATAGGACTATCTCCTAGTTATGTAAGAGAGTTTGATAACGGAACTAGAAGTTTTGGAAATGAGGCACTAGATCGTTTGGAGGAAATGATTTACGCAAAATATGAACCCATTTTATCCAAACATAGCTATGCCTTAGACCAAGCTAGAATTGCTATTCTAGAGGTAAAAAGTGAAGATGAATTACAAAACTTCCGAAACAGAATTGACGATATGTTGGAATTGTAAGATTAAAAAATAGTTTACAAAATTTCACAAGTAGGTTAATCTAACCTTAAAATAAAAAAAAAGAGACCTAAAATTAATTTGATTGGAGTCAAACTAACTTTTAGAAATCACATACCCAAACTATGTGTTCCTCTTGTCTCAATTTCTATAAAATATTTAAGTGTTTTCAAGGTCACTTTTATTAGTTTTATTATAGCAAATTTTGGCAAAAAATACAATAGATTTAGGCTTATTTGTTACGCAAAAATGGCTGTTTTGCTAGTTTTTTCGTAGTAAATTTGATAAATCCAGTATTGTTGAGGACACGAGGGTAACCTTTGTGTCCTCTTTTTTGGAAAGGAAACCAAAATGAACATACTGAAGCAAGACCTAAATCGTATTTATGCTGCCATTTTAAAAGGCGGATTAAGACAATACAAATATAAAAATAGCAACTTGCGCCCATTTGTTCAGCAACCAGAGGGGAAAAAGGGTGCTATATTTGGTTTCCGCTCGAAAGAGGCAATGGCTGTGGCCCGTGGTGTAGTGTTAACTTCGGAAGAAGCACTGTGGGAAAATGAGAACTCATTTACTCATTGGACACCAAACGTGTTTAGGTATGGTACCTATACAGACGATCGCAGACTCTTTGTAACAGGTCATAAGGATCAGAACTTGAATCAGATTAACACGTTTATGATCGATATCGATGTTAAAGTTGGTCAATCATGCTCTGGTCAAGACATTATGGACCGCAGCATGGACTTAGGGTTCATACCCACTATGACTTTAGAAACTCCAGGCGGTTATCAGGTATATTATGTGCTGGAGAATCCCTGGTTTATTTCTAACGCAAATGGCTACAACTCAGTAAAAATCGCAAGAAATGTCTCAAATAATTTGAGACGATATTTTGCGGAAGAATTGCCAGTCGATATGGGCTGTAACCATTTTGGGATTGCCCGAATTCCAAGATCTGATAATATTTTGCAATACAATCCAGAAATGACTTATGACATGCAAACATTAATAGACTGGTCTTTTGAATACTCTTCAGATAACCTAATTGACATAGAAAAACCTAAACTATTTCTGTTACCCAAGAAAAGTAAACAAAAGAATGCTGCATGGGTCGATCAACTGCTTAATAACACGCAAATTGAAGGGGACAAAGGCTTACTTGGGCGTAATAGTGCCATTTTCACCATGGCTTTGGCTTACTATTCTTCCGGAGAAACGCAAGAAAATTGTTACAACGATATGGATCAATTCAACACTAACTTAGGCAATAAAGCGTTGAAAGATGCTGAAGTAAGACGTGCGATTGAATCGGCATATTCCGGAGAATATCACCAAGCAGAACAGGAAAAGATTGATCTACTTGTAGAAAGTTGGGGCTCAGGGGAGGCTCCTAAGGCTCCGTTTAGCAAAAGAAAAGGGGACTGTGGGTATAGAAGTCACCCAAGTACCTGGTATAAATTCAAAAAAGATCGATCAGAGAGAAAATATTCTCATAGACATGAATGGAAAGCGGACTTATTAGCATTCCTGAAGGATAAAAGCTATACGTATAAACCTTATTTTGTAACGACAAAAAGAGAATTAGCAGAAGAATTAAAGATTCCTAATCGCTCTCTGGACAAAGTTCTGAAGGAAATGCAACAAGAGGGTAGACTGTTTTACTCTGTAAAAGCTGGTAGAGGTGGCGGAATTAGGATGGCCACTAGGAATGCATTAGTTCAAACAATTTTAAATGTGAAAAAGGAAGTACAATCTGCATACGTAGAAGCCATTTTGAGTCTTTTCCCGGTTGCGGGCAAAGTAGTCACTCAACTTTTAAAATCCCCTGCAACAAAAGATAAGGCATGCCAGCAGCTGGATTTAGGAGGCATAGATACAGGTTGAAATTAAACCTGCAAATTGCCAATTACTTTATATCTATGATACTTGGGCTACAAAAAAGCATTGCTTGCACAATGCTAATAAATTATATCTTAGATACTTTTGATCATTAGTTTTGTTCTTTTATCTGTACTATGTCGTAATCAGTATTATTTTTGTAGTATGCAGGATTATCTACTAAATGGTTCAATTCTTGTTTGAAAATTTTAGCTGTTTGAATATCTTGAATTTCTTCTATACTAGAAATTAAATTTCTGGCTATATCAATGTATTTTGTATCTTTTTTCTGTAGATATAAGGCAAGGTTTTTGTGATACTGAATGTCAAATCTGAAGTAATAACTTTGAAATGTGGGATCTTGATCTTCTGCTAATTTGACATATTCAAGAGCTTTTTCATAATCCATCTGATAAATCTTGAAAGAAATAATGTTTGTTAATAATACATTTGCATATTTTTTAGTTTGAATAGAGCGTTGGTCTTTGTATTGTAAGGGTGTCATTAATTTTATGATATTATCTGCTTGATGATTATTCATGTAATTTATTGTATTTAAGGCTAATATATAATCATACATTGAATAAAATTGTTTATTTGATAATCTATTTACGATGACTTTAATATCATCACTATTAATTTTCTCTACTTCATACCAAAGTTTGTATAAATTATTTTTGTATGTGAATAAAAATGCTAGGTCTTTCATTGTCAATTTTTTTATATCTTGATTGTTTAATCTGTTATAATCTTCTAATACGTTCTCTTTGATGATTATATCTGTATGTCTATTGATTGCTTTGTTTAATTTTTCTTTGTACTGCAAGAATTCAGTGTCTATTTCTGCAAATGCCATAAATTCTGAAGGTGCTATGTCTAGATGGTCACATACTTGTTCAATATGTTCTATTTTTATTTTAAGTTTTCCTGTTTCTAGTCTTGAATAAAGGGAGTTGTCTGTTTCTTTTCCGATAATCATTTCTTTTTGTTTAAGATTATTAACATTTCTAAGAAATTTCAATGTGTCCGTGTAATTATTCATAAGTTTCACTCCTTTTATATGCAAAAAATGCATGTATTTTAAGTTTAATTGTATATTTTTCATACACAATTCGTAAGAACGTTGATAATTCGTTTAAAACACATGCAAAAAATGCATGCGCAATTTAAAAAAGCTTTTTTAATGTATTCTTGTGTGATAAACTAAGTACAAGATATATCTAATTACTAAATGAAATGAGGTGTTTACAAATGATTTCTTTGAT
>NZ_MIKA01000009.1 GCF_001730295.1 Enterococcus plantarum
TACTACCTTTAAAAAAGTTCAAACGGGCATTAAAAATGCGTTGAATTTGCCTTATTCCAACGGACCATTAGAATGCTTGAATAACCATATAAAAGTATTAAAGAGAAACGCCTATGGCTTCCGTAACTTCTATAATTTTAAATTGAGAATTACTTTATGCTTTGGCACTGTTCTTTTTCAATCAAATAGAAAAACCTAGAGGAATTCCCCTCTAGGCTTCATTAGTGATTTAATTCTTTGGATTTCTTCACCAACATTAGTTGACAAAGAGCCACATTTTATTGAGTGACCTTTTCTACTTTTAGTTCTCTGTTTTTTGACTCTCATTTGCATGAGGCTTAAAACCAACATAGGATTTATTGCCACTTAAATTAAGTACAAACAATACAATAACGAGTGACAAAATCGATACAGATAATAATAAAGTTTGAACTGCATCGCCATGTAATACCATTAACTGTCTTAAAATGGCCGTAATACAAATTAAAATCAAATATCTGATCGGAATATGATGTCCTTCTTGAATATAGCGGATCACCATCATAATAAACTCAAATAACATGAAAAATGCCACAACTTCTTGCATCACGATCGATAAGTTTTTAGGTGTCATAGGTTTGTTGATAAATGTTCCAATATCAATCAATTGACGAATCATGAAAATCAAAATAAGTAGGGCAAGTACTCCTAGAACAACATCCAATACCCAATTGACATATTTCTTCATGATTCCAAATCTCTGTTCTTCTTTCATTTTTTTCCTCCTAAATTTAAAAGCGTACCAAGCCAGACTTGCTCCGACTGAAAAGTAGTAAAATCAGAATGTAGTACTTTGTCAAATTTTATCTTTTTCCCGAAACGCGCTAGCCTATAAGGTTAAACAATATAATGCAGTTGCATCACTCTCTTTAAAGATTCCTACAACTATTTGATTATAAGAATAATATAACATTTTTTCTCGATGATGTAAAAATCTAAATCTGGAATAAACGCACGCATATCAGTTACTTAGCCTCTTTTTCCGCAAAAATCATAGTAAAAAGTCTAGATGAAAAATGAAACTATAGTTGCAATAGTTTGATCATGATTCTTTTACTATCTTGTCTCACACTCTAAAAAAGAGGCTTAGACAGAAGCGTTTAATCCCGAGAAATAAGAAGGGATTGCTTCTGTTCCCACCGTTTATTCGCATTTAGGGTGCACATCAAAATGATGTTTACTTTTGTCCCGAACCCTTTTTTATTTATTCTGTTATACTAAATCAACCCAAAAGCCATCGCGATTGCGGCAAGTATGTTATTTAAAAAGTGGATAGATATACTGATCTCTAAACGTTGTGTTTTGTAATAAGCCACAGAAAGAATCAAACCTACCAAACCGTACAATAAAAAACTAATCAAATTCGTAGGACCATGCATTAAACCGAACAAAATAGAACTCACTGCAATACCAAGTATTGGAAATTTCCCTAACCAAAACCCAATAATTCCACCTCTAAAAACAATTTCTTCCATAATAGGTGCTGAGATTCCAATCAATAATATAATCAATAAAGGATTTTCTCCTGAAAACATAGTCTGAATCGCTGCATCATTTGCTGTTGATTCTGTTCCCTGAGTATTTAATAAAAAGGTTCCTCCAATAGCGATTACTCGAGCTAAAATAAAACCACCTAAAATAATTCCAACATTTCTCTTAGTGAAAAAATCCAATTTCAAGTTAAAAAAAACCAGTTTCTTTCCTAAAAATATCAACACCCAGATATTGCCAATAACTATAATTATCAGCATAATCGATGCAACCAAAGACAAATTTGTCTCTCCCATTCCTTGAGAAAATTCTTTGGCTATACCAAATGCCATCATACTAATTTGACTTACTAGAAATAAACCAACTAAAATAAAAAAATTTTTTACATACACCATCGCATTACTCTCCTTTTATAAAAACCTTCTTTATACCACTTTTATCTTACCAGACTACAGTTACAGAGTAAAACGAGCTTGGATGTAATAGTTAATTCAGTTATTTAGCGACTCGCTTACCGTCTTTGTAAGCATAAACTCGACCTAATGAGTCTTTTGCTACATATTGATAGTTCTTCTGTCCACTAAAGTTTCGTGGAGCTGGTGAGCCTTTTGGTACAAGTACGACTTTGTAGGCTTCAAGGCGCTTTGCAACACCCGCTGTCCCTGCTTTATGTGCTGTTGATTTACTGTCTTCCGTTTTTATTTTAGCTCTTGACCAACCTAACCAACCATAATCTTGTGCGTGAACACAATAATACATATCGTATTGTTGCGCCATGCTACCTTTCAAGGTAAACTCTACTGCTTCTACTCGCAATGCACCTCCTGCAGTCCCACCACGGCCTGTTTGGTAGTAAATCGTTGTATTACGGCCTTTGATAGTACGTTTAGAAATACCTGCACTCTTCTCTTTTGCCGTCAATTTTTCAGATAACCAACCAATATTTTCAATATGTGTATTGATCATGATGTCACTTGTTCCTCGAATGAACATCGCTTCCATTCTTTTAGATTCTCGAGTAGAACCACTTCCTGTTCCATATGGCCCCATCTCACTTATTGTTCTCAAACGTTTATCTCTACTAAAACCAGTATCACCATAATCTTGAACATGCGAACCAAATCTTAGATCATTGATTGAGGCTGCTTCTGTTTTCACCCCAAATGAAAATAAAACACCCAAAATAAGAACAACTACCACAAACATCTTCTTTTTCACTTAAAAACCTGCTTTCTATTTATTATTTTTGGATTAATCAAAATAATTATAGCATTTAGTAGAATAAAAATGTAAAAAATAATTAAAATAATAAATCATAACTTTCTATTAAAAAAAAATGCCCCTTTCATACGAAAGGAACACTTTTATTCAGTCATTATTTAGCTAAAGCACCTTTAGCTTGTTCAGCTAATGCTGTAAATGCTGCTGCATCATTCACTGCTAATTCAGCTAACATTTTGCGGTTGATATCAATCTCTGCCAATTTCAAACCGTGCATTAATTTAGAATAGCTCAAGCCATTCATACGAGCCGCTGCATTGATACGAGCGATCCATAATTTACGGAAATCACGTTTCTTTTGACGACGATCTCTGTATGCATAACTATAAGATTTCATTACTTGTTCTTTTGCTGTTCTAAATAAAGTATGTTTTGATCCGTAATAGCCTTTCGCTAACTTAAGGATCTTTTTACGACGTTTACGGCTTACTACGCCACCTTTAACACGTGCCATGGTTAATTCCTCCTAAATATCTGTTATCTCTATGAGTTATTTTAATTGCTAAGTTGTTGCATGAATTATTTCAACTTTCTCAAATTCAGCAAGCTTTTTCACTAATCTAGCTTCGTGGACTAGGCCTCTCGATAAATAGATAAATTCTTTTTAAAGATAGAAAGAATCTTTAAAAAAATTTCCTAATTTACTCGATGCCTGATTGAGTCCCCTACGCTTTTTTTACTTCATTCTTGCTAATTGTTGACGAATACGTTTGAAATCGCCTGATGAAACCATTCCTGCTTTACGCAATTGACGACGTTGTTTTTTTGTTTTACCGTGGAAACGGTGACTTGTAAACGCACGGAATCTTTTTAACCCGCCGTTACCAGTACGTTTGAAACGTTTTGCTGATCCGCGGTGTGTTTTTTGTTTTGGCATGACTAATTTTCCTCCTACATTTTCATTTCGCATACAGTTCAACTAAATTAGTTGAAAAAGTTGAACTAGCATCCTAAAAAAATTTGATTAACTAGTTATCAGCTTATTAGCTTAATTTTCATTCTTCGGTGCCAGCGTTAGGAACATGCTGCGTCCGTCCATTTTCGCTTTTTGTTCCACTGTAGCAATGTCTGCAGTTTCTTCCGCTAAGCGATCAAGAACTTTCTGACCAATTTCTTTGTGGGTAATGGCACGGCCTTTGAAACGGATCGACGCTTTTACTTTGTCGCCTTTTTCTAAGAATTTACGTGCATTACGAAGTTTTGTATTGAAGTCATTTACGTCAATTGTTGGACTTAAACGAACTTCTTTTACGTTGATCACTTTTTGTTTCTTACGAGCTTCACGCTCTTTCTTTTGCGTTTCGAAACGGAATTTACCGTAATCCATAATTCGCGCAACAGGCGGTTTTGCAGTAGGTGCTACTAGAACTAAATCTAGATTAGCTGTTTCAGCAATTTGTAATGCTTCCACTTTTGTTTTTACCCCTAATTGTTCGCCATCTTGTCCGATCAAACGTAACTCGCGTGCACGAATGCCGTCGTTCACCATCATATCCTTTGCTATGGTCATTCACCTCCAAGTTTATTAAGAGAAAATCAATACTGAAACTCTTTTTCCAAGAGTCTGTTATTCTAAAAAATACAATAAAAAACAGGCTCTGTATACAGATCCCGCGATTTTCGGATTTATATCGATTGATATAAACAATCCTATATCCAGCCCAGTGACACTGTCAGCTAAGGCGAGAAGCGGGTGCTTCTGCTTTCATTTCTCAACTCTAATAGTATACGATATTTTCAAAACCTTGTCAATGCTTTTTTCTAATTAAGACAGAAACCTTTGAGGATCGAAAAGTAGACTTCTGTCTTAATCTTTTACACTCTAATTTCCAAGTAATTCTTCTATTTTAGTCAATACACCATTTTCGTCATTGGATAAAATGATTTCTTTAGCGACAGCTTTGACTTTTGGTTGTCCATTACTCATCGCATAGCTAAATCCGGCATGCTTCAACATTTCCAGATCATTACCGCTATCGCCAAAAGCGGCAACTTCGTGATTTTTTATGCCCCAAACTTCTTGTAGCTTCATCAACCCATGTGCTTTATGGATGCCCGGAATGATCAAATCGACATCACCATGCCCGCTAGAAATAGGAATCACTTTCTCTCCTAATGTATCATGTAACTGTTCAAGAACTTCTGATACTTGTTCTACAGGAAAACTCAAAGCGAATTTAAACAAAGTGTCCTCTTTTACCTCAAATAGATTAGGCACTTTTTTTAAGCGATGATAGTATTTCCGACCATGTTCAATAAAGGACTCAGGTTCATTTTCAGCAACATAAGCGCTGTTTTTTCCACAAAGAATCGTATGCCCTTCTGTGAACGCCGCTAAAATAGTCAGCACGTCATGAACTAGCTCTGGATCGATTTCACCCGTGAATAGTTCTGCACCCTCACTAATAACATATGCGCCATTTTCAGCTACAAACGCCAATTCGTTCTCTACTTCTGGAAAAAATGATTTTAGTTGATAGTATTGATTGCCACTAGCTATCACAAAACGAACCTTTTGTTGTTTCATTCTTTGATATAATTGACTAAATTTTTCTCGGTCGTACTCTTGTTGACTATTCAAAAACGTTCCATCCATGTCTACTGCAATCATTTTCACTGTCATTATTTTACTTCCTTTCAGTCTAATAATTTAAACTGTTTTAATCCCAAACGAATACCATCCTTTATATGAGACTTGGTAATGTAATCAGCGTGACTTTTTACATGTGCCGAAGCATTATCCATCGCAATGGCCGTATCCACGGCTTCAAACATCCCTATATCATTATTTCCATCTCCAAATGCATAGGTTGGGACACCGTCTAAATCCAATGTTTTGATCACTTCTTTGATACCAGCTTTTTTTGACTGCCCTTTTAACACGACCGCCAAGGAATAAGGACTATCTCTGAAAAAGGTGAATATATCGGAGAATTTTTCTTGATATAATACATCTTTGGCGACTTCCTCTGAAAAAAGATAAAGCATATAGATTTCATGTTCCTTATAAAAGTCTGGTGCAATCTGTGGTAATGGTGCATGATCTAATTGATATAATTTTTCCATACTTTCAGTCAAATAACGTGTAGCATATTCAGTTTCTGTATAACAGGCCAAGGAATGACCGAATGATTCAGAAAATCGCATTAATTCTTTAATCAGCTTCAAAGGTATTACATGTTTGGAGACAACCTTATTTTCAACAACATTATACTGTCCGTTTAAGCTTACAAAAGAATCAATTGGTGTTCCTTTTGTGATTTGGTTGATTTCCTTTGGAGAACGACCGCTTGCAATCAAAGGCAAGATATCGTTTTTCTTTAATGTTAAGATAGCTTGGTGATTTTCTTTAGAAATTTTATAATCAGCATCCAGTAATGTTCCATCTAAATCAAAAAAAACAAGTGCTTTGTAGTGGTTCATAACTTCCCTCTTTTTCATATCTTTTCTTACTTAATATTGTACTATACTTTTTAGCCCATAGCGTAAAAAAACTTTATTCTATTTTGTTCAAACAAATGCTTGTCAAAACAAAGAGAATAAAGTTCGAGTTTTTATTTTCCATACACTTATAATTAGTGAACTATTTCTATGAAGTTAGAAATTTCCTAGAAAAAGATAAATAATCGACTAAACGTTATATCTATCTTATATACCCTAGGCTAGCCCTGTAGTCCCTACAGTTTTTTACTTTTTTAATAAGTCATTATTTCCTTTAATCCTTGCATCAACACTTGAATACTAGCAGCCGTCTCAGGATCATGCCGTCCTGTTTTCTCATTGATATCTTGCATAAATATCTGACTCACTGGATTATTATCTGAATGTTCCGAACATTTCCCGCATGCTGAAACTTTGATCATCCTTTTATTATACCATGTTGCTTTATATTCGAGTTTTGAGACAAATAACGCCCACGAAACATCTGAAAATCCACGTTGTAATTTAGAATTTCTGAAAAAATCTGCTTGCTGAATGTCTTCAATACAGATCAAATCATATTTCTTAACAATTTCTGTTGTAATTTTGTTCAGAAAATCGATTCGTTGATTCGTTAACTTTTCTCGCATTTTCGCTACTTTTAGCTTTTGCTTTTGATAATTTTTTTGCCGAGATAATTCTGTTCCTTTTAATTTAGCAATTTCTTTTCGCCGTTTTAGTTTTCTTTCTTCTCTAGTGATCCGCTGTTCAAATTCTTTCGTAAATTTATCATTATCGATACGTCTACCATTAGATAATACAGCAAATTCCGAAGCTCCTAATGTTATCCCGATTGCTGAATACGTCTTATCAATTCTAGGAATCTCCTCTTCACAAAGAATAGAAACAAAATACTTATTGCTAGGGGTCAAAGAAATTGTTGCTGATTTTATTTTCCCTATTACTGGACGATGCATTCTCATTTTAATCAACGACTTCAATTTAGGCACTTTCAAATATTTATCGTCAATAATTTTAATCGTTCCATTTTGATTGTTCGTTGTGTAAGATCTGACAGCGTTCTTCTTTTGTTTTAGCTTAGGAAATCCCACTGATTTCTCTCTATGAAATTTTTTAAATGCTCGATCCAAGTAAACCTGCGCATTTGATAATGCTAAACTATCCACTTCCCTTAAACAAGGATGCTCTTTTTTATAATGAGCAGGAGTGGGTAACTTTACTTTTAAATCAGGATTTTTCTTCAACTCCTTATAAAGCTGAATTCTTTCCTGTAATAAAAGATTATGCACAAGTCGAACACAAGAAAATGTTTTTTTGATGAATTCTTCTTGTAGTAACGTAGGGTAAAGTCTATATTTATACGCCTTTAATACCTTCATTAGAATACCACCCTACCAATAAAAGCTGAATGAGCTTGTTCACCTTCGACTGAAAAATAGGAAGCTAAGATTGTGACACTTTTCGTCTCACTCTTAGGTTATTTTTTTTCGAGAAGCCAGCCCCTAAAGCTACTTTAAAATGATTGTGTCACAAAGAAAAATGATTCATTCATCTTAGGTTTAAAAATTCTAGCTAAGAAAAAGAATTCTTTTCTTAGCTAGTCTTTCTTGTTCAATACGATTATTCGTGATTTGCTTTAGCTTTTTTCTCTTCAATTTTTTTACGATACACTTCGACTTCATCTTCAGAGCAATAAACATAATGCTCTGGTGTGATTTCTCTTAGTTTACGTTCTTTGTTATCTTCTGGTTGTGGTTTATACACAATACGTTTACGTGTACGTTCATAATCTGGATCTGGTAGTGGAATAGCTGACAGTAAACTTTCAGTATACGGATGTACACCAAAGTTATATACATCATCACTAGAACCCATTTCCAATAATTTACCACTATGCATAACACCGATACGGTCACTGATATGTTTTACCATTGATAAATCATGGGCAATAAACAGATACGTCAACCCAGCATCTTTTTGTAAGTCTTGTAATAAATTGACAACTTGTGCTTGGATCGACACATCCAACGCAGAAATTGGCTCGTCACAAATGATAAAGCGTGGATCAACAGCCAACGCTCTAGCAATCCCGATACGTTGACGCTGACCACCTGAAAATTCATGTGGATAACGTGTGCCATGACTCGGGTCAAGCCCAACGACTTTTAACAACTCGTTGACTTTTGCTTCACGTTCAGCTGTATCTTTAGCTAAATGGTTGATGTCGATTCCCTCAGCAATAATATCGTTAACTTTCATTCTTGGGTTCAATGAAGCATACGGATCTTGGAAGATCATTTGAACTTCACGACGAAATGCTTGCATCGCTGTCTTCGAACGAATTTTACTGATATCGTCACCGTTAAAAACGATTTCGCCACCCGTTGGATCGTATAAACGAATCACACTACGACCAGTTGTTGATTTACCACTACCAGATTCTCCAACTAAACCGAACGTCTCACCTTCGTAGATATGGAAACTGATATCGTCAACAGCTCTAACTTCGTCAGGGCGTCCAACGTTAAAATATTGTTTTAGTCCTTTAACATCTAAAAGTACTTTTCTTTTTTCACTCATTATTTAACGCCTCCTGCAGTCGTATTATGGCGTTCAGCATAAATCGCCCAACGTCTTACAATTTCAGCTGGAGGGGTGATTTTTGGTGCTTGCGGTGCTAATAACCACGTTGCAGCTTTATGAGTTGGTGATACTTCAAAATAGGGTGGTGCTTCTTCTGCATCGATTTTCATCGCAAACTCGTTACGCGGATAGAAAGCATCTCCTTTTGGTGGATCTAACAGATCTGGAGGTGAACCAGGAATTGCATATAACTTATCTTCGGTTCCTTCCATTGTTGGCATTGAGCCAAGTAGTCCCCATGTGTATGGATGTTGTGGATTATAGAAGATTTCTTCTGACGTTCCCACTTCTACTAAACGTCCACCATACATAACTGCTACACGATCCGCAACGTTCGCTACAACACCTAAATCATGTGTGATAAAGATGATTGATGTGCTGATTTTTTGCTGTAGATCTTTTAATAATTCTAAAATTTGCGCTTGAATCGTAACGTCCAAAGCTGTTGTTGGCTCATCAGCAATTAGAACTTCTGGGTAACAGATCAACGCAATCGCGATCACGATACGTTGGCGTTGCCCACCTGAAAATTGGTGCGGATAATTTTTCAAACGTTTTTCAGCGTTTGGAATCCCTACTAGTTTTAGTAATTCTAGTGCTTGATCCAGACCTTCTTTTTTCGATACTTTATTGTGTTTGATCAACGATTCAGCTACTTGTTTGCCGATCGGCATTGTTGGGTCCAATGATGTCATTGGATCTTGGAAAATCATAGCAATTTCTTTCCCACGAATGGTTTGCATTTGTTTTTCCGTCTTGTGTACGATATCTTCACCTTTAAACAGAATTTCTCCATTGTCGATATTTGCATTGCTGCTCAACAATCGCATGATACTTCTAGTAGTTACTGATTTCCCACTACCAGATTCTCCTACGATTGCAAGAGTTTCTCCTTTGAACAGCTCAAAGCTCACACCACGAATAGCATTTACTTTTCCAGCAAACGTATCAAAAGAAATCTGTAAGTCTTTTACTTCTAATACTTTTTCCATAGTCATTCACTCTACTCTTTCATCTTAGGATCGAAGGCATCACGTAGTCCGTCAGCTAACAAGTTGAAGCAAATCATTACGACTGACAAAGTTACGGCAGGAATCCACATCAAATATGGAAGGAAACGGAACGTTTTATATCCTTCATTTAATAATGTTCCAAGTGAAGCGGTCGGCGGTCTTAATCCTAAACCGATGAAACTTAGAAACGCTTCGAAGAAAATGGCCGACGGGATACTGAACATCATTTGAACGATGATCACGCTTGAGATATTCGGTAAAATATGTTTAATAGCAATCTTTAAACGAGATTCTCCTAACGTTTGGGCAGCTAAAACAAATTCTTGATCTTTTAATTTCAAGGTCTGAGCCCGGACGATTCTGGCCATTGAAATCCAGTTGGTAATCACCATCGCTAACACGATTGATAAAATACCTGGATCAAAAACAGTCAGCATCAAAATCATCACAACAAGGTTAGGAATTCCAGAAAGAACTTCTAAGATACGTTGCATCACTGTATCGACACGTCCACCTAATAAACCTGAAATCAAACCATATGTTACACCGATCGTAATATCAAGTAATGCCGCGATAAACGCGATCAACAATGAGATACGAGTTCCCATAAATAAACGACTCAATACATCACGACCTAGGCCATCTGTTCCAAGATAGAAATTCACGTTATCAGGAACATTTGCTTGTGCATACTTATCTACCATTTTACCCGCAACATTTGCTGTACCGTTAAATCCATTAATACTATCTAAAAACGGAATACGTGGTGGTAAATTGATATATGCTACATTTTGTTGTGTTGGGTCATGAGGCGAAACCCAGATAGTGATAATTGAGATAAAGATGATGATTCCCAAAAGGATCAAGGAAATTACAGCCGCTTTATTCTTTTTCAAACGACGCCAAGAATCTTGTAAAAAACTTAGTGACGGCGTTGCGATTCGTTCACGTTCCTTTGTTGTTGATGTATCCAAAGGTTGGAATTCATCTGTCGGTATTTCTTTAATTTTATCTGGGACATTGTTCAAGTCAACTATTTCCATTAACCTTTGGCACCTCCTGAAACACGAATTCTTGGATCAATCAATCCATAAAGTAAATCAACAATCAAGATTACAAATACTAATAATGCAGAATATAAAATCGTTACGGCCATAATCGTTGGATAGTCATTGGTCATGATTGATTTTACGAATTGCTCCCCAATACCCGGGATGGCAAAAATATTTTCTACAACTAATGATCCTGTCATCAAACCAACTGCTAATGGTCCTAACAATGTAATCAATGGGATCAAACTGTTTCTAAGTCCGTGCCTAACGGCAACTTGCCAACGGCTCAAGCCTTTAGCACGCGCTAACTCTACATAGTCACTATGTAAAACTTCAACCATTTCCGTTCGTATAAACCTGGCGGAATCGGCCATCGGACTCATAGCTAAAGCTATTGTCGGCAAAATCGTATAAGCAAAACCGTTCCACATTGCGATTGGTAACACTTTTAATTTCATAGCAAAGATATATTGTAACAATACGGCAAAGACGAAGTTCGGAATCGAACGACCTAAGATAGCCATTAAAGTAGCCAATGTATCAACCCATGTATTTTGGCGCATTGCCGCAATGATCCCTAATAAAATACCAACTAGTGTACCAAAAACGATTGCTTGTGCACCTAATTGTACTGACGGTCCAATACGACCTGCTAAAAGTTTTGCTACTGGTTGGTTTTTGAATTGGAATGAAATACCAAAGTCACCAACTAGAAGATTTTTTAAGTAAATTCCATATTGAACGATCACAGGTTTATCTAAACCGGATTGCTTATTCAACATAGCAATTGTTTCTGGACTAAGTTTTTCTTGGTTGGTATAAGGAGTACCTGGTAATAATTGCATCAAGAAAAAAGTAATCGTTGCGATCAGCCACAATGTGATGATCATAAAAAAGACCCGTTTAAGAAAATATTTTCCAAAACTGTTCAAGAATGACACCTCCGAGATTATTTTGACTTCATCAGCTTTTTTCGATAAAGTAAGGATAGAAAATTAAGTAAGGATGAGCACATGAAAAATTTAAAATGGCCCTTGATTACCTCAGCGGTCTCAAGCATCGGTATTTTTACTTACCTATTGATAAAACAGTCACTGACTATCCTTTCTGTATCAGATACCTTTTTCATCGTTTCGTTATTCTTTCTGATTATCGGGTTAGCCTTATGGATCATGTCCTCAGGATTTTTTGATAATTTCCAACGTTTTATGAAAATGCATTTTCGTTTTAGAAAGAAAAATGAGCCGAAAGAATTCATTCCATTTTCAGAAATCGGTAAAGCACATCAGCTTTACTGGCTTGAAACTGGGGGTATTTTACTGATTGTCGCTGTTGTTTCTTTATTATTTTACTTTTTATAAGCAAAGATAGCAAGAGAGAGAAATATAAAATTCTCTGATTTTTGCTAACTTGCTCAAAATCTGAATAAATGGCGAAACAGAAGCAGCTCCTTTAGAAATAAGTTGAAATTCACGAAAATTGGAAACCCAATTTTCGTGAATTTCTTTTTATTCCCTTAAACCATTCGGTTCGTTGGAGTTGTTTGCTTCTGTATCGGTCACTTTTACTATTAAAAACTAGTTCAGATTATTCTGAAATGTATGTCCATTTGTAATCGTATTGCGCACCTGCTGGATGGAAACCAACATCTTTCACTTTTTCAGCACGTAAGTGAGCTTCAGCTTTTTGGTAAAGAGGAATCACACCCATGTCGCCCATGATTATTTTCTCTGCATCTACTAAGTTCTCCCAACGTTTTTCAGGATCATTAGCATTGGTTGTTGCCGCTGCTTTGACTGCTTTATCGTAGTCAGCATTGCTATAGTGGCCACGGTTATAAGGAACGCCCGTTTGGAATAAATCTAAGAAACTACTTGGATCTACATAGTCAGCTCCCCAGCCACCGATAACAGCTTTAAAGTCACCTTTGTTAGAACGGTCTAAACGAACGGCAAATGGTACAGGGCTTACCGTTACTTTTGTCCCTTCTAAGCTATCTTGAATTGCACCTTGAATATACTCGACTGTTTTCTTAGAAGAATCTGCATCAGAAGATAAGATGTCGATATCTAATGTTTTGATACCCAATTCTTTCTTCGCTTTTTCCCAATGTTCTTTTGCTTTTTCTTTATCATAAGCAATTTTATCTTCCGCTGCATCAGTGAAGTCTTCTTTTCCATCTGGAGACTTAGACATATCTGCTGGAACTAAGCCTTTAGGTTCTACTGAACCATCACCTAAGATTTGTTCAACGAGAGATTTACGATCGATTGAATAAGAAATCGCTTTTCTTAAGTTTTCATTTCTATAAGGTGAATTTTCGTCGATTTGATTTAATTCCATATATTGAGTCGATGCTTCTTTTTGGATCACAAGAGCTGGATCATTGGCAGCTTGTTGTGCTAATTCACCAGTCAAGGTTACATCATCTGCTTGTCCGTCTTGGAATAAGTTGTATGAAGTTGGTGCTTCTTTCACAACATTCGTTTTTACTTCGTCTAATTTTACAGAATCTACATCCCAATATTCTTTATTTTTCTTATATGACCATTCAGTATCTGTTCCTGCTCCATCAAAACCATCTAATACAAACGGACCATTATAGACTGAGTTATCACTATTTGAAGCATAGTCTTTACCATATTTTTCCACGATATCTTTTCTTTGCGGGAAGAATGACGGGAAGGCTAATAGATAATCAAAATAAGGAGTTGCTTTTTCTAAGGTGATTTCTAATTCATAATCACCTGTCGCTTTGATTCCTAATTCAGCTTTGTCTTTTTTACCTGCTGCGATATCTGCACCATTTTTTACAGATTCGTAAAGGTAAGCATACTCTGAAGCTGTCGCTGGATCAACCGTACGTTGCCACCCATAGACATAGTCTTCTGCTTTTACGGGTTTTCCGTCTGACCATTTCGCTTTTTCATTTAGTTTGATTTTATAAGTAGTACCATCCTCACTGACCTCTGCTTCTTCACTAGCTCCGGCAGGTTCTGGTTTATTATCTAAATTCAAACGATATATACCTTCGTATACATTGTTTAGTGCAGTAAAGCTGATAACGTCTGTCGCTAATGATAAATCGGCACTTGGCATTTCTTGTAAAACATTGACACGGAAAATTTGCTCTCCGCTTGGTTTACCGTCGGCTGCTTTTGAGCTGCCTGAATCGTCTGTTTTTGCTCCGCCGTTACCACATGCTGCTAATGTTAAACTAAATAAAGTGATGAATCCAAAAGCAAATGACTTCTTTAACTTCATTCTTTTTTCCTCCCTAAATGACCCTAAATATTTTCTGAAAAATCAGAATTTAATAATTATTTATTGTGTTGAGGTATAGTTTACAATTTTTAAATTAAAAAATCAAGAATAATCTTATTTTTTCTTAATACTCACATCATTAAATTATATCATCATTAAAAGTAATTTCTTAGAAACAAGCTTAAAAAGCGATTGTCTTCTTACAAAAAAGTATGTTAGATTAGTATAGGAAGAAACATACCATAGTAGAAGCAAATACTTTTTGGTTCAATAGTATTGTTTAAAAAATTAGTTTCAATAGTTCACAATAAATAGTAAGGAGTGATTAGATGCACCATTCATCTTTCTTCAAAGAAC
The DNA here is from genome assembly GCF_001730295.1 of Enterococcus plantarum. Lineage (GTDB taxonomy): Bacteria > Bacillota > Bacilli > Lactobacillales > Enterococcaceae > Enterococcus_L > Enterococcus_L plantarum. The sequence continues at coordinate 14,582 of NZ_MIKA01000009.1, forward strand.
TAACTACGTTTCACAAGCCTCAAAAAGCACCTTTTCGCTTGATTGGTGCAGGTATTTGTATGGCAGTGCCTTTATTCATCGGTTATTTTTCAAATAATTTACTAATCGGTAGTTTTGGCTCACTGGGGATTTTTACTTTTCTTTATTATCAAACACTACCTTTGAAAAATCTACTCATTCGTTTGAGTTCCATTGGCGCATTTTTACTTTTTGGAAATCTAGTAGGCGTTCTTAGTACTCATATTCCTTGGATTATCCCAATCGTTATTGCTTTGATGGCATTTTTGGCCCGAATCATTTTTAGATTATACCGAATTGCTAAGCCGGGGGCTTTTTTTATTGTCATGGTAACCGCAATGGGCAGTGGAACAAAGATTCCTTTGGAAAAAGTTCCGACCATGATGAGTTATGTTTTATTAGGTGTTTTGACCTCTCTTGTTGTGGCTGTTCTCTTGTATTTTGTTGAAGGAGAAACGGTGGAGCCAGAGAAGACCATCTCATTACAAGAACGTCTTTACACCGACCCTGCAGCACTTTTAGATGCTCTACATTATGCCGCTATTTTATTTTTAGCGACCTATATCAGCCAGTCCCTGCATTTAACTAATGCGTATTGGATGGTTGTTTCATGTGCTGCTGTTTTACAAGGTGATAATTTACGAGCTGTCATGCATCGTAATGTTCAAAGAATTTTTGGTACAATGATTGGTTTATTGATTGCAGCACTTTTATTGAGTATTTCATTTACTTCATTAGAAACCATTTTTCTAATTTGCTTTTTCTTTTTAACGGTAGAATTTTTTATTAGACGAAATTACGCGATCGCAAACTTTTTTACAACGCCAATGTCTTTACTATTAGCAAATTTAGCTCGCCATCAATATTTGGTGAGTCTGCTGAATTATCGCTTAATCGGGATTGTTTTAGGTAGTCTCTTAGGTCTTTTGGGTGCATTTGTATTAACGACTTGTTTAAAATTTTATAATCGTGCGTATCAATTAGATGAAAATTTAGATAAAGAAACAGAATAATGTGGCCCACTTTATCATAAAAAATTTGGAGGTTATATTTATGAAAATCAAAAAGCCTGTTGCACCTCTTTTGCCTCAGCTGACTGAGACTGATTTTATTTCTTTAGATGATGAGCTCGTTATTGAAGGCTTAGTATTAAAAGACCAAGACCTTAGTTATCAGGATGTGCGTAATTTAGTTTTTAGAGAATGCCGTTTTGATAAAATAACGATGAATCGAAATCACCTTGAACGTTTTGACTGTAGTAATGTGATTTTTGATCATTGTGATCTTTCTAATACGGAATGGATCGGAGCTAGTTTTCATCAAGTTCATTTCCGTCAGTGTAAGTTAACGGGAACAAATTTTGCTGAGAGTTATTTACGGGATTGTTTTTTTGAAGATTGCTTAGCTGATTATGTTTCTTTTAGTGCGACAAATCAAAAAGTGGTTCAATTTCATCAAACAAGTCTAAAGGATACTGAATTTGTTGAGGTGACTTGGAGTAATCTCCTTTTAGATAACTGTTCACTGACTGGAAGTAATTGGTTCCATACGAAATTGGCCGGTCTTGACCTTACCAAAAGTACTTTTGAAAAGATTGCCTTCTCTCAAGAGCTACTTCGAGGATTAAAGGTTACGCAAGAACAAGCGATTACGATTGCTGCAGGATTAGGGTTAGTTATTAAAGAATAAATAAGAAGAAAGGTTGGAGCCGAGCTTGAGGTTTTAGCTCTAAGCTTTCTTTTTTGCTTGCAGTTATTACTGAGATATTAATTTTTTACTTAGACAGAAACTAACAATTTCACTTCATATATTTTTTTGGTAAACTAACAGAGTGACTGGGACACTGAATCTGTAAAATGCTTCTGTCCCAACCTCAATACATTGGAGGGCTTTTAAATGAAAAAGAATCTTATCGAGCTTTGGGGTGACCTAGTTGATTTAAAAGATTTGATTATAGCCATTGGCATTTGCAGTGTAACAACGATGGGAGGCTTTTTTCTAGCTCCTACACAAGATACAACAAAACAATTATTCTTCGGCCTAGGTGGAGCTGTCCTTGGCTTTATGATCAGTACTTTTTTAATTACTCCTAAACGAATAGTTATCGAGGAGGAAGACAACTAATGGATGCAGGGCTAATCTTTCAAATGCTACTAGCCGTTTTGGGCGCAATTATTTTATATACATTCATTGGATTTGTACCAGGAACAGATGAGACGTCTGTTTTGATGCCAGTCACTTTAGCCGTCGTTTTAGCTGGCGTTCAGCCTATCGTCGTTCTAACGTTTTTTATAGCTGCCATTATTACTTTAAATTTAATGAATGCAATCCCGACGGCACTGGTCGGTTTGCCCGGTGGTGTGTTATCCACGCCAATGATCGAGCATGCACTGTATTTAAAAGAACGTGGTATGGCAGCCACCAGTATTAAAAAAATGGCGACAGGTTCCATCATCGGAACTGCAGTTGCAATACCTGTAAGTTTACTTTTAGCCAACATCTTAGCTCCTTTTTCAGATTCGGTTAAGGAATATGCTCCATTACTGTTTGTTTTTGGTGCAGTCTTTTTATCTTTGATCGGGAAAAATAAGCTATTAGCGTTGATCAGTATCATTCCACTTGGATTGCTCTTCCAAGGTCTGCGCTATTTGTATTGGGGACTCGGAGCAGTTCCACAAGAAAAAAATGTGACAGTTTCCTTCTTTCTTGGAATCACAATTGGGCCATTACTTGTTTCATTGTTAGGGTTGTTAAACAAACAAAATCGGGATTCCTTGCCTCGACATGAACAGAATAAAATCAAGCTGAACAAGGTAGATGAAAAGCAAACGTTACTCAATCCTTTTGGAACGATCACAAAAAAAGAAGCTGGAACGAGCGCTATTGTATCATTACTATCAAATTTTCTGTTTTTTTTAAGTCCTGTTGGGCTAACGATTTTGTTTGGTGAAGCTGTATCAAATAAAGAAAAAGATCCAGTAAAAAAAGCCAGTATGGCGATTACCTCAATGAGTGCTTTGTCTCATGCAACATATCTATCAGGTTTGATCATTCCATTGATTGCTTTAGGAATTCCTTTATCACCGGTAGCTGTTGGACCCGCCAATGCCCTGTTCAACGCGCCACCCGTTTTTACATTAGAGCATAATCTTCATCATTTATTGAGTACAAGTGAATTTGTTTTTGCTATTTTATTCGCTGGAATCCTTGCCTCTGTCGTAACTTATTTTATAGCAATGAAATACGCTCGTCAGATGACCGTATTTGTCTTAAAAAAGATTCCGCATGAAGCAATATTAGGTTTATTTATTGGATTTATTTTATTATTGGCTTATATGGATGCCGGATTGATCAATATTTTTGGTGTTTTGCTGGTAGGAATCGTTTGTGGTACTCTTAATAAAATGGGCGTTAATTACGGTGTTCAATTTATGATTCTTTATGCTGCGCCTTGGATCACCACGCATTTGATATTTAAATAAAAGGACTGTTATTAGAATGAAGAAAGAAAAAACTGGTCATGGACGAGCTTCTGGGAAAATTATTTTAATGGGTGAACATTCTGTTGTTTACGGTGAACCTGCAATTGCTTTTCCCTTTCAAGAAACGTATATTTCAACAAAAGTTGAACCTGATACCAATATGTTAGTAGATTGTCATTATTTTTGCGGAGAATTGTCAGAAGTACCTCCTCAGCTAAAGAGTGTCAAAGAAGTTATCAAGCAAACCTTGAATGTACTTCACAAAGAAAAGGAAACGTTTAAAATCACTATTACCAGTACCATTCCAGCAGAACGTGGAATGGGTTCAAGTGCTGCTGCGGCCGTTTCTATCGTTCGAGCATTATTTGATTATTTTGACATGCCTTGCACCCAATCAGAGCTACTTCCATTAGTCAATCGGGCGGAAAAAATTGCCCATGGCAATCCTAGTGGCATTGATGCAGCGGCAACTAGTGGAAACGATTCGCTATTTTTCATAAAAGGTCAACCGATAGAATCGTTTCCAATGAATGTTTCTAATGCTTATTTAATAGTGGCTGATACTGGCATCAAAGGGCAAACCAGAGCTGCTGTAAGTGACGTTGCACATCTTTTTGAGCAAAATAAACAACGCGTTTCACAACATATTACTGAGTTAGGCCACTTGACTAAGCTTGCAAAACAAGCTATTTTAACAGATGATGTTTATTTATTAGGCAAAATCATGAATCAAGCACAAGTTCAGCTTAAAGCATTGACCGTTAGCAATGACCAATTAGATCAATTAGTCGTTACGGCTCGGGAAAATGGCTCCTTAGGGGCAAAATTAACCGGCGGTGGTCGGGGCGGTTGTATGATTGCCTTAGCAGATTCTAAAGAGCAAGCGGTAAAAATTGCTACAGCAATAGAAGCAGCAGGTGCAAAAGCCACTTGGATTCAATCATTAGGAGTGAAAAATTAATGTATGCTGGAAAAGCACGAGCTTATACGAATATAGCGTTGATAAAATATTGGGGAAAAAAAGATGAGCGCTTAATACTACCTATGAACAGCAGTCTATCTTTAACATTGGATGCATTTTATACCGAAACTAGCGTATCTTTTGATGAAACATTAACTGAGGATGTTTTCTTTTTAGATGGAAAAAAACAAGATTTAAAACAAACAGCCAAAATTTCTAAATTCTTAGACCTTATTCGTCAAAAACAACAGTTGACTTTATTTGCAAAAGTTGACAGCCAAAACTTTGTTCCGACAGCTGCTGGTTTAGCTTCATCTGCTAGTGGGTTAGCCGCTCTGGCTGGTGCCTGTAGTGAAGCGTTGAATTTACAATTGACCGAAACAGAATTGTCCCGCTTAGCTAGACTCGGCTCTGGCTCAGCCTGTCGTAGTATTTTCGGCGGATTTGCTGAGTGGCAAAAAGGGGATTCTGATCAGACATCCTTTGCACACGTTATTCCTTCTGATAAATGGGAAGATGATTTAGCAATGCTTTTCGTTTTAGTCGATGATGGTATAAAAGATATTTCCAGTCGTGATGGTATGAAACGAACGGTAGAAACATCAAGCTTTTATCCTGGTTGGTTAGAAAATGTCGAAACAGATTTGGCTACAGCCAAACAAGCAATCACCGAAAAAGATTTTAATAAGCTTGGTCAAGTCACTGAAGCAAATGGCTTACGCATGCACGGAACCACCTTAGCTGCCGTACCGCCTTTTACTTATTGGTCACCTGAAAGCTTAAACGTCATGCAGTTAGTGCGTTTAGCCAGAAAAGAAGGTCTACCTTGTTACTTCACAATGGACGCTGGGCCGAATGTGAAGATTTTAGTAGAAAAGAAAAATTTATCTGCGTTAAAAGAATTTTTAGGAAAGCATTTTGCTGAACATCAGCTAATTGCCGCATACGCAGGACCAGGAATAGAAATGATTCCTATAGAAAGGTCGGAAGAATTATGATAGAAGTTTCCACACCAGGCAAGCTATTTATTGCTGGTGAATATGCCGTTGTTGAACCTGGACATCCGGCAATCATCGTTGCAGTGGATCAATTTGTAACTGTTACTCTCGAAACAGCAGAAAACGTCGGCAGTATCCAATCAGCTCAGTTTAGTTCACTACCTGTTCGTTGGACGAGAAGAAACAATGAACTGGTTCTAGATATTCGGGAAAATCCCTTTCATTATGTACTTGCAGCAATTCGCTTAACTGAAAAATATGCACAAGAACAACACAAAGAATTATCTTTTTACCACTTGAAAGTCACTAGTGAGTTAGACAATTCAAACGGACGTAAATATGGATTAGGCTCGAGCGGTGCTGTAACAGTCGCAACTGTAAAAGCTCTGAGTCTGTTTTATGGTTTAGAATTGAACGAAGAAGAAATATTCAAACTCTCTGCACTGGCTCATTTAGAAGTTCAAGGAAATGGTTCTTGTGGAGATATTGCAGCAAGCTGCTATGGCGGTTGGATTGCTTTTTCAACGTTTGATCATCAATGGGTCAACGAACAAGCTCAAAAGCAAACGCTGACCACATTACTCCAAACAACATGGCCAAAATTAATGATCCAACCTTTGACTGTTCCTAAAAAATTACGTCTATTGATCGGCTGGACTGGCAGCCCTGCTTCTACTTCTGATTTAGTTGATCAAGTCAACCAGTCAAAAGAAGTACAAGAAATAGCATACCAACGATTTTTAGATGACAGTAAAACGTGTGTTGAAACAATGATTACAGGCTTTACTTCAGAAAATATCTCATTGATTCAAGCGCAAATACGAAAAAACCGAAAATTACTCCAACAATTAACCTCGATCACAGGAGTTACGATCGAAACCCCTGCTCTTAAAAAACTATGTAATTTAGCACAAACCTATGGCGGTGCAGCTAAATCATCTGGTGCAGGTGGTGGTGACTGTGGAATTGTCTTATTTAAGCAAAAATCAGGTATTTTACCTTTGATGAGTTCTTGGGAGAAAGAAGGCATTACTCCGTTACCATTACATGTATATTTTTACGGAAAGAAGGAAAAAAATGAATCGAAAAGATGAACATATCTCTTTAGCGAAAGCCTTTCATAAAGACAAAACAAACGACTTTGATCAAATCCGTTTTGTTCATCATTCTTTTGCAGAAATAGCGATGGATGACGTTGATATCTCAACATCTTTTCTTGATTTCTCCTTCAAGCAACCATTTTACATCAATGCTATGACAGGCGGTAGTGACCGCGCAAAAGAAATCAACCAGCAACTAGGCATTATCGCGAAAGAAACGGGAATCCTGGTAGCGACAGGATCGGTGAATGCTGCCTTAAAAAATCCTGATTTGGCAGACACTTATCAAATCATACGCAAGGAAAATCCAAACGGTGTACTTTTAGCAAATATCGGCGCTGGACTTTCTTTAGAAGAAGCCAAAAGAGCTGTTGATCTTTTTCAAGCTAACGGATTGCAAATTCATGTAAATCTCCCTCAAGAGTTAGTAATGCCTGAGGGGGATCGTGATTTCCATGGTTGGCTAGATAACATTGAAGATATTGTTTCTCATTTGTCTGTTCCAGTCATTGTTAAAGAAGTTGGTTTTGGCATGAGTAGTGAAACCATTGAACAATTGGTTTGGCGCGGTGTAAAAGCTGTTGACGTCAGTGGTCAAGGCGGCACTAGTTTTACACAAATTGAAAATGCCCGTCGCAAAAAACGAGAACTTGGCTTTTTGACAGATTGGGGACAGTCAACAGTTCTCTCACTCTTAGAATCGATAAATTGGCAACGTGACCTGACTGTTTTAGCTTCTGGTGGTGCCCGACAATCGTTGGATATCGTTAAATCACTTAGTTTAGGTGCAAAAAGTGTTGGTGTAGCTGGAACTATTTTAAATCAGCTGATGACACATGGTCTTGAAGAAACGATTGAGCTTATCCAACAATGGGAAGATGAACTTAAAATGTTATATACCTTACTTGGGAAACAAACAACAACTGACCTTACAACAACAGATATTATTTTTTCTAGTGAGATCATTCGGTGGTGTGAAAGCCGTGGCATTGCTTATCAGCCATTTGCTAAGAGAAGTAGATAAAAAAACATACTGAGTTTACACTCTATGTAGTATCCCCAAAAGTTAGACGTTTAAGGAGTGGAGAAATCCACTCCTTTTTCATACGCTTCTCTTACCGTCATTATCTAGCCCCCCAATTTCATTTACTAATATTATATCTCTTTTCGTAAAAAAAGAAGTGCTTGGGTCATGATGCGTGAAGTCATCATGTCCCAAGCACTTAGTATTTTTATAGACGTTTAACCATTATATGCATCAATGATGATTTGTTTCAATTCACTGATCAATGGTTCTTTCGGATTAGCTGTTGTACATTGATCTTCATAAGCCAATTCAGCCATGTGATCAACAGTTGAATCAAGAATTTCTTGTGTTACACCTTGTGCTTTCAAGTTCATATCAATTCCAACTGATACCCCTAAATCATAAACAGCTGTTGCTAGTGCATCCACTAATTCTGCAGTATTTTTGCCTTTAAGACCCAAGAATTTCGCAATATCAGCGTAATCTGTATCTGCACGGAAGTAGTCATATTTAGGGAACATTGCATGTTTTGAAGGATCTTTGGCATTGTAACGGATGATATGCGGTAATAAAATCGCATTTGTACGTCCGTGAGGAATGCCGTATTCTCCACCAATTTTATGTGCGACTGAGTGACAAATTCCTAAGAATGCGTTGGCAAAAGCCATACCAGCCATTGTTGATGCATTATGCATCTTTTCACGACTTTCTGCATCCGGACGTTTCACTGAGTTTTCTAAGTGGTCAAATACCAATTTAATCGCTTGTAAACTTAATCCACGCGTGTAATCAGAAGCCATGACTGAAACGTAAGACTCAATTGCATGTGTTAAAACGTCCATACCAGTATCTGCCGTTACAGAAGCTGGAACTGACATCACAAATTGAGGATCGATGATCGCAACATCTGGCGTTAATGCGTAATCAGCTAATGGGTATTTCACATGCGTATCACTATCTGTAATAACAGCAAATGGTGTGACTTCTGAACCTGTACCTGATGTTGTTGGGATACATACAAATTGCGTTTTAACTGCTTTTTCAATTTTGTATGTGCGTTTACGGATATCTAAGAATTTTTGTTTAGCGCCAAAGAATTCTGTGTCTGGGTGCTCATAGAACATCCACATGCCTTTAGCTGCGTCCATTGCAGATCCCCCACCTAAAGCGATGATTGTATCTGGTTCAAAATCAACCATGACTTTTGTTCCAGCATACACTGTATTTGTAGATGGATTTGGTTCAACTGCTGAGAATACTTCGATTTGAACGTCGTTTTTACGTTTTTGTAATTCTTTACGAACCGTATCAGCATAACCAAATTGAACCATTCCTGGATCACATACAATCATCACACGTTCAACATTTTCCATTTTTTGTAGATATTGTAATGAATTTTTTTCAAAGAAAATTTTTGGCGGTAATTTAAACCATTGCATATTATTTCTCCGTTTCGCTACAGTTTTGACATTGATCAAGTTAACAGCAGATACGTTTTTAGAGACTGAGTTTTTACCGTAAGATCCGCAACCTAATGTTAATGAAGGAATCATTTCGTTATAGATATTCCCGATTCCGCCTTCAGCTGATGGAGAATTCACTAAGATACGGCAAGCTTTCATACGCAAACCAAATTTCACTTGTAGATCCTCATCTTCTGTATGAATCACTGCTGTATGACCTAAACCACCTAATTCAAGCATTGCTTCACATAAATCAAAGGCATGATCTGTATTTTTCGCTTTCATCATGGCTAAAACTGGCGATAATTTTTCACGAGAAAGTGGGTATTCCGCTCCTGCTCCTTCAAGTTCAGCAATTAGAATTTTTGTGCCTTTTGGTACTTTGATTCCTGCTAATTCTGCTATATGTTCAGCAGAATACCCAACAATTGCTGGATTTACTGCATATTTCCCTTCATTCATCACGGCATCTTCAAGTTTTTGTAATTCGTTTGGTTTGACGAAGTATACTTGGTGTGCTTCAAATTCAGCTTTTACAGCTGCATAAACTTCTTTATCTACGATCACAGCTTGTTCAGAAGCACAGATCATACCATTATCGAATGATTTAGAAACGATCAAGTCATTTACTGCACGTTTGATTTTTGCTGTTTTTTCAATATATGAAGGAACATTCCCTGGTCCAACACCTAACGCTGGTTTACCAGTTGAGTATGCCGATTTAACCATGGCGCTACCACCAGTAGCTAAAACAATCGCGATTCCAGGATGATTCATCAAACCTGAAGTTGCTTCTAAAGAAGGTTGTTCGATCCACTGTACACAGTTTTCAGGAGCCCCTGCTTTGATTGCAGCATCGCGAACGATTCGAGCAGCTTCAGCAGAACATTTTTGTGCACTTGGATGAAAAGCAAAGACAATCGGGTTACGTGTTTTGATAGAAATCAACGCTTTGAAAATTGTCGTTGATGTTGGATTGGTTGTTGGTGTAACCCCACAAACCACCCCAACTGGTTCAGCGATTTCGATTAAACCTGTTTGGTCATCTTTATTGATGACACCCACTGTTTTGTCATGTTTGATACTATTCCAGATATATTCAGAGGCATACATATTTTTGATTGCTTTATCTTCGTATATCCCACGGCCAGTTTCTTCGACAGCCATTTTTGCTAGAGGCATATGTTGATCTAAAGCAGCCATTGCCATTTGGTGCACAATGTGGTCAACTTTTTCTTGATCAAAGTCTTCCATTTCTTTTAAAGCAACATTTGCTTTTTTTGCCAATTCGTCGATCATTGCTGTTACATCAGTCTTTTTAGTATCTTCTCTCTTCATTGTTTTAGCCATTTTGATCCTCCTAGAAAAATAAATAAATTAATTTTTTCTTGTTAACTATTTCACATACACATCATACAACAATATTTTTTTCTTGTAAATAGTTTTTTTGTGATTTTTTTCACATTTAACGCTTTTTTTATTTCATCTACTAAAGCAAGCGTTTCCTAATTTATAAAAAGAAAAAGAACCTATTCAAAATTAGAATAGATCCGTCAAGTCATGCCAATCTTTAATGGTCAAACTACTTGTTTGAGCAATCAACTGCTGATAATCAAAAAATTCATTTGGCTCAATATGTAAAATGTCTTCACGACAAGCTTTGATCGATGATGGAGCGTTCTTTTTCCACCGATAAGAAACAAGATAGTTCATCAATTCGGTTTCATTAACAGATGAATAACCAAGTTGCTGAAAAGATCGGCATTTGATTTTTAATTCTTTTTTCAATAAGAACTTTTGATGCCACGATAGCTTTTCGATGGTTCTCCCCTTCTTTCTAAAGAATGACCTATGTACTTTCTTATATGTTTTAGAAAGAAAAAATTCCAGCAAGCTGGAATTTATTCTTTCGTTTCGTTGTTTTCAGAAGTTTCTGTTACAGTTGGTTCTTCAACAACTGTTTCTTCCTTCGTTTCAACTACAGTTACATCATTATCATTTGCAACAACTGTACCTGGCTTCACTGTTTTGATTGCTGCACGATCAAATTCAAGGATAATTCCTTCACAATCGATCAATACAGTTTTTTTGTCAGCATCAAGTTCAGAGATCACGCCGTGTAAACCGCCGATCGTTACAACTTCATCGCCCACTTTCATTGCATCCAAAAGTGTTTGACGTTCATTTTGTTGTTTCTTTTGCGAACGTGTCATAAAAAACATCATTCCTGCTAAAAGAATTAATGGTAAAATAAACGAAAGTCCTCCGCCCATTATCTATTCACCTCTCTATCCTATAATCACTAGTTTACTGTAACAAAATTTCTTTTACAACACTAGTCTTTTGTTCGTTTTTTTAGAAACTTTTCGCATTCTCTTTATTGAAACCATATTCTTCAAAAAAGGCTTCTCTAAATTCCAATAAATTATCATCCATAATTGCTTGACGAACTTGTTTCATTAAATTCAATAGGAAATATAAATTATGGTAAGACGTTAAACGAATCCCAAATGTTTCGTCAGCCTTGATCAAGTGACGAATATAAGCCCGCGTATAGTTTTTACAAGTGTAGCAATCACATTTCTCATCCAAGGGACGGAAATCTCTTGCGTATTGCGCATTTTTAACAACCAGACGACCTTTCGATGTCATACACGTTCCATTTCTAGCAATACGAGTTGGCAAGACACAGTCAAACATATCGATCCCACGAATCACACCATCGATTAATGAATCTGCTGTTCCCACACCCATTAGGTATCTTGGCTTGTTATCTGGAATCAAAGGTGTTGTAAAATCTAGTACACGGTTCATCTCCGCTTTTGGTTCCCCTACAGATAAACCACCAATGGAATATCCTGGAAAGTCCATGCTGATCAACTCTTTTGCACTTTGGCGACGTAGATCTTCAAACCCTGCGCCTTGAATGATTCCAAATAAGCCTTGACGATCTGGATTAGCATGCGCTTTTAAGCCACGTTCTGCCCAGCGTGATGTACGCTCAATCGATTTCTTCACATACTCATAGCTTTCATCAAACGGCGGACATTCATCAAAACTCATCATGATATCAGAGCCTAGATTATTTTGAATGTTGATTGCTTTTTCTGGTGAAAGAAATAGTTTTGACCCATTCAAATGGTGTCTAAAATGAACACCTTCCTCCGTGATTTTACGCATATCACTTAATGAAAATACTTGAAAACCACCAGAATCAGTTAAAATTGGTTGATCCCAATTCATAAATTTATGTAAGCCACCAGCTTCTGCAATCAGATCATCTCCCGGACGAAGCCATAAATGATACGTATTGCTCAGGATCACTCCTGCGCCCATTTCTTTCAAATCTTCTGGTGACATTGTTTTTACTGTCGCTAACGTTCCTACAGGCATAAACATTGGTGTTGGAAACGTTCCGTGAGGGGTGATGATTTCTCCTAAACGGGCACCTGTATGTTTTTCTTTCTTTATTAAACGATAACGAATGGCTGGTTCTGTCATTCATTCTCCTACTTTCTTTTGTATATTTACACTTTCCTCATCATACTTTTTTTTGTTCGTATTTGCAAGGTTTTACGGGCTTTCTTTAGTATATCCTTAGACAATAAAACTGGAGATAAGAGTTCAAACTCTTTTATCTCCAGTTCTTTTGTTTTTTAGTCTCTCTTATTTTATTGCTTCAAGTTTGATCATTGCTTTTTTTACAACTTCTGGTGTAATTTTCTCTTTCATATAATGGATTGTTTCATGTGGTTCAGCAGCTCGCTCCGCCACTCGCTGATAATCATCCTCTGTTAAGTTCATTTTCATGTCTTTTAAAGAAGTTGGTAAATCAAGACTGGAGTAAAATGGCATTAGTTGTTCGATTTCATTCCATTTATCTTCGATCACCAATTGAACCAGAACACCGTACGCGACTTTATTGCCATGTAATTGATGATGACTTTCAGGTAAAATAGTGAGTGCATCATGAATTGAGTGAGCGCCAGATGTCCGACCATAATCGTCACCAAAGCCTCCCACCATTCCTCCAAGTAGGATAATTGTTTCTACAATATTTAAAAAAGCTTGATTGATTTCTTTCTCTTTCATTGCTTTTAGCGCTTCTTGGCTGTCAGCGAGTAAAACATCTCTGCATTTTTTGGCTGCGAAAGCAGAGACTTGGATTTCAATCGGCTGTACCGCTAATTGCGAGATCATCGCATCGGCTTCATACCATTTAGCGATCGTGTCACCAATTCCTGCGATCATCAGCTCGATCGGTGAATCTAAGAGAACCTTAGGCTCGATTAAAACTAGGGCATTGCTATTCGCAAAAATATCATAGCGATTCATTGCACCATTATTTTCGTATATCACACTTAACGGTGTATACGCAGCACAAGTTGCTGCTAAGGTTGGCAAAATCAAGATAGGTTTAGTACATTGATTCGCTACTGCTTTACCTAAATCTGCAATTTTTCCGCCTCCTACAGCAATGATACCTTCCAGTTCTTTTTGTTCAAAAAGCTGTTTCAGCTCTATTGTTTTCTCATCCGTGCATTCTCCTCCATAATATACAAAGTATGTATCTATAGTCATTAATGTTGGAAAATATGGCTTGGCAGCTTCCCACGAATCTTTTCCATGTAATATCATCACACGTTTAAGCTTTCTTCTATTTAAATGTTCTTCTAAATCATCCCACGCACCAACACGGCATTCATATTCTTGTGGCGCTCCTCTTACTATCAACGATTGATTCATTGGTCCCAACCTTTCATTTTTTACTAATTTTTATGCAAAAGTGAAATTTTATAAATTCTTTGATAAAATTCACTTTTCCTTTCTCCTAATCTATGATATGATAAAACACATCCAAAAACAATAAATTTTTATACATTTATGCACGTTTTTTAGAATATTTATTGAATACAAGCAGTTGCGCATACTCAACTGTTATTACTCTATTATAAAGGAGAAGAACAAATGAAATTATGTAAAAAAACCCTAGCACTTATTATTCCGATCTTGCTGGTACTACTGACTTTTATCCCAGTAACTACAGTAATCGCTGAAGAACCTGATCCAGTTTATGACAGCATCATGAAACGTGGGGAACTGATTGTTGGTTTGTCTGCTGATTACGCACCATATGAATTTCACGCAGATGTTGACGGTAAAGACCAAATCGTTGGTTTTGACATCTCAATTGCACAAAAAATTGCAGATGATATGGGCGTTAAATTAAAAATCGAAGAATTGGGTTTTGATGCATTATTAGGTGCAATGAAAACAGGTAAAATCGATTTAATCATTTCAGGTATGGCACCGACACCTGAACGACTGCAAGAAGTTAATTTTTCAACTCCGTATATGAACGTCCAACAAAAAGTAGTCGTTAGAAAAGCGGATAAAGATAACTTTCAATCAACAAAAGATTTTGATGGTGTGAAAGTTGGCGTTCAAAAGCAAACGACACAAGAAGAATTAGCTAAGACGGAACTTATCGGTTCGATTCCTACTTCTTTACAAAAAGTACCAGACATCATCATGAATTTAAAAAATAAAAAAGTAGAGGCTGCTGTTTTGGAAGGCCCAGTTGCTGAAGCTTACGTTGATCGTGATCAAGACTTGACGTTTGCAGACGTTTCATTTGAACAAGGCCAAAAAGATGCTGCCGTTGCGATTCCTAAAAATGCACCTGTTTTAGAACAAAAAGTCAATGCTTCGATCGAAACAATCAATGATAACAATTTACTTGAGGGTTATAAGAAAGAAGCAGGCAAATTAATGTTTACAGATGATGAAAGTTTCCTTGGAAAATATGGTAAATTCTATATCAGCGGTGCTGGTTATACGATTTTCTTAGCCTTTATGGGCGTATTATTTGGTGCTATTTTAGGTGGACTGCTTGCTTTGATGAAATTATCTAAATCAAAAATTTTACGTGGTATCGCCATCTGCTATATTGAATATGTTCGTGGTACTCCATTACTAGTCCAAATCTTTATTGTTTATTTTGGCACGGGTGTTTTAGGGCTTGATTTATCGAAAATCGCTGCTGGCTGTATTGCTCTTGCATTGAACAGTGGTGCCTATGTTGCTGAAATCGTTCGTGCTGGAATCAATGCAGTCAACAAAGGTCAGCTAGAGGCTGCGCGTTCTCTAGGTATGAACCAACCACAAGCAATGCGTTACATCATTTTACCTCAAGCAATCAAAAATATCTTACCTGCTTTAGGAAATGAATTTGTAACTGTAATCAAAGAATCATCTGTCGTTTCAGTTATAGGTGTTTCAGAATTGATTTTCCAAGCCGGCAATGTTCAAGGAGCTAGCTTTAAACCATTCTTACCTTATTTAGTAGTATCATTGATTTACTTTGTTTTAACCTTTACCATTTCACGCCTATTAGGTGTTGCTGAAAGGAGAATGAGTACTAGTGATTAATATTAAAAATCTACACAAAACCTTCGGAAAAAATGAAGTCTTAAAAGGGATCGACTTAGATGTTAAAGCTGGAGAAGTTGTCGTAATCATCGGGCCTTCTGGTAGTGGAAAAAGTACCTTCTTACGATGCTTAAACTTATTAGAACAACCAACAGATGGAACGATTGAATTTGAAGGGAAAAATTTATTGGACAAAGATACCGATATTGATGCTCTACGCCAGAAAATGGGTATGGTATTCCAAAATTTCAATCTATTTCCACATAAAACCGTTTTAGCCAATTTAACAATCAGTCCAGTCAAAGTAAAAAAAGAAGCACCTGATATGGCGAAAGAAAAAGCACTGGCTCTATTAGAACAAGTTGGTTTACAAGAAAAAGCCGAAAGTTACCCTTCAAGCTTATCTGGCGGACAACAGCAACGGGTAGCGATCGCTCGTGCTTTAGCAATGAATCCTGATGTCATGTTATTCGACGAACCAACCTCTGCACTTGATCCAGAAATGGTCGGTGAAGTTTTAGCCGTTATGAAAGCTTTGGCAGTTGAAGGCATGACAATGGTCGTTGTTACACATGAAATGGGCTTCGCACGTGAAGTTGCCGATCGTGTGATTTTCATGGATGCTGGAATCATTCAGGAAGAAGGGACACCTGAAGAAATTTTTGGCGAACCGAAAAATCCAAGAACCCAAGATTTTTTAAGAAAAGTTTTATAACAGTCGAAAGAGGACAAAGCAAGTATAAATAAGCTTGTTTTGTCCTCTTAAAAAATAGTATATGAATAAAGAAATCGGAGGTAAAAACATGGATCGTTCAAACATTGCAAAAAAACATCAACAACCTACGGAGAATATCTTGATGGATATTGCCACCTTAGCGAAACAAGTACCTGATTTACTAGATTTATCGATTGGTGATCCCGATTTGATCACAGATGAAAAAATCATTGAAGCGGCTTTTACAGATGTTAAAAATGGTCATACGAAATACACTGCATCCGGTGGCAGTCAAGCCTTTATTGAAACCGTAGTAGATTTTTATCAAAAACAATATGATCTGTCCTTTGAACCTAGCCAAGTGCGTGCAACGGTCGGTGCATTACATGGTATGTACCTAACACTGCAAGTAATACTCGATCCTGATGATGAAGTAATCATTCACGAACCTTATTTCTCGCCGTATAAAGACCAAGTATTATTTGCTGGAGGTAAACCAGTTTTTATTCCAACTTATGAAGAAGATGGTTTTCAAATCAATATCGATGTATTGAAAGCAGCTATCACTGATAAAACAAAAGCGATTATTATCAATTCGCCAAATAACCCAACAGGCGCTGTATTTTCTCCTGAAACGTTTAAAGCAATCGCTGATTTAGCTATCGAGAATGATTTTTACATCCTCTCTGATGAGGTATATGAGGCCTTTTGCTTCTATGATGATTTCATACCAATGGCTACTTTTGCTCCTGAAAATACAATTACGTTCAGTAGTTTCTCAAAAGCATTTGCAATGACTGGTTGGCGGATCGGGTATATGATTGCACCTGATTATATCAATGATGCAGCAAAATTAATCAACGAAAGTATTACTTACTCTGCACCAAGTCCTTCCCAACAAGCAGGAATCTATGCCTTAAAGCATTCTGAAACATTAATACCAAGTGTTGTGTCTGTTTTTAAAGAAAGATTGGAGTATCTGGAAGAAAGAATTGCCAAAATCTCATTTCTTTCGCTTCACCCAATTAAAGGAAGTATGTATGCGTTTATCAACATTTCTAAAACAGGCCTAACTTCTGTCCCATTTGTTGAAGAAGTCTTAAAGGAAACGAATGTCTTGATGATTCCTGGAAAAGCCTTTGGTGAAACAACTGGTGACGATTATGTACGGTTAGCAGCCACACAAAATATAGAAGTTTTGAAAGAAGCCTTTGACCGAATCGAAAAAATGACGTTTTAAACTAAAATAGTTTTGCTTTTTCCTAGTGAATTAATGGAAAAAGCAAAACTATTTTTAATTGATTTTCTATTACTGCTGTTCGCTATCTGATAAAGTGTTATAAAGAATAACTACTGTTGAAACAACACAGACCACGATTTGAATCAGTATATTGTCCGAAAAGTTCTCAGTAATTTTAATTGTAGCAATTGTCAAAAAGAAACACATTGCTAAGATAACTGCTAATTTTACTCGTTTAAATTCTTGCTGGATTCGATAAACCGTCTCAACTGGAACGCCTTTTTGTTTAGCAATCGTTCGTAGTTTATTCTTACCGACTAATTGCCACATGACATCACGATAGATTCGTTTAGCTTCTGCATTTCTGGTAAATACAGAATAAGTTTCTTTCGTTTGCTTTTTTCCTGGCTTTAAGTTTAGCTTGATTAAACGTGGATGTAGTAACTGATCATTACGACTAACCCACGAAAGCACTTCCCGCCAATCATTTAACGTCAGCTCTGGTGAAGTCAATACAATTAAATCTAACTCTAAATCTTCCAATTCATTAAAAAAAACAAGTAGTTGCTGGTAATCTCTGGAAATAACTTCTAAAAAAGCAATGACTAAACAATCACCTGGTTCCGTATAATCCAATAATCTCTGATAATTACTGTCAGGATCTTGGAATACGTCATAACTATGATTGTCATCTGAAAAAATTTCGTCTAATTCGTACGATTCTAAAACATCAAATTGCTGATTCAATTTGTTTCCACGAGCATAGCCTATATTCATCGTTATCTACTTCCTCGTTTCGTTAATTTAGTCTTGCGCTCATTTGGAAATTGCCGCTGACCGCTGGATTTTGAAAGAGAATTTCGCTTCTCAAGTTGGGCAATTTTCTTTGTCATCTCTGTATTTTTTTGAATGATAGTCATGAGCAAGAGGCTATGGATAAATATGATTATTCCAAGAGCAATTAATAGTAAATACACAAAGAATCTTCCTTTTCTATTAGATTTAAGAATCCAACGCTTTCTACTTGGCATTTCATAAACTTGCTCTTATTGTCCACTATTCTCAATTTTCCCTAATTGATTCTCCTTATAATTCCAACTGTATGGTGTTGGCGAAATAGTAGAATCAACAGTTGGTTCTACGTAAATTGTCAGCCAATAATTCGTATCTTCCGTAATATCTAATTTAATTTCACCGTCTCTTTTCACTTTTTTATCATGTGGCACATCACTTGTTGTCGCTATATATCCACTAAAACGATAATATTCTGGGACCATTAAGGTTACTAATAATTGATGATGGCCGCCACTCTTAGCTAATTTTACCGATGAGTAATCAATATCTTCCCCATCTTTTCCTGAAGTCACCGCTAAATTAAATAGATTACTATTTTTATCTATTTTTCCATTATCTATCTGAACGTACCCGTCACTCGGTGAAATTACTTCACTATTGCCTGATACTATCATCTGTCTAACATTCAATTGTATCAGCTTGTTGTAGTAGTAAGTTACGGTATAGTTTTTGTTTACCTTCTCAATAGATACTTTAGCATCTGGACCCGTTGCTACGTCAGTTCCAGCGTCAATTTTATAACTATCTATGACATAATTATCAATGTTCATAACTATCTTTTCATAATTACTGTCTTTAGGAATATCTTGATATGAATCAGCCTGAAGTTGTGTTCCTTCGGTATCGAAATACTTTTCAAAAACACGAAACTCATTCATCAAATCCTTGATTTGAATTGTTTTTACTTTGCTCACATTATTTGAACGATCAACTGATACTATATGAATATATTTTTCCAAATCAGTTATTCCATTGATGCCAGAAATTGTCCCTTTGGTATCATAGTCGACTAAGTTCGCGTCTTGTGTAGGATCATAATTTGGATCTGCTGGATTTGTACTTCCTGTTGGTGCCACATAAATATCATATTTACTAGAACCAATCCGACCGAATTCATCCTTATATCCTTCAACAGTCCCTGCTAAAGTTGAAGTCGCAGAGTTGTCGATTTTATAAAAATAGCCAGCTATATTACTCATAATGGTCTCTTTTACGACATCTGATTTTTTTAAGCCACTGGATATCGTATCTGCTTCGATATACCACTGATACTCTTTCCCTTGATCCATACTATCAATTTCAATGTCAAAATTATCTACGCTACCACCCGGTTTCTGTACAGCATTTGCCAGTGCTGGCGCTCGATCATCTTTAACAGTTTGATCTTGTGCCGTTGTTTCAAAAGAAACCTGAGCTAAATTGTATAATGTATTTGCTATGATTTTTCGTTCATCAGAAGTAGATGTTCCATTACTATGACCCGTTTGGATCATACCAAGATTATTAGTGGTGGCTAGATAAAAGGTTGGATCTGCACTGCCATCCCCCGGTTTATCCCAATTAAATGGTGCTTCAAATTCTAACCATTTAGTTGTTTTTGAGTTAGGCAAAATCCCTTGCCCCCACGTATGTGTAAGTGGAATTTTTAATTCCATATCATTCTGTAGCTCGTACGGATATTTCATTAAATAGCCATTATTAGTTATTTTTACATTTGTACTTCCAATTTGAAAAGACTTTGCTTGCAATTTAAACCCTAATTGACCCGCAAAGCTATTAAAATTAGTATGACCACGATCATTAGGGGTAATCGTATCGTGCCCAAAAAGAACGCCTCTTCCAGAATCAATAAATTCTTGTGTTGCGTTTTTTGCAGTAACCGAGATATCTAAATGATTATTGTAATCCCAAGAACCAAACATGATAACATCATATTGAAATTCGCCTTTTGCGTCCTTTAGATAGCCATTGGGATTAGTTCCGTAGTTGTTTTGACTTACGGCCTTAACATTAATTAATTTTTCGCCACTAGAATTTTTTAAATTTAAACCATCCATCCAGCTTTTCAGTGTGTTAGATCCTGCTATATCTGGATAAATATTCAGAACTTTTATTGGTTTCCCATAATTTAGGGAACGTACACTCCAAGAATTGCCATCTTCCGATTGATATAGTTGATATCCTGACTTACTCAAGCCCTTTACACTATCCCATTCTAGATCAGCATAACTTTTTTTATCTAGTCCACTCCATCTATTTTCAGCTTTTAACCTAAAATCTCTTTTAGTTACTACAGTAGAAGCCTTCAAATCACCTTGCCCCACAAAAAGATAGCCGCTAATAACAAATAAAACAAGTAGTAAAAAAAGACTCATTTTTTTCTTTCTACTCTTCAATTTCTGTCTCTGCTTTTTCATTTTATCTCCTTCTTTTCAAAACTTATCAAATCAATGATTTCTTCCTAGAAAACACTCATTTCATGAGTGTTGAATTGAAATAGGCATGCATGGAATAATTATTCCATGTGCCTATCCTTACTCCGCATGTTCAGCTAACTTTTTATCGATTGCCTCTAACGCTCCACTGCTAGGTGTAGACCCTTGCCACCATGCATCACGATAAGCATATTTAGCACAATTAATCGCTTCTACTTTTACTAATAAGTTAAAAGTTGCATTGTGATACTCTAGTCCTAAATCTTGTTTTAATTTGACCTCAGTGAATAAGTTTTTAGTAGTATTATTGGGAGTGCCTGACTTTAAAACATTTAAATAGTAATAATAACCATCTTCACCTAATGTCCAATCCGTAAGATTCAGCTCTAAAAGAACCTCTTCTCCAATCTTTGAGGGTAATAATCGCGTGCTTTCGCCATTTTCTAAACGAATTTCAGGCTGAAGCATCACTCGGACAAACTGATCTACTGTTCCTGTATTTTCTACTGATACTTCCTTTGTAACTGATTCATTTGGCTTAATTGTTGTTGGCTCCGTAAAAACTTCTTTCACTTTCGTCTGAAGATTGCCAACCTGAAAAAGATTAACTTTCTCCTCACTCATCATCATCGCTGCATATGCTGTTACACTTCCAATAAGTAAAAGCACAGCAAGGACAGGCAGTATCCATAAAAAATGAACAACTTTTTTCTTTGATTTCATTTTGAATCCCCTCCTAATGAACTTTTTCACGATATATCGCTTCCAGATATGAACTAGAAGGAATATTCCAGTTCTCCATTAGAGATTTTGTAACATCGTGAGCATCCATAACTGGAATCAACTGATATAAAGAACTCTTATACTTGTTTGGTAACATTCGATCTAACGTAATACTTTCGATAAGCAATGTCGTTTTTTCCTTTGGCTGCAATACTTCTGAATAATAAAAATACCCATCAGAATAATACCAATAATTTTGTGTTTCAGGCATTGGTTTATTATTTTCATCATAAATGTCATTATCATTAAATTGAATCGTTAAATACTTCAGTGCTTCGATCGGTCGAGTTCCTTTGTAGACATAAGCTGTACTTGTGTTTTTTTTATCGGCTTTGTAAACCTCTGAAGCTACATAATACGTTTCAGAAGCAATCTTATATGTACTGCCTTTTTCCCAAGTAGCAGTATCTTCCATTGTTAAATCTGATCCACTTGAACTACTTACAATTTTTTGGTTACCATTACCAACGCCATCAGTCATATCAAGCTCAAACTGGGCAAAAAATTCATACAAAGATATCCGAACGATGGCTGGCATTTGTCCGTTGTTCCTCACTAGCAATTTCTTTTCAGTAGTCTTCCCTTGCGCCCATTGTAGATTTGGGGTGAAGACTTCATCGATTGCCGCGGATAGTTTCTTAGTATTAGGATTGCTTTGATTGATTTTTTCATCACTATAGGTAATCCACGAGTATGTACTTCCTACTACAAGTAGTAGGCTTAAAAATACAGAAAATACAGCCAAAAAAGGTTTATTTTGATTGATTATTTTCAACAATTTTTTCTTTCTACTCAATTGTCTCCCCCTTCCTCTACTCTACGTTTTCTTGTTCTTCTTTACGTTTTTTCCATAATAAAATTGCAATTAACATCAATAAAAGTCCTGCCAATGTTTTATAAATCAAATTTTTAATTTCTTCGCCAGTCATCGGGAACATCCCTTTAGATGCTGGTTTACTTGGTCGATCTGTACTACTATCTTTAGTCTCTGACGTTTTTGTCTGATTTTTAGTTGCGACAAAAGTCCAGTGATACAACAACTGGCTTTCTTCTTTATAATCTGCCTGGTTCAAGTCTTTATCAACCTCGAACACTGCAGTTAAAATTTGATCTTTACCATATTCACATGTTCCTACTATCAATGGTTGAACTGTCCAATCAAATTCTCCATTCCCTAATAACGGTCCCTGATAAATTTTTTTTCCGTCAATGGACAAGGTCAATGTGATCGATTTGTCAAAATCAATCACCCCTTTTTTATTATCTGGGGTTACTAAGATTCCTAATTCAAACGGTTCTTTTACATCCAGACTACGAATCGTAATCGTTTTTTCATAGCTTTCTCCAGGTAAGACATTCGGCAAATCAACATAATATTCTCCTTCCGAAGAGGCAGATATTCCTGTCTCATCGCCAATGACCACCCCTGGAGGAAGGGTTTGACTGGCAATAGCTAGTAACGTTCCACTTGTGAAAGTGATAAAAACACTTAATAAACTGTATAAAACCAATAATAGTAGACGTTTTTGTACTTGATATTGCTGCATCTTTTTATCCCCTTCCCTTTACTTTTTCATAACTAGAATTTAGCTTGCTGCTTGTTCATCTAAATAAGCTGTAATTTTTTTAGTTTCTGAGTCGTCTGCTCCATTTAAGTTCCAACCAGTGCTATCAGTTAACGCTTCTTTAGTTGCTTGAATAGCTTCCATTTTTACAATTAAATCATATGTTGCATTTGTATATTCTGTTCCAATATCGTTTGTAAAAATTAGTTTTTTCAACAAATGCGGTGTTGTCGCACCTGAGATAACTGGACTCGTGAAGTAGAAATAGCCATCCTCTTTGTTGTAAGCCCATTTATCTTTAGCTAATGCAGCAGTTGTCACCATATCTGTACCATATTCTACTCTGATTCCACTCACTCCTAGAGCTACTTTATCCGCTTGAACGCCTTTTTTCTCTGAATTTGCAACTGGAATTTGATCACCATCTGTTGCTGGTGTTACTGCAGGAAGTGCATCTAACCCTAAAGCTTTACTTGTGTAATCGTAATCAACATCATATTTTTTGCCTGCACTACCTAAAAGTGAAGCTTTAGCTGTAGTCGCATCTGCTGAAGCACCTTCTAAAGAAGAAGCAGCCCAGTTTGTTGCCATATTGCTATAGCCACCTTTATAAACTGAATATTCAGCTTTTGACATCACAAAGTTCCAATCTTCGATTTGTGACCCAACAGCATTTCCGCCTGCCACAGATACTTCTGTTTCCATCGCTTGGTATTTACCACTAGCGTATTCAAAGAATGCAGAATAACTGAATGTTGTATTTTCAGCACCAGTTACAGGATCTTTAGTAACTGAACCTTTTGCATAAACTTTAACACCTGCTGGTAAAGCGGCATCAGAGCCATCTTTTACCTTAGCTGTAACATCTATGTAGTCGCTCTCTGGACCCGTATACTTTTCTCCATCATATTCGACTGGAATATCATCAGATAAAGACAAGACTTCATTCGCTTTCCAACCTGTCGTACGATTCGTTACAGCGCCTTTTTCTGTTAAATGTTTTAATACTTCTTCGTATGAAACACGCACAAACACTGGAGTATCACCAGAATTCGTAACCGCTACTTCTTTTGTGGCATCCGTACCTGGAACGATTGGTTTTGGCTTCCAATTTTCTTCAACACTGACACTACCATCTTTAATTGCGGCAGTTTTCACACGGTTAATTCGTTGGTCTTGAGAATTGATCCACGCAAAGGTACCTGCAGCTGCAGCTAATAATGCTAGACACGCTGCAGCTACCAGCTTTTTCTTTTTGTTTTTTTTCATTTTAAATAATCCTCCTATAAAAATATAATATATATATTCTCACTTTACCTTATTAGATAAGGCAAAGTGGTAATATCATCGTTCATATGCTGGGCGTCTTCTGTTTTTTCGCCTAACAGGTTCTTCTTTGGGTGAAAATAAATAGGCTTTAAGCACTAAGAAAAAGCCGTATAATGACAAAATACAAACCAAGCAAGCCCAAAATTCTTCACGAGCAAATTCTATAACGCTCCCTACTTTTGGCACTGCAAATACTACTTTTCCAAGTACTCGATCTGCTTCTACGGGTGGATCATTGGTTTTATTGGCATCTCCTTTGGTAATAAGGTAATCTCCTTTTTCTCCATTTAACTCACCTTTGCGTTCTACTACTCTATGAGTCAGATACCGTGAACCATCGCCCACACCAAACGTGACAATATCATCTTTTTTTACCTTATCGCCATCCATCAATTTAACAATAACAATATCTCCAGCGTAAAAACCACCTTTTGGTCCATTTTCTTGTGGCACCATAGAATTAGTCAAAACGGTGTAAAATCGATAACCAAAAATCGATGCTGTCGACTTTGAGCTAAATGAAAACATTACAGACATCAAAATAATGCCAATGATAACAACATAAAAAATCAGATTACCTAGGTAAGCAAATACCAATAGTCCTGGACTTTTAGGAGCCTGATTTGAGAGCTTGCCTCTATAGTTCTCCCTCACCTTTCGTTCTTGAGCTGTTCGACGAGGTCTTACTTGACGAGGAGATTCTTGATAGCTTGAGCCTCTAGGGTTTTCAGAAAATTTACCGCGGGAGCTTTGCGCTACCGGCCGTAATCTTGGCTTTTTTCTAGGCTGTCCCTCTCTCACCTTTTCCGAATATAATCTCTTAGATTCTGTATATCCACGCGAACGCTTTTCCGGAGTACTCTGCCTAGCCTTTTCGTCTTTAGTACGTACACTCTTTCTGACAGGCGTTTTTCTCGGCATATATATGCTCCTTTCATTTAGTTGGATATTCTTAACGGCTACTTTCTATTGTAAAAAAATAAAATTCATACTTTTCAGCAACTAATTAAAAAATATACTAAAATAATAATTTTCTCATCTATATAAAACTATAACCACTTGTTATTTTTATGTCAATAAGTATATGAAAATTTCTTTGTAATATTTTTTACTAAATGAGGAAACTTAATTTCTATTAAGAACTCAAACTAATCTATATGTAAAATAAAAAAATAAAAACCCAGCTTGAAAAGGCTTTATTCTCATATATAAACATTTTTGCAAAAAAAACATATAATAAACGTTTTGAAAAAGGTGAAAAAGACAATTATCTAATCTTTAAATAAACAAAAATGACAAAATTCGTTTTTGTTATTTTATAAAAAATAAAACAAAGTAAATAAAAAGAATCGAATAACCCTTAAAGTATCAAAAAAATAAAAATTTAACATCTGAATATATAAAAAACCACACAATTCACCTATCTAAGGCAGGTGAATTGTATAGTTCTTTGAATTTCATATTTTTCAACTAAGCATTAAATAAACTGCGTGTTGCGTCTCTAATTTTTTGTGCGACATAAGGATTATTCATCGTATACAAATGGATTCCATCTGCTCCTTGGGCAACTAAATCTACAATTTGATTAATGGCATAGGCAATTCCTGCATCACGAATAGCCTCTGGATTGTGCTCGTAGCGTTCCATCATTTTTAAAAATTTTGTTGGTAAGGTAACACTCGACATCTTTATCATACGCTCGATTTGCTTTCTATTCACTACAGGCATAATACCAGCTTGAATCGGCACATTGATATTGGCAATATCACACTTTTCTTTAAATGTATAAAAATAGTTATTATCAAAAAATAATTGTGTAATCAGCTGGTTAGCACCCGCATCAACTTTGCGTTTTAAGTTCCGAATATCTTCAACAGAACTCTCTGCATCTCCATGCGTTTCGGGATAGCAAGCACCGATAATATTAAAATCTCCTTGTTCTTGGATAAACGCGACCAGATCACTGGCATAGGAAAAATCTTTCTTGGGCTCTTTGTTTGGTAAAATATCGCCTCTTAAAGCTAAAATGTTTTCTACCTTTTTTTCTTTTAGTTCTTCCAAAATAATAAGAATCTCATCTTTTGAAAAATTCACAGCAGGCAAATGTGCCACACTTGGCAAAAATTGTTCCTCTTGTATTTTCTGAGCAATCTCTGCGGTACTCAAGTTTTCACCAGTTCCCCCCGCACCTAACGTCACACTGATAAAATCAGGTTGTTGTCCTTTCATACGATCCAATGTATGGTAAATCGTTTCAATGGGTGCTGTTCGTCTAGGCGGAAAAATTTCATAAGAAAAGACGGTCTTTTTTTTGAACAAGATATCCGTTCTCATCTAAATCCCTCCACGTACCTTTTTTGCCGCAAGTACTAAATTTTTCAAGCTGGATTCCGTTTCTAGTACTCCTCTTGTTTTCAAACCACAGTCAGGGTTGACCCAAACTTTTTCAGTCGGTAATTTATTGAGAATATTGTGAATGGTTTCTTCGATTTCTTCCACTGAAGGAACACGCGGAGAGTGAATATCATATACTCCTGGTCCAACTTGAGTTTGAAAGTCAATTGCTTTTAATGCATCTAAAATGTCTAAATTTGAACGAGAAGCTTCAAATGAAATAACGTCCGCATCCATATTATCGATATCCTGAATAATATCAGCAAATTCGCTATAACACATATGTGTATGAATTTGAGTTGTCGGCTGTACTTTGCTGTGAACGAGACGGAAAGCGGGAATCGCCCAATCTAGATATTCAGAGTGCCAATCTGTTTGACGTAATGGCAATTTTTCCCGCAGAGCTGCTTCATCGATTTGAATAATTTCAATTCCGTTAGCCTCTAAATCCAATACTTCTTCTTGAATCGCTAATGCTAACTGAAGCGTTGATTCTCTTAAGCTGATATCTTCACGAGGGAATGACCAATTCAAAATCGTTACAGGACCTGTCAACATTCCTTTCATCGGTTTGTCCGTTAAAGTTTGAGCATACTTAGAATAAGCAACTGTGATTGGATTTGAGCGTGAAACGTCCCCCCAGATGATTGGCGGTTTTACACAACGAGTTCCATACGATTGAACCCAAGCTTTTTCAGTAAACAAATAACCTGCTAAACTTTCACCAAAGTACTCAACCATGTCATTGCGTTCAAATTCACCGTGAACTAAAACATCCAACCCGATGTTTTCTTGAAAAGCGACACATTCCGCAATTTTTGCTTGGTTAAAAGCAGTATATTCAATTTCAGTAATTTCACCTTTTTTAAATTTCGCCCGATTTTGTTTGACTTCATTTGTTTGCGGGAATGAACCAATCGTCGTCGTCGGTAAAATGGGTAGTGTTAATTTATCCTTTTGAATCGCTGCACGATCCGCTAAGATGGGTAAACGAATAAAATCCTTCTCAGTTAATGATTCAACTTGCTGTGCTACTTGTTTATTTCTAGAAAAGCGTTCTTGCTCGAATAGCGCAGTGTTAGCATCCAACAGCTCTTGATTGTCTTTTTTATTCTCAACTATTTTCTTTAAATCAGTCAGTTCAGCTAATTTTTCTACAGCAAAAGCAAAATAATTTGTCACCTCTTCGGTCAATGCTGATTCATTGGCTAACGTAAACGGAACATGAAGCAGTGAACAAGATGTGTTTAACACACTATTGCCAAATGATTGTATTTTTTCAAGTAATGCCAACGTAGCTTGATAGTTGTTTTTCCAGATATTTTTCCCATTTACGACTCCTGCGAATAATATTTTATCTTCTGGAAATCCATGTTCCTCAAGTAAACTTAGTGTCTTCCTTCCTTCAACAAAATCTAAGCCGATTCCATCAAAAGGTAATTCAATCAATTCCTGATACGCATCTCGGACGTCTCCAAAATACGTTTGCACTACTATTTTTACGTTGCCTTTTTTCGCTAATAATTTTTGGTACAATTCTTTAAATTGTTTAACTTCAGCAGGTGATAGATCCAAAACTAAAGCTGGTTCATCGATTTGAAGCCATTCACCTCCTAGTTCTGTTAACTGATCAAAGATTTGTGCATAGGCAATAATCGCTGCTTCATAAAAATCATGTGCTTGTTTTGATCCGTGATACGTAGCTAATTTTAATAACGTAAAGGGACCTACTATAGTTGGACGAGTAATGATCCCTGCTTCTTTTGCTTCCTTAAAGTTGGTGAAAAGCTTATCTCCAACCAGCTTAAGTTCTGTCTCATCATCGAGTTCTGGGACCATATAATGATAATTAGTGTTGAACCATTTTTTCATGGCTAAAGCTGTAACATCACCCGCTTCTCCTTGATAGCCTCTAGCCAACGCAAAGTAAGTCTCTAAAGGGGATAATTGCAGCGCTTGATATTTTTCTGGTACGATATTCAGTAAGACTGCAGCATCTAATGTTGTATCAAAAAATGAAAAATCACCACTTGGAATAAAATCGATTCCCTGATCGACTAACAATTGCCAATGTTTGTTACGCAATTCTTTTCCTTTTGCTTCTAATTCGTCTGCTGAGATTTCTTTTCTAAAATATTTTTCTGTTGCAAATTTCAATTCTCTCAACTCTCCCACACGTGGAAACCCGATAATAGATGTTTTCATACTTTTCCTCCTATAAGGTATTGAATCTACTTTACCACGTGAAAGAAATATAGAATAACATTTATTTTCTATCAGTTTATATAGTTTAAAACTATACACTTGCGTTGCATCTTTCAAAAAAAATAAGCTGGGACATAACTCTACAGTCATATCTCAGCCTCAAGTAATCCGAGTAAACGGTAGGAGAATAAACAACTCTCTCTTATTTCTCGGAGTTAAGCATTGCTCTCCCATCCTTGTTCTATTTTACTGTTTTGATTGCTCCACTAAAAATTCTTTTGCTTCTTTATTCACCACTTTTAAGTCAACACCTTGTTTTGTTGCCGCAAACATACAGCCACAATAGCATTGACGATATACATCGTATTCTTTACACAACTCGATTGAACGCTTATATCCGTTATTCTTCTTGAAATCACTAGGCAAATAATTGGTTGCATAAAATTTTTGAATATCAATGCCAATTTCATTGATCAATTGGCTATTTTTTTTCGGAGAGAGTGTTAGTGCACTCCCAAAGTAATCATAGCCTAATTCTTGTGCTTTTTCCGCAACAATGTCTAAGCGCATTTGAAAACAAGCAGAGCATCTTTGTCCGCCTTCGGGTTCTTCTGTCAATTTATTTTCCTGCACCATCTGAATGAATTTATTTGGTTCGTAAGGTGCCGCTAAAAACTGAACTTGGTTATTGGTTTGCTCATTGAATTTCTCTACAAATTTTTGTTGCACGATTTCGCGGCGTTGATATTCTGCTCTTGGATGAATATTGGAGTTAGCGAAAAAAATCGTAACATTCGCATAGTTCGTTAGATACTCAAGCGAATAGGTACTGCACGGCGCACAACAGCTGTGAAGCAAAATAGTTGGACGAACCTCCAATTTTTCCCATTCTGCAATCACTT
This sequence comes from Enterococcus plantarum, assembly GCF_001730295.1. Taxonomy (GTDB): domain Bacteria; phylum Bacillota; class Bacilli; order Lactobacillales; family Enterococcaceae; genus Enterococcus_L; species Enterococcus_L plantarum. The sequence goes on from NZ_MIKA01000009.1 coordinate 44,486, forward strand.
TTTGCAAAACACGATCATAATTGATTTTCTGATTCGGAGACATTTTCTCCGTTATTTCTGTTACATTTATCAATGAATTGCCTCCATATAATAAAACGTTATGTAAACCCGTTCGTTTTTTAATTTTTGTTTATTCGTTAAAAAGATTTGTGCATCTACGTCAATCATTTCTGATTTCACTTTCCTTAATCCTAGCTGAATAACGACTTTACGTCAATCATCTTTTTGGGTTTTCTCAACAAGTACAAAAATGGATAAAAACACACGGAGAATTTATTTTTTCTCCGTGTGTTACTATTGTTATTCGGCTGATTTTATTACCTTAAAGTAATCAATATGGGCATGCTCATAATCCATCACTTCAAAAGTAAAACGATCGATTTTTATTTGATCTCCTACAACAATTTGATTGTTTTTTTGCTCCACGATAAAGCCTGCTATCGTAGACATTTCAGAGTTTTCAAACAATGGTATTTTAACATTGAAATAGCGTTCAAAATCATCCAACGTGATTTTCCCTGAGACGATATAAGAATTATCTGCTTCTTTTGCAATCAACGCATTTTCTAAATCTGTTTCATCCCTGATATCTCCAACTAGCTCTTCTAAAATATCTTCAATCGTGACCATTCCTGTTGTTCCACCATATTCGTCTTTTAAAATCGCAATATGTTTTCCTTCTTTTCGCATCATCGTTAACAAACTTTTGATTGGGATAGTAGCCAAAGCAATGATTGGCTCCTCTACTAATTCGCCGACTTTTCTTTGATCGTTGATAAACGATTCTTTGATTAAGGCGGGCAACGTTACATACCCCAATACATTATCTTTCGATTCCTCAATGACTGGATAGCGAGTATGTCCTCTTTTCAAAGAGTGTTGAATAGCCTGCGCCACCGTTTCATCTGCTTCAAAAACCTCCATTGAGGTGCGATCGACCTGAATTTCTTTAGCAAGGGTATCATCGAATTCGAACACATTTTCCATATAATGATATTCCTCTTTAGTCAGTTCCCCTTTTTTATACGAATCAACGGCTACATATAACAATTCTTCCTGCGTCAATGTTTCTTCGCCTTCTGAAACTAATTTTATCCCTAATATTTTCCCAAGCTTCGCTGCAGAATGGTTCAACAACCAAATAAAAGGATACATCACTTTATAAAAATAATGCAGAGGTTTTACAATGGCTAAAACAACCTTTTCAGTTTGGGCAATACTGTAACTTTTTGGCAGTAACTCACCGACCACAACATCCACATATGTGACAATTGCAAATCCTAAAATCACTGAGACCGTCCGACTAAGCGCAGCGCTGACTGGTAAATTTCCTATCAGCGGATGCAACAATGTCGCTACCGAACCTTCGCCAACCCACCCAATAATCAATCCTGTTAAAGTTATACCTAATTGACTGGCAGATAAATAAGCATCCAAATGATGTGTCACATGGATCGCCAACTCAGCATTTTTGACATTTTCTTTTTTCAATTGTTCTAATCTAGACATACGAATTTTTACTAGAGCAAACTCACTCGCGACAAAAAAAGCCGTAATCGCAATCATTAAAAATAATATAAAAAAATTTATTGCAAGCATCTTTTACACCTCATTTTTATTCTCTTTACTTATTATACTTGTCCTTTAAAAATAGCGCGAATAGGAACTATCGAATGAAAAAAGGCAGAGAAAAAAGCATTTAGCTCCGACAATTTCGACTTTTATTCGAAAGAGCTACTTTTTTCTCGCCGTTTAATTTAGGCTATTTTTATTTAGGATAACCCTTTTCGTTCCCTTAATCTAGTCTTCCGCGTATCACCAATAATCAACGGAACAGATTCATATTTTACTTCACTATATTCCAAACCAAACCAGTTTTCTGGCGTTGTCGTTCTTTTTTTGATTGCCAATTTTAATTGCATGATTTGACGGTCCCATTTCTTTAACTCCGTCACTTTAGATAGCTCTTCACGAATAATAATAAACTGGAAATCTCCGACTTCACGACCTGGTGTCAATGAATACTTCTGTGGTTGTTTAGGTAAACGACCTTCTTTCATTAAATCGTGAACGATTTGTCGAATATAAACATTGACCTCTTGCGCCACATGGAAACCAAGGTAAAGCTGTACTTGCACAATAAAATCTGTACCCATCATATCCACAGAATACTCCTTCGTAAACGGTTCGTCGGTTACTTCAACATTTACAAACCAATAGACATTTGCTCTTTTTGGTTGTTTATCTAAAATTGAATAGATGATTTGTCGTCCAATCTCGTCCCCAATCGTATCTGGTGTCATGAAAACAACATTTGTTTGAGATTTCGGAACGCTTGTATCGTCTTTTAATTGCCGTAATTGTTCAACATATTGTTTAAGCGGAACGGTATCCGATGTTTTCTCTTTGATAATATTGCCACATTCCCATATCGTCATTACCGCTAAGATCAACAACGCGATTCCGACAGCAACATAACCACCATGGAAGAATTTCGCAATACTTGAGACAAAGAAAATCGATTCGATACTTCCAAAGAATAAGGTAACCAGATAGGCAACCCATTTTGGTACACCTTTTTGTAGTAAATAAAACATCAATAAAATAGTTGTCATCAGCATCGTTACAGTGATTGAAAGACCATACGCTGCTTCCATATGCGTAGAGGTTCTAAACGTGATCACGATCAATGAACAGACAATCCATAGCATCATATTGACTGCTGGAATATACATTTGACCAATATTCGCACCTGGATAAATAATTTTCAATCTTGGAAACAACTTTAATTTAATTGCTTCTGAAACTAAAGTAAATGAACCTGAAATTAAGGCCTGTGATGCAATTACTGCTGCCACTGTAGCAAAAACAACACCGATAAACATAATACTATTTGGCATCATTTGGAAAAATGGGTTTAGGTTTTCAATCGCTAAAATAGATGGATCATTTTTTGCGTTCAAGATCCACGCTGCTTGTCCTAAATAGTTTAAAATCAAACAAATTTTGATATACGGCCAACTTGCACGTATATTGTGTTTACCAACATGTCCTAAGTCAGAATACAGTGCTTCTGCACCTGTTGTGGCTAAAAATACATTTCCTAAAACAAAGATCCCTAGTTTATTTTCAGGACTAAAAAGCAGATGGATTGCATAGTATGGATTCAACGCACGAAGAACGGTCCAATCTTGCCCAAAATTGAGTAACCCCATGACACCTAAAAATGTAAACCATGCAAACATAATCGGCCCAAAAGCTTTTCCAACCGCATCCGTTCCGAAACGCTGAACAGAAAATAAGATAAGAATAATAACTAAGGTAATCATCACGATAATGTTTTGATTGCTCCCGAACCGATCAAAGAAAACTGGTATTCCCCGCAATCCTTCAATTGCAGTAGTCACCGTTACCGCAGGTGTCAATACGCCATCGGCTAATAACGCTGCACCACCAATCATGGCTGGAATAATCAAGTATTTTCCTTTTTTGCGCACAAGCGTGTATAAAGAGAAAATCCCCCCTTCACCATGGTTGTCCGCATTCAAAGCAATCACAACATATTTGATTGTTGTTAAAATCGTTAATGTCCAAAAGATTAATGATACCGCACCAATAATGAAATTCTCTGAAACATTTTGAAGACCACCATTGTCTCCCACGATCGCTTTCATCACATAAAGCGGACTTGTTCCGATATCTCCATAAACGACACCCATCGCTACTAAAAGACCAGCAGCCGTCAATTTCTGATGATGCGAAACTTTTGACTTCTCTACCACAAGATTCTCCTCCAATTTAAAAGCTAGGCAGGCTTGTATAACTCTGACAGTAGAATAGAGACCTTTATGTGTGACATTTTTTATCACTAAAAGGGTTCGTTCTCTTTCCCAAGAGTTAGCTTGCGAAGCTAGATGTTGTTAAAAGCCAAAGTATTTATTCAGCTTCAGCATGAAAACACAGTACCAAAATTTCCATTTTTAAATAAAACAAGAGACCTAAGTGAAACGACACTTGGCCCTTACACTTAGGTCTCGCAATTTCATTCTTAGACCAGTGTTTTCACACTTGCTGTTGATCTAAAAACATAGATAAACTATGTTGCTACTCCCCTAAGATTTTTATTTGGGCATCCAAATAAAAATATCGGTTGTTTAGTTATAATTAATTTAAAAAAACATCGCTAAAAAATCAAAACAACTGATTTTGATAACAACTATAATACTCCTTTACCATTTTAGCAAGCCTTTTATGTAAATAATTTCAATAGTCTTTTCACAGCGCCCTTTCACATAATTAAATATTTACAAAAAAAACGCCTGAAGTACTAAATTCTATTAAGGAATCAGTACATCAAGCGTTGCAGTTATTCTATTTTTATTCAGTTTCTTCTTCTGGTGAATAATGGAATTTGATCATCTCATTTACAAAAATTGGCACGATCGATAAGCCCATTACTAATAACCAGTGATTCATTCCAATTGGAACTAATCCGAACAGATCTTGTGTGAATGGTAATAAAGCAATAACTGTCGTAATAATAACAGCCAACACAGCCATTTCAAACAGTGATTTATTCGTTGATAATTTTACTCTAAAAATCGATTCTGTACTTCTAACATTAAAGACATGTAAAATCGATGAATAAGCTAAAATCAAGAATGCAACAGTTTGACCAATTTCATGACTTGCTTCGAAAAAGTATGACACTGAATCAACATTTGCACCTAAGTAAAAACCAAACAAGGTGATCACCGTGAAGACAAACGCATTGATCCCAATTTTCTGCCATAAACCACGGGCAAATATTCCTTCATTTCTTGGAATTGGCGCTTCATCCATGATCCCTTTTTCAGCTGGCTCTTTCCCTAAAGCAAACCCTGGAAGACCATCTGCCACAACGTTAACAAATAATAATTGAACCGCCGTAAATGGTGCACCCCAGCCTAATAGCATCGCGATCAATACAATGAATATTTCTGAGATATTACAGCTCAGTAAAAAGTTTACCGCTTTACGAATATTTCGATAGACGGCCCGGCCTTGCCCTACTGCATCAACGATGGTTGCAAAATTATCATCCGTTAAAATCATATCCGCAGCTCCTTGAGCGACATCCGTTCCTGTAATACCCATGGCACATCCAACATCACTTGCTTTTAGAGCTGGTGCATCGTTGACTCCATCACCCGTCATAGCAACAACTGCTCCTGTACGTTGCCAAGACTTAACAATACGAATTTTATCCTCTGGTGTTACTCGAGCATAAACAGAAAGTGATTTCACTCGTGAATCTAGTTCTTCATCAGACATTTTTTGCAACTCTGATCCTGTCAAAGCTTCACTCTTATCTGTTAAAATCCCCAATTCTTTCGCAATCGCTCCTGCTGTTACTACATGGTCCCCTGTGATCATAACTGTTTTGATCCCAGCCTTTTTAGCTCTAGCAATAGCACCTTTACTTTCCGGTCTCGGCGGATCGATCATACCGATCAATCCTAACAGTCGCAGATTCTTCTCTAAAGCCTCTGAAGTGATTTCAGTTGGTTCTTCATCATAGATTGCATAACCAACTGCAATAACGCGTAATGCCCGTTTTCCAAATCGGTCGTTCACTACAGCTGCTTGATCTAAATCGCCAAAACGGAAACGTGTCAATAAAACATCAAACGCACCTTTGGTTACAGAGATATATTTTTTCCCCATTTTATGGACTGTTGTCATCATTTTACGCTCTGAATCAAATGGAATTTCACCGATTCTTGGGTATTTTTCTTCTAATTCAGCTTTTGTATGATAATTTTCTTCCACTGCGCGTACAATTGCAGCCTCCGTTGGATTCCCTTGGATAACCAAGTCGTCTCCTTCTTTGTCCACAATAACATCCGTACATAAAGAAGCCATTTTTAAAACTTCCATCGCTTCATCTGTCATTGCATCTTCGGTATCCGTTACTTCGTCTCCACGAGACCAGACACGTCTAACACGCATTTTATTTTGTGTTAACGTTCCTGTTTTGTCAGAACAAATAACGTTTGCAGTTCCAAGTGTTTCAACAGCTGGCAAACGGCGAATGATTGCATGTTTTTTAGCCATTTTCTGCACACCATAAGCGAGTGTTAATGTTACAATCACCATCAATGTTTCAGGTACCGCTGCTACTGCTAGCGATACTGCTGTCATGAACATTTCCAACATTGGCTCACCTTGTAATTCACCAATGATAAACACTAATGCTGCAGCACCTAACGCAATGAAACTGATACGCTTACCTAACTGATTCAAACGTTTTTGTAACGGTGTCTGCTGTGTCACGTCATCGTTCAATAATCCAGCGATTTTTCCCATTTCAGTTTGCATACCAGTTGCTGTAACGATTGCTCGACCACGACCGTTTGAAACCGTACAACCTTTAAATACCATATTGATTTGATCCCCGATTGGTGCATCAGATTTCCCTATGTACTCTGAATCTTTTTCAATAGGTTCACTTTCCCCGGTAAGGGCAGATTCTTCCACTCTAAGTTGCGATGCTTGAATCAAACGAGCATCTGCTGTAATCATCGAGCCTGATTCTAGTACAAGTATATCGCCAACAACAACATCTTCTGCATCGATGGTCTCTACTTTGCCATCACGTAAAACAGAACTGCTTTGCTTATTCATATCCTGCAATGCTGCTAACGATTTTTCAGCATTTCCTTCTTGAACAATGGCCAATACCGCATTGATGATCACAATTGCGATAATCAGAATCCCTTCAAAATAATCTCCATGATCCGTAGCAATTGCTGTATAAAACGAAATAGCTGCTGCAACTAATAAAATCATTGTGGTGAAATCAGATAAACTGTGAAGAAACTTTTTCAGGATCGATTCTTTTTTAGCTTCCTGAAACTTATTAGCGCCATGTTCATTAAGGCGTCTCTTTACCTCTTGTTCCGTCAATCCTTGCTCTTTATTTGTGTTCACTTCTTTGATAATTGTCTCGATAGGTTGTTTGTATGCTTCCATCCTATCCCCCCATTCTTATTTTTTCCTTCTATTAATATAGTATCTACATTCACTATACCATGTTTTTTTTTCAAACTTCAATAAATATGGCTAATTTTTTATTTTTTCTTCACACTTTTTTTGATTAGTCACTCAGCCATTAAATAATTAGAGAAAGTGAAAAATAAAATTCTTTTATTTGAAAACGCTTTCTTTTTGTGTTATTATACTTGTAGAAGGAAGGAGGATTAATCAGTTGGATTGAAGAATTTCTCGAAGCACGAAACGAATAAACACAAAATTGTTAGCAGAACAGGATTCACCTTTCAAAACAGTGTGTCTATGTAGAGTATAAAAATCATAAAAACATCTTTACAAATAGTGAGTATGTGTAAAAGGTTGGATGATTCATCCAAATAAATCAAAAAACACATATAAAGATTGTTTAATCAAAAAAAAATTTAAGCAACGAAATGTAGAAAATGTAATGAAGACAAGATTTGGTTTATGAACAAGAAATTCAACTAATTACTTTGCATGTATAACGAAAAGTAAAAAAAACTCATTCGATACACTGATTCCTTCCAGAAACGAAAGCCAGGCTAATCGAGAAGCTTGGCTTTTTTCTCTATATTTTATCTGCATGATATTTGTAAGTGAAAGTAAGATATGGTATATTGACTATGCGCTTTTTATTTAATACATAAATTAGACTATTGGAGGGATTTGCAATGCCAAAAAAGAAGAACTCATCTTTTGAGAGTTCCATTCACGTCTACAGAGCCATGAAACGCATGACCCAACAGGAACTTGCTGACAAAGTGGGAGTATCTAGACAAACAATTATTCAACTAGAAAGAAATAGATACAATCCTTCCCTTTTACTGGCTCACGACATAGCAGACGTTTTCGAAGTGCCGATTGAACAGATTTTCACTTTCAAGAAATTAACCGAAGACGAGCAAACAGACGAAGAAACCGACTAACGGAAGGAAAGGATAAATTATGACTGAATCACTTAAATCTTTTTTTGATAACTTGCCTGTCAATCACTGGTCTAGCCTAGTGGTTATTGCACTATCCATTGTGTTTATCGTATATTCTGTTTACTTTTTCTTTAGTAAAGAAGGAAAAGACGAACGTGGAAAGAAAATTATTTCAGCAGCAAGTTTTATTTCTTTTATTATCACTTTAATTATACTATTTGCTTTAAGTAACTTATTCTACGATATTGCATCGTACAATGAATTAGCATATTCATGGATTTTGAATTTTGCTGTATTAATTATATCTGGTACTGAAGCTATTTGTATTATGATTTTAAAGAAATCAATTTAATAGATAAAAAAAAGAACTAACAAGAGTTAGTTCTTTTTTTATCTATTCATGTTTATGGCCAACAAACTAACCGAGACCAACCGCCCACAGTATTTGCAACGATTGTTTCTGATCTATCCATAGTATCTTCAGAGTTCTTACTTCTTTCAAACGAAGCTCCTACTACTACATCAACTTTTTTGGAATCTTTTGTAGTTTCCATTTTTTCAATAGATAATTTTCTCATGATAATATTCCTCCCCTTACTTCAATACATAAATTATAAAACGTTCTCACGAATAAGTAAAGTTCTTTTTTCAGATTGTTTCACTTAACGAATAACAAGGAATGAACATTGAACGAGTCATACGCTCTTAACAATTGAAACCCTATCCCTGCTAAGCCGCAAAAAAGACCAATGGGAATGCATTCTGGATCAGATTTTAATTTAATGACATTACCCATTAATAAATTAATATCATTTAAATAATTATCGTTATTTCCAAAATTTCCATGGCATAAACAATCATCCTCTACATTTTCAAGAATTTCCTTCGTAAAAGTGATGTTCAATACTTTTCCTACTTCCATAATGCCCAATGTTCCTCGACACCATGATTTAGTTACAATTATGTCTTTTTCAAGCCTTTCTTCAAACTTCTCTTGATACCAAGCTAGTTTTTCTTTTGTCTTCTTGTCATTAAGAACTTGGTCTGCTCTACTCAAACCATAACATACTCCCGCATAACCATGAGCAAAGCTATTGTCATCCATCTCGTCACAAGTCACTGCTTGTACATATTTTACAAGTAGTTCGTAGGCTTTTTGCTCCTGGAATGTTTGATAGACCGCTGCTAAAACTGTTAATAAGCTAGCTTTACCATAAATCCATTCATTCCATTTATTTTGTTCTTCTATCTGAGACTTTTCTAACGTTGCTAAGCTATTTTCCATGTATAAACGATGCTTGTCATCCTTGAGCAGTCTTGTCACATAAAATGCAACGGTCAGACGCATTCCATCATCGAAGAAAGCACTTTGGTAAGTCTTTGATTCGTTTTCAATTAGAAAAATTTCTTTTTCCAATAAATCAATCATCTCTTGGTAGCTCTTTTTTGGAACAAAGTAGTTCAAATATACTAAAAACAGGTACATGCCCCCGCTGCCTTCATAAAGGTCTGTTCCAGGATACACGATTCCTATCTCATCATCCGATTCTGGAAAAACAGACATCCAAGTTACATCGCCATATTCTGGATCTATCATCATTTGATCAACGATTTTATCACCAATATCGGCCGCTTTTTGTAATAATGAGGAGTCAATTGAACCGTTTTCTGTTGGAATCACTATTTCTTGCGTATTATATTCTAGAGTACCTAGACTTTCCTTTAGTAACAGATACGAAAAATGACTGGTTTTCTCTGTTATCTGCTCCATATGCTTTACCGTATCTTCTAACGGGGTCTGTATTAATAAATGCTCTAGCTCATGACCGTTTATGCCAATCGTTGTTGATGAGGTGTTAGCTGTCACTAAAGGCACATCATGATCTAACATCGCGTTTATTTCGAAAGGAATCAATGGTTCTGGAACAATTTTGCTCCTCCATAGACTTTCAATGACCTTTTCACGTTCAATATAATTAGACATACAATCTGTGTGTAAAGTAAAATTCAATAAATTCCCATACTGTTGTGTATCTCTGTATATGAGTCGGATCGTTGTATTTGCTAATAATGTTTTGACTTGTTCAATAAATTTAGCTTTGTTTTTTAGTAATAGTTGATTCATTTTTTCAAACGACGTTTGGATCACCTGACGGTAAAGTAGATAATCAACTTCTTTTCCAGCTAGACGCGGAATATTCTGGGCGCCGTCCATATAGGCTTCTTCTAATTGAAAAGCAATATCGCTAGAACGATCATTTCTCAATCTTCTGACCTTTTTTGGTAATTTTTGCTTGGTACCAGATAACGCGTCCATTTCCAATTCACGTTTCCATTGTTTTTTTTGCGGTAGTAAACCTGATACAAGTACAGATTGTTTTTCTATTCGCGTTTGTTTCGATATTGGTTGAGTCAAGCTGAACATTTCAGGCCGAATCAACGTCTCAACATCGATCAACACAGGATGTGGCCCATGAGCAATCACGTTTTCCATATGTAAATCCGTTGCCCCTAACCAATAGACGATTGCCAGTAACTGGCCATACTCTTGATAAAAATCAGTCACATTCCCTTCATTTTTACATTCCTGATATGCGACTTTTTCCTCAATGGTAAATGTCGGGCGAATGATTCGCTTGATTTTATAAAAGGACAACGTTGAATCTAAGCTTTCAAGATAGGTCAATAAAGCATTAAAACGCTCTCCTATTTCTAGATTCTTAAACTTAAAAATCAGCGGTGTATCTTGCACTTGAAACTGGATCACTGTTCTCCCACGATTATGACTATCTCCTTGTCCGAGTTCAATTTTAGTGAGTTCCATAGGCGTAGAGATAGCAAACGTTTCAGTTAAAGAGTCTGATGAAGCGTTTACAGAAGAGATAAACTCCTCGATTACTTCACACGCAAAAGTCAACCTGACCGCAAGAATTCTAGCCAGTGTAGGATATTCTCCAAAAAAAAGATAGGTTCGTTCCTTATCACCAAGAAATTCTTCGATGTATTTAGTGAACTCAGCTTCTTTAGATTCAGCTTGAAGCTGATATTCTTCAATCATCTGATGGACATCCCAGACTAATGTTTTTTGCGCAATAAAAAAGAACTCATTGGATAATTGATCGACTAGCTCTGTCACTACTTTTTCTGGTATGTGAAGCGACGGAAATTTTTGTAAAATAGTTCGGATATGTTCTTCGTAATAATACAAATGAAAACGCAATGCAGTGACTAATGTCATTTCTTTTATTGGGATTTCAACTGAAAATAGCTGTCTGTGAAGTTGGAACCACTCACTTTTTTCAACAGTCGGCATTAATAATGTCGCACGTTCTTCAGTAAAAGGTAATAGTCCCATGCCAAACGTTCGTTTATCTACATGATAATGTTGAACTATTTTATCATAATCGGCTATTTTCAATAAACTTTTACGTGCTTGCCACTGTCTTAAATAATCCTCGGATTCTACATCCAAGTCTTTCCAACACTGGATTCTTTCTGATATTGTTGTAGCGTAACTATAGGTTAATTCTTCCATCAGCGATCCCTCTCCTTTGACATTTTCTGTCTTCTTTATAATCATAATAAAAAAGTAGGAAAAATACTATCATAAGTTTATTTCATTATTACTTCTAACAACATAAAAATGATGATTTCCAACAATTAACCTCTCGAAATCCAGTATTTCTTTGTCAAAGGAATAGCGACATTTTTAATCGCTCATTAAAATAAAGCCTTTACATAACAAGCCCGATTTCTTAATGTCACAATTGGTATTGAAATGACCCACAAAAATAACAAAAGTTTGTGAATTTTCATTTATATTTACCTTTTGATAAAAACAAACAGCTATTTCGTAAGCATTTATTTTGTGAATCTTTTACTTTTAGTATATTATAGTTATTAAGAGGTATGTACCAATATTTTCGAAAGGATCTGAAATTTATGTTAAAATTGTATACAACAAATAGCTGTACATCATGTAGAAAAGCACGGAGATGGCTGATCGATCATGATATTCCATTTGAAGAAAAGAATTTTGGCACTACTCCTATTACATTAGATGAACTAAAAAATATATTAATCCTTACGGAAGAAGGAACAGAAGATATCATTTCGATTCGTTCTAAAGTCTTCCAAAAGTTAGATACAGATATTAATGAGCTCCCTTTGCACGTATTATTAGAACTTATCCAAAATAATCCTGGACTACTTCGTCGTCCAATTATGATTGATGAAAAAAGATTACAGATTGGTTTCAACGAAGATGAAATTCGTTGTTTCTTACCAAGATCAGTCCGTAAAAGAGAATTATCCCAAACATTACTTTTAAGCGGTTTATAATTGCTACTACCTCGAATCCAAAAAATAAAAAACTCATTCATTTCTAAGTTTGAACAAATAGGACAAGCACAATCTGCGAACCAGATTGCACTTATTTCCTACTCACTTCACTTAGAGATAGAATGAGTTTTTTGTTAGACGTTTATTTTGTATCACTTCACAAACATTGCGTCTCCAAAACTAAAGAACCGATAACGTTCATCAATTGCATGCTGATACGCCGCAAGTGTTAATTCTTTACCAGCGAATGCACTGACTAACATTACTAAGGTTGACTTAGGCAAATGAAAATTCGTTGAGAAAGCTTGTACGACTTTAAATTCATATCCTGGCGTAATAAAAATATCTGTCCAGCCACTATCTGCTTTGATTTGTCCATCAAACTTGGTTCCGATTGTTTCTAACGTACGAATCGATGTTGTTCCTACTGCAACAATTTTCCCTCCGTTTTTACGAACGTTATTCAGTTGAGCGGCGGCTTCTTCTGTTAAACGATAAAATTCACTATGCATTTCATGTTCTGAAATATTATCCACACTAACGGGACGGAAAGTTCCTAATCCGACGTGTAAGGTCAAATAAACAAGCTTCACGCCCTTTGACTGAATTTTAGCAAGTAGTTCCTGCGTAAAGTGCAAACCTGCTGTAGGGGCTGCTGCAGACCCATTTTCTTTGGCATAGACGGTTTGATACCGATCAGGATCTTCTAAACGCTCTTTGATGTACGGCGGCAAAGGCATTTCTCCAAGAGATTCTAAAATTTCTAAAAAGATTCCTTCATACTTAAACGTCACAATCCGACCACCATGTTCTAATTCTTCCACAACAGTTGCCGTCAGACGACCATCGCCAAAGCTGATTTTGGTGCCAACTTTTGCGCGTTTGGCTGGTTTTATCAGTGTTTCCCATGTGTCTCCATCTGTATTGGTCAAAAGAAGTACTTCTAAATGCCCACCTGTTTCAGGTTTTTCACCATATAAGCGAGCCGGCAGCACTCTTGTATCATTCATGACCAGTGCGTCACCAGGAGTTAATTCATCAATGATCTCGTGAAAATGTTTATCTTCTATTTCCTTGGTTTCTCGATTTAAAACTAAAAGTCTTGAACTTGTTCGATCTTTTAAAGGCGTTTGGGCAATCAGTTCTTCTGGTAAATCAAAATCAAAATCTTCTGTACTAAGCATATTTGTCACTCTTTCTACTTGATTTGTCTTGGCTATTCTACCATTTTTTAGGTTATCTGGCTATGAAGTTCATTTCTTCTTTGGTGATAAGTTAATTGATAGGGTTCTTTTTACTATCAATGAAACTAAATAAAAAGTCTAGAGCTAAAACTAAAAAATAGTTTCCCTCTAGACTCTATATTTCTATAAGATTTGCAGCTACTGAAAATGTTATTCAATTTTTTCTAAAATTTTGACATCTCCGCTTTTTGATTTTACATCAATTAAATAGTTTGTGTTATCTTGCAGATCAGCAAAATCATTCCTCATCTCACCAGTATCTGTATTTGCTTTGATAGTTACGGGTTGACTGGGGCCTTGCAGCCATTTGATAAAACCCGACTGGCTAGATACAGTTGCATTTACTTTGCTTTCCTGGATAGCAATCGTGGTACCTGATCCATTTTCAAGTGCTAATGTACCTTGATTTTCTTCTGAAATGATTTTTCCAGTTTCATTGCTTATCATGAGCTCACCTTCTGTTCGCTTAACAATGACTTGGCCATTTGTGGCAGTAGCGTTCAGTTTCTTTGTTTCAGAATCTTCTAAAATCGTACGGCCAGATCGATTGTTTAGGACAACATTATCTGAGCGTAGGAATTTTAAAATAGACAGTCCTTTATTCCCTTCAATGCTCAGATCACCTAACATGCCCGTGATAATTGTTTTACCAGAATCACTTTTTACTTTCAAATTCATTGCAGATTCTTCTATGATCACATCACCATACGCACTACGTATAGTCCCCGTATCTGCAATAATATTTTTCACATAGACATCACCTGTAATTAATTCTAAATCAAAATTCTTTGTTTGAATATCCAACAAACGCAAATCTCCACGGCTTAAGCCTAAATGAAAATCATCAAGAATCGCCCCTTTTGGAATGAAAAAAATCACTTCAGATCGTCCAGTTTTAGTAAAGACATCAAACATATTTTCTTGATCCAAAGTCAAATTTATTTTATTTTCATATGAACCACGTTCAATTTTTTGGATATCACTTTCTTTAAAACGCCCCTTGACCATCAAGCTTGGCTTTTCCGCACTAGATACTTCTACAGTCGTAAACTCAACATCCGCATCTGAATCAAAACGAAAGGCAGCATGTTTTTCAGAAGATAAACGAATCTCCTTATAGTAAGGTCTACCTCTGTACAGCAATTGATTGGTTACAGAAAAAAACAGAAGCATCAATAAACTCAATCCCAGCAATCCACTCGATAAACCATTGATCAACCGACGTTTTTTTACAATCCAACTTTTAACTACTTGCAAAATAATTGCCAACAATAGTAGACTCAAAATCGTTGGAATTCCGGCAAGATTTTGTTCTTCATTCAGCTCTTTAAATAGATATATCAAGAAAAAAGAAAGAGTTGCTAATAGGATGAGTAGTATAAATGGTTTGAAAAAATTCAATACTGTTTTTACACATTTGTGTATTCTTTTTTTCTGTGTTTGAATGAATACCTCTTGAATTGCTTCTCTTGGTACAACAGAAGTTTTAGCATTGATTGCCGCAGATAAACTGAGATCCGCATAAAAATCTGCGGCAATCTCTTCCGGTGGCGCAAGTCTAGATACTACCTCAGCCTCTGTCTGTCCCTCTTCTAAACAAATAGCTAATTATTCCAATAAATCTTCTTTTAACTCATTGAACTGTTCTATATCTTCTTCAGCAAAAGCAGCCTTTAGTTGGTTTAAATAGTCTTCCATCGTCTGTACTATTCTGCCTCCCTTAGTTTACTTACTTGTTCAACGAAATCATCCCAATCACTTTCTAAAAGTTTCAAGTATTCTTTTCCTTTGTCAGTCATTTTATAGTATTTTCTGGATGGACCATCGGGTGATTCTTTTGTATAGATATCACAATAGGATTCCTTGACTAATCGACGTAAAACGGGATAAAGCGCGCCTTCAGTAATAGGTATAAACTGATTCACTCGTTGTGTTAATTCATATCCATATCTATCTTCTTTTTGAATAAGATGAAGCACACACATTTCTAAAGCACCTTTTTTAAACTGGCTAGAAGCCCTCATCGCTCAATCCCCTTATCACAGTTTTGATTGACAAAATTACCCGCTATCTCTTATAAGTATCCACTGAAATAAACCGATTACAACACCAGTTAGTAAGATGCCAATCTTTACGATTCTTCTAGAAAAAAACGTTCTCCTTAATAAGTAAAGTCTAGCTTCTCAAAACGTTGAAAATCAGTCCTGCTACAAAATGATTTATGCTTTAGAACAAAAAAGGTTTGGCCTTCTATCAGTGGTTATAGCGGTTGTAATTCTTTTTCTCTTGAATGATACCTTGACGTTCTTCCGGTGTCAAATTAGGATCGCTTAACTGCTCGCCCCACTCTCTGTTTCTCCGTCCTATTTCTTGTCCATTAGCTGACGCACCAGAAACGGCCTCGGTTCCTTCTGTATTTTCTGGCGATAGAGGTGATGTCTCCTCTACTGCTTGTTGACTTGCCGCTGATTCTTTTTCTGTCTCTTTCAGAGCTTTCTGATTAGCAGCTTGTTCCTCTTCTACTTTTTTCGCTTCCTCTTGTTGCTTTTTTTGGGCTCGTTTTGTTTCTTTTGCCTCTAACTTTTTCTTAATTGAATTTTCAACATGAGTAATCTTTTTTGATACGACTTCAGCAAGATGTTCTCTTTTTAAAGCAAAACGTTCCTTAACTGCCTCATCTTTTGAAAATGTAGCATTCGCGGTATTGATTGTCTGAGACATTCCCATACCAACGATAAAAAGAGCCAAACAAAATACTATAAATTTTTTCATTCTAATTTCCCCTTAATCACTATATTTTTTATCAAATTATCCTTGAAAAGCATCCAATAGTTCTCCGTATCGTTTCTCTTCATCTACAATGATCCAATATTTTTTTTCTTTCTTATCCGGCTCCAATTCTAAATAAATCGTCTTCGTTTCTTTGGATGCTTTCAATTCTTTAAACGCTTCTTTTAGTGCCTCAAATTGAAGTTGATTATGGTCTTTCTCTGTTAGTTCGTTTAATTCATTTAAAATGCCTTTTAATTGCTTTTCATCAGAAATTTTGTCTATGTCTTCTATATGTTTGACCGTGTCATACCCTTTATCTCTTAACCACTTTACTAATTCTTCATCTGTCTTCTTATCCAGAGTCTGATTAAACGCTCTCTGATCTAAACCTGTCACTTTTACTTGTGCTTTATACTTATTTGAGGAACTGTCTTTCATTTTTACAGAAAAGCTGGTTTCTTCATCCAATCGTTCTTGATAAATTTCTACCAAGTCCTTTGCTTGTTCTTTTGAAACATCGAATAATTCAGAGAAATCCTGAATCAGATCGTTCTGACTAGGCGCATCTAATTGATAGAAGTACTTTTCTGCCTCTTCATTATCTGTATCATAAATGACATTATTGATAAAAGTTGTGGCAACATCTTTTGGATCTGCATTCTTTGCGCATCCAGTCAAAATAACAACTATTAAAGCGAAGATTATAACTATTCTCTTAATTTTCATGTGCTTAATAAACTCCTTTTATGCTATTAATTACTGTCTTTTTTTGTATCTTTTCTATTTTTGAGTAAATCAGATCTACCTTATGATAATAGTAACGCTTACGTGAAAAGTTCTGCATCTTAAAGGTAACCGTAACGTTACCCACTAACATAATCATACGCAATCGAACCATTTTTACAGGTTAACTACTATTAAATGACCCTACACACCAACTATCTTAAACTATTTCTTTAAATTTCATGCTCCTTCCCTACTCTATTATTCATAAAACAGTAGATGCTCATCATCAATATACTAAGGTTCCTTACTATTGTCAATAGAATAATAGTTCCCTAATCACGCTCACTATTCTTTACTCCCAAATTCGTTGGTAAAATCGAATAATTTTCTCACAAATTTTAATTTAAAATGACAAAAAAAACATCTGATTTGTCCAAATCGTTATTTTGTAGCATACTAGTAGTAGAAACGTTTGTTAGGAAACACTGCAATCATTTAAAGAATGAGACACAGAAAAAAGAATTTGGGGTGAGAAAGTTGATCGAATTTCAACATGTTTCAAAAATTTACAAAGGCGGTAAAATCGCTGTAGATGACGTCAATCTGTCTTTTAATAAAGGGGAGTTTATCTGCTTTATCGGAACTAGCGGAAGTGGTAAAACAACCTCTATGCGGATGATCAATCGAATGACTGATCCCTCAAAAGGAAAAATCATGATCAATGGTGAAGATATTCAAACAATCAATCCAGTAGAATTACGCAGAAAAATTGGCTATGTCATTCAAAATATCGGCTTGATGCCACACATGACGATTAGAGAAAATATCGTTCTTGTACCGAAGTTATTAAAAGTTGACCTAGAAGAACGAAATAAAATCGCAGAAAAAATGATTGATTTAGTTGAACTCCCTAGAGAAATGCTAGATCGTTATCCCAATGAGCTATCCGGAGGTCAGCAACAACGAATCGGTGTTGTCCGCGCTCTTGCAGCGAATCAGGATATTATCTTGATGGATGAACCTTTTGGAGCTTTAGATCCAATCACAAGAGACTCTTTACAAGATTTAGTTAAAGATTTACAAGAACGTTTAGGAAAAACCATTGTGTTTGTTACCCACGATATGGATGAAGCATTAAAATTATCGAATCGAATTGCCATCATGAGCGAAGGGAAAGTCATTCAATTTGATACACCAGACAATATCTTACGTCATCCAGTCAATGAATTTGTCGAAGAGTTGATTGGTGAAGATCGCTTGATCCAGGCTAAACCAGATATCACCACAGTTGGTGAAGTCATGCTAAATAACGCTATCACGATCACCCCGGAAAAATCATTGTCAGAAGCAATCAAACTAATGAGAGAAAAACGTGTTGATACACTCTTAGTGGTAGATGGCGCAGGCGTCTTAAAAGGCTTTGTTGACGTTGAAACGATTGACCGCCGTAGAAATACCGCGACAAGTGTCAGCGATATCATGAATCCTAAAGTATTCTTTGTAAAAAAATCCTCATTATTACGCGATACCCTGCAACGAATTTTAAAACGTGGACTAAAATATGTTCCCGTTGTTGATGACCGACAAAAAGTCGTTGGAATTCTAACTAGAGCTTCTTTAGTAGACATTGTGTATGATGTTATCTGGGGTGAAGAAGAAACAGAAGAAACCACTCCATTTACAAGTGAAACAGAATCAATTGATGTCAAACAACCTCAAGCGGAGGTGTAGCAAAATGAATCAGTTTCTTTTAGAAAGAGGAAATGAATTTGTCACTAAAATCGGTGAACATATTTTTATTTCTGGTGTTGCACTTATCTTAGGAATTTTGTTTGCTGTCCCAATTGGAATCTTGTTGACGAGAACAAAAAGAACGGCTGCCATTGTCATTGGTTTAACAAGTGCCTTACAGACCGTTCCTTCATTGGCACTACTTGCATTGATGATTCCGATCTTTGGTGTTGGTAAAATTCCAGCAATCATTGCGTTGCTTATCTACTCTCTATTACCTATTTTAAGAAATACGTATATTGGGATCAAAGAAGTAAGTTCTGATTATAAAGATGCTGCCAAAGGAATGGGCATGACAAATGTGCAATCGATTTTCATGGTTGAGTTACCTATCGCTATGCCAACGATCATGGCCGGAATTCGCCTAGCTGCAGTGTATGTCATTGCATGGGCAACGCTCGCTTCTTACATTGGTGCTGGTGGTCTCGGAGACTTCATTTTCAGCGGATTAAATAATTATCAACCTGATTTGATTTTTGCGGGAACCATTCCTGTTACTATTTTGGCTTTAGCTGCAGACTTATTATTGGGTCTGTTAGAGAAGAAATTAACTCCTAAAGCATTAAGGGAGGCAGAATGATGAAACGTAAATTAAAATTATTACTCATAGCATTTTTTAGCGCATTGCTTTTATCTGGTTGTTCTTTACCTGGGCTTGCTTCTAATTCCGATGATTCTACGATTTCCATTACTGGTGGAATTACATCAGAAGCGCAAATACTAGCAAGTTTAGTTGCTGGCATGATTGAACATTATACAGATGAAAAAACGACGATCATCAACAATTTAGCAACAACTACGATCAATCATCAAGCAATGATGAACGGAGATGCTCAAATTTCAGCAGCTCGTTATACCGGAACCGATTTGACGACTACCTTAAACATGGACCCAATCAAAGATCCTAAAAAAGCGTTTGATGTCGTGCAAAAAGAGTTTCAAAAAAGATTCCAACAAAAATGGTTTAATTCTTATGGGTTTGCTAATACCTATGCATTTATGGTCACACAAGAAACAGCAAAAAAATACAATTTAAAAACCATCAGCGACCTAAAAAAAGTTGGTGATCAATTGACCGCTGGCGTTGACACCTCTTGGATCGACCGTAAAGGCGATGGGTATAAAGGATTTACTGAAACATATGGCTTTGACTTCAAACGTGTTTTTCCTATGCAAATCGGTTTAGTTTATGATGCTGTTGCGGCTAATAAGATGGACGTTGTTTTAGGGTATTCAACAGATGGCCGGATTGGCAGTTATGATTTAGTTATTTTAGAAGATGACCTTCACTTCTTCCCACCTTACGATGCCTGTGCCGTTGCAACGGATGAACTCTTAGAAAAACATCCTGAATTGAACGATGTCATTGCTAAACTTTCAGGAAAAATTTCGACAGAAACAATGCAAAAACTAAATTATCAAGCAGACAACGATTTAATGGAACCAGCAACAGTTGCGGAAAACTTCTTAAAAGAACACCATTTCTTCGAATCTGAAGGAGGTGGGAAATAATGCAGAATCTACAAGATATGAATTTACTACAACAGTTTTTCTATTACTTTGAGCAAAACGGTAGTTATGTTTTGAGTCAATTTGTTCGGCATTTCTTAATTTCCATCTACGGTGTATTATTTGCTGCAATCGTAGGAATCCCAATTGGTATTTTCATTGCTCGAAGAAGAAAAATGGCTGGTTGGGTCGTGAGTATCGCAAACTTAATTCAAACAGTTCCTTCCCTAGCAATGCTCTCTATTTTGATGCTAGGTCTTGGTCTTGGAGTGAATACCGTTATTGTTACAGTCTTTCTCTATTCTCTTTTACCGATCATTAAGAATACCTATACTGGGATGATTCAAGTTGATCGAAATATTTTAGATGTCGGTAAAGGCATGGGGATGACAAAATGGCAACGACTTTATATGGTGGAATTGCCACTCTCCGTTTCTGTAATTATGGCAGGGATTCGTAATGCTTTAGTTGTGGCGATCGGAATCACAGCAATTGGTGCTTTTGTAGGTGCCGGCGGTCTTGGCGATATTATTATTCGTGGAACAAATGCCACAGATGGTACCGCAATTATCCTTGTTGGAGCATTGCCAACGGCTTTAATGGCTATCATTACAGACTGGATATTAGGCATGATCGAACGCCGATTAGATCCGGCGAGTAAACATTCCTAGAATTTGACAAACAGAGCAAGTAAGAATGTTAACTATTCTTACTTGCTCTGTTTCTATTTCTTCAAATGATAACTATACGTTGCGACAACAATATTTTCTCGCCAAGATAACCGTAGACGTAAACGTAAACTCGTCTGATTATGCAAAATATTTTGCCAACGTCGATTAGGGACAAATTGCGGGATCAACACCGTCGTCGTATACTGTCGCTTCGCTGAATTTTTACTCACCAAATCAACATAACGAAGAATGGGGTTCGTAATCGACCGATAAGATGAATGAACGACAGAAAAACGAATATCAGGAAAATGTCGCTTAAATTCTGCTTCAATTTCCTTTTCTTTTGCGATATTTTCATCTAATGACACATGCATCGCAACCACATAATCACCGATCGAACGAGCATAATTTACAGCTCCCACATTTGCCTGAGTCGCATTCCCAACTAAAACGATGACTGTATTGCCATAAAATTCCTGTTGCTTCACAGTTTCCTCTAAGCGCAATTGTTCAGCTACATTTTGATAATGAGCATGGATACTGTAAAAAACAAAAATCAAAACAGGCATAATAATAAAGAATGGCCAGATATCGCCTAAACGATACATGAATAAAATAACGATAATCGCATAAGAAATAAACGCACCGACAATATTAGCAATCGATTTTGATAACCATTTTTCAGTCTCTTTCCGCCATTTAAGAACCATCCCTGTCTGAGATAAGGCAAACGGAATAAACACACCAATGGAATACAGCGGAATCAATCGTTCCGTCGACCCTTGAAAAATCAATAACAAAACAACCGATCCAGCTGCCAAAGTCAAAATCCCATTTGAGTAACCCAAACGATCTCCCCGATCCATATACATATGGGGCATAAATTTATCTTTTGCTAGATTGTATGCGAGTACTGGAAAAGCCGAAAATCCCGTATTAGCAGCAACAGCTAAAATCAACGCTGTAGAAAATTGCAGTACATAATAAAGAATATTCTGTCCAAAAACCGCTTTCCCGATTTGAGCTAGCACAGTTACTTCAGTTTGTGGGACGATTCCATACCAATAGTTTATGAACGTGATGCCGACAAAGAAAAATCCTAAAATTGCCGCCATCAATGTTAATGTTCCAGCCGCATTTTTTGCTCGAGGTTTTTTGAAAAATGGCACGGCATTGCTAATTGCTTCAACCCCCGTTAAAGAAGATGAACCAGATGAGAATGCTCGTAAAATCAACGCAATCGTGATACCTGGTACAACGGTTCCTGGAATTGCGGTCGCATGTAATGGTACGGCACCTGTAAAGATCTTAACTAAACCTGTTGCAATGAGCAGTGTAATCACGGCAATAAAACTATAAACAGGCAACATAAAAAAACTAGCGGATTCTCTCAATCCCCGTAAATTCATCAACATAATCAACAAAACAATGACAATCGAAATTGCAACTTGGTGACCGTATAAAGCCGGTACCGCCGAAATGATCGCCTCAGCTCCTGCAGAAACCGAAACAGCAACCGTTAACATGTAGTCAACTAACAGTGACCCACCAGCCACTAGACCTGCATTTTTTCCCAAATTTTCACTACTAACAACGTAAGCTCCACCGCCATGAGGATACGCATGAATGATTTGCCGATAAGATAACGTTAATGATATAAGTAAAATAATAACAAAAGCAGCAATCGGTAGTGAATACCATATAGCAGCAGCAGACAGTGTAACAAGTACAACAACTATTTGTTCTGTACCATAAGCAATTGAAGACAATGCATCTGATGACAACAAAGCCAATGCTGCAAATCGACTTAATTTATGTTCATCATTTTCAGTAGATTTCAATGGTTTTCCGATGAACAATCGTTTTAAATAGTCCACTTTTTCCCCTCTCCTTCTCTATTTTTTTATAACCTATTAGTAGGAAAAATTTGTATTTTTTTCCACAAACAATGACATATGCTACGCTCATAAATTGGGATTGTCAATTATTTTCATGTTAAACTATTAAAAAATTTATCACTCTTTCCTTATCCATTAAAGAAACGCTCAGTCCGTTGATTTTCTTCATTATAACAAGAGTGTTATTTTAAAAAAAATAGTTCGTCTTCCCTTCTTTTCTCGGCGTTAATAGAAAAAGAACAAACCATTTCTTAAACCTTACAAAAAACGTCTAAACAATATTCGTACAGACTTTAAAAGTAAAAAAGCGACGGAGTGATAACTATTTTGTTGTGTGCTCTAAAAGTTAGACTGTTTTAGGTGTGGAGAAATCCGCCCTTTTTTTATTGTTAAAATTTTTTCAATTACCAACTTCGTTGCCAAAGGAGTCCCTCCTTCATTAAGAAGATACGCTTGAACTACTTGGTATTTTAAATTTACTATCCTATTTTGCCATAGTA
This sequence comes from Enterococcus plantarum, assembly GCF_001730295.1. GTDB lineage: Bacteria > Bacillota > Bacilli > Lactobacillales > Enterococcaceae > Enterococcus_L > Enterococcus_L plantarum. The sequence goes on from NZ_MIKA01000009.1 coordinate 67,917, forward strand.
AAAAGGGTGTGATACAAAAGTAAAAATCACTTTTGTATCACACCCTAAATACGAATAAATGGTGGGAGAAGAAGCAATCCCTTCTGAAATAAGCGCTTCTGTCCCATCCGCCTCACAACATTTTACGTCAGCTCTTCGTCACTGTTTTATTGATAATACTCTCGGTTCATACTTTCATATTCATCCAAGTGCCATTCTTGAATAGCAGATTCTTCTGAAGCATCTCGATTCAGATAACCCAGTCCCACTGGTTTAGAATACTGCGTATTTGACATCAACATATGAGAAATTGTTTCATCTTGCATTTTTATTATATGCTTTAAACGAACTTTTTCTAATTTCAAATCCGTAATTTTTTCTTGTTTTCTCTCTTTTTTTTCTAATAAATTCTGTAATAATTGTTTGTCTCTGATAATCACTAATGTTAAAACAACAATCACTATCACTAAAAAATATAGAACCATCAATAAATTTGTATCCATTTTTCTATTTCCCCCTAACAAGTCCTCATCTATATTAACATGTTAGGAGCTTTTGTTTTTCTCATTTTTTTATATAAAATAACTATATTTATATAATTTTTGAGAAAAATTATAAATATATTCTTTTTTTCGTCATTATAGAGACCTCTACAATAGGTAATTGTGATCAAACGTTATTTCTACTATATAATCGCCAATATTTCTATAGACTTGCTCTTGTAGACGAATCTTTAATTCTTGATCGGTTCCTTTAAAATGATTTGGGACAACTAAGTCGAATAAAATGCGCGGTTTTCCACCATGATCCACTAAACGAATATCATGTCCCTTTAACTCGTCACTAATTCCTTTAATAACCTTTTTCAGCTCTTGATGAATAAACTGTTGCCTTTGATCATGTAGATTTACCGGATCGATATGACAAACGAGTTCTACACCCAACTGCTTTTTAAATTTATTTTCGATCTCGTCGATTGTTTCATGAGCCTTTGTTAAATCCCAACGATCATCGATTTCAATATGTACGGAAGCAAACATTTTACTTGGTCCATACTGATGAATCAATAAATCATGGTATCCTACAATTTCTGAAACAGATGATAAATACAGCTTCATTTCATCGATTGCTGCTTGATTAGGGCGTAACCCCATCAACTCATTTACAAATTCTCGAATCAACTGAAGGCCACTAAAAATAATGTAGCAAGCAATGACCAATCCCACGATTCCATCGATCTTTAATCCCGTCACTCCTTCAACTGTAGCTGAAACTAATACAGCAATCGTCGTAAATACATCATTTAAACTATCTTTAGCCGTTGCAACTAGTGTATTGGAGTCAATTTTTTTAGCAACACGCTGATAAAAAACACTTTGCCACACTTTGATCAATATCGATAAAACTAAAATAATCAAAATTACTGGAGTAACTGTAATACTTTGCGGATTTTTGATCCGATCGATCGATGTCATAAAAAATTGAAAACCGACAAATGTAATCAGTAAAGAAACCAACATACCACTGATGTATTCGAATCGTTCATGACCATATGGATGTTCTTCATCTGCTGGCTTACCAGAAATATAAAAACCGACTAAGGTCAAAACAGATGATACTGTATCTGACAAGTTGTTCATTGCATCTGCCATGATCGACACACTACCGGAAATCAACCCTATCAAAAATTTACTGACAAAGAGTAGCATGTTAGATAATAATCCTACGATTCCAGCAAAAATCCCAAATGCTGTACGAATATCTGAACTTTTTTGTTGCTTTTTTTCAAAACGACCAATTAAAAAATTTATCATCATAATCCCTACCTCGTTTTTAGCATATTTCAAAACTATAAAATGATTTCAAAAATTTGTATAGTGAAAAACGACTTTTATTAGCGACTTTTTATTGTTTAGAAAGCCCCGATTTGAATGCTTGGAGGTCTTTTCTTTTTTGTTAGGGGCACCTTGAAATGAGGAAGCTTGTCTCTATTATGTCCTGTTTATCACAAAATAGCAAAAGAGTGAAGCAAACTTATTCCAAAGTTGCCTCACTCTTTTGTTATAAATAACTACACTATTTTAGTGGAAGATACGACTCTCATGAGAGACCTTCTCTAATTTCTTCGTTTTTTCCTCGACATACGGATATAAGAAAATCCCTAATACACAGAAAACGATCGCAATACCACTTAAAATGATAATTGCTTTCCACGCGTTTGGCCAGTAAATTCCTCCTGCCGATTCTCGTAATAAATTCACCGCATAGGTAAATGGTAAAAACGGATTAATAAACTGGAAGAATTTACCAGACACTTGTATTGGATAATTCCCGCCACCGCCAGAAATAGACAGTACTAATATAATGATCGCAGCTCCTTTTCCGACGTTTCCGAACAGCGCTACTAAAACGTAAACAATCATCATAAAGGCGAAAGCGATCAATAAGGCGAACAAGACACTATAAAAAGGTTGTCTTACATCTACACCTAATAAGAAATAATTTCCTAACGTCACAATCAACGCTTGTGCTAATCCCATGACTAAGAATGTCAACATTCTTGCAGAAAATTGTTCTCGTTTAGAATATTTCGTGCGGTCCTTTTCGTCTAAATAAAAATCGGTTGTTGCAACGCTTGAAAACAACACTGCGCCGACCCATAAACACAAAGCTGTGTAAAACGGTGTACTCGCTGAGCCATTATTTGCAATAGGATAAATTTTATCTTCAGATATTTCTACGGGTTTCGAGAAGAAGTCACTTTCAGCATTGGCGTCAAGTTTAAACAGTTTTATCACTTGACCAAGGTCTACATCCTTTTCACCTTTTCGGATTGCTTCAGCGGCTTTACGCACCCCAGTTTTGATGGTTGGCCAATCGTTTTGAACTAAGTCATTGGCTTTATCTAATGCAGACTCTAAATCCGGCATTTTGTCATTGACCGTATTCAATGTATCTGTGATATTATTTCTGATTCCTGGATAATCATTTTGAATGAAATTTGCTGCTAATCCAAGTTTATCTTCTATTACAGGCAATTCGTTATTGTAAAGGTCGGCACCTTTGTTGATCCCATTTACGATTGTATCCATATGGCCGTTCAATAAAACATTGGCATAATGAACTTCTTGTTTAATTGCAGGTAACTCTGCTTGGTATTTTTCTAAAATGCCGATTGCATTTGAAACAGTATCTTGTGTTGCGTTTAATAATGAAGCAAAGTCTATTTGTTTTGCCTTATCAAGGAGTCCTTGAGCGGTACTAATTGTTGCGATCAGTTTCGTTAAGATATCATTGACCATCGTTGAAACCGCCTCAACATCAATACTTGATGCGGTTGTAGCAATTTCATTGGCTGCATTTTGAATCGCTTCTAAGTCAGCATCTGTAATAGCATTTACATCTAAATTATCCACTTTGACTTTTAAATCTGAAATCATATTACTAATTGTTGTTAACTTATCAATAGTAGGCTGTAACTCTTGATTTCCAGCGGATTCTTGAATCTGTGTCAACGTTTGGATCAATTGTTGAACAACCACTTGCTGTTTTCCTAGACTAGCTGACAATTGTTGTTTCAGCATTTCGCGCTCGTCAGGTGTCAAACGATTGTCTCGTAGTTGCTCGACAACAGATGAAACGCTAGAACTGATTGTTCCAATTGCTTGTAAGGTCACTTTCATACTACTTGTAATGCCTGGTAGTGCCTCTTGCAATTTCGTTGCCCCTTCACTCGTGGCAGTCGCTAATTGATCTGCTTGATTTCCAAGTTTTTCAATGTCTGGTAGTGCAGTTTGAACTTGTTGAATAATCGTTAAGCCTTGTTTCGCTTCTTCGATCCCTTCATTCATCGTTTGTTCAACAGAAGCAAAATCATCATCGATCATCGCTAATTGTTTACCAGCATTTTGAATTTCCGGAATTTTTTCTTGCAACGTTAAAATAACTTTCGCTTGTTCTTTGATTGTCGGTATCTTATTATTTAAATCAACTAATTTCGCTCCTAATGCATCGACTTCTGGCAAATATTCAACAAACTCATTTGCTTTCGCCAATTTTGTTTTTAGTTCTGGCATTTTCCCGTGTAATGCTACAACTTCTTGTGTGTATTTATCGATTTGAGCCATGTTTTCATCTGTTGAAAGAATCATGTTTTTTACTTTTGTGATACTGACTAAATTAGAATCTAAGTTGTAGCCAATATCATTAAAAACCTTGACCAATGTCCCACTAGCTGTTTTAGTAAATTCATCAGTGATTTGTGCTTGTAAAGAAGTCGCGCCCTTTTCCGCAATTTTTGGTGCAATTGCGTTGATCTTCTCATTGATTGAATAGTCTATTTTAGGCTTAGTGATTTCCCCTGTCGTAAAACTTAACAAATCTTTGGAGAAATCTTTGGGTAGATAAATACCAGCATAATATTTACCTGATCGTACGCCCTTGTCTAGTTCTTCTTTAGAATCGACGAACCGCCAACCCAATTGTTTGTTTTTATGAAGATTTTTTAAGACTTCCTCACCAATATTGACTTTTTTACCTTTGAATGATGCTGCTTGATCATCACTGTATACTGCAATTGGTAACTCTCCTGTGTTTGCATAAGGATCCCATAAAGCTTCAATATTGAACCATGCATAAAGTGATGGAATAATCATCAGTGCAATAATCAAAAATGTAGCGATTGGGTTTTTAAAAATGCGTTGCCAATCTAATTTAAATAACTTCAATGTATTTTTTATATGTTTCATCCTGCTCACCCACTCTTTTTAATGACTGATTTACTTTAGCATAATTATTTTATCAATAACAAATGAAAAATCCAATTTTTGTCTATTTCTACGACAGGTTTCTTGAACTGTCGTAGAGATTTCTTCTATGTATTTCTGCATGCGATTGAATTAAGATATTTTTCGATTCTGATTTCTTCATCTGGAATTTCCTACACCTAAAAAAAAGACAAACTCATCCACCTGAATCAGCTTGCCTTTATTTTTTAACTTATCGTTTTGCTGTAAACTTTGACACTACTTTTTTTACTTCATTAACTGCATCATGGTCTAAATAAGAAAGAGCTCTAGGAACCACACTCATTAGGTACATTTTATCGAGCTTGTCCGTTGATCTTCTTTCCATCAGTTCTGCTAGCAACTGTTTCATGTCTTCTTGATGACCAGATTTCGTTCGATCCATTATGAAGTCATAAACTTTTTTTTCGTCTGCTTTCATCGGCTATGCCTCCTAGAATTTTAGTTTATTATAAGCTTAAATAACAATAAGTAGAAGTGATTTGCTTTCTATTTTTTGAATCATGTGAAAGAAATTTAAAAAATCTATCTTAGCTAACTACGTTCATTATACTAGAATGGACATCAATTGCTAGGGCTACGATCGCACTTGCGATGGCCGACCATCGTTGCGCTTTTTCTAAATCCGTTAATGGCTTCCCTGTTTTTTGGTTGATCCCTGTATTCAATTCTTCTGTAATTGTTTGAAAACACTCGTCAACCAAATCCTTTTCTGGTTTCGTCAAAATATCTAGGTATTCTTTGTATTTTTCATTGAATTGAACGTCTGCTTGTGTGACTTTACTTGGATCAGTCACCCACATCCATACATAAGCGCCTGTGGCAAGTTGGACACGACAATGGTAACGACCGTTCATTGATCGAAGTGGCCCAGGTCATATCTAATTAATTTTTCGAGGTTAAATGCATACTGTATAAATAACTATATGGTTTATCCCTTTAACTTTTTATTTATTTTCTGTTTGAATATTTTTTACTACTTCAATTTTTTGATATATGAAAAAAACGGATCAGTAGTTTTTCACCCACTCATACCGTTTCCGTAGTCGACAACTTAGTTGATTTGTATATCAAAGAATAGTCAAAAAGATTAGAAAAGTCTCTTGAATTTTTGTCCAATAAATACAGCTAGCTTTTTGTTAGCTATTGGCAACTTGATTAGTGAGATTGTTCCTTACTAGTCAAGGCTCAATCACTTGATTACCAGTCTTGTGATTGAGTGCCTTTTTTGTTTTTTGATTATTCGTATTCAATATAGATTTTACTCAAACGATTAATTTCTAAAAATGAAATAATCGTTTGAACTACTTCTTCTAGATCTTCTTTCATTGAAGTTTGATTAATTTTGTTAATATCAAAACGTTTTAATTGATTAATAGTAAGAGAATTATCTTTTATCAGCCATGGTGAATCATCATACCATCCTTCATGATTAAAATATTCATTCATAATTCCCTCTTTTTCTACATTGCAATCTAATAAGTTATCTAAAATAGTCTCGAAATAGCCATTCCAAATTACAAGTTTATTATTATCAGCAACAAAGGTAAACTCTGCTTCGCCCTGAAAACCTTCATAAAACCTACTATCAATCATTTAATTCATTCCTTCCAATGACCCTTATCTAAAATTTTTATTTGTTCTGGAGTAGCATTTCCTGCTTTTCTAGCATTTATAGCATCATACCATTTATATCCTTCTACCCATTCATTATCACCAATTTTAAAGAATGTTTGTGGCTTGTTTCCTCCATTTCCAGGTACTGTTCTTTGAACAACCCATGTATTACCTTGTTCTACAGGTGCTCCTGGAGTTCTTGTATGCCACCTTACTTCATACTTAAATTGACCATCATTCCACTTATAAGTAATTTGTTCATAACCAGCATTCATTTTGCACTGTCAGGAATACCTACTGGTGCAGTCTGCTTATATTGATTAGCAATTTTAAGTTTTTCTGCTTCGGACAAACTAGAAAGTTTAGGAATATTAGCTCCACTAGCTTTCCTAGCTACATCGTCCACGACCGATCCTACTTTTGGCGCTTTCAACTTAGTTGTAACATTCTTTGCCGTGTTTTTCAATCCGTTTACTGCTGATAACATGGTGCCCACTGTCAAAATATCTGTCGTCATATCATAGATATCTCCACGTTTAAAGTCATCAGCCATTGCGCCTATCGCTGCTTTACTCATTTCAAAAATGGCTTCAGGAGTTAATGCCTGAACATTCTTAACAGCTCCTGACCAATCTTTTCCAATCCAATCTGGTGATTTTACGCCTCTTCGATTATTGATCCCTGCAGCGAGTCCTCCACCTAATAGCTGACCAACTTGTATACTCCCAATCGCTAATGAACTGATCCCCTCTCCTACAAATCCTATCGTAGATTCTAAAACTAGTAAAATGCCTTTGCCTGTTTCTAAGAGTAAAAAACCTTCGGTATTGAGCCCTTTTGTTCCTTTGACAATCCCATTCCACCAACAACCGATTCCATCTGTAAAATGATGTGTATTCTACCGCAGTTGTTTTAGCCGATTCTAACGTTCAAAATATTGTGAATGAAGTGAAAAAAAATAACTTTTCTTATGACGATGAAGTGAAATTTATTTCATTAATAAGAAATTATATAGAATCGGTAAACAAAGAAAAGCAACTAGGGCATATGCTTGACATGTATGAATATGAAGGTATTACTATTCCAAAATTTGACGAATTAAAAGCTATGGAGAAAAAACTGCAAGTACCTTCTAATTTTTTGCTCTGTTTACCAACACTTTATTTTTTAGATGATTCAGATAATACAAAATTGAACTTTAAAAATGGTGTGGATACCAAATATACTATCACTTCAGAGGAAGAGTATGAAATTATTCAAAGCCTACCTAACTTGACTAAAAATGAACTAACAGAGATTAGTGATTTAGTTCATAAATTTCAGAAAAGAGACTGGGATATTTTTTAATTGTCAAACATCAAAAAGTGTAACGTATTTTTAAACAAATACATTACACTTTTTTATATTATTAGCTATCAGCAATCTGATTAGTGAGTTTAGGCCTTATCGCTTGATTAACAGTCTCGTGATAAAGTGCCTTTTTATTTTAAAACTGATCTTTTATTTCTTCCCAAATCTCACTAATAGACTTCCCATTTATTCGTGCATTCTTCAACAAATCTTCTGAGTTTTTAAACTCTTGAGTTTCTCCACCAACTTCAGTTAAGTAATTCCCGTCAGAATTTTGACTAATCCAAAATTCTTTATCCTTATAATAAAAATTGTATTCTTCTCCATAACCTACGCTTTCTTCCATTTCTTTATAGTCCATAATTTACAAACCTCCACATTCCATATATATTTTTTATTCTCTAGTAGGTTTTCCATTAGGATCGTACTTCCACTTATGTTCATGAGGGTACTCAGGATGTCTTTTAGGATTACCATGATTTGTCATATCAACATCACGTATAGCTTTTCCTGTTTCATCATAAAATCGTCTTGTAGTAAGTTCTCCTTTAGAATCTAAAATATCTACACTACTATTAGGTTCACCAAATGGTCCCGGGTTTTTATTCACCTTAGTATGAACTTTAGAAGGGGTTATATCTATTTCTTTACCTAAGTTATTTTTAATAACATTTCTAGCCCCACTAGGTTTCTTATACCCAGTTTTCCCTTTATTCTTCCCTCGATCCAGTGTATAATTCTTACCGCCTTTATTTCCCTTTAAAGTAGGCGTCTTAGGTGCGTTTGTCCCTTTGCCAGTAAACCCTTTTCCTCCATAATAAGCACCAATTGCTACGGCTGCGATCGCACTTGCGATGGTCGACCAACGTTGTGCTTTTTCTAAATCCGTTAATGGTTTCCCTGTTTTTTGATTGATCCCTGTTTTCAATTCTTCTGTAATTGTTTGAAAATACTCGTCAACCAAACCTTTTTCTGGCTTCGTCAATATATCTAGGTATTCTTTATATTTTTCATTGAATTGAACGTCTGCTTGTGTGACTTTACTTGGATCGGTCACCCACATCC